>NZ_VMKP01000003.1:0-36353 GCF_007625215.1 Spiribacter aquaticus | reverse complement strand
CAATCGTGCCAACGTTTACGTGCGGCTTGCTGCGCTCAAATTTCGCCTTGGCCACGGTGGTTACCCCCTGAAAGTTCACTGGATCTGGAGCCCATGGGCGGATTTGAACCGCCGGCCTCTCCCTTACCAAGGGAGTGCTCTACCCCTGAGCTACATGGGCTTTTGCTCTGGAGCGGGTGATGGGAATCGAACCCACATCATCAGCTTGGAAGGCTGAGGTTCTACCGTTGAACTACACCCGCGTGCCCGGGCCCGCGACGGCCGCGGGTCAGAAATCTGGTGGAGGGAGGAGGATTCGAACCCCCGAAGGCTGTGCCAGCAGATTTACAGTCTGCCCCCGTTGACCGCTTGGGTATCCCTCCAAAACAGCAGAGGAGAATGGTGAAAGCGGGCCGGGATGTCAAGGCCTGCAGCGGCGCCACAGCGATGCTGGATATAGAACTCAACGGCTCTGTTTCGGTTTTGGTACGAGTACATGAACTACTCTCAGAATACGAGTCAGCTCGTAGGCCTTCGTCCACGGAGATGTAAACCTTTGACCTCGCACCAATGTCTGACGGATGCGCTTAGGTCGGTGCCGGCTTGGGCAGACGGCACCTGGCATAATCGCTAAAACTCACTGAATCGCAGGAACAAATGGCGTACGACGGCCTCATCCAGACAATCTATGTCGCCAACTACGGTCGCCCGGCCGATCCGGATGGCTACGCGTACTGGAGTGACCGGCTGGGCGACGGATCGCTCACGGGGATCCTGGAGGACTTCAGCCAGTCGGCCGAGTTTGAGAACCGCTTCGGTGATCTGGATAACCAGGCGTTGGTCGAGGGCCTCTATCAACAGCTATTCAACCGCTCGGCTGATACCGAAGGCCTCGCTTTCTACACCGAGGCGCTGGCCGATGGCCGCTGGAGCCTTGCGGAGATTTCGCTGCGAATCGCCAACGGCGCGCAGAACACCGACGCAACGATACTCGAGAACAAACTGACCGCAGCATCCCGCTTTACCGAGACGGTCTGGGGGCCGGATTCTTCATCCGTGGATGCCACGGCCGAGGAGGCAGCCGCCTTTATCGATATCATCGGCGAATCCCCTCCGCCGGCGGCCAGCGCGATTCCCGGCATTCTCGCCGATATCACCACCGAGACCCTGACGCTGCAACAGGCCCTCGCTGCGGAGACGCTGCCGACCCGGTACGAGATTGCACCGGAGAGCGTTTACGAGCCAGACACACCGCTGGCGGCGGACGAAGCGCAGACGATTTACACTGAGGTCGAGGCTGCCATTGCGGGCGCCCGAAACGGGGAAGCCCTTGAGCTTGATGCGCTCTTTGACTGGTCACTCGAAGACGATTATTCGGCGCTGCTCACACTGACTGGAGAGTCCGTTCTCAACGACGCCGACAGCTACCGTTTCACCGACACGAAGGGGAGCGACTTCGGCTTTCTGGGCGACTCCGCCTACGACATGGTGCTTAGTGCCAATAACACCACCGACTACCTGTTCCGACCGGAGATGGACGGCGAAGACGGTCGCATCTGGCCCACTGCGGGCAATCCTAGTCCACTGATCGTTCAAATCGAATCCGTCTTTAGTGACGACGGGCAGTTGTCCCAGAGCCAGGGCTCCGGCGTGCTGGTCGGCCCGAATACTGTCCTGACCGCAGCTCATGTGATCCACACCGCCGAGAGCGAGGGCGGCTGGGCACAGTCGGTCAGCATTGCACCCGGTTATGATCAAGGCGCTTCGCCCTATGGCCAATTCGATGCTGTCAGCCTCTACGGCTATCCCGTCGACACTTTTGGCGGGCGGATCAGCCTGGAGCAATCGACCTACGACATGGCGTTACTCCACCTGGAAGAGCCGCTGGGCTACCAGTACGGCTATATGGATATTGGCACCAGTCCACAGGCCGGGGATGTAGTCGTATCGGGCTATCCCGGTTACGCCAACGGCGCGCAGGTCAACGGCGATGGAATCGTCAGCCTTCGGCAGGCGGGCGAGTCGATTGGCGGGCGCAGTTACTACATCTACGAGGCTGAGGATGTGGCCCCGGGCAGCAGCGGCGGCCCGGTCTGGATGTTCGAAGACGGCGTCGCCACCGTCGCCGGCAATATCTCCACCACCGACTGGGCCTACGACGCCTCCAACGACGTTGAGCGCATTGAGCAAAAGATCATCGGCTCGAATGAGCTGATCGACGACTCGTCGCTCACCTTCATATAACCCGCCACAAGAAAACGCCCCAATTTTCCGTCCGTGTAATCCGGCTCTCATAGAACCGTCACAGGCGGGTCACTACCCTGTCACTGTCCCTCGATAACCTCCGCCGGCGAAAACCTCACCCAACACCGGGAGTATTATTGTGAGCAACTACAGCCTGCAGCTGCTTCATGCCGCCGATATGGAAGGCGGCGGTGGCGACCTTCTCAATGCGCCGAACTTCGTTTCCATTGTCGATCATCTCGAGGACCAGAACCCCAACACGCTGATGCTCAGTTCGGGCGATCTGGTGCTGCCGGGACCGTATCTGACCGCCGCGGGGGATGACAGCCTGCAGCCAGCCATTCAGGCGGCCGCCGAGGCCATCTACAACCAGCCGGCCGGCACGCTGTCTGGCATCGAGGCCGCCTCGGGCCGGGTCGAGACGCTACTTGCGGACTTGATGGACACGGCTGCCGTCACCCTGGGCAACCACGAGTTCGACCAGGGGACGGAGCTGATCGCCGATATGATCGCACCGGAGGTCGGCGAAGGCGGCACGCTGGCCGACATCAAGTGGACCGGCTCGGATTTCGCCTACCTCTCCTCCAACCTCGACTTTTCCGGCGACAGCAATCTGGCTTCGCTGGCGACGGAGGAGATTCTCACCTCCGGCGAATCGAATGCCACGCTCGAGGAGATCGCCGCCGGGGATAACTCCTCCAAACTTGCACCGGCCATGGTCCAGGAAGTCAATGGTGAGGATATTGGTGTCATCGGTGTGACCACACAGATCCTCGAGAGTGTCTCCTCGCCGGGTGATACCGAGGTGCTGACCGGCGGCAGCAATGACATGCAGGCGCTGGCTGATCTGATCCAGCCGATCATCGATGACCTCGAGGGTCAGGGCGTCAACAAGATCATTCTCTCGTCGCATCTCCAGCAGCTGCAGTTCGAAGAGGAGCTGGCGACGCTGCTCGACGGGGTGGATATCGTCATCGCCGGTGGCTCCAACAGCCTGCTCGCCGACAGTGAGGATACCGAGCGGGGCCTTTTTGAAGGAGCTCCCGAGCCGGTGGACACCTACCCCATCCTGACCAAGGACGCCGCGGGGGACGATGTGGCCATCGTCAACACCGATGGCGGCTGGCGCTATGTCGGTCAGCTGGTCGCGGAGTTCGATGAACAGGGCGGGCTCATCGCCGATTCCATCGACCCGGAGACCTCCGGGGTCTTTGCCAGTACGGATGAACAGGTCGCTGCCCTGTGGGGTGATACCGAGTCCGCATTCGCCGAGGGTACCGATGGCGCCATCGCTCAGGACCTCGTTGACGCCGCCGCCGACTTTGTATCGGTGCAGGACGGCAACATCCTCGGCCTGACCGACGTCTATCTCACCGGCGAACGCGAGGCGGTCCGCACCGAGGAGACCAACCTGGGCAACCTCACCGCCGACGCCAATCTCTGGTACGCCAACCAGGTGGAAGACGACGTCGTGGTGTCGTTCAAGAATGGCGGCGGCATCCGCGAGCCGATTGGCAATGTCGTCGTCGAGGGGGGCGATGCCGAGCCCCGCTTCGAGGCGCCGGCCGCCGATGATGCGATTGGCAAGCCCGCGGGGGGTGTCTCGCAGCTCGATGCGGCTTCATCTCTGCGCTTCAACAACGACCTGACCGTTCTCACGATGGCCCGCAGCTCCCTGGCGGACGTCCTCGAGCACGCGGTCGCCGCTTCCGGCGGCGAGGCGACGCCCGGGCAGTTCGCGCAGGTCAGCGGCATTCAGTACAGTTTTGACGTGGAGCAGCCCGCTGGAGAGCGCATCCAAAGCGCCTCCATCGTCAACGAGGCCGGCGAAACGCAGGACGTGCTGGTGGCTGATGGCGAGTTCGTTGGCAATGCTGACGCTACGCTAAAGGTGGTCACGCTGGGCTTCCTCGCCCACGGCGGCGATGACTACCCGCTCAACGAGGACACGATCATTGAGCGCGTCGACCTTGCGGATAGCACGATCGAGAATGGCGACTTCACCTTTGCCGCCACGGGGACGGAGCAGGATGCCCTCGCCGAGTACATGGGTGCGGAGCATGCCGACACCCCGTTTGCCGAGGCGGAGACGCCAGCCAGCGAAGACACCCGCATCCAGAACCTCAGCGAGCGTGAGGATGCGGTCCTCAGCGAGAGCGCCGATGCCATCGGCCGACTCTATGATGCGGCCTTTGACCGCGCAGCCGACGGCGAGGGATTTGCTTACTGGCTTGAGAAAGACGACAGCCTGACGGTCACCGACATCGCCGCCCGTTTTGTCGACTCAGCCGAGTTCGACAGTCTGTATGGCGATCTGACGGACGGCGAATTCGTCGACCTGATGTACACCAATGTGCTGGACCGGGCCGCCGACGATGCCGGACGGGCCTACTGGGTTGGAGAGCTGGAGGAAGGCGCAGCCGAGGCCGTTGTGATGGTCGGGTTCACGGAGTCGGAAGAGAGCCTTGCCATAGCGTGACCCGCTTAGGATGGAGGTATCAAAACCCCGGCCCCCCTTGGGCGCCGGGGTTTTTCAGGCTCCTATACTCAATACAACTCCCGCAATGCCCGTCTGCCTGATAACGCCGGATCGTCCTACACAATTCTTTCGTGATTGGTAACGTGGCGTTATTGCCCGAGGGGTATGCAGGGGATGACGCCATAGCATTGGATAGCAACGGCAGCGACTCAGAACAGTGGTCCGTAGACCCCAGCAACTATCCCTTCAAACTCGTCACGGAAGAGACGATACACCGATTCACAGAAGATGAGGTCTCACCCGGCTCTTGATATCAAGGGGTCTGGAGCCCTCCCTCCTGTATTTACAGCGACTCCAAGGAGGTCGCGCCGGTAGATATCAATGCCGATAGCCAGCTTGATGTCATAATACCGACATCCAAGGAATATCGTGCCGATTTCGATACACGGTCGCACTTCCAGGTATTTTTGAATGAAGGCAGTCTACGCCCTCGCCTATACAAATTCTACTGAGCGAGTGCAGCACTTGCCACCTTGGCTTTACGGCCATAACCGATATCGCCAGCACGGTAGTCTTAACCATAAGGCACCGATCAGCACCGTCGGACTCTCCGGGAGCAACCTCGTGAGACTGCACAAATGTAGAGTGTTGAAACCTTTCCATTGGCGGAGAGCGCGTCAAAATCAAAAACCATGGGATCAGCCCCCTTCATTGGTCGACAATGTTTCTCAAAATCAATTACTTCCAAACCAGGGGAAGACCTCTAAGCGAGTCACATCGCATCATCATACTGAGCATTAAGCCCGGCGATCGCCGTCAAGTCTTCTTGGTATCCGTCCAATCCAACGTCACCAGCCGGCTTGTTTCTCCTCCAACTCTGGTACTGGCTGAGGAAATCGATGAACTGTTCCTGGCCAAGCCCCAGCTCGATCGCTGATTCGCCTTGTCCAATTGCCTCTATCACATCTTCCGATGCCCGCAGATCTCCGATCCACGAGGTCATGATATCTCCGGAGAATGTACGGTCGGTCTCTTGCACAAGGATGCGATTATCAACAGTGTAATTCTGGCTACTGCCGTTCGCAGCAAGCCAGTTCAGGGTATCGTCTCCTCCACCAGAATCCTTGACGATGACTGCCTCCGTACTCCGCACCTCGTAGTAATCATCGCCGCTGCCTCCAACTAGTATGGCGCGCCCGCTTGCATCCGGCAAAACGGTCAACTGATCATCGCCCGCAAGACCGAGATAAACTTTATCGCCAGCGGCGTGAGCGAATGTATCAGCCCCGTTGGTCCCTACCACGACCTCGTAGACACGGCCATCAGAGAGGCTCAACGTGCCCGGCTGAGCCGCGTCAGGCTCCCGTTGACTGCCATACTCAGATGCAAGGCGTTCTAATTGCCCGCTATCGATTTGGTTCATGGCCGAGTCAACCAGGCGGTCAATTCGAGCCAGGTCCACGCCCCTTGAACCATCAAGGATATTGAGCATGATCGTCGCCTGAGTCATCTTCCCCTGTTCAAGCTGATCAAGATAGAAAGATAATCCGCCCGGATCCGGCGCCCGATCATAGAGCGACTGATATATTGCCGTAATTTTATCGCTATTACTCAGCTCTCCATAGCGCTTCTGGGATTCCGCGCTCGTCGCGAACGCCTCGATGATATTACTGAGATCACCACCCTCGGCATCAAGCCGGCTGGACTAATAAGCGAGACCATCCACGTCCGCGGTCCGGCCGTAATACGCCAGGTAAACCTCTTGAACCGTTTCATAGTAGTCAGTATAGGACATACTACCACCTTGATTCACTTACTAACGGAATTTTTATCACCCCAATTCCTATCTAATCCACCCGTGCCCTCGTCGATGATGTTGAGTCACCTCCAGCGGTGACCTCGGTTCCACAGCGTGCCGAAGCACTTCCAGAACCCCCAGCGCGCGTGGTCTTCGAAAACAGCGACCAAAGCCGGGGCAGCTACTCTGCCTCCAGCTCCTTCAGGCGCTTCAGATCCGAGGCCTCGAGGCCGCCATACGTCGACTTCCACTCATAGAAGCAGGCGTGCTGATGCCATACTCCCGGCAGAGATCTAATTAACCAACGCGTTTATCGTGTCGATATCCTCCTGCAGGCCGGAAAGGCCAACATCCTCGGCCGCGCGATTGCCATACCAATTATCGAACTGTTTGTAGATTTCGATTGCCTGATTCTGACTGAAGCTCTCGCTAAAGACGCCGACCAAGTTGAGGCTCTCAATATAGTCTTCCGGCGCCCTTAGGTCACCAATCAGTATATTGCCGTAAAATTCGCCGGTAGCGGTATAGAATTCCGAGACAAAGGCTTTATTGTCTACCGTGTAGTTGCTGGAAATGGCAGAGCCGGCATAGCTATTAATTGTGTCAGACCCTCCCCCGGAATCTTTCACCACAACAATGGCTGCATCGCGCAAGTTGTAGGTATCGTCGCCCTCGCCACCGACGAATATTGCCCGACCGCTTGCCGCTGGATCCACATCAAACCGATCATTGCCCTCAAATCCGACATAGATCTTGTCACCGCCAAGATGGGTAAACTGATCATCCTGAGCAGTACCGCTGACCACCTCGTAAACAAAGCCGTCGCTAAGGGCGAGAGTTTCCGGTAGGGCAGATTCTGCGGTGAACTCTTCCGCGTAACCGCTCGCGGCTTGATTGAGGGAAGTTCTATCGAGCGCCGCCATCGCCGAGGTCACGAAGCTATCAATGCCTTCCCGATCACCGCCGCGCGCCCCGTTAAGGATGTCCAGCATAATCGTCGCGTCGGTCATCGCTCCCTGTTCAACCTGACTGACGTAGAAGTTCAAACCAGTATGATCCGGATCACGGTCGAAAAGCGACTGGTAGATCGAAGTGACCTTGTCCGCATTGCCCAAATCGCCGTAACGATTCTGTGACTCTTCACTGTTGGCGAATGCCTCGATGATGTTATCGAGGTTCCCATCCTCCTGATCGAGCAGGACGGACCAGTAGGCAAGCCCCTCCTGATCGGCGGCGCGCCCGTAGTAAGCCAGATAGATTTCCTGGACTTTTTCGTAATAATCCTCATACGCCATGGTGTAACGCCTCCTTGCTCAGACAGATACCCAGCTAAATCAGGCTTTCCGCCATCGCCAGTGAGATGCGGTTTTCCAGCAACAGGTCGTCTTCACCCACCGCGCCTGCCGCAACGTCCAGCGCAATCGATCCGGGGGTATAGTCGCCGTCCGTGTAGCCATCGACGTAAAACGCCAGCCCGGCCGCATCGGGCTTTCTGTCAAAAAGCCCCTGATAGATCATGGTGACGACCTCGTCGATGGTGCTGCCGTTAATATCTCCATAGCGCGCCTCTGCCTCCGGCGACGCCGCAAACGCATCAATAACAACATCCACACCGCCGTCGCTATCGGCAAGCTGACCAACCCAGTAAAGCAGTCCATCGGCATCAGCCGGTCGATCGTAGTAGGCAAGGTAGGCTTCCTGCACAGTCCGAAAGTAGGCCATGTCTTGATACTGGCTCTCCCGCGCGGGAGCGCCTCCCGCCTCGATCCAATCCTGTACCGCATAGTGAATGACAGCGCTTGGCTCGTCCGGGTCCGTGACGCCGCCATCCGATGCCCATTCGAGAATGTCGAGTCGGCCGTCTCCATTGAAATCGCGCAGAAGGGAGCTACCAGTCGTATCCAGCGGCTCTGGAAGGATGTCCTCTATCGCTAACTTCTCGAAACGGCCTTCGCCCGTATTTCGATACGCCATGAACAGAGGTGCTCCCTCGGAGCGCACGTAGTCATAAGAGATGACATCCTCGAGTCCATCACCATCGATGTCGAGAACGTCGATGAAGTTGCGGTTAGATTCGCTGTCATATCCCGTGATCGGCATATCACGCCGGGTCAGCTCACCGTCCTCAAAATCAAAGAACATCAGATACTGAGCTGGGCGGCTCTCGACCGTACCGTCGGCTTCTCGAAGGCTGGCGCCAGCGACATGCGTAACTATCGCAGTGTCGCCACTGCCGTCCAGATCGATCTCGGCAGCATCATTCGGCGCAAATCCGGCCACCCACTCACCCTGATAACGATAGGCGGTACGTTCTGCGGTGATGTCACCGTTCCAGGCCGGCACATCATAAAAAATCCGCATATCGAGCCCGTCGGTGATACTCGCCTTATCTGCGATCGACCACTGGCCGGCCGGCGTGCGCTCGAGGATAGCCGGCCCCTCCTTATCGTCGGTGAAGAAATAGATGTTGCCGTCATCAGGGGCCGAGTCCTGCAGATTCAAAAGCGTGCTCGCACCAAGTTCCGGCAAATCCTCGACAGTGACATTGTTCGACTTGTCGATAATAAATGCCTCGGGCAGGCGACTGTAGCCAGCCGCGACGACAATCCCCTCTGGCTGTGCGTGATCAGCGTCGTAACTGCGCGCACCAACTGCATGGAACCAGGAGGGCTGACCCGGCGCGATGACCTCGTGCCCCCCTGAATCAGTAGAAATGAGAATAGAAGTTAACGTGTCGTAATCGGAATCCCCATTACGCCCATCTTCCTGGTTAACAGACCAGGCGATATCCGAGATTCCGTCACCATTAAGATCTGCAACCCGGTTCTGCCGCGTCGCACCTCCCAGATCATTTGGTGCAAAAGGTGTCGAATTTATCCACTGGGAACCGACTGCTTGCCAACCCTGATCGTTGGCGTCCAATATCGCGAGACGGTTCGGCACAGATGCGTCTGTCTCTCCGGGGTTATAGGGGTTGAACCAGAGATGAAAGACCAGCTCGGGCGTGCCATCACCGTCGAGATCAGTCGCGGTCACATTCTCCGCCGACGCCCGAGTGGTTTGTGAAAAGTCGCTGTAAGCATCCCCCATAGGCAGCGATACTGGCTGAAAGAATGGATTATTCTCCATTGAGAAGTCCTCTCTCTACCTCAAAGCGCCGGTATCGCTGCAAGACGCCTTCGATGCTCCGGGCGGTCTAAGCTATACCAGCTCCACCTGCAGTGCGGTCTCTGTCACCACCGTTCGGGCGTCGAGCCCCTCGGCAAGGCCGGCAATGTCCACCTCGGCCGCGGCCATATCCAGCCCCTCGTCCGCCTCGAAGATCGTGAAGCGATCCCCCGCGTCCAGACCTTCATCCAGGCTGAAATCAAGCGTAACCAGACCACTGAGCACGGCCTCACCGGTCACATCCAATCGGTCATATTCGCCCTCGCCCGTGCCGGCGAACTCCATACGCAGATCGCCGCTCGAGTCGAAGTCACCATCAATGGCGGCCCAGCCAGGTGAGTTACCGGTAATAAAGGAACCCCCGGCGTCGTTGACGACATCCGCTTCCACGATCCCCCCATCCTCGACGCGCAGGGTGCCGTTCGCACCGATGAAAATGTCACCAACGCCATCACCCTGGGCCTCGCCAGCGCGCAGCGTGCCACCAGCACCGACCGTGACAGTGCCTTCACCGCCGCCGGACAGCTCCAGGGCGGAACGATCTACTGAGTCGTTCGGCTTTGGCGCGCCGATGATCATCAGGCCACCGGCATCGAGGACACTGCCAGCCCCATTAACCGTTACCGTCCCGACACCATCAACTTCGGTTCCAACGCTCATGACACCATTCGCTTCCAGCGTCAGACGGCCTCCTTCCTCCAAAGTAAGCGATCCGGTCCCGGCAGCACCGACTTCAACGCTTGCGGTCCGTGCAGCGAGCTCATCACCGTTTCCGTCAACCTTTACACGCGAGTTCACGCCGGTAATGGTCAACTCGCCTTCCGACCCAACTCCGTCAGCGATTTCTATTCCTGTGTAATCACCATCATTCGAATCAATCGTCATGCTGGCGCCGTTCGCAATCGAGGCCTGACCTTTCGAGCCTGCCTGGTCCGCCATCTGGAACAGGGTGCCGTAGACGATGTCGCCAAACTCCACTCTTCCACCCTCGAGCGACGCGGTTGTGCCACTACCAGACATTGAGAATGTGCCGTTGCTGCCGTCTCGGGAACCAACGGTGACGAACTCGCTAACGAGCGTCGCACCGTTTTCGAGGGTCATCGACCCCTCTCCGTCGCGGCCCACGCCGATGAAGGCTTCGCCCGATGCCGTATTTTCGTTCCTGACTTCAAGGCGACTGCCCGCGCCGCTCACAGTTACACTGCCGCTGCCTGCCGACTGCCCCTCTTTATCTCGCCCCAACTCGAGTGTGGCGTACTTATTGCGACCCACCATTTCGAAAACACCACCATTCGTGATGTTCAGTTCGCCCGTGCCACCATCACGCCCAATCGCGGCATAATGCTCGAGTATAAAGTCTTCCTCGAGTGCCGAATTCTCTTCGGCGGTCATCATCCGAAACGAGGAGCCATCAGAGATATTCATGACTCCCTGGGCGTCGGAGCCATTCCGCTGGTCACCCACCAGAAGCCTGGTACTGCTGGCCTCCAGAGTGACTTTTCCGCTGTCAAGAAGATCTAACCGACCTGAGCCACCTGCCCCCAAAGTTAGATACGGACCATCGCCATACTCACCGGCCCGACTGCCAACGAGACCATCGGTGTCCCGGATGTTCACCAAGCCGCCATCAACAATTAACTCGCCGCGGCTGTTCTCCTCGGCAGCAATGAGGATGCCGCCGCCCACCGTATTTCCATCAGGCGTCAGCACATCGACGGCAGCGCCATCATCAACCGCCAGCTTTCCGTAGCTGTCCTCCGGCCTGCCAATCGCAAGGTAGCTGTAGTCTCCGAAACTGGCCACGCCGTTAGCCGAGGAAACGGTTGCCTGTGTTCCCTCACCGGTCAGAATCATTTCACCGCGGCCGTTTTCCCCCACACGTAAATCCACAGTGGAGAGCGTGGCACCGTCTTCCAGCAGTGCCAGCCCGCTATCGAAGTCACCGATGCGAATCGTGTTGCCTGCCCCTTGCGCTTCCAGGGCCTCGCCGTCCACACGCAGCAGCCCGGGCGCGGAATCCCCCACGCGGATAAGACCACCGTCCTCCGCGCTGACGATCAGCTCCTGGGGCAGACTCTCGCCGTTTTCATTTAGGTCGAGGAGTCCAAAGGCACTGGCTCCCACCAAGACACTTTCCGCACCCGTCGGGAGATCTCCGACGGGTCTCTCGTCCGTGGCTACTCGGCCCAACGCCGCAAACGGTGGGTCTTCACTCTCCAGGGACGTTAACCAGCCATTGACCGTTTCCAAGCTATTTTCGCTCGCGTCCACGCCACCGATAACGAATCGGGCAAACCCCGGGTCTATCGGATTCTCCAGGGTCTCATAGGCATCAGTCACCCGATCGGCAACCTCAAGACGATTGCTAATCAGCGTGGCATCGTCATTCGTTGCCCCGTTCAGAATATCCAGCGCCAGGCTCTGCAGGGTGATCCGGCCTGCCTCGAGTTCACCGGTGTAGAACGCCAGACCCTCGCTGTCTGGCCCGCGGCCGAATAGGTCTTGGTAGAGCGCTGTGATGGCGTCGGCGGGTTCGCGACCGCCATAGCGCTGTTCCGCCTCCGCGGAAGTGCCGAAGGCGTCGATAATCGCATCCAGATTGCCATCGGCCGCCTCAAGCTCATTCGCCCAGAATGCTCGCCCCTCTGCGTCCGCCGCGCGACCGTAGTAGGCAACATACGCAGCATTGACCTTTCCTTCAGTAGTCAGCGTCTCGAAGTCAAAACTCATGATCCTTACACCGTTCACTCCCTACATCGAGAGTGAGGTTATCGGACCGTGCCTGCAGCCACGACCCCCCATATGGGGGGTTGGCGTAAGCAATGAGATGGGGCCCACGTCAGGTGAAGCGCCTGTTCGAGTGCTCCACTACCATTCGAATCCAACGCAGCTCCATTTTCTGCGAAGGCTTCACTCGAAAAATCAGAGAATCCGGAGCTTGAAGAGAGCAGCAACATGACGCGTTCAAATCTTGACATGCGCTTACTCCTTGGCGATCACGCCCACGCGTCGTACTCGATGCCCGTCGCGATGACTTCTGCGACATTATCCCGGTTCTCTGGAGACTCCGAGAAATCCATCAGGACCTTCTCTCGAGTCTTCGCCGGATTGTTCTGCAATTCACTCAGCCACCAGACATACCCGTCACTATCCGGGGCACGGTCGAGCACATTGCCGTACAGCGCCGTCAGGAAAGCAGCATCATCCGGCGCTTGGCCGTAGAGATCCTGGAATTCACTGGAGTCGATGAATCGCGCGGCTGCTTGTTCGAGGGCCATGCCGTCATCGACCTGGGCAATCCAGTAGCCCAGTCCAGCAGGGTCCGGCGCTCGATCAAATGCGGCCTGATAAAGGCGATAGGCCTGCCCCGACGCGCCATCCAGATCCAGTCCCAATGACTGATCCTCGAACTGCAGGCGCTCCACCGTCGTCAGCCTGTCAGCCTCGCCCTTCGAATCCGTTACGGACCATTGGTCTTCCTGACGCTCGACTCGATGTTGGCCTGCCCGATCGTTATAAATAACCTCATCGAGGCCAGCGCCGCCGTCTATTTCAAGAGACGCGCCCTGCACCAGGAACTCATCATCACCGCCACGACCGAAAATCTGCGTTCCATCGCCGGCCGCATTTAATACCTCGTCTTCGTTACGATATGCGGCCTCGACGCTTAAAACATGCGTCGATCCGTCCTGGAGCATGGCGAAGAGCTCCAGCGGTTCACCCGGCTCCGCCGGGATGACGCGCATATACTCCGGTTGCGACGGGAGACGCTGACTGACGAGTCCCGCCGCCGCGTCCGTATCCAGCTGCTCCAATGCCCCTTCGCCATCATTACGGAACAACAGTGATCCAACATCGAAACCGCCACCCTTATGCAGCGAGGATCCATTCCAGCCATTGAGCACCAAGTCCAGGAACCCGTCATGATCGAAATCAACGATCTCGAATTCCCGAAATTGGAGCGTCTCAAAGCGCCAGGCGTTTTGCTCAAGCCATACGTCGGTGGAGTACTGGTACTCACCATCCGGTCCTTGACTGAAGACCTCCAGACCATTGGCCGTGTAACCACTCTCGTGTGCAGTCAGCGTTCCCTCAAGACTCGTCACAAGCTCCTTTGAACCATCCAGATCCAGGTCCGCGGCGCGGATTCGTGTGCCGCCCATCGTCTCGAACAACCCCTCACGCCCAACTCGATGAGAGATCTCAAACCCCGAATCGACGTCACCCGAGAACACACGCGCGGCATAGTCCTCACCATAGGTATCGCCGTAAGCAACCTCCAGGATGTCATTGCCGGCGTCAGTCCGGTCAGTGACCACTACCGCTCCAGTGCCACCGCTGTTGCCCATCGCCTCCGCAACCGCCAGATCCTCCGTGAATCCGCCATTGGCGTTCTGAATGAAGACATTAATGTTCTGCGGCGTAGCGCCGAAATTGCTCCTCATGTGACTCGCCACGATGTCCATGCGCCCATCACCGTTGATATCCCCCGCTGATACGGAGTGATAGAACGCCTTATCGTCCGTCACCTGCTCGAAACGGGTGCCAGCATCATCGAGCGTTGCCACATAGATGTGGCCATGCGGCCAACTGGCGTACCCACCGCTGGGTTCCAGCCCATGGTCCACCACGACCAATCGATCAGCACCGGAGGATCCAGCATCAAGGGGCGCATAGTCCCGGGCATTACCCAGTCCCATATCCTCATGGATGCGGGATAACTCGAATGCGCCATCATCCACGCGAGTGAATTCCAGCGCTGGAATGAGGGGCTCTTCGTAAAACCCTGTCGGAAAGACAAGCGCAACTCCCTAGTCATCCCCTCTCTCGCCAAACGCTACGCCGGCCGGTTGGAATCCTAAGCCTGAGCGCACCAGAGTCGGATCCAGCCCGAATGCCGAGTAATAAGGGACGATCGAGGATGTATTGAAGAGTTCGCAATTATGCTTCATTGCGGCCGCCTATTCCTGTCGACGCCTGGTGTTGTAGACTCTCACACATATCGACTTGCGACACCCCGGAAAGACAGGGCTGGAGTAGCAGACATATGGACAAAAACATCAGAATCGGCCCATTCCGGGATGCCGGGGAGTTTCGATACTACAGAGACAGCAGTGCTCGCCCCATCGCCCATCAGGACCCTTACACCGTCGATCTGGACGGCGACGGCGTGGAGGAGGTCCTATTCGGTGGCCTTGAAAATGAACCTAACGGCTCTGGCGAATTTTCGAACATATCCATGCACATCTTCGGGTGGAAAGAGGGTCAGTTTCAGGACCTGACAGATGCCTGGCTACCTGGCGATATGCGGCATTTTGAGGGCATCGGAGAATTTGTGCCTGGCGATTTCAACAACGATGACCGCACTGATCTGTTCCTGGCCGGTTATGCCGACATGGATCATTTTGTTCAGCCGTATGCGCTCATCAACGAGGGAGAGCACTTCTCCCGCCAAGCTCTGCCTGAGGTCATTGGTTGGCAACATGGCGCTGGAGCCGGCGATATCAACGGCGATGGCTATGACGACGTATACGCGGCGGGGTACGGCTATGAACCGCCAGTGTCACGGCGCATGTACTGGGGCGAAGAGGATGGACTCAAGGAGGCTGAGTTCAAACAGGATGCGGATGGTTCTGGTCTGACCCTTGCAGACTTTCTGGGTGATGGCTCTGTAACCGCCATGGTTGTCGACTCCGGGGTGGAAGGATCGGGAACAGCAGATGGCGGCACGGTCCTCGCCAGAATCGAAGAAACGCCTGACGGAGATGCCTCCATAGAGGTGATTTCACGGCTTCCACCCCCCCTATTGGATAGCGCGCCCGAAGTGGACGTCGACAGTCACGATCTGCGTGTCGAGGCCATCGACTTCTCCCGCGACGGACTAATGGACGCCATTGTTTTCGCGCGTGGCAGCTTCCTCGATCCCTCCGCCTCCATCCAATTTCTGCGTAACGATGGGAATGGTGAATTCACGGACGTAACACAACAGCGCCTTGAGACGATTGACTACCGAGGCGTACCCATATACGCGCCGAACATTGCTGACTTCGACCGCGATGGACGTGCCGACATTTACGTCGATGGTGTCTGGTTCGAAGATGACGACAAACCCAAACATTTCCTGATGCAGGATCAAGACGGCGTTTTCATCGAACGCTGGCGCGATGAACTCACAGCCACGGCAGCGAACAGCTCAGACGGTGGATTTATCCAGGGACCGGAGGGAGAGTATTGGCAGGAGGGCACGACCCCTGAAATGGACCGCATGGTGAAGGGGCCCGATGAAGTGTACTCCCTAGTCCGTCTCGCGACCGGTGTAAAACAGGATGGCCGGATCGGCGAAGTCTCCATCGCCGATGTGGATTTTCCTTACCGCGACGAAGGTGAAGTCCTGCAAGCCAGCCCCGCGGTGGATACGATCCATGGCATGGGTGGCGATGACCGCCTCGTTGCAGCGAAGGGCAGCGATACGCTCGACGGTGGCACCGGTATCGACACAGCAGTCTATGCTGGAAGCGCTGACGACTACGAGATCGAGCCTGGGTCTACAGAGTTCCAGGTCAGCCCGGTGAATGGCGGCGCGGCCTGGCGGGATACGCTCATTGATGTCGAGCGGCTGGAGTTCAGCGACGTCACCCTCGCGCATCATATGAATGACCACCCCGCCATGGCCACTAGACTCTATCAGGCGGCATTTGATCGCCTGCCTGACTCCAGCGGTCTCGGGTACTGGGTGAATCGACTGGATGATGGAACGGATCTGGAACGTGCTGCCGCCGAATTCATCGGCAGCCCGGAATTTAGCGACCGCTATGGCGCGTCACCCACCAACGACGAGTACATTGACGCCCTTTATGCCAACGTTCTCGACCGGTTACCGGACGCCGATGGCAAAGCATACTGGCTGAATCGCCTCGAAACGGATCTGGACCGGGACGATGTCCTCTCACGATTCTCAGAATCGGCGGAAAACCAGGACAATACAGCCGCAGTCATTGCGGCTGGGATTGAATATCGTCCATGGGAGTCTGAGCTCGTGACTTAAACCGCTTTCTCGCGCAAAGACCCGTCATATGGAATCAAAAGCCCCGGACGCTAAGCGACGAGGGCTTTCTCAGGACTGTTCCTCAGGTGAGGGTGGAAGGACTAGGCAATGACCACGGCATCATCTGCAGCAGCACGAGCGAGATCTGAGATTCCTGTAATACCACTCAGCTGAACAACGTTTTCGAGCGTGGCAGAACCGAAGTCCTCTTTATAGGTCCA
The DNA here is from genome assembly GCF_007625215.1 of Spiribacter aquaticus. Taxonomy (NCBI): domain Bacteria; kingdom Pseudomonadati; phylum Pseudomonadota; class Gammaproteobacteria; order Chromatiales; family Ectothiorhodospiraceae; genus Spiribacter; species Spiribacter aquaticus. The sequence goes on along the minus strand of NZ_VMKP01000003.1, from coordinate 19,419 downwards.
CTCGATTACGTAGGTGTCGCCATCCAACTCAAACCCGACAACGGCACCATTGGGATCATCCGCTCCGAGGGCTTCTTCAACAGCCTTTTCCATTGCGCTAATTATGGTGTTACGACCATCAAACAAGCTTAGATCGTCCTGATCGCCATCAGCCACGGACAGCAACAACATACCGTTAATTATATCTGCGTGGACGTCTGCACGATCACCCTCTCCTATTGTCAAGCCAACATCGACCTCAGCTACGTCAGGGACAATAGCCGTGTCGTTCATGTCGTCAAAATCCAATACGTCCTCAGAAATCTCGAAATCTGTAATTTCGTCTACAGCAGCTCTAGTGCTGTCATCCTGAGCGAAAGCGAACTGATCATCACCAGCACCACCCGTTATCGTATCAGCACCCGCACCACCCGTGATGGTGTCGTCGCCGCCGCGGCCGTCTATGGTGTCGTCTCCGCCGCCACCGGTCAGGGTGTTGGCTGCGGTACCGCCTGTCAGGGTGTCATCGGCTCGAGTGCCGATGATGTTCTCCACCTTGGTTAGCGTGTCTGCACCGACGTTCGTATCACCCGGTCTCACCTCTTCGGCCGGCTGGTCATTGAGAGCAAGGGTTATGCCCGCACTGCCTGCTGCTAGGACGCTGCCGTCAGCCTTGGTGGCGTCGGCATAAGACACCGTATCGGAACCTTTCCCACCATCTATTACATCGGCACCCGCACCACCCGCGATAGCGTCGTCTCCAGCACTACCCGTGATGGCGTCGTCTCCATCCGTGCCAATGACATTCTCGATATTGACGATCGAGTCGTCCTCTCCGCCTGTCACCGTAACCGTGGCTGCAGTGTCAGTATTCAACGTCACACTGATCGCGGTTCCATCACCAGCGGTGTAGGTGTCAGCGCCCGCACCACCGTCAATAGTGTCAGCACCAGCATTACCCGTGATGGTGTCGTCCCCATCGCCACCGTTAATGATGTCATCACCGCGCCGCCCCTGAATCTGATCAGCGCCTGCACCACCGTTTATTGTATCGAGACCAGGGCCCGCATTGATGTCGTCATCCCCTGCACCACCGTCAATGCGGTTGTCCCTGTTATTGCCCGTGAGGGTGTCGCCGTAGCCACTACCGGTGAGATTTGCGATTCTACTCAGTTGATCACCCTCGGCATGGGCTCCCGAATTATTCCCATTGTCGGTGAGATCAACGGTAACGGCGCCCGGGCTCATCGCATAAGAGGCGGTATCAACACCCGCTCCCCCGTCGAGCGTATCGGCACCCGCACCCCCCATGAGGGTGTCGTCACCGCCACCTCCACTGAGCTGATCGTCCCCAGCGCGCCCTTCCAGCAAGTCATCACCGCCGCCGCCCGTGAGGATGTTGGTCCCGGCCGTGCCACGCATCGTGTAGCTGACCGAATCCTCATCGCTCAGATCGACGTTTTCGAGATTGGAGAAATTATCAAACGCATCGGCATCGCCGTTGTATGTGGAGCCATCGAAATCGTCCAGATCGAGAACATTCGCCGTTGCTGAACCCTTTGTGGTTCCGTTGTAGTCAACAAATACGAGCGTGTCCTGCCCCTCACCGCCGTCAATGGTAGTCGGCGTGGAGTCGTTTAACAGGAAATTCGCCTGGAAAAGAATCGTGAACTCGTCGTCACCGGCGGCGCCCTCTAGCTTCATACCCCTGGTTAGCCCCTGATTCTCCTCCACTTTTACATCGAAAAGGTCATTACCGTGACTTCCCCTGATGACGTCATCCCCGTTGAGCACCCGGATCGTAAAGCCCTCGGTCTGGGAGCTGAGGTCAACATCGATACTGTTCCCCACAATGCTACTGATTTCCTCGACATTCTGGATGCTCGCATCCGAATCGAAGGTCACGGTTTCGTTTCCGATCGAAAGCGGAAATAGTGTGTCAGTGCCCTGACCGCCGTCGAGGATATCGCCCGAATCCAACGTGACCAGGTCGTCATCCCCATCAAACCCAAACCAGAACAGCGATTCAGGCGTGTCGTCGAACTGGGTGCGGGTATCCTCTCCATCGGATCCAAGGACGACACCTGTCTCTGCAGTCGTCTGATTGCCGGCTGAGTCGGCCACGGTCAGGCTAGCGACAGTGGCCGTATTCTGTGCGGTGATATCGAGGGTGGCTGCTGCATTGGCAGTCAGATCGACTTGCGCGAGTTCTTCTCCATCCTCGGAATCAAGGACTTCCGTACCCGACTCATCGCTGGTCAGAGACAGCGTGGTCGCGTCCACCACCTCGAATTTATTGATTGCTGGCGCGGTCCGGTCTGCTGTAGATCGAACCGGTGGGTCATAGTCGGAAATGCTTGAGCCACTGGTGATGGGCTGATCAGGCGTCAGCGATCCGGTATCGGCACCATCAACCTTGCGGGTCAATGCACTGCCGGCGTAGCGGGCATCGAGAACCGCAGTGGCCTCACTGGCGACGAGGCTCGAGATATCCTCGCGCAGGTCCGCCTGTGCCACCGTCTGCAATCGAGCGATGTCTGATAAGGCATCGTCGCCGCGACTCGTCCGGCATCAACAAAGCGTTCGGCGGCATCGTCTATTCTCTGATTGACGGCGCTGAGTGCTGCCGCCACATCAGCAACAGCGGCATCAATGAGAGCCTGCTGGGCGTCATCCAACGTTAATGACTCAACCGCTGACTTAAGGATTGCCCCGAGATCATCCACCTCTGTGAGATCCAGGGTTTCACCCTCATCATCCGAAAGACCTGCCAGCGCATCGGCCATGGCTCCGTATAATGCATCGCTCATCACCGAGGCTTCGATCTGTGCCCCAGCGCCGCGGACCAGGGCGATACCGGCATCGACAACGTTCATGATCGATGCGTTAGCGGCTTGAAGCTTGATCGCGTCGGCGGCCGCTTGCTCGTCCTCAAGGGCAGTCGCGATGGGGTCCATGTTGGAGAAATCCTGCCCGGGCAACTCAAGCGCGCGGACGATGGTGGCCTCCACCTCCGCAATGCCCACCGCATGCCGTGCGTCCAGCAGTGCCTGCATCAAGGTTGTCAGGGGACTCACCACCAGTGCGCCAGCCGGCGCGGATAGCGTTCCGGCCAGCGTTTGTCCCGTACTGATGTCTTCACCCCCGGCAATCAGTATCGGGCCAGTTGGAGCATCCATACCCAAGGTGAACGCCCCGCCTGCATTCGTCGTCTACTGCTGCTCCGATGCCTCGGCAACGCCATTGCCGTTGGTATCCACGTAGACGTCTGCGCCGCTGATATAGCCATCGAGCGCGTGTCCGGTCACCGCGCCGTCGCTGATTCGCGTGAAGAGCCCGGCCAGACTGTTACTCGCCAGTGTTAATGAGCTGGCATCGGCGTCGATCCCATCCAACCAATCCCGGGCGACTGCGGCTGCGGGCTGGCCGATATAATCCGTTGCAACCGCCTGATCGGTAAACACATCAGCGGCCGCTATCCGATTGTCAAGGTGATCCGCATCTCCACCGCGGACGGCATTGAAAACCGTGAGCGGCAAGCGCGCCGCATCCAGCCGTCCACTCTCGAGCTCTTCGATCCAGAAGGCGCGGCCAGTCGTATCCGGCGAGCGGCCCAGGATGTTGGCATAAACCCGGTCCACCAAGGCTTCCGGCGCCTCATCCGGGTAACGCGCCCTGGCCTCGGCCGACTCATACAGCGCTTCGCCGACGGCACTTGCATCAAGCCCCTCACTTTCGCTGCGTGCCTGCCAGAACGCTATGCCGCCGGCATCCGCCGGACGGCCGAAATAGGCAACGTAGAGCGCCTGGAGCTGCGTCACTGTAACCGCCATAAGCAAAACCCGTGATTACCGTTGATCAAATCGAGTGTTGGAGGCAATCGTAGCGTCGCGCTCTGTAAGAGGCTCTCAGTGGCTCTCAGGAAGGTTTGCGTATTCGAAGCGCTCCAGGGTTTGAGGGGCTCTACGGCCCGACATATTGGAAAGCGCGACAAAAAGGGCACCGGTGGTGAGGGGCTGCAAGGTTTGACAGTAATCCCAAATTGGGACAAGATCCCGCCATTGAGGAGTTTGCATGAGAATAATCTCGAAGAGGACCCTGAGGGATTTCTGGGGGCAGCATCCTGACGCTCAGGGCCCGCTGGAGGCCTGGGTCGACGAAGTAAAGCACTCGGAATGGCAGAGCTCGCACGACATCAAAGCGAGATACCCAAGGGCCAGCATACTGGGTAACAAGCGTGTCGTATTCGACATCAAGGGCAACGACTACCGGCTCATCGTGGGCGTGGCGTACCGATACGGCGCGGTCTATATCAAGTTCGTCGGCACCCACGCTGAGTATGACAAAGTGGATGCCGAAACAGTGGAAATGGAGTGATGCTATGAATGTTCGCCCGATTCGCACTGAGTCCGACTACAAGGCTGTGCTGCGCGAGGTATCCGCATACTTCGACAATGAACCTGAGCCCGGCACCGAGGACGGCGACCGCTTCGAGATCCTGCTGACCCTGGTAGAGGCCCACGAAGCGAAGCAATTTCCCGTGGATCTGCCGGATCCTATCGAGGCCATCAGGTTCCGCATGGATCAGGAAGGGCTTACCGCCAAGGATCTAGAGCCGGCGATCGGCAAGCGCAACCGCGTCTATGAGATCCTCAACGGGAAGCGAAACCTTACCCTGGCCATGGTCTGGAAACTTCACGAGATGTTTGGGATTCCGGCCGAGAGCTTGATCAAGCCCCCCCGCCATACGGCGGTTGCCTGACTAGCGTCAACACCTATCACCGGTAATGGGACGCCGCTCGAATATGCTGGACACCTGATTGATCATGGGAAAGTCGTTAGGAGAGGTGTTCATGAGTGGAGTGAAACGTTGGTCGGCGAGCTGTTGATGGACAAGGGGCTGCTGGAGATGCCGGTCGCACGGTTTGAGGGTGAGCCGCCGTTTCCCAAGCGGAGGTCGAATTGATCAGCCGGGCCTGCTCGGTCTCCGCGAAGCGTATCTACGGCAGGGCTCGGGTATGCCGGATTTAGGCGGCGGCGCGTTCGACCCACGATGCCCGACGGGCCGCAAAGGCGACGACCAGGTCGTGATCTCTCAATAGGTTGTCCGCGGAGGAGCTCCGAGGGATGCTGAGTTTGCGGACTTGGCAACCCAATGAAGGAGACCCCGTGGACAGTCATTACAATGCCGCGCTGACGCCTCGAGGTCGAGCCCGGATGGTTCGTGCCGTCATCGATCAAGGGCTGAGCTATCGCAAGGCAGCGGAACGCTTCCATGTTGACCCAAAGACGGTTCAGCGCTGGACCCAACGCTACGGGCCTGTGGAGATTTTTGTGTGTGAGCCGCTCCATTGAGATCAGCCTTCCAGCACTAACCGGTCACCGAACTGGATCGCAAGCTGGGTTTTGGCGGCGTGCCATTGGACGGGTGGCCGTTTCCACTTCGCCTGCACATTTCTCAGTGCCAGGTAGATCAGTTTGATCGCCGCCTCATCGCTTGGGAAATGGCCCTTGTTGCGCACCGCCTTTCGCACCTGGCTGTTCAGCGGCTCGATGGCGTTGGTGGTGTAGATGATCCGGCGCACCTCAGGCGAGAAGGCGAAGAACGGGATGACCTCAGACCAGCGTCGCTGTCAGCTTGCCGCCACTGCCGGGTACTTCCGCCCCCACGGGTTCTACCCCACCACTGCGGACGGTTTCGTTAAGCGTCGTTTCTGATCCATTGGTTACTCAACCCGCCGACGCATTCTCGGGTTGTGGAATCGCTCAATATAATCAAAGACATCACTGCGCGCCTCGGCCTGCGTTAGATAGCGCCGGCGGCGAACCCGGTCACGCTTGAGGAGACCGAAGAACCCCTCTGCCGCGGCGTTATCGCCGCAGTGGCCAACCGCGCTCATGCTGGAGATGACTTGATGGTCGCGCAGGAACGCCTGGTATTCACCACTGGTGAACTGCGCCCCGCGGTCGGAGTGCAGGATCACCGGGCTGTTGTCTTCCCGCTGCCAGATCGCCATCAGGACCGCTTTGAGCACCAGGTGTCGGTCTTGCCGTGCACTCATCGACCAGCCAATGACCACGTTGTTGTAGAGGTCGATGACCGCAGCCAGATACAGCCAACCCTCGCTGGTGCGGATATAGGTGATGTCCGTCACCTACCGCTCGTTGGGCGCTGCCGCGCTGAAGTCCCGTTCGAGATGATCACTCACCCTCATAGAAGAGCTCCTCATGCATACGAGGGGCCCCAAGAACACCATGATGGTCTTTGTGAAGGTCGCGCATACGCCGGCGCAGCCGCTGGTTCTCAGCAGCGCGCTTGCTCACCGGTCGTGCAAGCCAGGCATAGAACCCGCTTGGCGAGACCTCCAGACAACGGCACATCAGTCGAATGGGATATTCACCGCGAAAGCGCTGGATCACCTGGTACCGCCGGGTGACTCCCTGGCGAAGAACGCTGCCGCATCGCGCAAAAAATCCCGTTCCTTTTTCACCCGAGCAAGCTCTCGCCGTAGCTGGGCGACCTCTTCGTCTCGTGGCTGCCCCTTGCCGGGGAAAGCCTCCTTGCGAGCGGTGTTGGATGCCCGGCACCAACGCTCGAGCACCGAGCGATGAATACCCAGGTCATGCGCAACGTCTTTGATCGTCACGTCAGGCCGACTCGCGAGCTCGACCGCTTCCTCTTTGAACTCTCGACTGAACCGTCGTCTCTTCTGTGCCATCGGACACCTCCTGTTTCCCATGATGAAGCTTTTCAGATGTGTCCGCAGCTATGGGGTAGAACCCCAGAAAGCCGGGAATCATTACAGGCTAAAGGCTGGGGATGAAGTCTCGTGCTGGAATATGGCGCTGGACATAGAGTAGAGCTGATAAACTTATGCGTGTATTATTTAGCCGTAGGATAGAAGGACCGTTTTCGACATCATGACGCGAATGGATTTCGTGGTTCCCGTTTATAACGAGCAAGCCAGCATCGACACGTTCATGGCACGGCTACGCGAGGCGCTTGTCGGTTCTGACATCGAATATCGCGTTGTTTTCGTCAACGACGGCAGTGAGGACAGAACGCTTGACGCAATCAAGCGACATCGTCGGCAGGCGGTGGTCATCGACCTGTCCCGCAATTTTGGCAAGGAGGCCGCACTCACTGCCGGGCTCGATCATGCGGACGGCGATGTTGTCGTGCCCATCGACGTGGATCTGCAAGATCCCCCGGAGCTCATTCCGGAAATGCTGCAGTGCTGGCGTGAGGGGGCGGAGGTGGTGCTCGCCAGACGCTGCGACCGAAGCACCGACAGCTGGTTCAAACGCAATAGCGCAGGACTCTTCTACCGCATTCACAATGCTGTCGCCGACCCGAGCATCCCTGCCAATGTCGGCGACTTTCGACTAATGGACCGGGCGGTTGTCGAGGCGTTACGAGAGTTACCGGAGGCGCGGCGCTTCATGAAGGGGCTCTTCGCCTGGGCGGGATTCCGGACCAGCATCGTGGACTACCATCGCGACGCCCGTGAGTCAGGTGGGAGCAAGTTCAACGCCTGGAAACTTTGGAATTTCGCCATCGAAGGGATCACCAGCTTCAGCATTGCACCACTGCGCATCTGGACCTATATAGGCGCCGTCACCGCCTTGTTCGCGTTCACCTATGCCGGATTCATCGTGGTACGCACGCTATTTTACGGAGTCGATGTTCCCGGATACGCATCACTGCTTGTCTCGGTGATGTTCCTCGGCGGTATTCAGTTAATTGGTATTGGCATATTGGGCGAGTACCTCGGCAGAGCATACATTGAGGCAAAGCGCCGACCGACTTACCTCGTTAGACGGGTTTACGGACAGTCTCGGGATACCGATTAGCCATGGGCACCCGACCAATGCTGAGGAAGCTCGCCACTGAGGGGTTGATCACCCTGAGGTTTGGGCTTGTCGGTATGCTTGCGACACTTATCCATGCGGGAGTGGTCACGCTGCTCATCGAGATCACGCCACTGGATCCACGCGTTGCGAACGCGATCGCCTTTGGCATCGCCTTCATTGTTTCCTTTAACGGCCATTTCCACTGGACGTTCCCCAAGGAGGCGCCCACACGCCAGGCAATGCGCCGGTTCTTCGTTATCGCGCTGCTGGGATTTGGAATGAACACCCTCCTTCTCTCTGTGCTGCTGAAAGAAGCCGTTATGTCGGAGACCATTGCTGCACTGGTCAGTATTCTTGCCATACCGGCCACAACATTACTCGCCGCGCGCCTGTGGGGGTTCCGCGCATGAGGAACAGCAGCGCCAAGGAAGGTGCGCGTAACGGAGAGAAAGGCCCCTGGACCCACCTCACCCTGGTAACGGCTTCCATCGCCGCTTCGCTCGCTCCGGTAGCAGTCGTGATCCTGTTGACGCTTCCCCTCGACTGGATTTCGGGCAGTTCGTCATTCTGGCGATACCTTGTCTCTGATCGCGCCCAGCATGTCACCGGATACCTCTACTTCATCCAGCAGCCATGGTCATTCGATTTCCTCAAAATCGACCACCTTGGCTCTTTGCCTAATCTCTCCGTGGTCAGCACGGACAGCATCCCGCTCGTTGCATTAATCGGGAAGGTCTACGCGAGTATCACCGGTACGGTCTGGATGCCCTTCGGGATCTGGTATGTCGCCTGCTGGCTTGGCAACGCGCTGTTCGGTGTGCTGATTGCCCGCTATCTGGGCGTCCGTAATGTGCTGGCCACAGCGGCGGTCGCGATATTATTGGGCGCCATGCCCTTCTGGCTGATGCGCTGGTATCACCTGGCTCTGCATGCACATTTCCTGATCCTGGCATCGATATGGGGTTACCTCGCGGCGCGCCGGCGGGACTGGTGTCTCGCCTCAGGCCTGTTTCTGTTTGTCGGGTCAGTCAGCGCGCTTATCCATCCCTACCTTTGGGCGATGACGTTCAGCCTATGGGCAACCACGACCATCGCTGTCTGGATTGAGGATGACAATCCTCTGCGCACCCTGGCGCCTCGACTTTTCCCTCCCGGCGCCCTTTTCCTCGGTGGCGCAACGCTCGCGGGCTATTTCGACATGGCCGGTGGCGGCGCCGGAGGCTATGGAGGCTACACGCTCAACCTGATCGCTCCGTTTTTCTCAACGCTCGCCGGGTGGATGCCCACAGCCTGGCAGGCGCTTGCGGAGGCGGAGGAGGTGGGCCATGCATGGCGCTTTTTCAGCGCACACCGTCCTGATGTCACGGGCGGGCAGTACTACGAGGGGATGGGCTATCTCGGCCTCGGCGGACTGTTCTTGATCGCGACTGCGCTGATTGTTACCCCATCCTCACGAATGCGCGAGCTGGTCGCCCATCATCGCAGCCTCAGCACTTTGCTTACCGGGCTGCTCCTATTCGTCATCCTGCCGGTGGTGACCTTTGGCCCCGTTAAAGTATTCAGCATCAGTTTCCCGGACTTCATCGAGCAGGGTCTATCCGCCTTCAGGGCTAATTCCCGGTTCTTCTGGCCAGTTGCCTATATCGCGGTAATCGGCGCCGTGCTGCTCATCTGGCGTGACTGTACTCGCCGATGGGCATTGGCCGTATTGATAACGGCCGCCCTGCTACAGGTCCTGGACACCCACCCGCTTCGTGCAGCGATCGCGCTCGATTCGAAAACCGAGGACCGGGTGCTCAACATCCCCGAATGGGAAACACGACTCAATGGCGTTGAGCGGCTTTTCGTGGTGCCTTCCATCGAGTGCGGAAAACCGGGAAATCGCAACCTGAAGAGCTTCATCCAGACGATCGCGGCCTGGCAGTCCGCGCCCATGACGAACAGTTTCTACATCGCCCGGCATAGTGGCCCATGCCCCAGTCTGAATGACGCGCAGCCATGGGCGCCTGCGCGGCCGACTGATCTTTACATCCTGTTCGACGATTCAACACAACCGGAGCGCGTCGATACCCTGCGCCGGGACCCAGCACTGCAGTGCGATAGGATCGATGTGGGATGGGCTTGTCGTCCGGCCGGATCGGGCTGACTGACCCATCATCCCAAGTGAACACGCAGCTAAACGCTCAGCCGCCCAACACTTCGGGCGCTGAGTGACGCGTAGAGAGACCTCGCATGCTCGAGAAGCCGTGTATCTTGCGGGGGCTCGCCAGATCCGCCCTTTCCCCGCCGGAATGCCGACTTGGACGGCGGGATGCCGACAAGATCACAGACGAGCGGCCAGGTATGGGGGTCATCACAGAGCCCCTCATAGGCCACCAACCAAATATTACCGAGGTTCTGACGCGAAAGCTCGTGGAGATAGGTATAGACATTTACCCACTGCCCGAGCCAGTAATTCACTGAGTCCGGGTTTGCCAGCGCCTCATGAGCCTCATTGACTGACGGATCGCTCAGCTGCATCGGGCGGTGCGTGGCACCGAACTCGAAATGCCCGAGCCACTGCATGTACTGACGTGTGAAAGGGTCAGCGTTGGCAAAGCGACGATGCTGGTTGAGCAGGCTGAACGCCTGTTCTAGGGGATCCCGGAAGACCACAAGGTACGTTGTCTCAGGCGTCTGCGGCGCGAGCGACGCGAGCCGCAGGACCTGGTTGTTATTTTTGGCCAGATACCGCGTAGCGCCATGGCGCTGGCAGACCAACTGTTGATAGGTCCGGAAGGAACCCACAGCCGCCGGCGAGACGGTCTGGGGGGTCAGCGCAGCAGGGACGCCCCGGTAGTCGCCAAGCTCAAGTTGCCAGAAGACCTCCTCAAACGCCTCTGGCGAGTCAAAGTCGACCTCTACCCCATCACCATGGGCGCGCTGGCGTCGGTGCCGGTTGCGCTGGTTGAAACGACTGAGACGTCCCCAAAGATTGGGCGCCAGCACGAACGGCATGTCCGTATAGGTTAAAGAGGCAAAATCGCCCGACCCATAGAGCCCCCGCATCAGCGCCGTCGTCCCTGCCCGGGCCAAACCGGTCACGCACACCGATCGGTTCGGCTCGTCATCGGGTTTCATCAACGCGCGCTCTATATCCAGACTCAGACGTCGCACTCCCTGAGAGGACAGCGCCCACCTATGCAACAGGCGGTCGGCAGGGGAATAGTCACCCATACCACCGCCGCCTGAGAACGAGGTACAGCACGGCGGCTGTCGTGAGTACGGCGAGGACGGCGGCATCAACCGCAATTACACTCGCCTGCGCCACATCACCACCGAGACCATAAAAGGCTGCGAGCAACGGTAGAAAACCCAGCAGGATCAGCACCGCCAGCGAGGCGCTTGCCCCGATAAGCACCCGAGCATGGAACAGTAAGAGCCGCTGCTTTAGCTCATCAGATCGGGAAGAGGAATGCAGCGTCCGCAGGACATGACGCGGCACCGATGCGAGCCGTCTGGCGAGGCGGCCAATGGGCAAACGGACGATAAGCTCAACACTGGCAAGGGCCGCCAGTAAAACAATGACCCACTCAAGGACGGAGAGCGCTGTCACTCCGCCTTGCCGTCCTCCGAGGACTCGGTTTTCTCGGACTGTGCCGGAGCGCCCCTCATGCGCCTGAAGAGCCGCTTCAGCGGATAGTAGACCACCGCGAAGATCGCCAGGAAAATCGCCGCAAACACTCCGAGGACTGTCGCGATGGCACCGGCACCCATCCCGGGACCGATATAGGCCGCTGCCGTGAGCGGCAGACCCAGCAGACCGACCAGCATGGTGATCTGGGCGAACGCGTAACGACTGTCACTCATGAACATTCCCTGCCATTCAGAAGCACTTCCGGGACCTGGTCCGGCCTAAGATAACGGGCCCAGTGCAACGCCCCAATCTGGTCATCACCGACGGGTGAGGTGTATTCCCAGCGCACGGCACCATCCGGCGCCACTCGTAATAAACGCCGAGCATCATCGATGAAGACATCGCCATTATCCAGCCAGGTGTGCAACCCCTGGCTGGGGATCGCGATATCGGGCTCATCAAGTTCAAGCGCACGGCGTACGCTCTCGGTTTTCACATCATAAATCCAAATCGCACTGTGCGGCGTGATACGCCGGCCCTTACCCGGCGTCATCCGCACGACATCATTACCGAAAATGGAAAACTCTCCGTTCCCGAGGTAGTCGACATCGTGTTGATTGAGCCAGGGGCCTGTTCGCAGCCACAGGATCTCGTTGGTCCGCGGCCGGTACAGGAACACAGTGGACAGATTCCGGGAGCTCAACATGATGTCGCCGGACTCGACGAATTCATCATCAATGCCGACTGCCTCGGCGTCATTGAGATGCGTACGATCGGTCTCATAAAGCCCGACGCCGTAGAGCAGTCCGCGATAGCCGTTATCCAGCAGGATATCGGTGACCGACCACTCCTCGACGATTTTCCCGTCCAGACTGACCTTCGCGAAGCCATCATCGCGAAGCGGTAATGGTCCCTCCGGGCCCAGGCCCAGCGTGACTGCCGGCGGATCCATCACGTGGGGCACATGGACATGCTCACCGTCGGGTGCCCATTCGATGGAGTGGTGAAAATGCCGATCCGTCACCCACTCCACCGACGAGCAGCGACCAATCCGGGTAAGCGGCCCCTCACCACTGGTGACCAGTATCCCGCCATCCTCAGTCAATAAAGGATGCTGGGCTCGGTAGTTGCGTTTGAGGTTGGTCCCTTCGGTATCAGTGCTCCGAGCATGGATCGCCTCAATATCGGGAATCCATTGATGGATAGGGTCCTCGTCACCCGCCCGCAGCAGGGAAACGACACCCGTCCCAGCGCCGTCATTATAGGCCGAGACCAGAAGATACCCGGGATCCTCAAAATCGGGATCCCGCCGCACAAACCCTGTCTCACCCCCGTAATCGAGAATGCGCGGCTGCGCCGCTCCCTGAATTCCCTCGGTGAGCACACGCAGCATGGCCTCAGGCACACGGGCGACCTCGAGCGCCTGTTGTTGCAGTTTTGTTGCCTCAGCCGATTCGTCCGCCGCACGTTGCGCCGCCCAAGCGAAGAGCAGCGCGCCGATCATGCCCAGGATCAACAGAAGCATCACGACCCAGAACGGGACACGCCGGAAGAACAACCGCTCAATGGCAGACATCAGCGACGGATACCGATCATTAGAGCAGATAGCTGCCGATCAGGACTGTGGCAACTCCGCCTGCAGCGCCCGGGCGTAGGCTTGCCGCGCCGTCTGCGCGATGGCCAGCCGCTGCTGCAGTCGGGCGATCTCCTGATCAGTAACCTGGACGTTAGTGAGCTGCGACTTCGCTGCCTCGTTCAGGCTCTCAAGGTCGTATTCGTTACCGTCGATGGTGACTGTATTGGCCATGGTATTGACTCCTTTTAATGAATGACTCGCAGCGTAGGGTAACTGATCGTCGCGGGATACTCGATGTTGGGGTGCGCGCAGTAGGGGTATTTCAGCCAAGCTTGAGTGCGATCAGCGACCTCGCGTCTCGGTCCTTGCCGGAAAGCCGGGGCGTCCCATCCAGCGGCCATTCAATGCCGAGCGTCGGGTCGTCCCAGCGGATGCTGCGTTCTTGCTCCGGCGCATAGTAATCGGTAGCTTTATAGAGGACGTCGGCGGAGTCGCTGGTAACCAGAAAGCCGTGGGCGAACCCCTCGGGCACCCAGAGCTGACGCTGGTTTTCCGCGCTCAGCTCAACACCCACCCATCGCCGGAACGTCGGGCTGTCCCGGCGGATGTCCACCGCGACGTCGAAGATACTGCCGATGGCTACACGCACCAGCTTGCCTTGCGGCTGTTGCACCTGGAAATGCAGCCCACGCAGGACATTGCGCGCCGAGCGGGAGTGGTTGTCCTGGACGAAATCCAGATCCCGGCCGATCGCCTCCTCGAACATGCGGCGGTTGAAGCTCTCGAAGAAAAAACCCCGAGTGTCGCCAAAGACCTCCGGCTTGATGAGCATCACATCCGGGATGGAGAGCGGCGTCGCGGTCACCATGGACTCAGTCAGCCTCCTGGGCGATCTGCTCGAGGTACTGCCCATAAGCGGTTTTCGCCAACGGCGCCGCGAGGGCCTCGAGCGCCCCACGATGAAGCCATCCCATCCTAAAGGCGATCTCCTCGGGGCAGGCGACCTTCAGGCCCTGCCGTCGCTCCAGCGTCGCGATGAATTCGCTGGCGGACAGGAGGCTTTCGTGGGTACCGGTATCGAGCCAGGCAAAACCGCGCCCCATGAGTTGGACCTTGAGCTCCCCTGCCTCCAGGTACCGCTGGTTGAGGTCGGTGATCTCCAGCTCACCGCGGGCCGATGGCGTGAGGGTCCGGGCCAACTCCGCCGCTTTTCCGTCATAGAAGTAAAGCCCCGTGACAGCGTAGCCACTGCGCGGCTGAAACGGCTTCTCCTCAATCCCCATGACGTTGCCCGCTGAGTCGAAATCCACCACCCCGTAGCGCTCCGGGTCGTTCACCCGATAGGCGAATATCGAGGCGCCGGTTGTCTGGTCGTCCGCCTCGTCAAGCAGTGCGCCGAGGTCATGACCGTGGAAGATGTTGTCGCCGAGGATCAGGGCACAGGGCGCCCCATCGAGGAACGCCTCGGCGATGGTCAGCGCCTGGGCAATGCCCTCGGGCTGTTCCTGGATGGCATAGCTAAGCGACAGCCCCCACTGACTGCCATCCTCGAGCAGTTCGGTGAACCGCGGCGTATCCATGGGCGTGGAGATGATCAGGATCTCGCGAATCCCCGCCAGCATGAGCGTCGAGAGCGGGTGATAGATCATGGGCTTGTCGTAGACCGGCAAAAGCTGTTTGCTCAGCGCTAGGATCACCGGGTACAGCCGACTCCCGGTACCGCCCGCCAGAATGATCCCCTTGCGTTTGGATTCGTTCACCGCAACTGCTCCAGTGCCCAATGAATGCCATCCCGCCAGTCCGGCATCGTCAAGTCGAACTGCCTCGTCAGCCGAGTCGTGTCGAGTCGGGAATTGCTTGGCCGCAGGGCCGCTTGCCCGTACTCGGCGGCTCGGATGGGTTCGATGGCTTCCGCCGCCAGGCGCAGGTCAAAGCCCAAACCACATGCGGTCTCCACAATATACCGGGCAACCTCAAACCAGCTCGCGCTACCCGAAGCGCTCAGGTGGTAGATGCCATCCGCCTCCGCCGATCCCCGACCGGAGAGACGTTGATGCAGGGCATGCGCCGTGACATCGGCGATCAGCGCCGCCGATGTCGGCGCGCCAAGCTGATCGCTCACGACCTGCAGGCGGTCACGCGCCGCCGCCAGACGCAGGATGGTTTGCAGGAAATTGCTGCCCCGCGCGCTGATCACCCAGGCCGTCCGAAACAGGTAGAACGCGGCCCCGCTCTCGGTCAGTCGCACCTCCCCCAGCCGCTTGCTCTCACCGTATACGTTCAACGGACCGGTGGGATCCTCCTCACGATAGGCGCGATCCCGATCCCCGGAGAAGACATAGTCGGTAGAGTAGTGCACAACGAAGGCCCCCGTCTCGCGGGCGGCCTCTCCAATCACCCCCGGGGCCTCGCCGTTGATTCGGAACGCCACCTCACGGTGTGTCTCGGCATCATCCACCCCCGTGTAAGCGGCGGCGTTGACGATAGCATCGGGGGCCAGCTGCACGAGGACTCGGCACAAGGCGCCCCGGTCGGATAGATCGCATTCAGTCCGATTGAGCACCACCACCTCGCCGAGCGGCGCCAGCGCCCGCCGCAACTCGAACCCGACCTGACCACTGGCACCCAGCAGCGCGATCCGCATCCTGCCTCCTGACTCATCAAACCGGCATAATGATGTCATGAAGTTTCTTTTCGTTCACCAGAACTTCCCCGGTCAGTTCAAGCACCTGGCCCCGGCACTGGTCGCCCGGGGTCATGAAGTGACGGCGCTGATCATGCGGGACATCAAGGCCCCGGAATGGCAAGGGGTGCGGCTTGTCCGTTACAGCCCGAAGCGCGGCACCAGCCGGGAGATTCATCCCTGGGTCAGCGACTTCGAGACCAAGACCATCCGCGGTGAGGCGGCCTTCCGGAAAGCGCTGGAGATGCGCGACTCAGGCTATCGCCCCGACGCCATCATTGCCCATCACGGCTGGGGCGAGAGCCTATTCGTCAAGGAGGTGTGGCCCGAGGCGGCGCTGGGCATTTACTGCGAGTTTTACTATCACCCGCAGGGCGCCGACACGGGGTTCGATCCGGAGTTTCCGACGAACGACCCGGGCGATGCCTGCCGGCTGCGCCTGAAGAATTTCAATAACCTGCTGCATTTTGAGACCGCAGACGCCGGGATCAGCCCCACCGAGTGGCAGGCGAGCACCTTCCCGCCGCGCTTCCGGGAGCGCATTACCGTGGTTCACGACGGGATCGATACCAACGTCGTGGCCCCCAATCCCATCGTGCAGATGACCATCACGGACCAGAATGGCGGGAAAATTGCCCTCGATCGGGGCAGCGAGGTAATCACCTTCGTCAACCGCAACCTCGAGCCCTATCGCGGTTACCACATTTTCATGCGGGCGCTTCCCGAGATTCTGGCAAGGCGGCCCAAAGCCCGGATACTGATCGTGGGCGGTGATGGCGTGAGCTATGGGGCCCGCCCTGACCCTGACACATACGGAGAAAAAAGCTGGCGGGAGGTATTCATTGAGGAGGTGCGTACCCGCATCCCCGACGAGGACTGGGCGCGGGTCCATTTCCTCGGCAACATCCGCTACGAGCATTTCATTCCGTTACTGCAGCTCTCCACGGTCCATGTGTATCTGACCTACCCCTTCGTCCTGAGCTGGAGCCTGTTGGAGGCCATGAGCGCCGGCTGCAGCATCGTCGCGAGCGATACCCAGCCCCTGCAGGAAGCGATCCGGCACGATCTCACGGGGCGGCTGTTCGACCTCTTTGACCCAAAGGCACTGGCGAGTGAGGTCTGCCTGCTCGCGGATGACCCTGAGCGCCGCCAGAAACTGGGTGAGCAGGCCCGGGCGTTCGCCATCTCCAACTACGACCTGCAGTCGGTGTGTCTGCCGCGGCAGCTGGCGTGGGCGGAGGGCCTCGCATCGCGCTCAATGGGCGCCGGCCACGGCGCGTAAGCCGCCAGACCCGACGCTCAGACAGGCTTTTTCGAGAGTTCTCCGGCCAGGCTACTGGCTTGGGCGACCAACTTTATGGGCACATCAAGCTTGCCCCCGGCATCGCCGTTGGTTTCGCGCAAATCACGGATCGCGCCGGGGAGCTTCTCGGCAAGTTGCTCGAGCGTATCGCCTTCCAGATTCAGCCCTGGAATATCGGAGGTTTCCACTAGCCAGACGCCCGCGTCCATGTCATGGATGGCTTTCACCACGATCATCTCCAACATGAAACGGCCTCCAAACAAACCGAGCTCACTTGCTTTAGGCTACCACCCACATCTGCTCGCGTATCCTCGCATCGTTTTGCCAAAGGATGGTCCAATGGAAGTTTTGCTGTTACCCGTCGTGGCGTTTGCCTCTGGACTGATGGTCGGCTTGGCCAGCAGTCGACGATTCAGGCGCGATCGGATCGCATGGGCTCAGCGCCGGCTTCAGTTAGTCGCACTGTCCTTGGAGGTCAAAAGCCTGCGAGCCAAGGTGGTCCCGGCGCAGGGTAACCGAACGCCGCCGGCTAAGCGGCGATTGGTACGAAGGCGACCGAGTCTAACGGGCTGGCAACGCTGGTTCATTGGCAGCGCACACCAGCTTTTCCCGTGGGTCACGCGCTTCATGCGCTTTACGCCGACGACGTACATCCAATGGCTTCAAGGCAAAAGCCGCAAATCGCACGCCGACAAGATCGCGGATGGCAAGCGGCGCGGCCGACCGTCGACGCCAGAATTCATTGTCGAGGCCGTCTTGACAATGAAGCGCGAAAACTCCGGATACAGCGCCC
The DNA here is from genome assembly GCF_007625215.1 of Spiribacter aquaticus. Taxonomy (NCBI): domain Bacteria; kingdom Pseudomonadati; phylum Pseudomonadota; class Gammaproteobacteria; order Chromatiales; family Ectothiorhodospiraceae; genus Spiribacter; species Spiribacter aquaticus. The sequence goes on along the minus strand of NZ_VMKP01000003.1, from coordinate 1,615 downwards.
GACGTATCGCCAATATTATCTCTGGGGGTGAACTGCGCTTTCGCATCGGCAGAACGGTAGTATGTGACATCTTGAAGGCCAATGGCTTCAAGCCGGGACCAAAGAAGGGAAAGCTGCCGCCCCGTGAGGAGGAGCCTGGCTGGGTTACCACCCTCTATAACCAACACGTCATGGCGTTCGACTTCAAGACAATCCTAGACCTGAAGGGCGACCAACTCTACATCCTCAATATCATCGATCATGGCCGCCGCGTCCTGCATTGGTCGCGTGCGACCTACTCGCCGTCGGCCGCGTGGGTCGCGCAGCAACTGCGGAACGCATTCATGGACATGGATGACTTGCCAGAGGCCATGGTAATGGATCGTGACCGGATTTTTCTCCCGATTGCCAGGCGGATACTACCGGCGATGAACATCAAGGTCGTACGCACCGCCTATAAATGCCCGTGGCAAAACGCAGTCGTGGAGCGATTTCACCGCACACTCGATGAAGAGCTTTTGCGTTACGTCCAACCGCACCACGATCGCCACTTGAACCGTTTGCTGCGCGAATTCCGTCGCTATTACAACACCGCGAGGCCCCACATGCATAACGGCGGGGACCCTCCGATTGCTCCTGACTTGAGTCAGAACCCCGCGGCAAACGATCCGGATTTTTTCAATAAACCCCCGAGCCTTGTGCGCCGCAAGTGGCTGGGTGGCTTGCACTCGAGTTATCGCTGGGCCGCCTAAAGACCCACGACGTTCGGCGGACCTCGATCCCATCATCGGCTACGCGTGCCGAGATCCCAACTTGTCCGGAATTCCGTGCGCTCCGGACAATTTGTCACCGAATGCGCGATTTAAAGCTCGTACCAAGCAACGGCCATCCGGCGTGCGCGCATCGGCCCGCGGAGCCAGCTCCGAGAACTGCCAGGACTCGCTCAAAACTGGGGCAATTGATTTTCTGGCCACTACAATGGCCTTGAGCCAGTCAGTCTGTTCCCGGTTGCTGAACCGGCGCTTGCCTTCATACTGCCGCCGGAACCGGCGCTTCAGCTCAGGATGGATCGCGCCGAAGTCGTTCATGTAGGCACTGAGGTCAGCGCCCAGTTCCTTGAGCCGAGGCCAGCATGCCTTGTGATAGCTCCAGATCTCGACACGGGCGCTGTCCATTACCGGGAGAGGACATCTGCCCTCAGCCATCTCGGCGAGCAGAGCATCCACGCATGGCAGCAGGTCCGGATGATATTTGAGCAAGGGCAATTCCGCCCAGCCATCCCGCCAGCGCTGCAACGTGCGCTAGTCGAAGGCCTCGTCATACAGCGCCTTGATCTGCCGCGAGAGGCGATCCTGTTGCCGGCCTAGCAGGACGATAGCGATCGGGATGTCGTTCATATCAGGCAAGGACTGAGTCCGGCTGCATTGAGGCGACCCAGATTCTGGCCAGTCCAATAAGAAAAGCCCCCGCCACTAGGTGACGAGGGCTTTTTCAAAAGCCCCTAAGGGCTGCATCCTCTCCGAGTGGAGGGATTAAGCGAAATCGAAGTTTGAAGCTTCGACGTCTGCGATGCTGACACCGACCAGAGTCACCGTGCCGTCAAAAGCATCGGAGTCAATCTCAAGGTCGTTATTGC
>NZ_VMKP01000002.1:595505-607593 GCF_007625215.1 Spiribacter aquaticus | reverse complement strand
GTCTGCTGGCTGATGCGGTGGTTGGTAGTTTTATGGCGCTGGATATTATCCGCCGCCCTGCGGCTGCTGGATCAGGGCAGCATCGATACCCGCGCAAACGTCGCGCCAGCGGCCGCATAGCGGAATGCTCAGAACCGACTAAGTAAGCTTTTTAGGGGTCTGTCTCGATCACGAGGTATACCTCAACCCCACAGTTGAAAAATTTTTATGTGAAGGGTCTGCGGCCGAGAGCATATCAACGTTACTGAAGCGGCAATGATAAAGCCGCTGTAGATGTTATTTCCATTGAAAATCCTCCTATTCGCTAACACCGATTGGTATCTCTACAACTTTCGTAGATCGCTGGCCCTGACGTTGCAGCATGCGGGCCATGAGGTGCTGCTGCTCTCGCCGCCGGGGCCGGACGGTAAGCGGCTGCAGGCGCTTGGCCTGCGCTGGATGCCAGCACCTATGCAGCGGCTTAGTCTGAACCCGCTGCGCGAACTGCGGCTGCTGATCTGGCTGATTCGGTTGATCCGGCGCGAGAACATCGATCTGGTGCACGGGTTTACCATCAAATGCGCGGTTTATGGTGCCCTCGCCGCGCGGCTGGCTGGCAACCGGCCTCGGGTCAGTGCCGTGGCGGGGATGGGCTATGTGTTCGTCAGTCCCTCCCTGAAGGCGCGGTTTCTACGGCCCGTGGTTCGATGGGTGCTGCGCGCGGCCCTCGGTGGGCGGCGCGGCCGCCTGATCCTGCAAAACGGGGACGACGTGGCGGTTTTCGATAAGGCGCGCCTTATCGCTCCTAATCACATCCGACTGATTAAGGGTTCCGGGGTGGATCTGGCGCGGTTTACCCCGCGCAGTGAGCCTCTGTCTTCGCCGCCGTTTCGGGTGGTCCTGCCCGCGCGGCTGCTCTGGGACAAGGGAGTTGGCGAACTGGTTGAGGCATCGCGGCAGTTGAAGGCCCACGGGGTGGCGGTGGAGGTATTGCTCGCCGGCGAGCCCGATGCTGGCAACCCCGCTGCAGTGCCCGAAAACGATATCCGCCGTTGGCATAACGAAGGGCTCGTTCACTGGCTCGGAAAGGTCGATGATATGCCGGGTCTCTTTCAGTCGGTGCACGCCGTGGTGTTGCCAAGTTATTACGGAGAAGGCCTGCCGAAGAGCTTGATTGAGGCGGCGGCATGCGAGCGGCCGCTGGTGACGACGGACATGCCGGGCTGTCGTGAAGTCGTCACCGACGGGGTGGATGGCCTGCTGGTGCCGGTACGGGATTCGGGGGCGCTCGCCGACGCCATCGAGCGTCTCGTGCATGACCCCGCGCTGTGCGAACGGCTGGGAGAAGCGGCAAGGCGAAAGGCCCAGGCCGAGTTCGATGAGCGAATCGTCATCGAGCGGACGATGGCGGTGTACGAAGAGTTGCTGCTTGCGCGCATGGAATGAGCGTGGCTGGTTAGAGCGAGCCACCTACACCCCTTACCCATACGCGTCATACACATTCACATTATTCCAACCACCCTTCCGCAATAACGGATTCCTCAATGTCCATGGATCTGCCCAATGCCCCCCGCGTAGCCGTCATCGGCCTCGGCTATGTCGGTCTGCCGTTGGCGGCGGCCTTTGCCGAGGCGTATCCCGTCACCGGCTTTGATATTGATCCGCGCCGCATCCGCGAACTTGAGGCGGGTCGTGACCGAACCGAAGAGCTGAGCACGGAGGAAATGGCCACCGCCGCCGCCCACGGCATCCGCTACACCAGCGACCCCGAAGACCTGCGCGACTGCAATGTCTTCGTGGTCACTGTCCCGACGCCTATCGATGACCACCGTCGCCCGGATCTCAGACCATTGCTGAGAGCCAGTGAGACGGTCGGCCAGGCCATCCAGCCCGGCGCCGTCGTCATCTACGAGTCCACTGTGTACCCCGGCGCCACCGAGGAAGACTGTATTCCGGTCGTCGAACGGGTCTCGGGACTCACTTATGGCAAGGATTTCTACGCCGGCTACAGCCCCGAGCGCATCAACCCCGGCGACAAGGCCCATCGGGTGACCGATATCGTCAAGGTCACCAGCGGTTCATCGCCCGAGGTCGCCGACTTCGTCGATGCCCTCTATGCCCGGGTTATCACCGCCGGCACGCACAAGGCGCCGAGCATCGCCGTCGCCGAGGCCGCTAAGGTGATCGAGAACACCCAGCGCGATGTGAACATTGCGCTGGTCAACGAACTGGCCATGCTCTTCAACCGCCTGGATTTGGACACGCAAGCCGTCCTCGAGGCCGCCGGCACCAAGTGGAATTTTTTGCCCTTCCGCCCGGGGCTGGTGGGCGGCCACTGCATTGGGGTGGATCCCTACTACCTCACCCATAGGGCCCAGGCCATCGGTCATCACCCGGAGATGATCCTCGCCGGCCGGCGCCTTAATGACGGCATGGGCGCGCATGTGGCGCATGAAGTGGTCAAGGGCCTGATCCAGCGCGGTGTCTGCATCCCCGAGGCGCACATCCTGGTGCTGGGCCTCGCCTTCAAGGAAGACACTCCGGACCTGCGCAACACGCGAGTGATCGACATCGTCCGCGAGCTCCAAGACTACGGCGCCACGGTTGCCGTCCATGATCCGGTGGTGGATGCCGAGGAGGCACGGGAGGAGTTTGGACTGGAGTTGGTCCCGGTGGAGGCGTTGGAGGGGCTCGCCGGGGCGAGTGCTGAGGAGACCGCTCGCTATGACGCCGCCATCCTGACTGTTGCCCATCGGTCGTTCGTGGCGTTTGGCGCCTCTGGTATCCGCCAATGGCTCAAGCCCGAGGGCTATCTCTACGACGTCAAGTACGCCTTTGACGCCGGTCAGGTCGACGGGCGCTTGTAACGCCCTCCGGTACAATCCCCATCTCCTCAAAAGGGCTGGCAGCCACGGTTGCCGGCCCTTTTTTGTTGGTGTCGGTCGCCGCCTACGCCACCTTCACCCGCGGTCCCTCGTTGTATGCCCGGCGCATGACATCGGCATGGATCCAGTCGAGGGTGTGGGTGTAGTGGAGGATCGATGTGCGCAGATCTTCGTGCCCGACGAGTTTCTTAATCTGGATATGGTCATCCGTGCCGGCGCTCGAGCGGGCCTCGCCATCAAAGATCTGGCGCAGCCGCGCCAAGGCCGCCGGTTGGAACATCGTGGCCGCTTTCTGGGGCAGGGTCTCGGCAAAGCCGGGGTGACGCATGGCGTAGACGCGCAGGGCGAGCCATGACACAAAGCTGTGCCGTAGCAGATGAAAATCCACTTCGCCGCCCAGGTGCGCGCGCATCAAGCCGATTATTGGGTCGATCAAGGCTTCCCGGGTATACCGATCGGGATTGCCGCTGGGCCCGAAAAGTGCGATCTGATTGATCTTCCAGCCCTTAAAGCGTGGGTCGGCAAACTGCTGGCGTCGTGCCTCGACGAATTCCCTAAACCACCTAACCATCTCTGGCGGCGCCAGCACATCCAGCGGGATCGAGCGCGTCGCCGCTGAGGTCTTCCCCGCCGAGACCGTCACTCGCACCTCGCCGTGGTCAATGAAGACATCTTTCAGGGTGAGGCCCAACACATCCGCCGAGCGCAAGCCGCCATAGAACCCCAGCATGACCGCGGCGGCCGCCTGCGCGCCCCAGTCACCGCCGTGGTGCAGGCAATGATTCCAGATAAGGCCCGCCTCATAGGGGGTGAGGATGTCGATGCGCTTCGCGGTATGCACATGGGCCTGCCCGCCGGGCAGATGCTCGACCTCCGGCAGGTGCCCGATGCGTTTGGCATAACGCAGGCAATCCCCCCAGGTCTGCCGAAAATGCCCTACGGTCGTGTGCTGCCAGTCGCGCGAGGCGATGATCTGGGTTTCCATTGCATCCACGATATCGTCATCCCAGAGCGGGAGATTCATGGCGGGCTCGAGGGCGAGGGTGGAAACGGCCAAGAGGCGGCTCACGTAAGTGCGCAGGGTCGAGATCTTGGCTCGTTTGAGGGCGAGCTCACAAAGCCAGCCAAAGCCGATATGGGCAAGGGTCGGCCCTGCCCAGAGGGCATTGAGCTCCCCGAGGCGCTTGTCGCGCTGGTCTTCAAGTTTTTGGTGATTGGCCTCGGTGACATAGCGGTTTCTGCCCTGCAGCGCCTCGGCGTCCTGGCAGAAGCGCTGCAGGATGCGGTTGGCCTTGGTTGCCCAGTGCTCGGGCAGGGCCTCGGTATCAAACCACTCGCCGCCCGCCGGCGCGGTCAGGTTGGCCGCATCAGGCGCGGGCGGTTTGATGGGTGCGCTCGCGAGTGTGTCTCCCGAGAGACGCACCGATTGTTTGGGGTTCTGTGCCGCAAGCGCATGAAGATCCGTGCAGGCGGGCAGCGGAAAGCCCTTGCCCAGTTCGATCAACGCTGGCGGCATCCCCCGGCCCTGGGGAATGAACCGCCCGACCTGGCAGAAGGTTGTCCAGTCTGAAAGCCGCACACCGCCACGATGGCCGGTATCCCGGCGAAAGGCCTGCGCAAACCCCTGAAAGGCCTTTTGCAGGGCATCCGCGACGGCTTTTTTTTTCTCGGCCGCGGCATCGATGAGCGCATCCTCAGGCAAGGTGGGGTCGATGGGCTCGCCGAGGGCCTCGGCAAAGAGCAGGACATCATCGCGGGTGTCCTTAGGACTGCCCGGCGGCAGAAGCCGCGCGCAGCCCGGGGGCAGCGGCCAGTGGTAGTAAGCGCGGCTCAAGTTGGCGATATCGATGGGCAGGCGCAGGTCGCCGTTGGCGGTCACGCACGCCGGGGTGAGCCGCGCGAGGCTGCCGCTCACCAGATCCGCGCCCATGCCCGTGCGGGTGGTGAGTCGCAGGGCAAGGGCGAGGGCCCGGTCCATGGGTTCTAAGGCCGCGCGCTCGGCAAGCCAGCGATCGAGGTACGGATCCATCGCATAGGCGATGGCCTGCTGGTGGAACTGCAACGCGCTGCCCGCGGTGGTCTGTGGGCGCATGGGGTGATGGGTCTGGCCCGGCATGGCACAGGTGGCAAGACCGGTGAGATTAATGACCTCCAGCACCTCGGTGACAAGCTTGAACGCTCGGCGCTTGCGATCGTCCGGCAGGGCTTGGCGCGTGGCCTTCACCAGTTGATTGGCCTGGGCGCGAGCCAGCCGGTGGTTCTCATCGATGAGCGCTGCGGTGTGGGTGATCAGGCCCGTCACGACCTCGGCATCGCGGCCCTTGAAGCGCCTCGGGCAGAGGCGCTTTACCTGATCGTGGAGTTTTTCGGGGTCGATGGACATTGGATGGCCTCCTCAGGCTAGATCAACCGAAAGCCCGCGCGATGGAGCACATCGGCGAGCGCGTTTTTCACCGCGCCCATATCCAGGCTCGCGAGGGATTCGGGCTGGAAATAGGTCCCGCCGGCGCCGGTATGGCCCATGGCGGCATGGACGGCCGCCTCATCAAGCACCCGGTCGAGTGCAGTGCACACGGTATGGCGGGTGGCGTTAGAGCTCGGGCGTGGATCGTCGATGTGGTAGTCCGCGAGCACCCGGGCGAAATCGGCGTTCGTGAACACCTGCATCACGGCCTGCTGCCCGCGTTTCAGCTCGATCCAGGCGGGCAGGTCCTCACGGCCCGGGCCGCGCGCGTCCGTGATCGGCCAGCCGGCGGTTTTAATCGTTGCCGTGCAGTCATTCACGGCCGCATTGAGCTGATCCAGCGCCTTGCCAAGCGCATTGGCCACCGGCAGGACGCGTGCCTCGCGGTAGGCCTGGCTGTCCTTGTCGCGGATTAAAAGCAGGGCGTGCTGGGGGCTCTGCACCCCCTTGCCCACCCGCGTGGCGAGCGCGCGCCCGGCGATCGGGCGGGCGCCGGTACCGAGCTCAAAGGCGAGATACGTCTGCGCGGCGAGCAGGCGCAGGCACTCAATCCGGGCCTGCGCTTCGGCGCTGGAGCCTTTCGGTTGGCGCCTGATCGCCTTGCGCGCCTGGATGAGTGCCGATCGCAGGGCCTCGAACACACCGCGGTAATCCTCGGGCGCCAGCGCCCGGGCCGAGCCGGTGGGGCGCGCCAGGTTATCGTGCGGCGTCTTAAGACCGTCCAACCAGGGCCGAAGGCCATTGCGGGGTGCAGAGCGCTTGAGCAGTTCGGCGGCGAGCGTCTCATTGTGCTCAGCGAAAAGCGCCTGCAGCGCACCGGCGCGCTCGCGGCGATAGGTGCCGGGCACGATGTGCCCAAAGTTAAAGCCCCCGGAGAGGATCTGCGCGGGGTTGCGCGTTTCGGCCAGGCGCTCGAGGGCATAGGCACCGGTCTTTCGCAGCCGCTTTAAGCTGGGGGTCACCCCTGGCGTATTGCCCAGACGGTAGGTGAGCTGACGGTCAATCGGGTCGCGACGGCCGGCCAAGGGCCGCTCCCCGCCCCAGGTGCGCAGGTAATGCGCGATGCGCGGCGGCAGGACCAGTTCCACCATCAGGTTGTCGTCGTCATCGTCGCCGGCAGTAGGGCCGTTTTTAAGCCGATAGGTAAGCCGCTCCCCATCAAAATGCGGCGTTTCATCCAGCGGTCTCGCCGAGGACTGGGTTAAACGCATCAGCCGCTCAGGGTCGATGGTGGTGGTGAGTACGAGCCAGGCGGTGAGAAAATCCAGCGGTTCGCTGGCAAGGACTTCAAGGGCATCGCGCACCCGCCCAAGCGAGAGGAGCGAGGCGTCCGCCGGGCTCTGCACGGCACTGGTGGCGGCCCGATCGACGATGAGCCGTGCCATTCGCCGGCCGTCTTTCGGCGCGGTGGTGCTCGTCTCGCTGAGCGCAATGGAGAGCGCGGCCTCGAAATCGCTGGACGCCGCTTTGACCTCGACCCGAGTCCCGCCGAGGTTCACCGTCAGGGTGTCCGTCCCGGGCGCCGCCAGCGTCGGATCGGCGCGATCAGGCTGAGGCGTCTGGTCGCGGCACTTGCCCGATCGGCGGGGGATTGAGCGGCCGAAATCCGGGGCGTGGAGGTCTTTGTCATCCAGGCGCTCCATCGCCCGGCGGGGACCGGGCGTGCCGCCGCCCCCGTCACGAAGCCGCTCACCGACTCCCCGCGTGCCATCCAGGAGCTTTTCGAAGTTCTCAAGCCACTCGTCGAGCTCAGCCGGGGCGACCGCCTCATTGGCCTTTTTGGCCGAGATGGCGTCATAGGCCGCCCGTGCGGTGACTCGCCAGTGCTCATCCGGCGCGGGCATGTCGGTACCAAGCCTTGCCAGGCACCGGCGGACCTCCAGGAACTGATCATAGTAAATCGTAACCTCGTGGCCATCGAAGCCACCGAAAAGCCCCACAAGGATCTGGCGCCGCGCCCGCTCGCCGGCCGCCTCATCGGGCGCTGACTTGGCCGTCCGCAGCGATTCCTGCAGTGTCCCGAACAGCGGATACTCCTGCTTGAGCCTCGATGGCTTGGTGTCGTCGAGCGCCAATGACTGAAGATCGACATCCAGGGTGACGTCGAACTCATCGGCGAGGGCCTCGATCACATCGACTGCCCCGTCCCACGGCGGCGCCATGGTGTATTCGACGAGCGTACCGAGCGCGCTTGTCTCGAGCGCAAGCGCCCTGGTGGGGTCGACGCGCCATTCGCTGAGAATCGCTGAGAGGCGCTTGGCGCGGGCGCTAGAACGGTTCATCGTCGGGGTCCCATTCGGGAGAGCGGTCAGCATCAATGGCATCGTTGTCGGAGGTATCGCGCCGGTGGTGATGCCGGAAGCCTTTTGCTGCCCGGTAGGCGTTGTGATGATCGATACTCGGTTCGTCATCGGTGTCAGGGCCGTCCGGTGCTTCAGCCGGCATCTGGGGATCGGGCTCAACCGCCGCGACAGTCGGGCCATCAACACCGCTATCCTCGGGCGGCTCGGTCGGTTCGGCCGGCTCGGGGTCGACGGGCGTATCATCGGCAGCCTTGGGCTTCGCCGCCTCCTTCGCCGCCCGCTCGTAGGGCTTGAGCGCGCGCTGGACTGAGTCCAGGCTCACCGCATCCGCGAGCAGGGCGCGGATCTGCCTAGCTGAGAGCACTTCGGCGGGCTGGTTGAACAACACCTCCGCGAAGACTCGCTGCTTCCGGGGGTGATCGGCGAACCATTTCAATACATCGCGCCAGTTGTGGTCGGGTAGTCCCTCCGCGGCCGGTTTGATGACCTGGTAGAGGTCCTTGACCACCTCCTGGTGGGTGGGCGAGGCAAGGTCATCGGCATCGATGAGCAACACAAAAACCGGACGATCCGGATGAAAGCGCTGACTGAATGGCTCAGCGCGATCGGTTTGCGCGCCTTTCTCACCGTGGTTGATCCACGGCCGGTGTATAAGCTCGACGTTAATGTGCGTCTCTCCGGCCTCGTCCTCTCGCATCAGCACCGGATCCGTGGAGAGCGCCACCGGGGGCGCGCGGTGCTTCGACGCGTTCGTCGACAGCGCACAGGCGGGGAGCACGTCCGATGCCGGGCGCTGGGTCATCTCCGCTGGGATCTCGATGCTCGAAAAACTGGCGAAGTCGGCGATGTAGGTTTTCATTGACGGCTTTTTGGTCATGTGGCCTGTCCTCACTTGTCAGATTTCCGTTAAGGGCAAGTGCGGTTACCCTTGTGGCGCCCCTTTTCGGAGGCGCTGGAGATAGTGTGATTAAAGGAATCGAGCATGGGGGGGCTCTAATTGAGCAAAATGCTCAATAACTCTGCTCGAATCGACTGGCGTGTCCTCGTCGACGATCTAATGCCCGGAGTGAGCGCCTCCAGCGCTGATGCTGGAGAGGCAAATGGCGATGCTGGAGGTGTGCAACCTGACCGTAAGGATGCGGTCCGATTCGTGAGAGAGCGGTTCAGGACAGGAGAAGGCGAATGACGTCAGCAATAAAGCCAGAAGGCTCAGATCTCGCGTCCCGTGCCACCGGCGCGGCGCTGAGGGAGTCCATCGAGCAGTCTGCACGCGATGATGGCCTGGCAACGGTTGACCTCAGTGGCGTGCAGACGCTTGCCGAATCCTTCGCGGATGAAGCATTCGGTGTCCTTGCCCTGCGGCATGGTGTCGACTGGGTTGTGGAGCACGTGGAGTTTCACGGCGCGTCGGAAGCGGTTCTGACGACAATCGCCCGCGTGATCGATCGCCGCTATCCGGTCGAGGTGGCATAGGTTAACCTCGGCCGCGGTCATCGAAGTGGTGCCTGCTTAGCCAATGCGCTTGGCCGGCGGCCGATGCCACTGAGTTATAATCCCGTCTAACAACACCTCCCCCGCCTCTCAGCGATGCGCACCCCTGGAGGTTACTTCTTTTAGCTCCCCGCGGTTTTTCTCTCGAATCGGCGCACCCAGCCCCTACGCAACTGAACGACGCATCGATAGCCAGAATCATTCGTTCGGCTTGACTCGCTTGGCATCAAATCGAGTGGCGCTAATCTGGTGCATTTTCATGGCGAAAGCGCCAAATCTCAGCCCAAACGGGCGCTATTGATAGAGGCCATTAATAGGTCATCTGATGAATCGTGGTGTCGGGTGGTTTTTCCCGCCTCGATATCCCCTTTGCAGAATCGCTTTATCTGATATTCATGGGGTGAATGTAAGCAACAGAAGGACACATTCACGATGTATCAGACCAGTAATCACAACGTCGATTGGGATCTCGTCTTCCACGCCTGCCGGCTCAAAAATATTGGCTTGACCCACGAGCTCTTCATTCAGGATCCGTGGAACATCCTCCGCGCCCTGGACATGCTCGATGCCATCGAGACGCTCGAGGCGGGCGAGCTGCCGGTCCCCGCGGAGCCACCACCGCCGGCGTTTTGGGACCGGCTCTACGATCGATCCGAGCTCATCAAGCGGGGGCTTAACCGTCAGCGGTTCAAGTACTCACCTTGGGTCTATGTGATGCGTCACGGTTGCCTGGACGTCCTCGGTCAGCTCTATCGCAGGTGGGCTGCCCGCGGGCGGCGGGCATCGCATGACATACCCATCAAGGCGCCGAAGCGCTGCGGCATCGTCCACCGGATCACCGATGGGCTCGCGGTCATCGTCGATGCCTTTTATCCGCTGGCGCTGACCACCGAAGGCCGGTGGCGGGTCGACCGCGAGCGAATCGTCGCAATGGGTGAACGCTACCGCATGCGGCTCTTGTTCCTGTCTCTGATTAACGCGCTTGCATATGTGATGGTCTATGAAATGGGTGAGTCCCTGATATCCGAGGTGGCGATGCTTGCCCTCGTGGGGATCACGACCGCTGGCATGGTCCGGCTCGGGGCGGTCGAAGCGTCGGTGGAAGCCTAAAGGGGGCGACGAAGATGGCGACATTTGTTGTAAGACCCAACGGCATCCTTCAGTACGACCTGTTTCTCTATGGCCGGCGGTTTCGCGAGGGCACCGGCCTGCGGAATACCCCGGAGAACCGCCGAGTGATCCGCCGGAACGTAAAGCGCATCAACGCCGAGCTCGAGACCGGGATGTTCGACTACGGGGCGTGGTTTCCCGAAAGCCCGAAGAAGGATGAGGCCATGCGCTGGATTCATGACCGGGATCCGCGCGAGCCGGCGAGCAGCTTCACCCGCTACGCCCGGCAGTGGTGGGCGCTGCACCGCGAGGGCTGGAAGCCGAGTTACGCAAAGCGTATCGAGCAGGTGATCGAGCGCTACCTCATCCCGGCGTTTGGTGAGCAACCGGTGCGCCAGATCGACGAGCGCGCGATTCTCGCCTTCAGGGAGTCGCTCGCCGCCGAGACGGAGACCGACGGCACCCGGGCGATCAGCAATACTCGGATCAATACCATCATGTCGCCACTGTCCGGGATCCTGCAGTTCGCCGAGCGTGAGCTTGGGATCAATAACCCCATGCGGCATGTTCGGACCCTTCGCGAGGAGCGCCCGGACGTCCAGCCCCTGACCGCTGAGGAGGTCTGGGCCTTTCTCGATGCCGTCGACCCGGCCTTTCGGCTGTACTTCGAGGTGCGCTTTCACACCGGGCTTCGCACCGGTGAGATCAATGGGCTAAAGGTCAAACACGTCGATGTCGAGCGTGCTCGGCTGCGCATTCGCGAGGCGGTGGTGGATGGCGTGCCAACGAGCCTTAAACGTGCCATCGCCCGGCGCGATGTGACGGTGTCATCGGCCTTGGCCGAGGCGCTCGCCGCGCATATCGCCGGTCGCGACCCCGATGAGTATGTGTTCCCGGACGAGGATGGCCAGGCGCTCGATCCCTCCAAGGTCTCGCGCCGGGTCTGGCATCCAACCTTAAAGGCGCTCGGCTTGCGGCCGCGCCGGGTCTACGAGACCCGGCACACCGCGGCCGTCCTGCATCTGGCCGCCGGGGAAAACCCGATCTTCATCTCCCGGCTCCTTGGACACAGCTCCGGCGAGCTGCTGTTCCGCCGCTACGCGCCGTTCGTTCCCAACGCCGTGGGCGGCGACGGGGCGGCGTTTGAAGGGATGATGGCGCGGGTGCGGGCAGAGAATAATTCGACGCAACAGCTTGTATAGATACCGGAAAAGGTATACTTTCTACTCATGAGTGCCTTTGAGTTTGACGAAGAGAAAAGTCAGGCAAATCTCCAAAAGCATGGAATCGACTTCCACCGTGCCCAGCAGTTGTGGAAGGACAACGAGTTGCTCGAAGTCCAAGCTCGATCAGACGATGAACCCCGTTGTCTGGTTGTAGGCCGTATCGACGAGCAACACTGGTCCGCGATAGTTACTTACCGTGGCGAGAAGATCCGAATCATATCGGTGAGGCGCTCGCGCAAGAGTGAGGTGACGATGTATGAAGGCTGAAGATTTCGACAAGAAGTTTGATGAGGGTGCAGAGGACATCATTGATGACCTTGACCTTAAAACCGCACGGCGGGCCAATCAGGAATCCAAGCGCGTTAACGTTGATTTCCCTGCCTGGGTCGTTGAATCGCTGGATCAGGAATCGGCGCGGATCGGCGTCACGCGCCAATCTATTATCAAGGTCTGGTTGGTTGAGCGCTTACGTGCCGAATCGGTCAACACGCGATCCCCTTCCGAAACCACCAGTCGGTCTAGCGCTGACTGATGGGCTTCACTCCATAGCAGCAAGCACATCGGCTCCTTGGGCACAGCTCCGGCGAGCTGCTGTTCCGCCGCTACGCGCCGTTCGTCCCCAACGCCGTG
>NZ_VMKP01000002.1:0-595408 GCF_007625215.1 Spiribacter aquaticus | reverse complement strand
GCACAGCTCCGGCGAGCTGCTGTTCCGCCGCTACGCGCCGTTCGTCCCCAACGCCGTGGGCGATGATGGCGCGGCGTTCGAGGGGATGATGGCGCAGGTGCGGGCGAGGCGGGCAGCGTAAGAGTCGTGGCAGTCTGCGAGATCGCGGGAGGCGATCAGCCAGAGGGTTGGCAGCGTTTTGAATATGTGCGAATTTAATGGCTATGGGCCATCAAAAAACGCAACGACTAAAACCGATGCTGGATAGAGTGCCACCGGGTCTCTTGGTGGATACGCAGTGGCTCAAGGGCCAGGGCGTCGACGCCAAGTCGATCCACAACTACGTGGCTCGGGGCTGGCTGGAGCGGGTCGTATGGAGTGTTTACCGCAGGCCCCTGCCAACAGGAGCTAGATCGCTTTCAGCGCTCTCTTGGGAGAGTGTGCTTCTTTCTTTGCAGTGGATCATGAAATATGACGTGCATCTAGGTGGGGTGAGCGCGCTCGACCTCGCCGGTTATGCCCACCATCTGCCCCTCGGTGGAACGCCACCAATTCATCTCTACGGTGGTGTGCCTACCTGGCTGAAGCGACTGCCAAGCAATGCGAGGTTTGTCGTACACCGACGCAATATCTTCGGTGATAACCACTTAGGCATAATGGATTCAGACCGGCGCACCGAGGCGGGTTCCCAGGCCGTGAGCATCTGGCCTTACCCTCTGCGGGTATCGTCCCCTGAGCGAGGCATCCTCGAGGCGCTTGATGAAGTAACCGACAGATCCGGCTTCGAGCCCCTCGATAAAAGGTTCGAGAGCCTGACGATGCTTCGACCCCGGGTGCTGATGGCACTGCTAACGGCCTGTCGTAGCGTGAAGGTGCGGCGACTGTTTTTTGTGTTCGCAGATCGCCATGGGCACGCGTGGCGTAAGCACCTGGATGCCGGGAAAATTGGTTTTGGATCCGGACCACGGGCGCTCGTCGAGGGCGGCAGGTTGCACCCGACATATCGCATTTATGTGCCGGACGACTTCATACCGAGGAGCGAATCGGAGGCCGACGCGGGTGCTTGAGCGATATCTGAATCAGACCCGGCTGCTGCTGCGCGTCCTGTCAGATATCGCTGGTGAGGAGGTCTTTGCCTTAAAAGGTGGGACAGCCATCAACTTGTTCTATCGCGATATGCCGCGCCTGTCGGTTGATATCGACTTGGTGTACCTGCCGGTTCGCGAACGTGACGCCTCGCTTCGAGACATCAATGAGGCTTTTGATCGCATCAAGATGGCGGTCACCAAGCGCAATCCCCAAATTCATGCCCGGCGGATTGCCGGCGGTGGCAGCAATGACACCCGCATCGCGATTAGCGAAGGGCAAGCCCAGATCAAAGTTGAAACATCTCCAGTAGCCCGTGGTGTGGTCCATCCGCCGATGAGGCGGGTGGCATCGGATGCGGTGATCGAGGAATTTGGCTTTGCCGAGATGAACGTGGTTGCGTTCGAGGATCTCTATGGCGGCAAGCTTCATGCCGCTCTCGATCGCCAGCATCCGCGTGATCTCTTCGATGTAAAGCTGTTATACGAGAACGAGGGGCTCTCGGAGGATTTATTTCGGACGTTTATGATCTACGCGGCCAGTTCCGGCCGCCCCCTACATGAGCTTTTGGCGCCCACGGCATTGCTCGACGACGGACTGTACACCAGTGAATTTGTTGGCATGACGCGACAGCCAGTCCAAAAAGATGAGCTGATCGAGACCGGGGCCAAGCTTTATACGGATATCCGGCAACGGTTGACAGGCGATATCGCCACTTTTCTGCTATCGCTTCACGACGCCTCGCCTGAATTTGGCCTCGTTGGATTGTCAGAAGCCGTCAACCTACCTGCTATCCGATGGAAGCTTAAGAACCTAAAGCGGCTGAAAGACGAAAACCCAGCCAAGCATGCAGCGCAGCGCGAGGCGCTGGGAGAGCTGCTTAGTTGATTCACCATGACCCGGCACACCGCAGCCGTCCTGCATCTCGCCGCCGGGGAGAACCCAATCTTCATCTCCCGGCTACTTGGACACAGCTCCGGCGAGCTGCTGTTCCGCCGCTACGCGCCGTTCGTCCCCAACGCCGTGGGCGGCGAGGGGGAGGCGTTCGAGGGGATGATGGCGCGGGTGCGGGCGAGGCGGGCGGCGTGATGGTCGTGGCAGTCTGTGAGATCGCGGGAGGCGATCAGTGCTCAGGGTGCGGGCATGTGCGCGCCGCCGGGCCACTTAGCACTCGTCGGTGGCAATGCTCCGAGTGCGGGACGGAGCACGATCGCGATATCAACGCCGCGGTCACGCGGCCCTTGCACACGCCCGATACACACGGCGTGTACACACGCATCGGCCACACGTTGGATGTGGTGCGCCGATGCATCGGAATCGTGTGCAGTGTGCGCAAACCACTGATGACACTGTTGATGTCGTTAATTGACACCAAACGCCACTCTACTCAATCTAGATAGAAAATCTAGCCAATTCAAAGGACGGTCTGTGATGGCGGAAAAAACCTGGTCGCTCTACGAGGCGAAAAATCGCTTCAGCGCTGTGGTTGAGGCATCGATGACCGGTGAGGCGCAGTGGGTCACCCGCCGCGGCGAGCGCGTGAGCGTGGTTATCTCGGCGCAGGAGTACGAGCGGCTGACGGCTATTGAGAAAGGGTCAGCCCCCGGGTTTGCGAGCCTGTTGCTCGCCATGCCGCAGGACGATGGGGAGTTCGAGCGTCTGCCGCTGCAACCGCGGGATGTTGAGCTTTAATGTTCCTGCTGGACACCGTGATTCTGTCGGAGACGCGCAAGCGTCATCGTGACCCGGGTGTGGTGACGTGGCTGTCGCAGCAACGCGATGCTGATCTCTACCTGAGTGTTGTCACCATTGGCGAAATCGAGCGGGGCATTGCCCAGCAGCAGACGCGCAACCCCGACTTTGCCCAGACATTGAGTCAGTGGCTGGACCGTGTGCTCACGCTCTATGACGATCGCATCTTGCCGGTGGATACCGCGACGGCAAGGCGCTGGGGTGAGCTCTCGGCCGCGCATGGAAATAGTGGGGCGGATCTGTTGATTGCGGCGAGCGCCCTGACGCGTGGCCTAACCGTCGTCACCCGCAACGAGCGGCACTTCCGCCCGACGGGGGTCGATGTCTGCAATCCCTTAGTCGAGCGCTGACTTCGGATTCAGCGGGCGGATTGGCCATGGGAGCCTGCCCATCTGGCAGGACAGGATTTTCTGATGCTGGATTTTTATTCCGGTGCGCATGCGCAGGTATCTGGCGCTCAGTTGATGTGGCGTGCCGATGTTGTGCAGTGCGCCCCGAATACCGTTAATTCACGCCTGACCTCCACCTTGGTGGAGTTCTACCCCACCACCGCAGACGGTTTCGTTAAGCGTTGTTTCTGATCCATTGGTTGCTCAACCCGCCGACGCATTCTCGGGTTGTGGAATCGCTCAATGCGATACTTTCCACAGGCCCGCTTGATTGCGCCCCGGGCGTGGGATATAACCCACGTTCGGGGTGGTATTTCCTAACCCTTGCAATTCCCAAGCGCGGAGTTCCCTGATCACATGAAAACTCAATCCCTGCTCCTTCGTCTCTTCGTCGGGCTTACGATGTTTCTTGCCAGTGCGGCATTGCTGCATGCCCAGACCCTTGAAGTGAGCCCGAGTGAGATCTCCGCGATCCAGGGCGGTGACCGCGCGGCGGTTAAGGAGGTCCTCCGCCGCAATGGGGTCGACCTCAACGATCCGCAGGCCGTGCGGCAGGCGGTGGGCTCGCTGGTGGAGTCGGCCTCTGCCGGGGTGGATGCGGCGGGTGCCGCGCAGGCGCTGGAGGCTATCTCCTCCACGGTGGTGGGAGGCGCAGTCGAAGCGGCGGCGGAGACCGGTGGGGATGTCGGCTCGGCGGCGGAAGCGGCATCGGCCGGGGCCACAGGAAGCTCCGTGGCGGTTGCTCTCAGCGTCGGAGCCGATCCCGGAGAGGCCGCGGAAGCGGCCTCGCGCGGGGGTACCCGGGGCGCTTCGGACTCCGCGGGATCCGCAGATGTAAACGGCGACGGCACCGCCGATAGCCGCGATCGCGATGAGGTGGTCAGCCGCACTTCCCGAGGGTCCTCGGAAGGAGCCGTGGAGGCGTCGGTGCGCATGGGGGTCGATCCCTCTGCGGTGGCCGAGCGATCGGCGGCGGGCTCGAGCCGAGCGGCGGTGGAAGGTGCGGTGGCCACTGGCGGTCCGGTGGGTAATGCGGTCCGCGCGGCGGCGCGCGGGTCGGTGCAGGGCGCCTCGCGGGGGGCGACGGCTTTCGGTCTCAATTCCGCCTCTCGGGACCAACTCATCCGCAGTGCCTCCACCGGTTCCTCCGAGTCCGCGATCATGAGCGCGGCGGAGCTGGGAGCCGATGCGCTCGAAGCCAGCCGCGCTTCCTCGTCCGGGGCGGTCTCGGGCGCGGTGGAAGAAGCCGCGGCGGCGGGCCAGGATGCGCAGGCCGCAGTCTCTGCCGCAGCCGCGGGCGCAGGTGCCGGTGCGACCCGTGGCTCTGAGGCAGCCGGTCTTTCCGCAGAGGAGACGGCCCAAGCCACGGAACAGGGCGCGGTGGAGGGTGCGGAGGAAGGCGCGGCCGCCACGGGGGAGGATGCCGCTTCCCTCGCCGACGCAGCCGCCGAGGGCACGTTCGAGGGGGTGATGGAATCGGAACCCGAATCGGAACCGCTGCCCGTCGATCCGCCGGATGTGGATGATGGACCGACTGACCCGCCCAGTCCGTCATAATTAGAGGTGTCGGAGGTAGTCCTGTCACGCGGCCCGTGCACACGCCCGATACACACGCCCGATACACACGCCCTGCGCACACGCATCGGCCACACGATTTGTGTGGCTCACCAATGCATAGAAATCGTGTGCAGTGCGCCCAAAACACCGATGAACGCGGCCCGAGCTCCGGTGATTGCCGCGCTGCGTGTGCGGGGGGCAAGATGCCGATGCAGACACAGGGTTTGCAAACAAGGCGCAAATAGTGATTGCTTAGGCTCTTCGGCGTACTTCGCCTTGCATCTGACCGACAAACCCTTACACTCCAAAAGCAATGCAGGGTTGAGGGATGCCTCCATGAGAAACGGATTGCTCGTTGCAGGACTGGTCCTTGTGCTGATTGCGCCATTCGCAATGGCTGATCAGGCGGCAGTGGATCGACTTCGGGCAGCCGGTTTCCCGTTGACCGCTGAGGCCGAGGCACAGCTACTAGCCGCGTCTGCCGAGGACAGCGCTGGCCTCCTCCCCGGCATTGTTGATCAGGCGGTCCGCGCCAATCCCGCGGCGGCCGCCGATATCGTGCGCAGTGCCGTCACCGCCGAGCCCACGCAGGCCGCGCAGGTCACCTCTGCGGCGGTGGTCGCCTCGCCCGAGCAGGCCGCGGCCGTTACATCCGCCGCTGTCGAGGCTTCGCCCGAATCCGCCGCCGATGTGACCCGTGCGGCGGTGAGTACTGCACCGGAGGCAGCGGTCGACATCACCCGCGCCGCGGTCACCGCGTCGCCGGAGTCAGCCGCGGCGGTCACGGCGGCCGCGATTGAAACCGCGCCTGAGTCGGCTCAGCAGATCACGGCGGCTGCGGTGGAGGCGGCACCGGATCAGGCGGATAGCGTCGAAGCCGCGGCGGCCGATGCAGAGGCCGAGATCGAGGCGCAGGCGGAAGCGGATAGCAGCCCGGACGTGGACGACACTGAAGACGGGACCGCAAGCCCGAACTGATCACTGATCACCGACCGCAAGGAGTTGCCGCAATGAGGTTTACGAAGAAAACCTCGGCACTCGTGATGGCCGCCACACTTGGTGTCGCCACAGAGGCAGCGAACGCTATTGATCCCATGCCGGTCAACCAGAACGGACCTTTCGAGTTCATCCCCACGCTGAAGATCAGTCAGGGATATGACGATAACGTGGATGCGTCACAGGACGGCGACGAGCGCAGCTCCAACGTCACCAAGGTTGCGCCGACATTCCTCCTGCGTGCGCAGGAGCGGGCCAACCGCTACCAGCTCCGTTATACCCCCACGTTTCAGCGCTACAGTCGCGACAGTGATGACAATCGCGTCAACCACCTCGCAAGCGCGAACAGTCGCCTCACCCTCGACGCCCGCAATCGCGTCAATCTGGGGCTGAACGCCCGCCGGAATCAATCAACGCCGGACAATGAGCCAGACAGTGAGGGTGCCAGTCTTGAGGGGGACATCAACGAGCGTTACACCCTCGACGGCACCTACACCTTCGGCGCACGTGGCGCCACGGGCCGGATCGAGCTCGATGGCAGTTATGTCTGGAATCGCTACGCCAACAACCTTGGGAAGGATTCCAACAATAACCGGTCCAAGGAATACAACAGTCCGCGCGCCGGCGCCACGTTCCTCTGGCGCGTCGCACCCCGCACGCAGCTACTGATCGAGGGTCGCTATGCGGACTTCGATTACACCTGGTCGGGCAGTGGCCTGGACAGCACCAACCTGAGTGCTCTTGTCGGCGCCCGCTGGCAGGCCACCGCCAAAACCTCGGGCAGCGTCCGTGTGGGTCAGGAAGAAAAGGACTTTGACGACGCGGGACAGGAGGATACCAGCGCTACCCGCTGGCAGGCGCAGGTGAACTGGCGGCCGGCGGCGCATTCGCGGTTGCGCCTCAATACTGCGAATTCGCTCAACGAGGGCAGCGCCACCGAGGATGCCATCGAGCAGACCACCTACGGGCTGAGCTGGAATTACGACTGGGACGGGCAGGTCAGCAGTAACGTTGCGTACCGCTTTCGTGACCAGGACTACATTGGCGATGACGACGGTCGTAACGATGAGCTGCACACCGTCTCGGTGGGCGTAAGCTATAGTTTTCGGCGTTGGTTCGATATTGGGATCGAGACCCGTTTCCAGGACAATGACTCTACCGATAAATTCGAGAGTTATGATCGGAACACCTACTTCCTCACTGCGACGCTCAGCCTGTAAGTTATCGAGTGAGAGAAAATATTTTAATCGCGTGAGGAGACCGCCACTGCCATGCCGCTGATCCGTTTACTGGGCCTTGTGCTGCTGCTCACGGGGGCATCCATCGCAAACGCTCAGAACGCCGAAGTGGCCGAGCGCTATCGGTTGGGCTCCGGGGATGTCATCAGCATCAGCGTTTTTGGCGAGGAAGATCTCAGCTTTGAGCGGATCCGGCTGAGTGATGCCGCTACGGTCCCGTATCCGTTTTTAGGCGAGGTGCGGGCCAAGGGGCGCACGCCGAGCGAGCTTGAAGACCTCATCACCGAGGGGCTCAAGGATGGTTACCTGATCAACCCCCGGGTGACGGTCAATGTGCTCGACTACCGCCAGTTCTATGTCAACGGTGCGGTGGAGTCGCCGGGTGGGTATGCGTTTCAGCCCGGCATGACCGTGCGCAAGGCGATCGCGCTCGCCGGCGGCCGTACCGATCGCGCGTCCAACACCAAGATGTTCGTCAACCGTGACGACGAGGCAGAGGGCGATGAACGCCGGGTCTCCATCGACGAGCGGCTCCAACCCGGCGACATCCTGACCATCGAAGAGAGCTTTTTCTGATCATGGTAGGCGATCACATGGACCCAGGCGAAACACCGCGGAATCGGGCATCCGAGTATGAGGATGAGTCGATCGACCTCCGCAAGCTCTGGGTCACGCTCATGCGCCACAAGTGGGGCATCATTACGCTACCGCTGCTGGTGGCGATGCTGGTCTACCTGTACGTCTCGACACTCACGCCGATTTACCGTGGTACCAGTACGCTGTTGATCGAACCCGATACCGGCAATGTGGTGGGCATCCAGGGTGTGGACTCCATGTCTGCCAGCCGTGAGTACCTTCAGACGCAATTTGAGTTGCTTAAATCGAGGCGTTTGGTCGCCGACGTGGTCGACCAGCTTGATTTGGCTGACCACCCGGAGTTCGATCCTTCCCAGCAGGATGCTGGCCTGATCGATACGGCGGCGCTGACCGACTGGCGGGGTTGGGTGACCGCGCTGGGCCTGGACGACTTCGTCCCGGTTGCCGAGCCGGGTGATGACAATGCGGGTCCGTCAACTGCTGAGCAGCGTCGACAGCGAGCCATCGGCGGTCTACTCGGTCGTATCTCTGTAGCGCCCCGCCGGAATACGCATCTCGTGGATATTTCGGTTGAGATGTCTGATCCCGTGGCGGCCGCCGAGGCTGCCACCGCGGTGGCGACCACTTACATCGAGCGCCAGCTCCAGGCGCGGCTCGATATGACCGAGCAGGCGACGGGCTGGATGAGCAATCGCATGGCTGACCTTAAAGATCAGCTTGATGCCTCCGAACGCCGTCTGCAGGCCTATGTCGAGGAGCAGGATCTGGTCGACATGGACGGTGTCACGACCGTTGAGGCCTCAGAGCTATCACAGCTTAACAGTCGGCTGGTGGACGCCCGCCAGGACTTCGCCCGCGCCGAGAATCAGTACCAGCAGATCGCCGGCGTTACCGAGGCGAACTGGCGCGAGCAGGCCACTGTGCCGGTGGTGCGCAGCAACTCCCTGGTCTCTGAAGCGCTGTCCGCTGAATCCGCCGCCCGCGCGAAGGTCGATGAGCTCTCCCAGCGCTACGGCCCGCGCCATCCGACCATGATCGAGGCACAGGACGAGCTCAACGCCGCCACGGAGACGCTGCGCAGTCAGGTCGAGCAGGTCGTGGCGAGCATCCAGCAGGACTACGAACTGGCGCGCACCAATCTACGCTCGCTCGAGAGCGCCTTCGATGACAACCGCGAGGCCATCCGTGAGGTTCAGCAGAAGGAGTTCCGCTTTCGCGAGCTTGAGCGCGAGGTGGAGACCAACCGCACGCTCTACAACACCTTCCTCAACCGCCTGAAAGAGACCACCGCGACGGCGGATGTAGAGGATCCGAACGCCAGAGTGATTGAAAATGCCACCGTCTCTGGTGCACCGGTCAAGCCCCAGAAGAGCCGAAATGCCCTGATCGCCGGCGTGCTCGCGTTCATGGCGGCCATCGGCCTCGCGCTGTTGCGCGAGCAGTTCGACAACCGCATCCGCGGGAGCGCGGAGGTGGAGAGCAAGCTTGGAATGCCCATGCTGGGGCTTCTGCCGTTGCAGAAAAAAGTCAGCCACCGCAATCAGATCGCCCGGCTGTTCTCGCGGGACCGTGACAAGGGGTTTTCGGAGGCGGTGCGTACGATCCGCACCGGGGTGGTCCTATCTGGACTGGATAATCCGCATAAGATCATTGTTGTCACGTCGTCGGTGCCAGATGAGGGCAAGACTTCGCTCGCTTCCAACCTCGCTGCATCGCTGGGGCAGATGGAGCGCGTCCTGCTGCTGGAGGCGGATATGCGCAGACCGAGTTTCCGCCGGATCTTCGAGTTTGATCAGGATCGTCCCGGGCTTGCCGATGTGACGGCGGGCAATGCGACCAGCGAGCAGGCCATTCAGTGCTTTGATGGCATCGACGTGATGGCCTGCGGCACGACGCCACCCAATCCGCTTGAGCTCGTCTCCAGTCAGCGGTTCACCGATCTGCTGGAAAAGCTCGACCAGCAGTACGATCGCATCGTCATCGACGCGCCGCCGGTGCAGGCGGTGAGTGATCCGCTCGTGCTCTCGACCCACGCCAACACCGTGATCTACATGGTCAAGTCCGATGCCACACCCGTGCCGCTGGTGCGCAAGGGGCTGGAGCGGCTGGCCGAAGTCAACGCCCCCATCGCTGGCATCGTGCTCGACCATGTCGATGTGAAGAAGTCCCGCAAATACGGCTATGGCTATGGTTACGGCGGCAAATACGGGGCTGAGGGCTATTACGACTACTATGGCTACAGCGGCCCCGGTCGGTCCTAGCGCGGCGTGGCCGTCGATCTTCACAACCACCTGCTGCCGGGCATCGATGATGGCGCCGAGGACATGGCCGAGGCGCTGGCGCTGGCACGGCTTGCCGTGGCCGACGGGGTCACGCACCTGCTGTGTACACCGCACATCCACCCCGGGCTTTATGAGAACACCGCCCATGGCATTGCCGCGACGCTCGATGCGTATCGCGCAGCACTCGCCGACGCCGGGATCGCACTGGCGGTGGCGGCTGCCGCGGAAGTGCGCTTCGGGCTTGAGGTGATGACCGGTGTCCAGCAGGGCACACTGCCGTTTCTGGGCGACTGGAAGGGGCAGTCGGTGCTGTTGCTCGAGTTCCCGCACACCGAAGTGCCCTTCGGGGCCGAACGCCTGACCGACTGGTTGATCCAGAACGGCGTGCGGCCGATGATCGCTCACCCGGAGCGCAACCGCGACATCATCAATGACGTCGGCCGGCTGGGCCCGTTTCTCTCGCAGGGCTGTCTCACCCAGGTCACCGCCAGCGCGCTGACCGGGCAGTTCGGGCCGGCCTCACAGCACCGCGCCGAGCAACTGGTCATCGACGGCCAGGCCACCTGCCTGGCCTCGGACGCGCACAACACCCGCAATCGTGTGCCCTGCCTGAGCCGGGGCACCGAGGCAGCGGCCGGACTGGTTGGCCGCGAGGCGGCGCAGACACTCAGCCAGGACAACCCCTGGCGGATTGTCGAGCGTGCCTTCGCCCCCGCCTGATTCACTCGGCGCCCGCGATGGTGACTGAACCTTCCTCTGCCCTGGCCTCGCGCGCCTCCCCCGGTGCGGCGCGTTGGCGAACCGGCGTGGCGTTGCTGCTGGCGGGGTTCGCGCTGGCGGTGCTTGGCGCGGCCCTGCTGCTGAGCGCGCTCAACGCCGCCAACGCGCAACGCTTTCTGGATGATTGGGGGCGGACCGGCCAGACTCCGGACCCGCGGGCGTTCGCCGCCGCGGAGGCGGCCGCCATCCGCGCGGTGCGCTTCTACCCCGGGGCGGCGGGTGAACACTGGGATCGTCTCGGTCGTGTGTATAGCTGGGCACACTGGCGGGCGCCGGTGGCTGATGGCGATTCGGCGATGCCAGGGCTGGCGGCGGCACATCTGCTTGAAAACCCGTTGGGCGAGCAGGCGGCGACCGACGTCGATGCCACCCGGCGGCGTGCCTTGGTGGCTTTTGAAAACGCCGTGCGTCACCGCCCGCTCTGGCCCTATGGTCAGGTCCGTCTGGCCGATGCCCAGCGCCGCGCCGGCGTTGACGGGGAGGCGTTGAGTCATCGGCTGCAACGCGCCTTTGCTCTGGGGCCCTGGCGCCCGGCGGTCAATCGCCGCATCGCCGCGATGGGGTTGCGCGGCTGGGACGCACTGACGCCGGCGGCCCGCGATGTCGTTCTGACCAATGCCCGCCGGGCCGTTCGCTACAGCGACGCCGATCGTCAGCATGTCATTGATGTCGCCCGGCAGACCGGTCATAGCGTGCTCATTGATGCGCTGGTGCTGCCATGACGCTTGAGCGCGCCGTGATTGCCGGGGTGTTGGCGCTGCTGGTCTGGCTGCCGCTGCCGCTGGCCAGCAACCGGCCCTGGTCGGCGGCGTTGCTGGTGATGGCGGTGGGCGGGCTGTTGCTGCTCTGGGGCCTGCAGGTGCTGCGCGACCGCTCCCCGCGGCGCTGGCGCGGCCTGCGTGCCGGTGGTGTCGGGCTGGCGCTGTTAATCGCCGCGCAGGCCTGGGTGGCGGTTCAGATCGCCACGGGGCTCACCCGCGATAGCGGCGCCAGCGTTGAGTATCTGGCCCTGGGGCTTGCCTACACGGGGTTGTTCGCCCTGCTGGTGGGAGTGTTCACCACGCGGAAGCGCCTGAACTGGCTGCTGGGTGTGTTGGTGGTGAGCGGGACGCTGCAGGCGTTCTACGGCGCGCTCATGGTGCTCACCGATCTGCAATGGCTGCAGATCGGCCCGGACAGTGGTGGGGTGGTGAGCGGGACCTTTGTCAATCGCAACCACCTCGCCGGCTATCTGGAGATGACGCTCGCCTGTGGCATCGGCCTGATGCTCGCGCTGCGCGAGGATCGTGACTTTCGCTGGCACCATCTGGCGGAGCTGCTGATCGGGCCCAAGGCCCGGATCCGTCTGGCGCTGATCATCATGGTGATCGCCCTGGTGATGAGCCACTCGCGCATGGGTAATACCGCGTTTTTCTCGAGCCTGATCGTGATGGGTGGGTTGTTCACGCTGGTGACGCCCACGCACCGAACGCGCAACGCGCTGATCCTTGTCAGTGTGCTGGTCATCGATGTGCTGGTGATCAGCCAGTGGTTCGGGCTGGAGGAACTCCAGCAGCGCTTGGCCGATACCCGGTTTGAGGACGAGGTGGCGCTGGTCGAGCAGGCCGATGGCGCCACCCGCGAGGTGGTGGTGCGGCGCGAGAACGTCGATCGCGACGATGTGGCGGTGTATGCCTGGCCGCAATTGCTTGAGCGCCCCTGGCAGGGCTATGGCGCAGGCAGTTTCGAGACCACTTTCCAGCGCTTTCCCGGCCGGGATGTGACCGGGCTGTTTGATCATGCCCACAACGACTTCCTGCAGTTCGCCATCGAGTATGGCGGGGTGGGTGTGCTGCCGCTGGCGGGGTTTGTGGTGTTTGCCTTCTACCGGGCGCTGACGCCGGTGTGGCAACGCCGCTCGCTGTATCGCAGCGGTGTGGGGGTGGGCGCTGCCATGGGCATCCTGGCGTTGATGATCCACTCGGCTGCCGATTTCAACCTGCAGATCCCGGCGAATGCGGCGACGTTTGTCACGCTGTGCGCGATTGCGGTGCTGGCCAATGCCCATCATCGCGGCAATCGCCGCCGCGCCCGGGTGGCCGGGGACGATGGATCGGCGTAGCGTCGGCGGCTGGTTGGTTGCAAGGAGGGGTCATGCCCGCATGGCTGTTACTGGTGGGCGCGGTCACCATGGAGGTGATCGGCACCACGGCGCTCAAGTTATCCGACGGTTTTTCACGCCTTTGGCCGAGCCTCATTGTGGTGGCGGGCTATGGGCTTGCGTTCATTGCGCTGGGGCTGGTGCTCAAGCGCATGGAGGTGAGCGTGGCCTATGCGGTGTGGGCCGGGCTTGGCACCGCGTTGGTGGCCCTGGTGGGGGTTTTCTTTTTTGGTGAGGCGATGAGCTGGGTCAAGGCCGGCAGCCTGCTGCTGATCATTCTGGGGCTGGTGGGGTTGAATCTGGCCGGTTGAGGTGGAATATCTCAGGGGCAGGACATCGATGGTTTGGGTTTGAGCTTGGGCTTGGGCTTGGGCTTGGGCCGCCGCGGTGTTAAATTGGAATGGTTTCAAACAGCACGTCAGGATGACGGAATAAGGAGGTCAACATGGCCACACCGGCAATCAATATCGGGATCGAGGAAAGCGCCCGCGTCGAGATCGCGGAGGGGGTCAGTCGTGTGCTGGCCGACAGCTATTCGCTGTACCTGAAAACCCATAACTTCCACTGGAACGTGACCGGGCCGATGTTCAACTCCCTGCATAATATGTTCGAGGAGCAGTACACCGAGCTTGCCACGGCGGTGGATGACATTGCTGAGCGCATCCGCGCACTGGGGGCCCGCGCGCCGGGTAGCTACAGTGAGTATGCAAAGCTGACCTCCATCCCCGAGGAGAGCAGCACGCCGGATGCCCAGGAGATGATCCGTCAGTTGGTCACGGGTCATGAGATCGTCGCCCGCACGGCGCGCGAGGTGTTTGCGACGGCGGATGAGGCGCATGACGAGCCGACCGCCGATCTGCTGACCGAGCGCATGCAGCTTCACGAGAAGACGGCGTGGATGCTGCGCAGCATGCTGGAGTGATCGTGCGGTCTGGATAGCGGATACGGCGTTGCTCGCCGTCGCGGCCGGGGGTGGATGCGTCTGCCCCCGGCCGTTTTTTTTGTGGAAGGCGCGTTGTCATCCTCTTTCTTGCCGCGTGAACACGCGCGCAACACACGGGCTATCCACACGCCTCATCCACACGCCTGGTCCACATCGCGAGGATGTGGGTGCGGCATACACACGCGGCAGCGGCGCGCCTAAATGCCGCCGAACACAAAGTCGATGGCGCGCATGATCTGCTGCGTCTCGCCGGTGAGGGATCCCGCCGGTTTGCCGAGCGCGTTATCCGATACCGTCATGAGCCGATCGACCACCACGACGAAACGGCTGCCGGGCGAGCACTCGAGCGCAACGATCGGGTGGGCTTCCTGCAGCGGGCGTTCGAAATGGGCCGTGGGCACGAGCGGCGCGACAATCGCCCGGCCGAGGGGTTGGAGCAGGGCGTTCTGCAGGCTGACCAGAAACGGTGCCCGCGAGTCGATGCGGAGCTTGTCGGCGCGGTATACCGGGTAGGTCGTCGAGGCGAGCTGGCTGCTCAGCCGTCGATCCACCGATTCCTTGAGAATCGGCACACGATCGATCATCGCCCGGACCCACTCGTCGGTCAGAAAGTCGTCATGACCGTGATGACCATCTGCGCCATCGGTGCCGTTAGCGTCGTCGATATCGTCGATATTGATGAAGGGTATTGGCCTGGTCGGCCGATTGTTCCGGGCGCTCGGGGGGTCAACGCGATTCTCAATCAGGGCGCGGCGATTGCGCTTGAGCCAGGTACGGCAGCGGAGTGCATGCAGTGATTCACGCAGATGATCCTCAAAGAATCCCGAGAGGTTCATCTCCAGCGCCCGGGCCTCGTCGAGGAGATCGGGATCGATGCTGACATTGATGCGCCTTTTCTGAAGCGGCATACGGGGTGTTCGAGTACCGAGAACCATGTCTTCGTCTGCCTGGTTAGTGTGTATGGGGCATGTGTATCGGACGTGTGTATTCAGCGTGTGCGCGGGCCGCGGAAGACAGTTAACAACGCGCTCCTTCGATATCACCGCCCGCGACGCCAGACGGTCCCCACCACCCGATGGCCGGCCTTTATTCCATCCCACGCTTTCCTTATCACCACATATTCCAGACGCCTGCGCTCAAACGCGTTAGAGTTTTGGGGTATAACGCGATCTGATTACAGACCAACAGCGAGATCCCTCCATGAAACTCGAGACTCAGGCCATCCACAGCGGCTATTCCCCGGACCCGACGACCAAGGCGGTGGCGGTGCCGATCTACCAGACCACCTCGTACGCCTTTGACGACACCCAGCATGGGGCGGACCTGTTTGACCTGAAGGTCGAGGGCAACATCTACAGCCGCATCATGAACCCCACCAACGGTGCGCTTGAGCAGCGCGTGGCGGAGATGGAAGGGGGCATCGCCGGACTGGCCGTGGCTTCGGGGATGGCGGCCATCACCTACGCCATTCAATGCATCACCCGTGTCGGCGATAACATCGTCACCACCAGTCAGCTCTACGGCGGCACCTACAATCTGTTCGCTCACGCCCTGCCCAACATGGGCATTGAGGTGCGGTTTGCGAGCGGCGATGATCCGGCCGCCATCGAGGCACTGATCGATGACAACACCAAGGCGGTGTACGCCGAGACCGTTGGCAACCCCAACGGCAACGTGGTGGACATCGAAGCCTTCGCCACCATCGCTCATCGCCATGGTGTGCCGCTGATCGTCGATAACACGGTGCCGACGCCGGTGCTCTGGCGGCCCATCGAGCAGGGTGCCGACATCGTCATCCACTCGCTGACCAAGGCGATGGGCGGGCACGGCACCACCGTGGGCGGCGTGATCGTCGACTCGGGCAACTTCCCCTGGGCGGACTACGCCAAGAAATTCCCCATGCTCACCGAGCCTGATCCGTCCTACCACGGCGTGGTCTACACCGAGGCGCTGGGCGCGGCGGCGTATATCGGGCGCTGCCGGGTCGCACCGCTTCGCAACATGGGCGCGGCGCTCTCGCCGATGAACGCGTTTTTGCTGATGCAGGGCATTGAGACCGTGCCCCTGCGCATGGCCCGTCACGGCGAAAACGCCATTGCGCTGGCCGAGCATCTGAAAGCCCATCCGGGCGTGACCTGGGTGAAGTACGCCGGCCTGCCTGACAGTCCTTACTACCCGCTGGTGCAGAAATACATGGGCGGCAACAACGCCGGTGGCATCCTCAGTTTTGGGATCAAAGGCGGCGAGGAAGCAGGTGCGAAGTTCATCGATGCGCTGCAGCTCATCGTGCGTCTGGTCAACATCGGCGATGCCAAGTCCCTGGCCTGCCATCCGGCCACCACCACGCACCGCCAGTTGAACGACGAGGAGCTGGCGAGCGCCGGGGTCAGCCGTGACATGGTGCGGATCTCGGTAGGCATCGAGCACATCGACGACATCCTCGCCGACGTCGATCAGGCGCTGGCGGCGGCGGGCTGAACGTGGCGGGCGAGCAAGCGCCTAGGGTATGAGCATCGCGCCCACCGACGTCGCGCTGGGTGTGCTGGTGGGGGCGGTATCGACCCGCTACGCTCGAAGCGTCGTCTCCCAGAGCGCCAGCCATGATAGCAGTTGTGACCAGCGCTTCTCGCGCCGTTGCCCGCACAGGCCGTGCGGTGCGGCGCGGGTGCGGATCAGGCGCAGAACGCGAAGCCGCTGCTGGATGGCCTCCATGAGCGCGACCTCGGAGTCGATGGCGGGCGTGGAGAGTTCGCGATGGGTGGTTGTCATGCGCTGGGCGTCGGGCGCACTGAGCCCGTGGGCGTTGAGGAACGTGTGGACGGATTCGGGGCTATGGAACAGGGCGTCCAGCCAGGGCAGTTGCAGTGCCTTGATGCGCTCGATAAGTGCCAGGCCATCGGCCTTGAGTTCGGCCTCGATGACAAGGGCACTGGTGGCCTCGCGGCGCAGCCGCTCCCGCACGCCGAGGCGATCGCCGTCCCGGGGGTGGCCGGCTACGCGAAGCGCCGGGAACGGAATGGGCCTGTCAGTTCCAAACGCCGATGCCGGCGGAGTCGATTGCCGGTTCAGCTCGCCGGTCAGATACTCTTTGCGGTAGGCCATCATTGATTATCCGTAAATACGCTTGCGCGATGCTCGAGTAGACCACAGGGCCGGAGCGCAAGGCTCTCAATGTCTCTCAGCCCGGCAGGGATGTCAGTCGACGAGCTGGACGGGCATCCCGAGCTGATAGCCGAGCCCGCGCACCGAGCGGATCAGGCTGGCGCTCTCCGGGAGCTTGTCGGCGGCCTTTCCGCGGATGCGGCTGATGGTGTTCTCCAGTGACCGGCGGGTGCGGCTGCGCTCGGGGAATTTCTCCTCCAGTAGATCCATGAGCTCGCCACTGTCCAGCGTGGCATCCGGCGCGAGGGCGAGGGTGCGCAGGATGAAAGTCTCCGCCGGGGTCAGCTCCACCGCCGGGTGACCGGGGGTGCTGAGTTCACCGCGCAGACAGTCCAGTGCCAGCCCCTTGACGTTGCGCTCGCCCAGCAGCCGCCGGCTGAGGCTTGCCACGGCGGCGGTCAGCTCCATGGGGTCGGCGGGCTTGGTGAGGTAGATATCCGCCCCGGTGCCGTAGCCCTTGACCCGGTCCGCGGTGCGCGAGCGGGCGGTGAGCATGATGATGCCGATGCCCGGTTGGGTCTGGCGCAACTGGCGGGCGATCTCATAGCCGCTCACCCCTGGCAGGTTGAGATCCAGGATGACCAGCCGCACCGGGTGGAGCCGCAGCACATCCAGCAGCCCGTCGAGGTTGAGTGCCTGATGGACGGTATAGCCCGCGTCCTCGAACAGATAGGCGAGCTCCTCACGCAGCGAGGCATCATCCTCGACGATGACGATTTCGTGGCGCATTCAGTGGCCCTCCACACGGAATTCGAAGTCGATCCGGCGCTCATCGAGCCGTGGCACGAGGTTGCCCCCGAGCAGCTCGGCAATCCGGCGCGATAGGGCGAGGCCCAGTCCCGAGCCACCCAGCCGACGTGTATGGGCATGGCGGTAGTAGCGCTCGAAAAGCCGGTCCGGATCGGGGGCCATGTCCGGCTCGATGGTATTGCTGACCCGCACGCCCCAGTTCCGGCATCGCGTGATCTCGATGGGGCTGCCGGGGGGCGAGTATTTGATGGCGTTGTCCAGCAGATTGCCTAGCAGGGTTTCCAGCAGTTGGGGGTCGGTGCTCACACTCGGCAGAGCGGGACCGTCGATGCGGACCCGGTCCGGCACCCCGAAGCGCTCGATGAGCGACTCGATCAGTCGGTCGACGTTGACCGCCCGCCGCTCCGGGGTGATGCCGCTCTCCTCGATGCGGTTGTGCAGATCGCAACGCTCGATGACCGCATCGATGGCGCGAATGCTGCGGTCGATGTTGATCAACCGGCGCCGGACGCTCGGCTCAGCGGCCTCGGTCTGGCCCTGCAGGGCGCGGCTTGCGAGGTTGATGGTGGCGAGCGGGTTGCGGATCTCGTGGGTGAGCATGTCGAGGAGCAGGCGTTTATCCTCCCGCGCCGCGGTCTGTGCGGCGAGTTGCGCCTCGCTGCGGGCGAGATCCTGCTCGGCGGTGGCGAGTTGCCGGTCGCTCGCGCGGTTGCGCAGCAGCACGGTGCCGATCGCGAGCAGCGGGATGGCGAGATCGAGCACCCGGGAGATGATCACCGGCAGGTCCGACTGCCCGCTGTAGGTGATCAGCAGCACAATGGCGAGGATCTGCAGCAGATCGTAAAAGATCAGCGAGCCCACCAGCGCGTGTTTGAAAATCCGCACCCGGATGGCCGATCGCAGGCCGGCCACGGTATGCAGCACCGGCACCCCCAGGACCAGCAGCAGGCTGAGCAGCCGCGCCGCCACCAGCCATTCCACGACATAAAGCAGAGCCGCCACGCCCGCGATCGCATAGCTTAGCCAACACCCCAGTCGGTACCAGAGGCGATCGTAGTGTGGCTGGATCAACGCCTGATAGAGCCAGCCCCAGGCGGCCAAACGCAGCATGATCAGGATCATGAACACGGTCATGACGGGCTGACCGGGTAGGGCGGGCACAAGCGTGGGGAGTACCCCGCTGCCAAGACTGAACTGCAGAAGAATCACGCTGATGAACAGGAACAGTCGGTTGCTCACCGGCCCGGGCCGCAGCCCCATCGGCACCAGCGCGAGCCCCGCCAGCGCGGCGAGCATGCCCAGGTGCATCCCGATGGAGAGTACCGCCGGAGTGGGGGGCTGGCCCAGGTCGGCGTTGCCCTGCAGATCGGCGCGGATCGACAGATGCGCAAAGCCGGGCGCCTCCACACGCAGCAGGAACGGGTTCGTCCCGGGGGCGAGGGTCACCGGAAACACATGCCCGCCGATGGCCGCGCTATCCCCGCCACCGCCGGCAAAGGCGCCGCCCGCGCCGATGGGGATGAATGGCCTGGAGCCGAACCCACTTGCCGGGGCAGCGGCGGGGCGGAGGAGCTCGATCGAGGCCAGATAGTAAGGCCCGATGAAAAGCCGGGCATCCCGGCGTGTGGCGCTGGGATTGGTGAGGGTCAGTCGCATGAGCTGCGGGCTGTTGTCGAAGCGCTGGCCCTGTTCGGCGGGGCGCTGGATAAGGTCACAGCCCGCGAGTGCCTCCGGGGTGTTCAGCGTGACGCCCGCCGGGCAGTAGCGAAGTCGATGGGGAAGGGGTGTGGCGACATTCTCCGCCCGCCCCGCCGCTGGCGAAGCGCCTTGCTGCCCGCCTGGCGCCGGGTCCTGATCGGCCGCGATGGTTGCCAGTGCCGCCGGTGTCGCCAGCCAGAGCAACGCCCCGAGCAGCACCTGCCACCCGCTTGCCCGTCGCGTTGTCTCCGCACTCATGTCCATCCCTGTTTTGTGCGCCCTGAAGATATGATTGTCCAGCCCCGGCGGCGCCGAAACTCTCAGTGGCTCTCGGGTATTCAATCGACCCTTACGATGCTATTTCATAGAGAATTTCTATAATCTGGTGCCTGTGCCATGAGTAGCGTCAACTACAGCGTCCCCGAGGAAGTGAAGGAAGCGTTCAACGAGACCTTTAAGGGGAGGAACAAAAGCGCCGTAATCTCGGATTTGATGCGCGAGGCGGTGGAACGTGAACAGCGGCGCCAACGGCATTGCCAGGCAGTGGACCGGATTCTCGCACGACGGGACACGGCGCCAGGGGTTTATCAGGCTGATATCCGAGCGGCAAGGCAAACCGGACGACCGTGACTCCTGTTGTGATCGATGCCGGCGTCGCGGTCAAGTGGTTCTTGCGCGACAGCGATGACGAGAGGCACGCCACCAACGCGCTGCGGTGGTTGCGGCTGAGTTGTTCGGGCGACGTGCGTTTTCTGCAGCCCCCGCATTTCACAACGGAGGTGGCCGCGGTTTTATGATGTCTATCAGGAGGCGAGCCGACTCTCCGTCCAGCTCCAGCATCACCTTTTCGAGACGATGTACCACGCGGTTGCCCTCACAAATCCGGGTGTGCGACTGATCACGGCGGATGAGCGTTACTACCGGAAGGCGCGACATGTAGGCGCCATCGAGGCACTCGGGGATCACCCGTAGCCCTGTCGAGCATTGCGCGCCGAGGGCGAGGCCAATAGAAGTCGTGCACCCAGATCAGCTTTAGTCACGGGGTGAGCATCATTGAAAGCGAGGGGAACCCTGTGTACGCTAAAGATGTACACAAGAGATTGAAGGGTAATCAATGAAAGAAATCAATGTGCGAGACGCTCGGGAAAACTTCGCCAGTCTGCTGACACAGGTCGAGAAGGGAGGCGAAGAGATTACGATTCTGCGTCATGGCAAGCCGGTCGCACGCATGACACGGGTCGAGGCACAAGACGCTGCTCCCTTCATCTCCAGGGCCTCGCTCCGCGAGGGCATACCGCCGATGCAGGGAACGGCAGTGGACACGGTGCGTGCATTAAGAGAGGAAGACGAACGCGGCTGATGCTTTACGTGGATACCAGTGCCGTTCTGCCGTTCTATCGCTCGGAGGTGAATAGCACTGCTGTGGAGCTGATCTTCCTGCGTCAAGCCGGGCAGATTGGATTGAGCCCTTTGGTCCGGGTCGAGACAGCCTCAGCAATCGCCCGTTGGGCTCGCATGGGTGAAATCACCGAATCACAGGCTCGCCGTATTGAATCTGCCTTGGAAAACGATATTGCCGCCGGCCGCTACCGACCTGTGCCCATACCCGTGGAGGTTTTTGATCAAGCCCTGCGTTGGTTGTCGTCACGTAAAACGAATTTGCGAACGTTGGACGCCCTGCATCTTGCGGCCGCGGCCCAACAAGAGAGCTGCCTTCTCACCGCCGATCGGCCATTGGCCATAGCCGCGAATACCTTCGGCGTGGACTGCCAGATCCTGGGGGCGGAAGCCGACGAGCTCTGAGGTCCTTATCAGACCGAGCTCCAGCGCTTGGTCAAAGGCGGCCTCGAGGCGTGTCAGTGAGGGGAAGGCTGGTGGGTCGTGCAGGATTCGAACCTGCGACCAGCGGATTAAAAGTCCGATGCTCTACCAACTGAGCTAACGACCCGAAGGGCAATAATGATACGACGGCACCGACCCTGGCGGCAATAATGCAGCGGCCGCCGGGGCCGGGTTCAACCCATCGCCCCCGTGCTGCCGATGATCCGTCGGCGGATCGCCGAGGAAAGCTGTTCGAACCCGATGACCGCGACCAGGATGGACAGGATGACGGCGGCGGCTTCGTCATAGCGAAAGAGTCGCATCGCCGTCGACAGCTCGACACCGATACCGCCGGCGCCCACCAGGCCCAGTGTGACCGCCGATCGGATCGCTTTCTCGACGCTGAACAGGGACACGGCGGTCATCGACGCAAAACTCTCCGGGATGACGGCGCCGAAGATCACCGAGATGCGGCCGGCGCCGGTGGCGGTAAGCGCCTGCGAGGGGCCTTCGGTGACTTCCTCGAATCGCTCTGAGTAGAAACGCGCGGCCAGGCCGATGGTGTCCATGATGATGGCCAGGATGCCGGCCAGCGGCCCGAGGCCGACGGCGACGACAAAGATCAGCGCCCAGATCAGGTCGGGGATGGTCCGTGCGATGGCGATGATGAGTCGGGCCAGGGCATGGACGACGCGGTTGGGGCTGGTGTTGCGGGCGGCGAGCAACCCCAGCGGCACCGAGAATAGGCATCCGAAGGTGACGCCGACGATGGCGATGTTCAGCGTCTCGAGCATTGCCGAGGCGATGCCGCCGGCGCCGCTGTAGTCGGGCGGAATGGCCTGACTGAGGAATCGCACCAGATTGCCGGCGCCGGCGACGAGCCGCTCCGGCGTCATGTCGGCGGCGATGACGCCCTGGATGAAAAACGCGAAAAATCCCAGACCGATCGCCCAGACGATGGGCGACGGACGGCGGAACCGGGGCGGTAGGGGATGGCTTGTTACGGCGGATTTCATGATGCGCTGGCCTCCGGTGTCAGTGCCGCGTCTTCAAAACCGGCGGGCGCATCACCGGCGCGCTGGTAGAGATCGTTCAGACGTATCTCGTCGGCCTGGCTGGCGGCTTCATCAATGGCGACGACGCCGTCTTTCAGCCCGATGATCCGGTCGGCATAGTCCCTTGCCAGCTCGAGCTGATGAAGCGTGCAGAGCATCGCGAGGTTGCGCTCGCGAACGATCTCCCAGAGCAGGTCGAGGACCTCGCGGCCCCCTCGCGGGTCAAGACTGGCGATGGGTTCGTCGGCGATGACGACCGTCGGCGACTGCATGAGCATTCGGGCGATCGCGACGCGTTGTTGCTGACCGCCGGAGAGTTGTGTCGGGCGATTGCCTGCGCGGTCCGCCAGTCCCACCCGTTCGAGACAGGCCATGGCCGCTTCGCGGTCGTTGTTGGAGGCAAACCCGCTGACGCAGTTGATCAGTCCGAACCGGCGCTGGCCAAGAACGCCCATCAGCACGTTCTGAAAAGCCGTGAGCTGCGGGACGAGGTTGAACGCGCAGTTGCGGCCGTCGCGCTTGCGTGACGGACTCGCCGTTGACCCGGATTTCGCCGGACTGGGGGCGGGCGAGACCGTTGAGGGTGCGCATCAGCGTTGATTTGCCCGAACCATTCGCACCCAGCAGGACCACGCCCTGTGCGTTGTGGATGTCGAAGGTAACGCCTTTGAGCACCTCCAGGCGGCCATAGCGGACATGCAGCGAGTCGACGCTGACGGGATTTTCGTGATCGCTCATACAAGCGTGCCTGCATAACAACGACCGATCGCCCCAACGGTGTCGGGGCGATCGGGTGTGAACGGGGCCGGGCCGCCCGGGGACGGCACCGACCAGCAACTGACGGTTATTCGCCGAGCGGGATGCCGGCGGCGTCGTAGGCCTCGCGGACCTGGTCGTAGATCGCCGGGTCCGTCTCGAACGAGATGTAGGCATCGCGCTCGATGAACTTATCGGCGTTCCGCTCGGTGGAGGTCAGCGAGTCCCAGACACGATCGGTGTTCTCGGACAGGGTGCTGCGCAGGGCATCACGGCAGTCCTGCGGCAGTGAGGCCCGCATGATGACCGGGTCACCCGGCAGCGTGTCGGTCTGGGCCAGCAGACGGTACTCGGTGTCCGGATCCTGCTCGCGGACGGCGTCCCAGTCCTTGTTGCCGCCGCCCATGGCGTCGACATCATCGTTGATCAGGACCTGCACACGGGCATCACCCGCCATCACGATGTCGAGCTGATCAAGGTTGAGCCCGGCGTCGGCGAGCATTTTCGAGGGGAAGATGTGCCCGGAGGTCGAGCCAACATCCTTGAGCGCGATGCGCTTGTCCTCGAGGTCAGAGAGCTCTTCGATGCCGCTGTCAGCCTTCACGACAAAGCTTGATCCGTAGTTGGGACGGACGATGGAGAACAGCACATCCAGGTCGGTCAGCTCCTCGAAGAGCACGAACTCGGACGGCCCGCCGAAGACCAGATCAACCTCATCGTACTGGAGCGCCGTTCCCGCGGCGGTGCGGTTGGCGATGAAGTAAAGCTCAAGCTCCACCCCGGTCATCTCTTCGAAGTCCTCCGCGAAAGGGGCAAAGGCCTCTTCGAGCGTGCCCATCCCCTCGATACCGGTATCGGCCATCGACAGTGTGGACGGACAGACGTCAGCCGGGTGATTGTCGGCAACGGCCGTCCCAATTATTCCGCCACTGATCATCAGTGGCGGCCATGCCGCCGTTCAGCATCGATTTCATCATGGTTTTGCTCCGCTTCCTGAGTGAAAGACGTCAGGATGCGGGCCGCTTATGACACGATGATGAAACCTGTGTGATGCCCGGAGGGCCGGCCCTCAGAGCTGATCGAGGCGCTGCTCGGCCAGGTTGGCTGCGGTGCGGTCAGGAAACTCGTCAATCACCTGTTGCAAAGCCTCACGCCCCGCCTCCTCGCGGCCCTGTTCGAGGTGGACGTAGCCGACCTTGAGCAACGCATCCGGGTGTTTCCGGCTCTCCGGGTGGTTGTCGATCACCGCCTCGAACGCCTCCAGCGCCCGGTCGAAATCCCGGACGACATAGTGCGACTCACCCAGCCAGTAGCGGGCGTTGGCGGCGAGGTCGGCCTCGGGGTGGTTGTCGAGAAAAGCACTGAACGCGTCGGCAGCCGTATCATAGCGACCGGCCTGCAGCTCGCTGAACGCGGCGTCATAGGCCTCACGGGCCGCGGCGTCAGCGCTGTCGGTTTCGGCGTCGCCGCCGTCACTCGCGCCGGTATCGGCCTGTGCTTCGCCCCCTGGGTCTTCGCGGGCATCAGCCGGGGCGGGCTCACCTGCCGCAGGTCCGTCAGGGGTCGCCTCCTCGTCGCCGGCTGATTCCAGTGCCTGCAGCCGCCCATCCAGGTCCAGATACAGCTCCCGCTGCTGACTGCGGATGTCGTCGATCTGGCGTTGCAGCCGCTCGATCTCGCCGCGCAGGGTGGTGACCTCGCGCTGCAGCTGCTCGCTCTGGTTCATCATCCGCATCATGGCCTGGCCCGAGACGCGGTCTTCGAGCCGATCAACCCGGCGCTCGAGGGTCTGCGCCCCGCTGCCGGGGGAGTGGACGATCAGCGCGGTGCCCATCGAAAGGGCCACGGCGATGGCCAGAATCGGGCGGCGGCTTTGGGTACCGGTCATGGGGCGTACCTCCTGCGGGATCGGATCAGCGCTCGTAGACAAGGGCGGCGCGGCGGTTCTCGGCCCAGGCGGATTCATTGCTGCCGCTCACCGCCGGGCTTTCCTCACCATAGCTCACCACATCGACCTGAGCGTCGTCGGCACCGGCGATCAGCAGGGCCTGCTTGACCGACTCGGCACGGCGTTCGCCCAGCGCGAGGTTGTATTCACGGGCGCCGCGCTCGTCGGTGTGGCCTTCCACCAGCAGTTGACGGTCGCTGTTGCGGGCCAGGTACTCGCCGTGCGCCTCGATCAGGGCCATGGCCTCGTCACTCAGCGTGGCGCTGTCGTACTCAAAGTAGACCACCCGGTCGGCCAGGGCGCTGTCCGGGTCGTCGAGGGGCTCGCCTGAGACACTGCCGCTGGCGGTGGCGCCGCTTGCGGCGGCCGCGCTTTCTTCGGCGTCGATCTCGGCCTCGGTGGCGGCGGCCTGATCGATCTCGGCCATTTCGGCATCATCGATGGAATCGTCGGTGGTGGCACAGCCGGCCAGTACGGCGGTCAGGGCCAGCAGGGTCAGCCATTGTCGGAGTGAGCGCATGAGAGAATCTCCATTCAGTCAGAAAAGGGCAGGGGTTCAGTCTGCGGACGGCAGCGGACCCCAGTCGGGTTCACGCACGGTGTTGTCAAACTCGGTCAGTCCACCCTGGACCCGGCCGAACACCGACACCGTGGCCAGTTCGGTCGCGTCGCCGGTATCGCGGGTATAGGCGATCATGCTGCTGCTGGCCGAAAAGCTCGGCGACTCGTCGAGCGGACCATCGGTGAGCACCCGCATGATGTCGTCTTCGAGATCGAGCACGGCAATCTGAAAGCCTTCGTCGCGCTGATGGGCGAAGGTGAGGAAGCGGCCGTTGGGCGAGACGCTGGGGCTGGCATTGTAGTTGCCATCGAAGGTGACCCGCTCGGCATCGCCGCCGTTCACCGGCTGGCGGTAGATCTGCGGGCTGCCGCCGCGGTTGGAGGTGAAATAGAGGGTCTCGCCATCCGGCGACCAGGCCGGCTCGGTGTCGATGCCGAAGTGCCGGGTGATGGGGCGCGGGTCAGCGTCGCCATCGGGGTCAAGGATGAACACATCGGGATTGCCGTCGCGGGACAGCGTCACCGCCAGGCGCTCGCCGTCCGGTGACCAGGCCGGGGCGCTGTTGATGCCGTCAAACGACGGCAGGGCGGTGCGCTCGCCGGTGGCGACGTTCTGCACGTAGATCTGCGACTGCCGCCCCGACTCCAGCGAGACATAAGCGATGCGCTCGCCGTCCGGCGACCAGTCGGGCGAGAGGATGGGTTCGCTCGAGGTGAGGATGGTCTGGGGTCGGTGGCCGTCGGCCTCGGCCACCATCAGCCGGTGCGAGCGCTCATCCCCCGTGCCCGTCTCCTCGACATAGGCGATGCGGGTATTGAACCCACCCGGCCGGCCGATCAGCGTCTCGAACACCTGATCGCTGATGGTGTGGGCGAGGTTGCGCAGCCCCGCCGATGTCACGCGGAAGCGCTGACCGGCGATGCGCTCGCCGGCGTAGACATCCAGCAGTTCATAGCGCACGCGATAGGCGTCGCCGTCGAGCGGGGTGATGCGGCCGATGAGTACGGTATCGGCACCCAGAGCGCGCCAGTTCTGAAAGCGCACCTGCTCGAGCCGACTCGGCTGACTGAGGTGGTTGTCCGGGTCGAGCGGCGCGAACAGCCCGCTGCGGAACAGGTTGTCGCGGATGATCCCGGCCAGGTCGACATCGGGGGCATCGCCCTCGGCCGCGTCCTGCATCTGGAAGGGCACGACGGCAATGGGCAGCGCGGCCGCCTCGCCGCCGCTGATCTCGATGCGGACCTGCGCGGCGGCGGGTAGGGCGAGCACTGCCAGTAGGAGGGCGGCGATCAGTGACTTCATTGGGCGATATTCTGCCTGTCCATGGGGGCCTGTGTGGATCCTATCCTAACGGATGGAGGATGTGCGGCGTATTTCAGGCATCGGGGGCAAAGACCATTTCGATGCCCTCGCGGTAGGGCTGGGCCAGATCGGGGTCATCGGGCATGGGCAGCGGGTCGGCGCGGCGCACGGCGGTCACCGCCGAGCGGTCGAAGGCGGCGTTGCCGCTGGAGCGTGCGACTTCCACCGACAGGACGATGCCACCCGGGCCGAGGCGCACCGCGACCAGGGCGCTCAGCCCGTCGGGGATACCGGCGGGGCGGGTCCATGTGCCCTCGACGCGCTGGCGAATGGCGGCGTCGTAGGTGCCGCGGGCCTCACGC
Source organism: Spiribacter aquaticus (assembly GCF_007625215.1). Classification (NCBI taxonomy): domain Bacteria; kingdom Pseudomonadati; phylum Pseudomonadota; class Gammaproteobacteria; order Chromatiales; family Ectothiorhodospiraceae; genus Spiribacter; species Spiribacter aquaticus. The sequence continues at coordinate 568,253 of NZ_VMKP01000002.1, read as the reverse complement.
AGGGCCTCGGCATCGGCCTGGCGCCGGGCCTCGGCTTCGCGCTCGGCCTGGCGTTGGGCCTCAGCCTCACGCTCGGCGCGGCGCTGCGCTTCGGCTTCTGCCTCGCGACGAGCCTGTTCGGCCGCTTCGCGCTGGCGCTCGGCCTCAGCTTCGGCCTCCGCTTCCCGACGGGCCTGCTCGGCGGCTTCGCGCTGGCGTTCGGCCTCGGCCTCAGCTTCAGCTTCAGCCTCCGCCTCGCGACGGGCCTGCTCGGCCGCTTCCCGCTGGCGCTCGGCCTCGGCCTCCGCCTCGCGGCGGGCCTGTTCGGCGGCTTCGGCGGCCTCGCGCTCGGCCGCCAGGCGTTCCGCCTCACGCTCGCGCTCGGCTTCCAGCTCGGCCAGTTCCTCTTCGCGGCGGCGCTGCTCGGCGGCCTCTTCTGCCTCCAGTGCCTCGATGGCCTGCTGGACCTCGGCCTCTTCCACGGCCACCGCCTGCACGCTCTGCTCAGTGCCGGGGTTGGCCTGATCGGTGATCCCGGTCATCTGAAAACTCACCGCAAACAGGCCGAACAGCAAGGCGTGCGCCAGCACCGACAGGCCGATGTCCCCAACCCTGCCCATGCGCCCGCGGGCCTAGCCGCTGTTGGCCGGGGTATCCCCCGACGGTTGCGTCATCAGCCCCACCTGCGGCACCCCGGCACGCTGCAGGGCGGTCATGACATCGATCACGCGGGCATAAGCCACATCGCCATCGCCGCGCACGAACACCGGCGTGTCGGGGCGGGTGCGCATGACGGCGGTCACGTTCAGCACCACGTCCTCGGCACTGACCGGCTCATCGTCATCCTGCTCGCCTACGCTCAGGTAGTAGCGCCCCTGCTGGTCCACCTCGACGATCACCGGCTCCTGTTCCTGCGGAGGCATCGGCTCGGCGCTTGACTGCGGCAGGTCGATTTCCACGCCCTGGTAGAGCAGCGGTGCGGTCACCATAAAGATCACCAACAGGACCAGCATGACGTCGATGTACGGGACGACATTGATCTCGGCCATGGGCTTGCGGCGACTGCGCCGCCGTCGCGCGGGTTGGGGATTCACGATGCGCCGGCCTGCAGGTGGCGCTGGAGAATGCCGGTGAACTCGTCGATGAACATCTCGTAGCGGTTGGTCATCTGCTCGGACTGGTTGGCGAAGCGGTTATAGGCGATCACCGCCGGGATCGCCGCGAACAGGCCCAGCGCCGTTGCGATCAGGGCCTCGGCAATGCCGGGGGCGACCGTGGCGAGCGTTGCCTGCTGCATGGCGCCCAGGGCGAGGAAGGCGTTCATGATGCCCCAGACCGTCCCGAACAGGCCGATATACGGACTCGTCGAGCCGACCGTGGCAAGAAACGGCACCGACTGCTCGACACGGTCCATCTCACGATTGAGCGCCACCCGCATGGCGCGCTGGGCGGCCTCGATGACGGGCTCGGGCGCGGGACTCTGGCGGCGCATGCGGCTGAACTCGCGGAACCCGGCACGAAAGATCCGCTCCATACCGCCCGAGTCGATGTCGGGCTGTTCGCTGTTCTGATAGATCTCGGTCAGGTTGCCGCCGGACCAGAAGCTGTCCTCGAACGCCTCCGCGCCGCCGCGGGCGCGGCGCAGCTCCCGGGCCTTGCGGATGATGATCGCCCACGAGCTGATCGAGGCGAGCAGCAGCACCAGCATGACGAGCTGGACGACCAGGCTGGCCTCGGCGATGAGTTGGGTAATGGACAGATCAACGGTCATGGGCATCCCCTGGCAGAATGCCTGAAAACACTAACGACCGGCGGGGAACGGCGCAAGCGGCCCGGCTCATGAGCGGCGGAACAGCTCGCCGTTGGGGTCATCGATGCGCGGTGGCGCCGGGATGTCCAGGTGGGCATAGGCGTTGCGCGTCGCCATGCGGCCGCGCGGCGTGCGATGCACGAAGCCCTGCTGGATCAGGTAGGGCTCGATGACGTCTTCGATGGTGCCGCGTTCTTCACCGATGGCGGCGGCGAGGCTCTCGACGCCGACGGGGCCTCCGTCGAACTTGTCGATGATCGCGTGCAGCAGGCGTCGGTCCTGGATGTCGAAGCCGCTGTCATCGACCTTGAGCATGTCCATGGCGTCGGCGGCCACGGCGCGGCTGATGCGGCCGTCGGCACGCACCTCGGCGTAATCGCGCACCCGGCGCAGCAGGCGGTTGGCGATGCGCGGGGTGCCCCGCGCCCGGCGCGCGATCTCGGTGGCGCCGTCGGCGGCCATGCTCAGGTTGAGCAGCCCGGCGGAGCGGTTGACGATGGTGGTGAGCTCGTCGACCGAGTAGTACTCAAGCCGCTGGACGATGCCGAAGCGGTCGCGCAGGGGCGAGGTCAGCAGCCCCGCGCGGGTGGTCGCCCCGACCAGGGTGAAGGCCGGCAGGTCGAGTTTGATGGAGCGCGCCGCCGGCCCCTCGCCGACAACGATGTCGATCTGCTGGTCCTCCATGGCGGGGTAGAGGACCTCTTCAACCACCGCCGAGAGGCGATGGATCTCGTCGACGAACAGGACATCCCCGGGCTCGAGGTTGGTGAGCAGCGCGGCCAGGTCGCCGGGGCGGTCGATGACCGGGCCCGAGGTCTGGCGCAGGTTGACGCCCAGCTCCTGGGCGATGATGTGCGCCAGGGTGGTCTTGCCGAGCCCGGGCGGACCAAACACCAGCACGTGGTCGAGCGCCTCGGCCCGACCGCGGGCGGCGCCGATGAAGATCTCGAGCTGCTCGCGAACGCCCTGCTGGCCGATGTAGTCGGCAAGCCGCCGCGGGCGGATGGCGCGATCCACGGCCTCGTCATCGGGCGCGGCGTTGCTGGCGATAATGCGGTCGTTGTCGATCATGGCGTCCCGGGTCGCTGCCTGGCGCTAGCGTACCGCCTTTTTGAGGGCGGCGCGGATGAGTTGCTCGCTGTCCTCGGCCTCGATCCCCTGCAGCAGCCGCTGGGCCTCCGCGGGTTTGTAGCCCAGCGCCACCAGCGCGGCGCTGGCCTCGGCGCGCGGGTCGTCGGCGCTCGGCGCGGTGCCGGCCCCGGCGATGGCACCGGGCAGGCCGCCCGCCGCGCTGCCCAGTCCATCCAGCCGGTCCTGCATCTCCAGGGTCAGGCGCTCGGCGATCTTCTTGCCGATGCCGGGCAGGCGGGTGAGGGTGGCGGTGTCTTTCTGCTCGACGGAGCGGCGGAATTCCTCGGCGCTGATGCCGGAGAGGATCGCCAGGGCCATTTTGGGGCCGACGCCATTGACCCGGATCAGGGCACGGAACAGGCCGCGCTCGCCCTCGGTGTAAAAGCCATAGAGCACCGGCACCTCGTCGCGCAGCCCCTGGTGGATGCGCAGGACCACGGTCTCGCCGCTGGCCGGCAGCTGGTAGATGCTCGACATGGGCAGTTCGATCTCATAGCCCACGCCGCTCACGTCCACCACCACCCAGGGCGGTTGCTTGTCGATCAGCGTGCCGCGCAGCCGCCCGATCATGCCGCACCCCCGGGTGACGAACGCGCCATCTGGCGACGGAACCGGTCATGCTGGGCGTGGCTGAGGGCCACGGCCAGGGCGTCGGCGGCGTCCTCGCGCAGCTCGCCCTGAAGCCCCAGCACGGTCCGCACCATATAACCCACCTGGGTCTTCTCGGCCCCTCCGCGGCCCACCAGGGCCTGCTTGATGGCGCGGGCGCTATATTCCGCCACGCTCAGGCCGGCGCCGGCACAGGCGCAGATCGCCGCCCCGCGGGCCTGGCCCAGCTTGAGCGCGGACTGGATGTTGCGGTTGACGAAGACTTCCTCGATGGCGCTTTCCGTGGCGGCATGCTCGGCGATCACCTCAGTGAGCCCGGCGAAGATGGTGTGCAGGCGCTCAGCGAACGCGCCGCTGCCGGCCTGGATCACGCCGCTGGCGATATAGCGGCTGCGCGCCCCGTCCACGGCGACAATGCCGAAGCCGGTGCGCACCGATCCCGGATCGATGCCCAGTATGCGTCGCTCACCGCCCGCCGCCGCCATGCCGGTCAGGCGTCCTCGTAGGCGGCGGCCTGGAGCTCGGCGTTGGTGTAGACGTGCTGGACGTCGTCCAGGTCCTCGAGCCGCTCGATCAGTTTGACCGCCTTGCGGGCGTCATCATCATCGAGCTCGGTGGTGTTCTCGGGGCGCATGGTCACCTCGGCGTCCGCCGGGGTCAGGCCATTGTCCGTCAGGGTGTCGCGCACGGCGGGAAAGTCCTCGGGCGCGGTCAGGACCTCGAACGAACCGTCATCGTTGGCGATGACATCCTCGGCGCCGGCCTCGAGCGCGGCCTCCATCAGGGTGTCCTCGTCGGTGTCCGGCGGAAACAGCATCACGCCGCGCTGCTGGAACATGAACGCGACACAGCCATCGGTCCCCATGTTGCCGTTGTGCTTGTTGAAGGCGTGGCGGATCTCGCCGACCGTGCGGTTGCGGTTGTCGGTCATGCAGTCGGCCATGATGGCGATGCCACCGGGGCCATAGCCCTCGAACCGGGCCTCCTCATAGGCGGTGCCCTCATCATTGCCGGCACCCCGGGCGGCGGCCTTGTCGATCTTGTCCTTGGGCATGTTCACGCCAAGGGCCCGGTCCACGGCGAGGCGCAGGCGCGGGTTGGCATCGGGGTCGTCGCCGCCCTGACGCGCCGCCACCGTGATCTCGCGGATCATTTTGGTGAAGATCTTGCCGCGCTTGGCGTCCTGCGCCTTTTTGCGGTGCTGGATGTTCGCCCACTTGCTGTGACCTGCCATGATCCCCCTCGATTCGGCCGAATGATCGTGTTCACGAGGCGTTCACATTACCATGTCCGCAAACCCGGCACCGATGGCTGGCTGACAACCTGTGACCCAGATCCCCCTTGCGTTTCCGAGCTCGGCACTCATGACCTTCGCGGCGCTGCGCGCGCGCCTGCCGGCACCGGTATGGCTGGATGGCGCCGCCGGCGGGCGCTACAGCGTGATGAGCGCCGCCCCGCGCGGCCAGTTGGTCAGCCGCCACGGGCGCACGCGCTGGCTGCCCGGCGAGGGGGGTGACGGGGACGATCTGGGGACAGCGGACCCGCTGGCGCTGCTGCACGAGTCGCTGGGCCCGAGGGTGGCGGCGAGTGGGCCGTTCGCCGGCGGGGCCATCGGTTATTTCAGCTACGAGCTGGGCCGGCGCCTGCAGGGCCAGACAACGCGCGATGCGGGCATGCCGGAAATGGCGGTGGGGCTGTATGACTGGGCGCTGGTGCTGGACCATCAGCAGCACTGCGCCTGGCTGGCCGGCGATCCCCCGGCGGATGTCGCCGACTGGCTGGCGACCGGGCCCGCGCAGGCCCCCGGCGCCTGGTGGCCCACCGGCGAGCCCGCCGCCACCCCGGACCGCGCGGCCTATGACCGGGCCTTCCGCCGGGTCCGCGACTATCTGCATGCCGGTGACTGCTATCAGGTCAATCTGGCGCGGCGGCTGCAGGCGCCCTTCGACGGTGACCCGCTGGGGGTCTACCGCGATTTCCGCAAGGCGGCCGGCGGCCCCTTCGCCGCCTACCTCGAGCTCGCCGGTGGGCCGATCCTCAGCGGCTCGCCCGAGCGGTTTCTGGAACTGCGCGACGGCTGGGTCAAGACCGCGCCCATCAAGGGCACGCGGGCCCGGGCGGTGGATCCGCGCGCCGATGCGGCACGCCGCGACGAGCTGCTCAGCAGTGCCAAGGACCGCGCCGAAAACCTGATGATCGTCGATCTGCTGCGCAATGACCTGGGCCGGGCCTGTCGCACCGGGTCGGTGAGCGTGCCGCGGTTGTTCGCGCTGGAGTCGTTTGTCACGGTGCACCATATGGTTAGCACCGTGGTGGGGCGGCTGCGCGCCGACCGGGTGGCCACGGATCTGCTGCGCGACTGCCTGCCGGGCGGATCGATCACCGGTGCCCCCAAATACCGTGCCATGGAGATCATCGATGAGCTCGAGGGTGAGCCGCGCGGCATCTACTGCGGATCCATCGGCTATCTCGGCGCCGACGGGGCGATGGACACCAGCATCGCCATCCGCACGATGACCGCCCGCGACGGGATGCTCGACTATCGCGCCGGCGGCGGACTGGTCGTCGATTCGGAGTGCGGCGCGGAATTTGATGAGACTGAATCCAAGGCGGCGGCCTTTCGCCGGCTGCTGGCAGTGGTAGGGTGAAATCGCAGATAATCAAACGAGTCGGTCGAACAGGAGGCAGGAACGATGGAAGATGTGGTGATCGTGGCGGCGGGCCGCAGTGCGGTGGGGTCCTTCGGCGGCACGCTGGCCCCGCTGGGTGCGGCGGATATCGGCACGCAGGTGATCCGTGGCGTGCTCTCGCGGGCGGACATCGACCCCGCGGTGATTGACGAGGTGGTGCTGGGCCAGGTCCTGACCGCGGCCGTTGGTATGAACCCGGCGCGCCAGTCCGCGCTGAATGCCGGACTGCCCGAGACCACTCCGGCAATGACCATCAACAAGGTCTGCGGCAGCGGCCTGAAGGCGACGCATATGGCCGCCCAGGCCATCGCGCTGGAGGATGCCGGCGTGGTTCTTGCCGGCGGTCAGGAGTCGATGAGCCAGGCGCCGCATGCCCTGCCCAACTCGCGCAATGGCCAGCGCATGGGCCCGTGGAAGCTTGAGGACACCATGCTCAAGGATGGCCTCACCGATGTGTTCAACAACTATCACATGGGTGTGACCGCCGAGAATCTCGCCACCGAGTACGGCATCAGCCGCGAGGAGCAGGATGCGTTTGCGGCGCGCTCGCAGCAGCTTGCCGAGGCGGCGCAGAAGGCCGGGCGCTTCGACGATGAGATCGTTCCCGTCGAGATCCCCCAGCGCAAGGGCGACCCGGTGGTGTTCGACACCGACGAGTTCCCGCGCCACGGCACCACCGCCGAAGGCCTGGCGAAGATGCGCCCGGCGTTCGCCAAGGACGGGACGGTCACCGCCGGTAACGCCTCGGGCATCAACGACGGCGCCGCGGTGGTGCTGATGATGGGCGAGAGCCGCGCCCGGGCGTTGGGGCTCGAGCCGATTGCCCGCATCAAGGCCTATGCCAACGCCGGTGTCGCGCCGAGTCTGATGGGTAGCGGCCCGATCCCGGCCACGCAGCGCTGCCTCGAGCGGGCCGGCTGGTCCATCGACGACCTTGAGCTGATCGAGTCGAACGAGGCCTTCGCCGCCCAGGCACTGGCGGTCAACAAGGCGCTCAGATGGGATCCGGAGAAGATCAATGTCAACGGCGGCGCGATTGCCATCGGTCATCCGATCGGTGCCTCCGGCGCCCGAATCCTCGTCACGCTGCTCCATGAGATGCGTCGTCGGGATGTCAACCGCGGCCTCGCGACGCTGTGCATTGGCGGTGGCCAGGGCGTTGCGCTGGCGGTGGAACGTTAACCCGGGAGGGTGAGACCGATGACGGACAAGCGCCTGATCAAGAAATACCCCAATCGGCGGCTCTACGACACCGCCATCAGCAGCTACGTCACGCTGGAGGACGTCAAGGGGCTGGTGCTCGATGGGGTGGACTTCGAGGTCACCGATGCCAAATCGGGGGCTGATCTGACCCGCACCATCCTGCTGCAGATCATCAGCGAGGAGGAGGAGGGCGGCGAGCCGATCTTCTCCAGCGATCTGCTCGCGCAGATCATCCGTGCCTATGGCGGCAACATGCAGAGCCTGCTCACCAGCTATCTCGAAAAGAGCATGGCCCTGTGGGCCGATCAGCAGAGTGCCCTGCGCGAGCGGGCCCGGACGTTCATGGATGCCAGCAACCCGGTGAGCATGCTCTCGCAGATCACCGAGCAGAATCTGTCGATGTGGCAGCAGGCGATGGACCGGTATCGTCGCGATCAGGCGCCGCCGTCATCCAGCGATGACGAGTCCGCCGGGGACAGCCGCGAGGACGAGCGTTGACAGTCTGATCGCTTCGTTTCTATGATGCTCCGCAACATTTTTTGTGCGACGCACAACTGACTAGGAGCATCATCATGACGCAGCGATTGGCACTGGTAACCGGGGGCGCCGGCGGAATCGGCACGGCCATCTGTCGGCAGCTGGCCGCGGATGGCCGGCGCATCGTCACCACCTGTGTGGATCCCGAGGCCGAGGGCATCGAAGCCTGGGTCGAGATGATGCGCGGTGAAGGCATCGAGGCCGACTGGGTCAAGTGCGATGTCAGTGACCATGCCGCCTGTGTGGCCATGGCCGACGAGGTGCGCGAGCGCTTCGGGGGCGTCGACATCCTGGTCAACGTCGCCGGCATCACCAGTGACGGCTTCCTGCACAAGATCAGCGCCGATGCCTGGGACAAGGTCATCGACATCAACCTGAGCGGCGTTTTCAACGTCACCCATCAGTTCGTCGCCGGCATGCGCGACCAGGGCTTTGGCCGCGTGGTGAACATCTCGTCGGTCAATGGCCAGACCGGTCAGTTCGGCCAGACCAACTATTCCGCCGCCAAGGCGGGCATGCACGGCTTTACCATGGCCCTGGCCAAGGAGGGCGCGGCCAAGGGCGTGACGGCCAATACGGTCTCGCCCGGGTATGTGAAGACCAGCATGACCGATGCCATGCCGGATAAGGTGCGCGACGCCATCGTCGCCCAGATCCCCGCCGGCGATATGGGCCGGCCCGAGGATATCGCCCGTGCGGTGGGCTTTCTGACGGCGGATGAGGCGGGCTACATCAATGGCGCGAACCTGCCGGTGAACGGCGCGCTGTTCTGTAGCTTTTAATCGAGGGGATGTGTTGCGCTGCAGCAAGCGGCGCCGAAAAAAGGGGAGACGATGTCTCCCGAGGAAAATGCACCCTCATGACGGGGTGCTTTATCCGTGGCCCCTCCACCTTTTGTGATGCTTGATCATCGGTGGAGTCCGCCGGCTCCTCCTCTTGGCGCTTTATCGTTGTGATTCACGACGTTAATGGGCCGTCTGGCGCAACGCAAGCACTTTCGTTGTTGCGCCGCACGACTGCGATCGCTTCATTCGGCCGCACCGTCGAGCTGGGCGTCCACGGCGGCCCGGTCCGGCAGTGCCGCGGCGGCGCCGGCCCGGGTCACCGACAGGCCCGCAGTGGCACAGGCCCGGCGCGCGGCAGCGGGCAGATCGCGGCCCTCCGCCAGTGCGGCGGCCAGGGCGCCGTTAAAGGCATCGCCGGCGCCGATGGTGTCCACCACTGGCCCGGCATTGACCGCCGGAATCATTCCCTGAAAGGCATCACTGTCGATATACACGCCGCGCTCGCCCAGCGTGATGAGCACGTTGCGCGTGCCCCATTGCCGCAGGGTGGCGGCGGCGCGGGCGACCTGGGCATCGGTTTCAACCGGATGGCCCACGAGTTCGGCGGCCTCCGATTCGTTGGGCGTGAGGTAGTCGATGGCCGAGTAAATCGCCGCCGGCAGTGCGCAGGCCGGCGCCGGGTTGAGAATGACCGGCACGCCGTGGCGCTGCGCCAGACGGATCCCGTGCTCGCTGACCGCCAGGGGCAGTTCGAGCTGGCAGACGAATACGGCCGAGCCGGCGATCGCCGATTCGGCCGCGCTGACATGCCCGGTGGTCAGATGCGCGCAGGCACCCGGGTCGATGACGATGGCGTTATCGCCCCGGTCATCATCCACCAGGATGGTGGCGGTGCCGGTGTTGAGCTCGGCATCGGTGCCGACATGGCTCATGTCGATGCCGACGGATTCGTAGAGGGTGCGGGCGATGGGGGCGAAGGCGTCATCCCCCAGACGCGAGATGAACGTGACCGCCGCGCCCTGCTGGGCGGCGGCGACGGCCTGGTTCGAGCCCTTGCCGCCGGCCATCAGGCGAAAGCCCCGGCCATGCAGGGTTTCGCCCCAGACCGGCAGACGGGTCGTGCGGGTGATCAGATCGGCGCAGAAAAGGCCCAGAACGGTGACGCGGGACATGGTCAGTGGCTCCTCAGCCAGTCGAGTAGGGCGGGGTAGAGCTGCTTGTGCGCGCGCCCCCCGATGAAAAGCCCGAGATGCCCCCCGGGCAGCCCGTGCTCGGCGCAGTCGCCACCGAGGTGCGCGGCGAGGGCGCGGGCGGTGGCCGGCGGGACCAGATGGTCATCCTCGGCCCAGGCATTGAACACCGGCGTATCGATGGCCGCCAGGCGTACCGGCTGGCCGTCAAGGGTGAGCGTATCGCGGATCAGCGCGTTGTTCTGATAGATCTCGCGGGCGAACTCGGCGAACGCCCGGCCAGCCAGATCCGGCCCGTCGTACATCCAGCGCTCCATGCGCAGGAACGCATCGCGTGCCGCCGCATCGGCATCCGCCAGGGCCGCCAGGCCGTTGTAGCGCCGTGGGCCCAGGGCGAATGGCTTGAGGCTGGCGAATACCGTGGCCAGCCCTTCGCCGGTGACATTGCCGGTGGCCGTGACCAGGGCATCAAAGTCGATGCCCCGCGCCAGCCGCGCCAGTGCGTCATCGGGGCCGTCGGTGGCAATGGGCGTGGCCAGGGTGGTCAGGCTGCGGATCTGCCGCGGGCGCAGCGCCGTCTGGCAGAGCGCCAGCACCCCGCCCTGGCACACACCCAGCAGATGCGGGCGCATGGCGTGCCGATCGGCCACCCAGTCGACGGCATCGGTGATGTCACCGAGCACATAGTCGGCCAGCCCCAGATAGCGCCGCGCCGCGCCGGGCGGGTACCAGGCCAGCAGGTACACGCAGAAGCCGCCGGCGAGCAGCCGGGCGATCACCGATCGCTCGGGGCTCAGATCAAGGATCGCCGGGCGGTTGACCAGCGAGTAGATGATCAGCAGGGGCGGATCGCCGGAGCTGCCATAGCGGTGCAGCGTGGCGTTGTCCGTCTCGGTGACGACCGCGCTGGGGGTGATGGGATCGGTCTCGGCCATGGCGGTCGCTGCCCCGGCGCTAGCGGGCCGACTCACCGTCGCCGTGCAGCTGCGCCCGCAGCGCCGCGATCTCGGCCCGCAGTGCCGTGGTCTCGCGGCGCTGGCGGCGGCGCTGGCGCTGCAGCTCGGCCGCCAGGTCATCCATGCCACGGGCCGAGGGCAGGCCGAGGCCCTCGAGGAGATCGTCGGCAAGGGCCCGCAGGGTGGTCTGGAGCGCGCTCCAGGCGTTGACCAGTGCGGCGATGCGCCGCTCGGTATCGGGCCGGGCGAGCCAGGCCTCGTAGCGGGGCTCGGCAATGGCGGCCCAGCGCTCGGCCAGCGCGCCAGGGTCCGGCGGCGGGGCGTCGGCGGCGTTGAGCTCGGCGCGCAGGTCGTTCAGACAGGCCTCGGCCAGGTCGGTGACGCCGTCCAGATGATCGGCCAGCGCCGCCTGATAGGTATCGATCTGTTCGCCCAGCGCCCGGAGCTGGTCCTGACGGCGGGGATAGGGGCCCAGACTGGGCGTGTCCGCGGGCCGATGGTCCGGGAATGTCGGGGCGATGGCCTGCAGGGTGGTGGACCACTGCTCGAGCAGTGTGTCGAGCTGATCGCCCTGCCGCTGCCGGTGTTCGCGCTCGGCGGCAATGGCATCGCCGAGGGCGCGGAGCGCGTCGGCCGGAGTGCGGGCCTGCCCCAGCGCGTCGGCACTGCGAATCAGCAGCGCCTGAACGCCTAGCGGATCCGACTGCGGGGAAAACGCCCCCAGCCAGGCCGCCCAGTCACCCTGATCGGTGCCGTCCTGCCGCTTTGATCCGTCGCTGACCATGACCCCCTCCGATTGGATGGGAGCATGCTAACACTGCGCCCCTCGGGGTGCTCAGCCGGCGCTGTCGAGCCGTGCCTCCCAGCGGCTGCGCAGCGCATCGGCGCGGGCCAGTTGCCCGGCGGTGGCGCTGATGTCGCTGACCCGCCGCAGCTGCGAGAGCCCGGCGCGCAGATCGCCCTGCACGGCATAGTGGTGGGCCATCGCCAGTGCCGATTCATCGGGGTCCGAGGCGGCGCTGGCGGCGCGGGCATGCAGCGCCCAGATCCCCGGGGCATCGGGCTGGTCATGGGTCAGGCGGCGGGTGGCGGCCAGCGCGTCCCGGGCCCGGTCCGCCTGCAGCAGCGCCTCGACGCGGGTCACCCGCAGGCCGACGCTGTCCGGGAACAGGCTCAGCCCGTCATCGATGCGCCCCAGCGCGGCGTCGGTCCGATCGGCTTCGAGGGCGGCCTCGGCCAGCGCCAGGTACAGCAGGTCATGGGCGCCGGCGTCATCGAGCAGCGCCTCGAGCCGTCGGGTGGCGGCCGCCGGCTGGCCGTCGGCAATCAGTGCCACGGCCCGGCCATAGCGCTGGGGGTGGCTGTCATCCCCCGATTCGATGCGGGCGCGGAAGGCCTCGAGGGCCGCGTCCGGCTGATCCGCGGTGGCTACCTCCACCCGGGCACGGATGTAGCCAAAATCCGGGCTCTCGAACACCGAGTCGGGCTGCAGATCACGGGCCATCGAGCGCACGTCGGCGATCCGGGCCCGGGTCAGCGGATGGGTGCTCAGAAACGCCGGCGCACGGCTTCGATAGCGATTATCGGCCTGCAGCACTTCAAAGAAGTCGGCCATGCCCATGGGCTCGAGGTTGGCCCGGGTCAGGATGCGCATGCCGGTGCGATCCGCCTCGCGTTCGTGATCGCGGGAGTAGGCCAGCTGGCTGTCGATGCCCGATGCCATTCCGGTGGTGACCGCCGCCGCGCCCGCCTGCGGATTCTGCGAGCCGATCACCAGCCCGGCGAGCACCATGGCGGCCGTGCGCAGACTGGTCTGCTCGGCCGCGGCGATGCGCCGGGCGATGTGGCGCTGGGTGACGTGGGCCAGCTCATGGGCGATCACCGATCCCAGTTCGCTTTCATTGCGCGCGGCGCTGATCAGGCCGGTATGCACGCCGATGAACCCGCCCGGCATGGCAAAGGCGTTGATGCGCGGGTCGTTGATGACGAAAAACCGATAGTCGGCCGCCGGGGTGTCGGTGGCGGTGGTGATGCGCGCCCCCAGATCACGGATGTAGGCATTGACCGCGGGATCATCGAGCCCGTCCACCTCCCGGCGGATCTCGCGCATCATCTCCTGACCGATCCGCGCCGCTTCACCCGCCGGCAGCGCCTGGCTGGACGGGTTGCCGAGATCGGGCAGCGACAGGTCGAGGTTGTCGGCCTGCGCCCTCGCCGCCGGTCCCGCCAGCGCCACCGCCGCCGCCAGCGCGAGCGCGCCCAGCGTTACCCGAATGCCCACCGCCAGTGTGTCTCTCATCATGCCTCCATGGACCGATGCCCTGACCGGCACGTTCCACCGCCGCGCCGTTTGTGGGACAGTATAACCCGGCTGCAGGAGGTTGCCTTGTCGACGCCCATGTACCCCATCCGCCAATGGCTCAACCGCCACCTGAGCAATCCGCAGGTGGTGGGACTGACCGTGATCCTGCTGATCGGCGTCGCCGTGGTGACGTTTCTGGGCAGCATGCTGGTGCCGGTGTTCGCCTCGATCGTGCTGGCCTATCTGCTTGAGGGCATCGTCCGCACCCTGACCCGCTATCACGTCCCGCGCGGGCCGGCCGTGCTGATCGTCTATCTGCTCTTTCTGCTGTGTCTGGTGGCGGGGCTGCTGGCGCTGCTGCCGACCATCGTCAACCAGGTCATTCAGCTGGTGGAAAACCTCCCGGCCATGCTCGAGCAGGGTCAGCAGGCCCTGCTGCAGCTGCCCGAGCGCTATCCCGCCTACTTTTCGGCCGACCAGGTCGCGGCGCTGCTGGATACCATCCGCCGTGAGGCCATTGGCTACGCCCGCAGCCTGGCCTCGTCGCTGTCGCTGGCCTCGGTGGTGATGGTGGTCACGATCATGGTCTACGCGGTGCTGCTGCCGGTGCTGATCTTCTTTTTCCTGTGGGACAAGTCGCGGATCCTGGGCTGGACGGTGCGCTTTCTGCCACGCCATTACGGCCTGGTGGCCTCGGTGTGGCACGAGGTGGATCTGCAGATCGGCAACTATGTGCGTGGCAAGTTCGTCGAGGTGGCGATCGTCTGGGTGGGCAGCTACCTGACCTTTCTCGCCTTGGGGCTCGACTTCGCCATGCTGCTGGCGCTGATGGTGGGGCTGTCGGTGATCATCCCCTATGTGGGTGCCATCGTCGTGACCCTGCCCATCGCCATCGTCGCCTATTTCCAGTTCGGGGCGAGCAGCGAGTTCATGTGGGTGCTCATCGCCTACGCCATCATCCAGGCCATCGATGCCAATGTGCTGGTGCCGCTGCTGTTCTCCGAGGCGGTCAACCTGCATCCGGTGGCCATCATCATTGCCATCCTGATCTTTGGTGGCATCTGGGGGTTCTGGGGGGTGTTCTTCGCGATTCCGCTGGCCAATCTCATCCAGGCGGTAATCAATGCCTGGCCGCGGGTCAGCATCGAGGATGAGGACGGCGAAGACGGGGCGGGCGAGGCGGACGCCGCCGGCTAGAGCACGTCGCTGGCGTAGGCGGCGAGGCGCGAGCGCTCGCCGCGGGTCAGGGTCAGATGACCGCCGTGGGGCCAGTCCCGAAAGCGCCGCACCAGATAGGTCAGTCCCGAGGTGGTGGGAGTCAGCCAGGGCGTGTCGATCTGGCCGATGTTGCCGAGGCAGACGATCTTGGTGCCGGGCCCGGCCCGGGTGATCAGCGTGCGCATCTGCTGCGGGGTCAGGTTCTGCGCCTCATCGAGCACCATGAAGCGGTTGAGCAGGGTGCGCCCGCGCATGAAATTGAGCGAGCGGATGCGGATACGGCTTTGGAGCAGGTCCTGGGTGGCGGCCTGGCCCCAGCGATTGCCGCCACCGGCCCCCCGGGACGGCGCGCTCAGCACCTCGAGGTTGTCCATCAGCGCCCCCATCCACGGTGACATCTTCTCTTCCTCGGTGCCGGGCAGGTAGCCGATCTCTTCACCAATGGCCACCGTCGCGCGGGTCATGAGGATTTCATCGTAGCGGTCGGTCTCAAGGGTCTGGGTCAGGCCCGCCGCCAGGGTGAGCAGGGTCTTGCCGGTGCCCGCCGGCCCCAGCAGCGTCACCAGATCGACTTCGGGGTCGAGCAGCAGGTCGAGGGCCAGTGCCTGCTGGCGATTGCGGGCATGAATGCCCCACACCGACTCGCCCCCGGGGCGGTAGTCGACCACCGGCGTTGGCTCGAGCGCGCCGCTGGCGCCGGGCACAAGGCGCCAGGCCTGCTCGTCGCCAAGCAGGAACTCGTTGGCCGTGGCCGTCGCGGGGGGCTCGGTGGCGGCCGGGGTGCCGGGCGGCAGGGTGTGCATGCCGTCGGGCAGCAGGTCCGGGTCGTCGAGGCGCGCCTCGCTCTCATGGTCACTGGCCTCGAGCCCCAGCACACTGGCCTGGATGCGCAGGTTGATGTCGCGGGCCACCACCGTGAGCTGCATGTCGGGGTGGGTGCGTGCCAGGGTCTGCGCGGCGGCGAGCACCGGCGGGGCCTGGCCGGCCTCGGTGTCGGTCAGAAAGTAAAGCCGCCCCAGCCCCTCGCCCAGTGGCAGCCCGTCGGCCAGCGACCGGGGGGCGACACCCGCGAGCCGCTCGTCGAGGAAACGGGCCGCCTGCAGGGCGTTGCGCGCCTCCTCACTGTTGCCATGGCGCGCGGCATCCAGGCCGTGCAGCACCGCGAGCGGCAGATAGATATCGCGCGACTCGAAACGGAACAGCGCCGCCGGGTCGTGGAGCAGCACGGAGGTGTCGAGCAGGCAGGCCTGATGCATGCCGGTGTGCCTAGCCGCCGCTGTGGGCGCGCAGGGCCTCGAGGACCGCCTCGGCGTGGCCCTCGACGCTCACCTTGCGCCATTCCTCGCGCAGCACGCCCTCGGGGTCGATCAGAAAGGTGCTGCGCTCGATCCCGCGGGCGGGCTTGCCGAACATCACCTTGTCGCGCATGACAGCGAACTGGTTGCAGACGGTTTCATCCTTGTCGCTGAGCAGCACGAACGGGAAGTCGTACTTGGCCCGGAAGTTGGCGAGCGCCCGCGGGCCGTCCCGGGAGATGCCGGCCACCTGCGCGTTGAGGGCGTTGAAGCGCGGGTCGAGGTCGCGGAAGGCCTCGCTTTCCACCGTGCAGCCCGGCGTGCTCGCCTTGGGGAAGAAGTACAGCACCACCCAGCCGCCGCGCTGGTCGGCGAGCCGCCAGGTGTCGCCGCGGTCGGTGGGCCGTTCGAAATCGGCAACCGGTTGATTGAGCAGGATCTCGGTCATGACGTCAGTGCCTCAGCGGTTCGATGATGGCGTCGAGGTTGAGCTGGTCGCAGAAGTCCATGAACTCCTCGCGCAGCCGCGCGATATGCAGCGAGGCGGCGACGTCGATGGTCATCTGCAGCTGGAACATGGGCGTGCGGGTATGGGCCGCGGCGTAGGTGGTCGTGGTCAGGTCGCGGACATTGATCTCGCGGCTGGCGAAAAAATGCCCGAGCTGATGGACGATGCCGGCATGATCCACGCAGACCACCTCGACGCTGTAGGGCATGACATCGGCGGTGGGCTCGGGCGGGCGGGTGCGACGCACCTGCACATCCAGGTCCAGCCGGCGGCCGGCGGCGGGCAGCGATGACTCGAGCTTGGCCAGCTCGTTCCAGCGCCCTTCCACCGTCAGGATCATCGCGAAGTCGCCGCCGAGCACGCTCATGCGGCTGTCGCCGATGCTGCAGCCGGTATCGCGGATGAGGGCCGAGACGGCCTCCACCAGCCCGGGGCGGTCTTCGCCCAGGGCGGAAACGACGAGGTAGTTTTTGTGCATGCCGCTGCCCGATACTGCCCGCTTGAAGCCCCGTGATCGAAGCGCCGCAGTGTACCACGTCAGTGCCGCCCGGCGGCTTGTCAGTCCGGGAGTGCGCGGCTAACATCCTCGCATTGTGGCAGCGGCGGGGATTTTGGCGATGTTCCAGGGCAGCATGGTTGCGATGGCAACCCCCATGCACACTGACGGGGCCCTGGACGAGGCAGGCCTCGAGCGGTTGGTGGAGTTTCATATCGATCGGGGCACCGATGCCATCGTCGCGGTGGGCACCACCGGCGAGTCCGCCACCCTCGATCATGACGAGCATCATCATGTCATGCGCCGTACGGTGGAGATCGCCCGCGGCCGGATCACGGTGATGGGTGGCTGTGGCGCCAACAGCACCTGGGAGGCCGAAGCGCTGGCGCGCCGCGCCCTCGAGGTGGGCTGCGCGGCCGCGCTGCTGGTCACCCCCTACTACAACAAGCCCACCCAGGAAGGGCTCTATCAGCACTTCCGGCATATCGCCGACCGGGTGCCGATCCCGCAGATCCTCTACAACGTGCCGGGCCGCACCGGGGTCGACCTGCTGCCCGAGACCGTCGACCGGCTCGCCGACGTCCCCAACATCGTCGCCATCAAGGAGGCCTCCGGCAGTCTTGAGCGTGCCGAGGAGGTGATCGAGCGCTGTGGCGATCGCATTGACCTGTACTGCGGTGAGGACGCGCGCAATCTGGCGCTGATGAACGCCGGCGCCCGCGGCTGCGTGTCGGTGACCGCGAATGTCGCCCCGGCACTGATGCATCAGATGTGCGCGGCGGCGCTGGCCGGCGATCAGCCGCGGGCCGAGGCGCTGGACGCGCGGCTGGCGGCGTTGCATAACGCGCTTTTCCTCGAGACCAATCCCATCCCGGTCAAATGGGCGCTGCACGAAATGGGGCTCATCGAGGACGGCATGCGACTGCCGATGACACCGCTGTCCGCGCCGTATCACGAGACGGTGCGCCAGGCCCTGAAACTGGCGGATGCCCTATGAGGCGGATCATGGCGGGACTGCTGGCGCTGGCGCTGACCGGCTGCGGATTGATGAGTGGCCCCCCGGACGAGGCGGAACGCCGCGCCGAGGCCCTGCGTCAGCCGCCGGACGTGCTGGCCGACGCGCGACCGGCCGCCGGTGACGGGTCGGCCGGTGCGGATGCCCGGGCCGATGCCGACGGCCGGGAGGCGGCGACGCCTGAGCGCAGCGCGGTGCGAACGCTGGACGGTCAGCCGGTGCTGGATCTGGGCCTGCCGTTGAACGCGGCCTGGGCGGTGACCGGTCGTGCCATTGATCGGGTGGGTTTTGAGCTGCTGGGTTCCGATCGCGACCGCTACACCCACCGCATCCGCTACGACGGTTCCGTGGCCTCGGAAGTGGAGAATGAGGGCGACGCGGGCCTGCTGGATTCGCTGGCGTTCTGGCGTGAAAAGCCCGAAGGCTCGCTGCAGCCGTATGAAGTGGTGGTCACCGAGCGCGGCACGGGGGCCCGCGTCACGGTGCAGGACGACAGCGGCAATCCGGCCGCCCCGGGCGCGGCCCGACAGGTCCTGGCCGTGCTGGCCGAACAGCTCAAGCCCTGAGCCTGATGCAGATCCTGGTCAGTCAATCCGGTTGGGCGTCGGTGACCGACGCCCGTCAGTGCCAGCGGGCCCGTGCCGCTGAGCCGGCGCTAGGCGAGCTCTACGCGCTGGCGGTCTATTTCGTTGACACCGAACGGGCCCTGACCGCGGCCGAGGCCGAGCGGCTGGCCACCCTGCTGGATGCCGAGCCGATCGAGGCGGGCGCCGAACCGGTGGAACTGCTGGTGGTGCCGCGCCTGGGCACCCTTTCGCCATGGGCGAGCAAGGCCGGCGATATCGCCGAGCACTGCGGACTGAATGCGGTGGTGCGGCTCGAGCGGGGCCTCGCCTATCGCGCCGTCGATGCCGCCGGCTCGGCGCTGGACCTGCGGCGCCGGCCCGCTCTGCAAGCCGCCCTGCACGACCGCATGACCGAGTCGGTGCTGACCACCCTGGATGACGCCGAGGGCCTGTTCGCGACCCATCCCGCCCGGGCGCTCGAGTGGATCGATGTGCGCGGCGGCGGCGCCGACGCCCTGGCCGCCGCCGACCGCGATCTGGGCCTGGCCCTGTCCGCCGATGAGCGTGACTACCTGCTCGAGAACTATCAGGCCCTGGGGCGCAATCCCACCGACGTCGAGCTGATGATGTTCGCCCAGGCCAATTCCGAGCATTGCCGGCACAAGATTTTCAATGCCGACTGGGTGGTCGACGGGGTGGCCATGGACGCATCGCTGTTTGCGATGATCCGCCACACCCACGCCATGCGCCCCGAGGGGGTGCTGTCGGCCTACAGCGACAACGCCGCGGTGATCGAAAGCGCGCCGGTGGATCGCTTCTACCCGGGGCCGGATGGCCATTACCGGCATGACCACGCCCCAGCGCATCTGGTCATGAAGGTCGAGACCCATAATCATCCCACCGCCATCTCGCCGTTCGCCGGCGCGGCCACCGGCGTGGGCGGCGAGATCCGCGACGAGGCGGCCACCGGCCGGGGTGCCCGCACCAAGGCGGGCCTCGCGGGGTTTTCGGTGTCCAACCTGCGCATTCCCGGGGCCGAACAGCCCTGGGAGGTGGACCATGGGCGGCCGGCGCGTCTGGCCTCGGCGCTTGAAATCATGCTGGACGGGCCCATCGGTGCGGCGCGCTACGGCAACGAGTTCGGCCGCCCGCAGCTGTGTGGCTACTTCCGCAGCTACGAGCAGGCCCAGCCCGGGCCGGACGGCGACGAGGTCCGGGGCTATCACAAGCCGGTGATGATCGCCGGCGGCATGGGGGCCATCGCCCCCGAGCAGGTGGACAAGGGCATCGCCCCCGAGGGATCGCCGCTGGTGGTGCTGGGCGGCCCGGCCATGCTGATCGGCCTGGGGGGCGGCGCGGCGTCGTCGGTGGCGAGCGGCGAGAGCGCCGAGGCACTGGATTTTGCCTCGGTGCAGCGCAGCAACCCCGAAATGGAGCGGCGCTGCCAGGAGGTGATCGATGCCTGCTGGCGGCTGGGCGAAGCCAACCCGATCATCGCCGTGCACGACGTCGGCGCCGGGGGGCTGTCCAACGCGCTGCCCGAGTTGATGGACGATTCCGACCGCGGCGGGCGGCTCGAGCTGCGCACCATCCCCTGCGCCGAGGCCGGGCTGTCGCCGCTGGAGATCTGGTGCAACGAGGCCCAGGAGCGCTATGTGCTGGCGCTGGACGCCGCGCGTCTCGAGACCTTTCAGGCCATCTGCGAGCGCGAGCGCGCCCCGTTCGCCCAGGTGGGCGAGGCCACCGACGAGCGCCAGCTGGTGCTGGGGGACGCCGAGTTTGACAGTACCCCGGTGGATATCCCCATGGATCTGCTGCTGGGCAAACCGCCCAAGATGCGCCGCGTGGTGGAACGCCGCGCCCCGGTGCGCCGGGCGTTGCAGCTGGACGGGGTGAGCATCCGCGAGGCCGCCCACCGCGTGCTGCGCCTGCCCACGGTGGCGAGTAAGGAATTCCTGATCACCATCGCCGATCGCAGCGTGACCGGACTGACCGCACGCGATCAGATGGTGGGGCCCTGGCAGGTGCCGGTGGCCGATTACGGCCTGACGCTGGGGGATTATCAGGGCTATCGCGGCGAGGCCATGGCGATGGGCGAGCGCAGCCCCGTGGCGCTGCTGGACGCGCCGGCGTCGGGCCGGATGGCCATCGCCGAGGCGCTGACCAACCTGATGGGCGCCGGCGTCGGGCGGCTGCGCGCGGTCAACCTGTCGGCGAACTGGATGGCGGCCTGTGATCACCCGGGCGAGGCGGCCCGCCTCTACGACACCGTGGCGGCGGTGGGCCGCGAGCTCTGCCCGCAGCTCGGCATCGCCATTCCGGTGGGCAAGGATTCGTTGTCCATGAAGACCGTCTGGCCCGCTGAGGGCGGCGAACGGTCGGTGACCTCGCCGCTCACCCTGGTGGTGTCGGCGTTTGCGCCGGTGGCGGATGCGCGTCAGGCGCTGACCCCGCAGCTCGTCACCGATCCTGGCAGCCACCTGTATCTGCTGGATCTGGGCGGCGGCCGTCGGCTGGGTGGCTCGGCGCTGGCGCAGGTCTACGGCCAGATCGGCGATCAACCCGCCGACCTGGATGACCCGGATGCCCTCGCCGCCGGCTTCGACACCGTCCAGGATCTGATGGTCGCCGGGCGGCTGCAGGCACTGCATGACGTCTCGGACGGCGGCCTGCTCGTGACGCTGGCCGAGATGGGCTTCGCCGCACGCACCGGCCTGGCGGTGGATGTCTCGATGCTGGGGGATGACCCCATGGCCGCCGTGTTTGCCGAGGAACCGGGCGTGGTGCTGCAGGTGCTCGAAGCCGACCGCCCGGCGGTGGAAGCGGCGTTCGAGGCGGCGGAGCTGGGCGCGCGGCTGCATCGCATCGGCCGCCCGGCCGCCGGCGGACATCTGCTGATCCGCCATCATGGCGCGGTGGTGCTGGACGAATCGCTGGCTGATCTCGAACAGGTCTGGCACGAGACCAGCCACCATCTGCAGGCGCTGCGTGATGATCCGGACTGCGCCGACGAGGCCCATGCGGCCATCGCCGAGCGTGATGATCCAGGGCTGCGCGCGCGGCTCAGCTTTGATCCGGCCGAGGCGGTGGCCCCGGCGGTGCAGCGCGGCGCCGCGCCGCGGGTGGCGGTGCTCCGCGAGCAGGGGGTGAACAGCCACATCGAAATGGCGGCGGCCTTCGAGCGCGCCGGCTTTGAACCGGTGGATCTGCACACCACCGATCTGATGGCCGACCCCGAGCGGCTCGCCGACTGCCAGGCACTGGTGGCCTGTGGCGGTTTCTCCTACGGCGATGTGCTGGGTGCCGGCCAGGGCTGGGCGCGCACGATCCTCTATAACGAGCGGCTGCGGGATGCCTTTGCCGGCTTTTTCGCGCGCCCCGACACCCTGGCGCTGGGGGTGTGCAACGGCTGCCAGATGCTCTCGGCATTGCGCGGGATCATCCCCGGCACGGCGCAGTGGCCGGATTTTCGCGGCAATCGCTCGCGCCAGTACGAGGCGCGCCTCGCGCAGGTCGAGGTGTTGCCGTCCCCCTCACTCATGCTGGGCGACATGGCCGGCTCGACCCTGCCTATCGTGGTGGCCCATGGCGAGGGCCGGGCGGTGTTCGACAACGCCGGGGGTGCTGCCGCGGCCGAGGCGGCGGGTCTGGTGGGGCTGCGCTATGTGGATGCCCGGGGCGGACCGGCCGTGCGCTATCCCGCCAATCCCAACGGCTCGCCGGACGGGATCACCGGGCTGTGCAATGCCGATGGCCGGGTGACGATCATGATGCCGCATCCCGAGCGGGTGTTCCGCTCGATCCAGCATTCGTGGTGTCCGGCGCCCTGGGGGGAGGATGGCGCCTGGATGCGGCTGTTCCGCAACGCCCGGCGGGCGCTCGACTGAACGCCTAACCGCCGGGTGGCGCAAGCCCGCGGGCGCCCACCCAGTCGCGGGCGAACTGCCAGGCCACCCGACCACTGCGCGAGCCGCGGGCCCGCGCAAAGCGCAGCGCATCGGCCCGCCAGGCCTCGGGGTCGGGGGCCGGCGCCGGGTGCAGGCGCCCGATCCACAGCGCGCAGATATCCAGATAGCGGTTCTGGTCAAAGGGCTGGAATGACAGCCAAAGACCGAAACGCTCGGACAGGGAAATCTTTTCTTCCACGGCCTCGCCGGGATGGATCTCGCCTTCCACCGGCCGCGCCTGTTCATTCTCGGAGAAGTATTCGGGCAGCAGGTGGCGCCGGTTCGAGGTGGCGTAGATGACCAGATTGTCGGGCGGCGCCGCCACCGAACCGTCGAGCGCCGCCTTGAGCGCCTTGTAGCTGGGATCGTCGGCCTCGAATGAGAGATCGTCGCAGAACAGGATGAAGCGCTCGGGCCGGCCGTCGAGGGCGGCGATGATGCGTGGCAGGGCGATCAGATCGGCGGGCTGCACCTCGACCAGACGCAGGCCCTGCGCGGCGTACTCATTGAGCAGCGCCTTGATGAGTGACGACTTGCCGGTCCCCCGGGCGCCGGAGAGCAGGACGTTGTTGGCCGGCAGCCCGGCGAGGAACTGCCGGGTGTTGCGCTCGGCGGCGTCACGGGCGCGCTCGATATGCTGCAGCGCATCGAGGCGGATGGGGTGACGGTGGGCCACCGGCTCGAACCCGCCGCCGCCCGGGCCCTCCACCCAGCGCGCCGCGACCTGATCGGACCAGTCGATGGCGGCGGTCCGCGCGGGCAGCAGCGGCTCGAGCCGGTCGAGCAGGGCATCGATTCGGTCGGCCAATGAGTCCAGTCGATCCATGCCCCTATGTTAGCCTCTCGCAATGGAAAAGGAAGCGGGCAATCTCAAGCGCGTCTACGTCGTCGCCGACCCGCTGATCGCCGGCCACATCGAAACAATCCTCAGCGAGCGCGGTATTCACTGCTTTGTGCGCAACCGGTTTCTGACCGGGGCGGCGGGCGAGGTGCCGCCGCTGGAGGCGTGGCCGGAGGTCTGGGTGACCGCCGAGGACGAGGCCGTCGCCCGGCGTCTGATCGATGAAGTGATCGGGCCGCCGGACGCGCCCGTGGGTGAAGACTGGCAATGCCCCGACTGCGGCGAAGTCATCGAGGGGCAGTTCGCCGAATGCTGGCGCTGCGGAGGGCGCCCGGAATGATTCAGCTGCGCGACATCACCCTTCGACTCGGGCCCGACCCGTTGCTCGAGGACGCCCGCCTGACCGTGCACGCCGGCCGCAAACTGGGGCTGGTCGGGGCCAACGGCACCGGCAAGTCGACCCTGTTCGCGCTGCTGCGTGGCGAGCTGTCGGTGGACGCCGGCGAGGTGTCCATCCCCAATGACTGGCGGATGGCCTGGATGGCGCAGGAGACCCCGGGCGTGCCGCGGCCCGCCATCGAGTACGTGCTGGATGGTGACTCGGCCCTGCGCGCCGCCGAGGCCGAGGTCGAGGCCGCCGAGGCCAGTGGCGATGGCGAGCGCATCGCCTATGCCCATGCCGACTTCGGCGCCGCCGAGGGTTATGACGCCCGCGCCCGGGCGGGCATGCTGCTGCACGGCCTGGGGTTTGATCCGGCGGTCCAGGAGCGGCCGGTGAGCGAGTTCTCCGGCGGCTGGCGGGTGCGCCTCAACCTGGCCCGGGCGCTGATGGCGCCGTCGGATCTGCTGCTGCTCGACGAGCCCACCAACCACCTCGACCTCGAGACCGTGATCTGGCTCGAGCAGTGGCTGCAGAGCTATACCGGCACACTGATCCTGATCGCCCATGACCGGGACTTTCTGGACGCCGTGGCGGAGGGGATCGTCCAGATCGAGCATCGCCGCCTGCACCAGTACACCGGGGGCTACAGCGCCTTCGAGCGTCAGCGCGCCGAGCGCCTCGCCCAGCAGCAGGCCCTCTACGAGCGCCAGCAGCGCGAGATCGCGCACATGGAGCAGTTCATCGACCGGTTTCGGGCCAAGGCCACCAAGGCACGCGCCGCGCAGAGCCGCATCAAGGCGCTGGAGCGCATGGAAACCGTGGCCCCGGCGCATGTCGACTCACCCTTCCACTTTCAGTTTCCGCCCGCCCCGGATGCCGGTAATCCGCTGATCGGGTTCGAGGATCTGAGCCTCGGGTACGCGGGTGCGCCGATTCTCAGTGGCCTGCGCCAGACCCTGGCGCCGGGTGATCGCATCGGTCTGCTGGGTCGCAATGGCGCCGGTAAGTCGACCCTGATCCGCGCCCTGGCGGGCGACCTGGAACCGCTGGGCGGCCGCATTCAGCGGGCCCGCAATCTGGCGGTGGGGTATTTCGCCCAGCATCAGCTCGAGCAGCTGGATGCCGAGGCAAGCCCGGTGGTCCATCTCCAGCGACTCTCACCCAATGCCGATCCGCAGAAGCTGCGGAGTTTTCTGGGCGGTTTCGACTTCCGCGGCGATCAGGCGCTTGACCCGGTGGCGCCTTTCTCGGGCGGCGAAAAGGCCCGGCTGGTGCTGGCCATGCTGGTCTGGCAGGCGCCCAATCTGTTGCTGCTCGACGAGCCCACCAACCATCTGGAT
Source organism: Spiribacter aquaticus (assembly GCF_007625215.1). Taxonomy (NCBI): domain Bacteria; kingdom Pseudomonadati; phylum Pseudomonadota; class Gammaproteobacteria; order Chromatiales; family Ectothiorhodospiraceae; genus Spiribacter; species Spiribacter aquaticus. Next base: position 543,453 of record NZ_VMKP01000002.1, on the reverse strand, counting down.
CTGGAAATGCGCCATGCCCTCAATGTGGCGCTGCAGGCCTTTGAGGGGGCGGTGGTGGTGGTCTCCCATGATCGCAGCCTGCTCGAGAGCACCGTGGCGGACTACTGGCTGGTGGCGGACGGCACGGTGCGCGACTTCAAGGGCGATCTCAACGATTATCGGCGCTGGCTGGCGCAGCAGGAGCGGGACAGCCGTCGTGCCGCCCGCGCTCCGACCGCTGCGCCAGCCGCCGCCCCGGCAAAGCCGGCCCGCGACGAGGCCCGTCTGCGGCCGCTGGAAAAGCGCGTGCGCGCCGCCGAGACCGCCTTCGAGGCGGTGGACGCACGGCTGGAAGCCATTGATGCCCAACTCGCCGACCCGGCGCTCTACGCCGAGGGAGCCGAGGCGAGACTCCAGTCCCTGCTGGACGAGCAGCGTCGCGAACAGGCCGAGAAGACGCGGGCCGAGGCCGAGTGGATGGCCGCCGAGGAAGCGCTGGAGGCCGCGCGGGACGGCGCGGATGCCGATCAGACGGCCTGATCGGGTGCCACTTTGCCTCGACGGCCGGGCCTGCGTATTCTCGACGCCGTAACTGTTCTGCAACCATTCAGCGGAGTCTGTGACATGAGCATCAATGGCAAGCTAGCAGGGGCGCTGGGCGCCCTGTCCCTGGCCGTCGCCGCCGGCGGCGCCCAGGCAGAACTCAAGGTCGGGGCGCTGTTGCCGCTGACCGGCGATCTCCAGGCCTATGGCGAGAGTTCGCGCAACGGCATCAACCTGGCCGCCGAGGAGATCAACGCCGCCGGCGGTGTGCTGGGCGAGCCCATGACCATCGAGATCGCCGACACCCAGACCGAACCGCAGTCGGGCGTCGATGCCGCCCAGCGGCTGGTCTCGGTGCAGGGGGTTTCGGCGATCGTCGGTGCCCTGTCGAGCGGTGTCACCATTCCGGTGGCCAGCAGTGTCTCGGCGGTGGAAGGCGTGCCGCAGATCTCCGGGGCCTCGACCTCGCCGGTGATGACCGATCTCGATGACAACGACTTCCTGTTCCGCACCACGCCCTCGGACGCCTTCCAGGGCACGGCGCTGGCTGAAGTGGCCGGCGACGAGGGCATGGACAGCGTCGCCATCATGTACATCAATAATGACTATGGCGAAGGCCTGGCCGATGCCTTCACCGACTCGTTCGAGGCCGCCGGCGGAGAGGTCGTGGGCACCTCGGCCTATGAACCGGGCCTCGCTTCGTATCGCGGCGAGCTGAGTCAGGTCTCCGATGGCGAGTCACCGTTGCTGCTGATCGGCTATCCCGAAAACGGTCAGACCATCCTGCGCCAGGCGCTCGAGGGCGGCCATTTCCGCGACTTCCTTTTCACCGATGGCATGAAGTCGCCGCAGATCGTGGAGAACCTGGGCGCGCAGTACCTGAACGGCAGTGCCGGGACCGTGCCACAGGCCCGCGATGACACGGACGCCGCGCAGCACTTCACCGAGGCCTACGAGGCCAGCTTTGGCGAGCTGCCGCCGGTGCCCTATATCGACACCGCCTATGATGCCGTCTACACCATCGCCCTGGCCGCGGTGGCGGCCGACAGCACCGATCCGGTGGCCATCCGCGATCACCTGCGGGCGGTGAACGATCCGGACGGCGAGCCGGTGGGCCCGGGTGACTTCGCCGAGGCCGCCGAGCTGCTCGGCAATGGCCAGGCGGTCAACTACGAGGGGGCTTCCGGCAGCGTCAACTACGACGAGAATGGCGATGTGGCGGGCACCTTCGCCCACTGGGAGATCGAGGACGGCGAGTATGTGACCGTCCGCGTGTTCGAGCCCTCGATGTAAAAGGGCCTTCAGCCCGCACCGGCCGCCGGGCCGGTGCGGGGCCAGACGATTGGCTGGGGCGCCTGGACGTAATCGCTGAACAGGTGCCCGTGCTCGGGAATCGCAAAATACCGTTCACCGCGCTGCGGTCTGCGGGCATCGAATGCCGAGTGGGAGATGCCCACTTCCCAGAGCTCCTCACTTTCCCAGCCATCGGGGCGGAGTTCGATACGTACCTCCGCACCGATCAGATTGACCGCCTCGACCCGCAGGGGCAGATAGGCATCGGCGGTGGGCTGATCGACCAGTCGCACGGCATGCGGGCGCATGTAGAGCTGCGCTGACTCCCCGGCATACGCAGCGGGCAGTCGGACGAACGCCACACCCTGGGTCAGGGCATTGTCATGCACCGACCCTGACAGCACGTTGACGCGACCCAGGAAGTCGAACACGAAACGACTCGCCGGGTGCTGGTACAGGCGCTGCGGGGCATCGATCTGCTCGACACGGCCCTGGTTCATGACCACCACCTGATCGGACAGCTCCAGCGCCTCTTCCTGGTCGTGGGTAACGAACACGCTGGTGAAATGCAATTGATCGTGCAGATTCCGCAGCCACCGGCGAAGCTCTTTACGCACCCGCGCATCAAGGGCACCGAACGGCTCATCGAGCAATAGAATGTCAGGTTCCACCGCCAGCGCCCGGGCCAGAGCAATACGCTGTTTCTGGCCGCCTGATAGCTGGGCGGGATGGCGATCCGCGAGGTGGCCGAGCTGCACCATGTCGAGCAACTCATTCACCCGCTGCCGAATGCGTGTCGAATCAGGGCGCGTCCGGCGGGGCCGTACGCTGAGCCCAAACGCGACATTCTCGGCCACACTCATGTGCCGGAACAGCGCATAATGCTGAAAGACGAAGCCCACCCGCCGGTCCCGCACCGGCACATCAGTGACATCGCGACCAGCCAGCCGGACGCGGCCCCGATCGGGGGCTTCGAGCCCGGCGAGGATGCGCAGCAGCGTGGTCTTGCCTGACCCGGACGGGCCAAGCAGGGCGGTGAGCTGTCCCGCCGGGAGTTCCAGATCGATCCGGCCCAGGGCGTTCACGCCGCGGAAGGACTTTTCTATCGCATCAATCTCGATACTCATCCGATGATCCTCATGGACGGTCCTGCCGCCACTCGACGATGGATTTGGCGACCAGCGTGACCAGCGCAATCGCGGCCAGCAACGAGGCGGCGGCAAAGGCGCCGGCGACGTTGGCATCCTGATAGAGCAGTTCCACCTGCAACGGCAGGGTATTGGTCTGCCCCCGGATGCTGCCCGAGACCACCGAGACGGCACCGAACTCACCCACCGCTCGGGCGTTGGTCAGGATCACCCCATAGAGCAGCGCCCAGCGGATATTGGGCAGGGTCACCCGCCAAAACAGTTGCCAGCCTGAGGCACCCAGCACGACGCCGGCTTCTTCCTCGTCGCTGCCCTGCTGCTGCATGACCGGGATCAGCTCGCGGGCGACGAACGGGCAGGTCACGAAAATCGTGACCATCACGATGCCGGGCCAGGCAAACATCAGCTGGATGTCCTGACTGCCAAGCCATGCGCCGATCCCGCCGTTGCGCCCGTAGAGCAGCAGATACAACAGGCCGGCGACGATGGGCGAGACTGCAAAGGGGATGTCGATCAACGCGGTCAGCAACCGACGCCCGGGAAACCGGAAGCGGGTGACCAGCCAGGCCAGAAACACCCCGAAGACCATATTGAGCGGCACGGTCAGCAGCGCTACGAACAGTGTCAGACCGATGGCGTCCAGGGTGTAGGGATCGAGCAGCGTGCCGGTGTACCCGCTCAAGCCCTTGGCGAAGGCCTCGGTCACAATCACCACCAGCGGCATGAACAGGAAAAGCCCACTGATCAGCGTGGCGAGCCCGATCAGTATTCGCCGCACGGCGGCGCCGTCTCCCACCCGACGAGCGATGCGTGCTGGCATCGGCTAGCCCCCGTGCAGGCGCTTCACACTGCGCTCCTGCCAGATGTTGATCAACAGCAGCAGTACCAGCGAAGCGGTCAGGACCACCGCCGCAATGGCACTGGCCGCCGGGAAGTCGTATTCCTCGAGTCTCACGAGAATCATCAGGCTGATCACCTCGCTGATATACGGCGAGTTGCCACCGATGAAGATCACCGCTCCGTACTCGCCCAGGCTACGCGCGAAAGACAGCCCACCGCCGGTGACGATCGCCGGCCACAGACTGGGCAGCAGGATGCGCCGAAACACCGTCAGGTCCGAGGCGCCCAGGCTCATGGCCGCTTCCTCGTCCTCACCGGGCAGATCTTCGAGTACCGGCTGCACAGTCCGCACGACGAACGGCACACTGGTGAATGCCATGGCCACTATGATGCCAAGCGGGGTGTAGGCCACTTCGATGCCCACCCGAGCCAGGGCCTGACCGTACCAGCCGTTCTCGGCGAACAGCGCTGCCAGAGTGATGCCGGCCACCGCCGTGGGCAGGGCGAAGGGCAGATCCATGAGGGCATCCAGCAGACGTCGCCCCGGAAATGAATAGCGTACCAGTACCCAGGCCATCAGGACCCCGAACACGCAGTTGAATAGTGATGCTGCCAGCGCGGTCAGGACGGTGACCCGGAAGGCGGCCACCACCCGCGGGTCGCTGATCACGAACCAGAACGCCTCCCAGCCCATCCCGGCTGCTCGGATGAACAGACCGGTGATGGGCAGGAGGACGACAAGGCCGAGAAAAAACAGCGAGACGCCGAGGCTCAGACCAAACCCCGGCAGGACGCGCTTAGCGACGCTGGAGCTGATCGAGTCTGCCTCCGCTTGCAAAGATCTCCATCGCGTTGTCCCAGCTGCCCGCAATTTCCTCGACGCTCAGCAGTTCGACGTCAGGGAACCGGTCTGCGTTTTCCGCCTGGACGGTATCGTCGTGGACCCGGTAATTGAAGCCGGCCAGCAGACGCTGCGCCTCGGTGGAGTAGAGGTGCTCGAGATAGGCCCGCGCCAGATCCTCAGTGCCGTTGGCTTCAACGTTCGCATCGATCATCGTGACGGGGAATTCGGCACGGAAACTGACCTCGGGCACTACGACCTCGAAGCGCTGGTCGGGATGCAGGGTGGCGATGTTGTTGACCTCGGACTCGAAGGTAAGCAGCACATCACCCAGGCCCCGCTCGACAAACGTGGTGGTTGAGCCACGCCCGCCCGAGTCGAATACCTGCACCCGCTCGAGCAGATCGCTCAGGAAGGCATCGATGCGCTCGGGATCGTCGCCGAAGCGCTGTTGGGCGTAGCCCATGGCGGCGAGGAAGGTGTAGCGCGCGTTCCCGGAGGTCTTGGGGTTGGGCATGATCAGGTCAACATCCTCGCGCACCAGATCATCCCAGTTGTCGATATCCTTCGGGTTACCCTCGCGGACCAGAAAGGCCATGGTCGAGTAGTAAGGCGAGCTGTTGTTGGGTAGCCGGTCAGCCCAGTCCGTCGGGATCAGACGGCCGCGCTCGGCGAGGATGTTGACGTCGGTGACCTGGTTGTAGGTCACAACATCCGCCTTGAGCCCCTGCAGGATCGCACGGGCCTGCTTGGACGAGCCGGCATGGGACTGGCGGATGGTGACGGTCTCGCCGGTCTGCTCCTTCCAGTGGGCCTTGAACAGGGTGTTGTAGTCGGCGAACAGCTCCCGGGCGATGTCGTAGGAGGAGTTCAGCAGCTCGCGGGTCTGCGCCGAGGCCGGTGCCGTAACGGCAATGGCCAGCGCGAGCGCGGTGATCAGGGATCTGGTCGTCTGGGTCATGGCGATGAATGCTCCGATTGTCGACGGTTCAATATGCACTTTTGAACTATAAAAAGTGTCTCGTTAGAACCGGAAGATAGTCGGACAGTCGCTCAGCCACAATGGATCGAGCAGACGGATTCGGACTCAGCTTAAAACCCTGAGTTATAGGGTGATGGCCGTCAGCGTTTCTCGCCGGGCATCGGCGGGCGTTTCTCCGGCAGCAGACCCTGCGGTCGGCTGACCAGGATGATCTGCAGCAGGATGCCGATCAGAAACACGCGGAAGGCGCTTTCGCTGCCGATCAGCGCAGTGGGCACCAGCCCGGCGATCATCTCGGTGGACGACCAGATGAGCCACACCACCAGCGCCCCCAGCATGGCGCCCAGGTTGTTGCCGCTGCCGCCGGCGATGAGCATCACCCAGACCAGGAAGGTGCCATAGAGCGGACGGAAGGCCTCCGGGCTGACGAAGCCGACGAAGTGGGCATACAGCCCGCCGCCGAGTGCCATCAGGCAGGAACCGGTGACAAACGCCTGCCGCCGGAATCGCGCGATGTCCTTGCCCGCGGCGGCCGTGGCCGGTTCATTATCGCGGATGGCCCGCAGCACCCGGCCCCAGGGCGAGCGCCGGGCGATTTCCACCAGCAGCCAGGTGACCGCGACGAACGCGGCGATGATCAACAGGTATCCGTTGTTGCCCAGGCCGAAGGGTTTCTCGATGCCGGGGATACCGCGTGTGCCGTTGCTCAGCCAGCCCTCGTTGACGAAGAACAGGCGGATGATCTCGGCGATGCCGATGGTGGCAATGGCCAGATAATCCGTACGCAGCCGTGCGGTGATGCGGGCCACCAGCCACGCCACGGGGATACAGGCGATCACTGACCCGACCAGTCCCACCCCAAACGGCAGATCAAAGCCACCGACGCGGCCCTCGGCCGGGGCGGTGGTCAGAATGGCCGTGGTATAGGCGCCCACGGCAAAGAAACCGGCGATGCCGATGTTGAACTGCCCGGTCATGCCCCACTGCATGTTCAGGCCCAGCGCCATGATCGCGTAGATGCCGACCAGGCTCAGAAAAAACACCGCGTAGGCGCTCAGTCCCGCAATGTCCATCAGGCATTCCCCTTAATGATGCCCTGGGGCCGGAAGACCAGCGTGGCCACCATGATGGCGAACGCCACCGCCGGCTTGTAGGCCCCGGGAATGACCAGTGTCGAGAGCTCCATCGCGCAGCCGATCACCAGGCCGCCCAGGATGGCGCCATATGGGCGGCCGATCCCGCCAAGGATGGTGGCGGCAAAGATCGGCAGCAGCAGTGTCCAGCCCATGACCGGATGCAGGCGCGTGTCCATGCCCAGGAACACGCCCGCCGCGGCGGCCAGCGCGCCGCCGATCCCCCAGGTCCACATGATCACCCGGTTGGCGGGGATACCGGTCACCAGGGCCAGGTCCATATTGTCGCTCATCGCCCGCATGGCCTTGCCCATACGGGTGCGGCTGAGGAACAGGTGTACGATCAGCACCAGTCCCGCCGCCGCGGCGAAGATCAGCAGGTGATCGGGCTTGACGGTGAGCGGACCGAATCGCAGCGGCAGCTGGATGCCCGCCTCATAGACCTGGTTGCTGCCGCCCCAGACCATCTGGATGAAGGACCGCAGGACCAGCGCGGTGGCGAAAGAGGCGATCAGCAGGATCACCGGCTGCACCCGGCGGATGCGGCGATAGACCACCTGGTCGATGAGGATCGCCAGCCCACCGGTCAGCAGCATCGCCACGGGCAGTGCCGCCAGCACCGGCAGGTTGAACACCGTCACCACGGTGAGTGCGAAGTACGCGCCGATCGCCATGAAATCGCCGTGGGCGAAATGCGCGAAGCGCAGCACGCCGAAGATCATGGTGGCCCCCACCGCGCCCAGTGCCAGAATGCTGCCGAGCAGGATGCCGTTGATGAGCAGCTGGATGATCTCGATCATGTGCGCCTATCCACCCAGAAACATTTCGGCGACTTCGGTGTTGGCGAGCAGGGCGGGGCCGGTGTCCTCGTAGCGGTTCTCGCCGGTGGCCAGCACATAGCCGCGATCGGCGGCCGCCAGGGCCTGACGGGCGTTCTGCTCGACCATGAGCACGCCGATGCCCAGTTGGTTGATGCCGCGGATGCGCTCGAACGTTTCGTCGATCAGCCGCGGTGACAGCCCGGCGGTGGGTTCATCGAGCATCAGCAGCGTCGGCTCGACCATCAGCGCCCGGCCCATGGCCACCATCTGGCGCTCGCCACCGGACATGACCCCCGCCTGCTGGTGGCGGCGCTCCTTGAGCCGGGGGAAGATCTCGAAGACCCGCTCCATGCGCGGGCCGTTGGGGCCGCGCAGCACATAGGCGCCCAGCTCGAGGTTTTCCACCACGCTCAGGGACGGGAACACGTTGGCCTCCTGGGGGACGTAGGCGATGCCGCGGCTGACCATGCGCTCGGCGGGGCGGTTGGTGATGGCCTCGCCGCGATAGCGCACCTGACCGCTGCGGATGGGCACCAGCCCGAACATCGCCTTCATGGCGGTGGACTTACCGGCACCGTTGGGTCCGATGATGACCACGATTTCGTCGGCCTCCACCCGCAGGTGCAGGTCGCGCAGGATGTCGACACCGCCGTAGCCGGCGTATAGCGCCTCGGCACTCAGCAGGCTCATGACGCGACCCCGCCGGCGTTACCGCTGACGCCGGTGCCGAGATACGCCTCGCGGACCTGGGGATTACGGCGCAGCGTCGCCATGTCGCCCTCGGCGATCAGCTCGCCGTTGGCCATCACCATCACCGGGTCGCACAGCCGGGCGATCAGGTCCATGTCATGCTCGATCACGCAGAAGGTATAGCCGCGCTCGCGGTTGAGCCGCTCGATGGCGTCGGCCAGCTTACCGAGCAGCGTCCGGTTGACCCCGGCACCTGGCTCGTCGAGTAGCACCGCCTTGGCGTCGGTCATCATGGTGCGGCCCAGATCGAGGAGTTTTTTCTGTCCCCCCGAGAGATTGCCGGCCAGCTCGTTACGCAGGTGACCGATCTCAAGAAAGTCGAGCACCTCGTCGGCCTGGCGCAGGATGGCGCGGTCCTGCTCGATGACCCGCGGCCAGCGCAGCCAGCTGTGGATGAGGTTTTCGCCCCGCTGGCGGGCCGGCACCACCATCAGATTCTCGCGCACGGTCATGCGCGAAAACTCATGGGGGATCTGGAAGGTGCGCACCAGCCCTTGATGGAAGAGCTGATGGGTGGGCAGGCCGGTGATGTCCTCGCCGCGCAGGCGCACGACACCACTGTCCGGTGCCAGGGCGCCGGCAATGATGCTGAAAAGCGTCGATTTGCCGGCGCCATTGGGGCCGATCAGCCCCGTGACACTGCCCTCGGCGACCGTGAACGAAACCGACCGCACTGCCTGCAGGCCACCGAATGCCCGGGAGATCCGCTCGATTTCGATCATGGGGTGGCCCTAGGCTATTCCGCCGCTTCGCCGTCGCTGTCGCCGTCGTGGACGTGGCCATGCTCGAGCTCTTCGGCCGAGGCTTCGCGCACGTCCGAGACCTTGACCTTGAAGTTGAGCGTCTGGCCGGCGAGGGGATGGTTGGCATCCACCGTGACGTTGTCGCCGCTGACCGCGGCCACGGTCACCACCTGGGTGCCGGACTGGGTCTGGGCCTGGAAGCGCATCCCGGCCTCGACGTTGTCGACGCCCTCGAACATGCTCTTGGGCACGTCCTGCTGGAGGCGGTCATCACGCTCGCCGTAGGCCTCTTCCGGCGGAATGCTCACGTCGACATCCTCGCCGGCGGTCTTGCCCTCGAGGGCGTTCTCGAGCCCGGGGATGATGTTGCCGGCGCCATGCAGGTACTGCAGTGGCTGGCCTTCGGGGGAGGCGTCGAGCACCTCGCCCTCGGTGTCGCGCAGGGTATAGTCGATGGCAACCACCGCGTTCTTTTCGATCTGCATGGAATCCTCTGGATCTATTGAATTAAAGCGCTAGTGTAAACGCCCGCCAATCACCGGACAAACCTCGGTGGCTGGCCATTACGGCATGGGGGCGCTAGCCTTTCCGCCCTGTCCGACAACTCCCGGGAGGTAAGTCCTTGGCTGTCCCCACACCCGGCGCAACGCTTGCGCAGGCGAGTGATCATGCCCGCGGCCTGATGCTGGCCGGCGGTGCCGTGCTGCTGATCAGTTTTGATGCCCTGCTGGTGCGCTTGGCCGATGCGCCGCACTGGGATGTGGTGTTCTGGCGCGGCACGCTCATCGCCCTGACCCTGGCCGCCTGGATGCTGGTCAGTGGCCAGCGCCTGCACCTGCCGCCACGGCGGCGCGACCGCTGGCTGATCGGCCTGAGCGTGGTCATGCTCTCAGGCAACACCACGCTGTTCGTGCTGTCGGTGACCTACACGGCGGCCGCCAATACGGTGGTCATCCTGGCGGCGTCGCCGTTTTTCGCCGCCCTGTTCTCGGCGCTGTTCCTGCGCGAGCGGGTGCCATTGCGGACCTGGGTGGCCATCGCAGCGGCCATGGCCGGGGTGATCGTGGTGTTTGGCGGCGGCATGCGCGGCGGCACCGGTCTGGGGGACTTCTTTGCCATGACCCTGGCGGTAACGGTGGGTGCGCATCTGACCATCCTACGCCGGTTTCCGGCGGTGCCGCGGCTGCCGCTCATCTGCCTGTCGGGCGTGCTCGCCGCGCTCACCGCCGTCGCCTTCGCCAACCCGCTGGCCCTGAGTGCCGAGAGCTATGCGGTGATCGCGCTGATGGGGGTGGTGCAGATGCCGCTTGCCACCGTGATGCTGGCCGTGGCCACCCGTTACCTGCCCTCGCCCGAGGTCAGCCTGGCGCTGCTGGTCGAGACCGTGCTGGCGCCGATCTGGGTGTGGTGGGTGCTCGGTGAGGCGGTGCCGTCGCTGACCGCCGTGGGCGGATCCGTGATTCTGTTGACCGTGGCGGTGCACGCCATGCTTGCCCTCAAAGAGGAGAAAACCTGATGGCGACGACGCCTGGCACCCCTGCGCCGGTGGCTGCGCGCCAGCCGGTGACCGACACCCGCCACGGCATCACCCGCGAGGATCCCTATGCCTGGCTGCGCGATCCGAACTGGCGCGAGGCGATGGTCGAGCCCGAGCGCCTGGACCCCGCGATCCGGGATTACCTGAGCGCGGAAAACGCCTATGCCGATTCGGTGATGGCGCCGCTTGAGGCGATCCGCACCGAGCTGGTCGCCGAGCTGCGCGGGCGCATCCGCGAGGATGATTCCAGTGTACCGGCCCCCGATGGCCCATGGGCCTACTACTCGCGCTACCGCGAGGGCGGTCAGCATGTGCTGCTGTGCCGCCGTCCGCGGGAGGGCGGCGATGAGCAGATCCTGCTCGACGGCGACGCCGAGGCCGAGGGCAGCGACTACTTTCAGCTGGGCGGCGCCGCGCACAGTCCGGATCACCGCTACCTGGCCTGGGCTGAGGATCGCGCCGGCGCCGAGTCGTTCAGCCTGCGGGTGCGGGATCTGGCGACGGGCGAGGACCTGGCCGAGGTCATCCAGCCGGCGCGTGGCGACATCGCCTGGGCCAGTGACGGGCAGACGTTTCTCTACACCGTCATCGACGACGAGCATCGCCCGCGCTGGGTGTATCGGCATGTGCTGGGCACCCCGGCCGATGCCGACGAGGCGGTCTACACCGAGACCGATGCCGGCTTTTTCCTGGGCGTGGAGCGCACTGAAAGCGGCCGCTTCCTGATCATCGACAGTCACGATCACACCACCTCGGAGGTGCGCTGGCTGCCGGCCGACCGCCCGGCCGCCGAGCCGCAGTTGATCGCCCCGCGCGAGCGCGGCGTGGAGTATTCGGTGAGCGATCATGGCGATGAGTGGCTGATTCACACCAACGCCGACGGCGCCGAGGACTTCATGATCGCCCGTGCGCCGATCGCCAGCACCGGCCGCGGCGACTGGACGCCGTTGGTCACGCACCGCCCCGGGCGGCTGATCGAGGGCATGCGTGTCTATGCCGACTGGCTGGTGCGCCAGGAGTTGGAGGATGCCGAGTCGCGGCTGGTGATCCGGGCCCTCGCGAGTGGCGCGGAGCAGGTCCTGGATCAGCCCGACCCCTGCGTTGAAGTGAGCCTGATGGGCGGGCTTGAGTACCGCACTGACTGGCTGCGCTTTGGGGTGAGCGGCTTTGCCCGACCCGCCCAGGTGTTCGACTACAACATGCGCAGCGGCGAGCGCCTGCTGCGCAAGACCCAGGCGGTGCCCTCGGGGCATGATCCGGCGGCCTATGTGTCACGCCGGCTGATGGCGACCGCACCGGATGGCGAGCGGGTGCCGATCTCGCTGTTCCACCGCCGCGACCTGCAGCCCGACGCCGACACGCCGCTGCTGCTCTATGGCTATGGCGCCTATGGCATCAGTGATCTGCCCGGCTTCAGTCCCAATCGACTGTCACTGGTGGATCGCGGTTTCGTCTATGCCATTGCCCACGTCCGCGGGGGCAAGGAGCGCGGCTATCGCTGGTACCGCCAGGGGCGGCTGTCCGAGAAGGCCAATACCTTCAGCGATTACATCGCCTGCGCCGAGGCACTGATCGAGGCGGGCTACACCGGCACCGGGCGGATCGCGGCCCATGGCGGGAGTGCCGGCGGCATGCTGGTGGGGGCGGTGCTCAACCAGCGCCCCGAGCTGTTCCAGGCGGCGGTGGCGGATGTGCCGTTCGTCGATGTGCTCAATACCATGCTCGATCCCGACCTGCCGCTGACACCACCGGAGTGGCCGGAGTGGGGTAACCCGATCGACAGTGCCCGCGCCTATGCCGATATCGCCGCCTATTCGCCCTACGACAACATCGCGCCGCGGGCCTACCCGGATCTGCTGGTGACCGCCGGGGTGTCGGACCCGCGGGTGACCTACTGGGAGCCGGCCAAGTGGGTGGCCCGGCTGCGCAGCGAAGGCCGACCCGCCGGGACGGTGCTGCTGCACACCCACATGAGCGCTGGCCACGGCGGGCCGGGCGGGCGTTTCCAGTACCTCGAGGAGGTCGCCTACCGCTACGCCTTTCTGCTGTGGAGCTACCAGATCATATCATCGGGGACCGGGAAGTCGGCGTAGGCATCGTCCTCATCATCGCCGCCACTTTGCTCGGCGGTCCAGGCGATCAGAAACGGCGCCCGGGCATGGACGAACTCGACGATGTCCGCCGGGATCAGCCGGTAGCGCCCCCGGGTGCGGGCAATGGCGAGCCGTCCGGCCGCCAGATCGCGGCGCTGGGCGGCACTGACGTGGATCGGGCGGATGCGCCCGTTGTGGCTGAACTGAAAACGCTCATCGCCGTCGTGGCGGATCTGCGCGTCGAGGACCTTCTGCCGCGCCGCCTGTTCGGCCTCGTGCTGGCGCCGCTCTTCCTGGCGGCGGGCATTGAGGGTGCGGTCGCGGGCACGGCGGTCGGCCTCGCGCTGGGCGGCGGCGTCGCTGGCGGCGGCCTGTTCGGCATCGGTTTCGCCGCGACGGCGCTTTTTGCGTTTGCTGCTGCGGGTCTTCTTGACCGACTGTTCGTCGACCAGACCCGACTTGAGCAGCTGATCGCGCAGGCTGTCACTCATGTGCCCTGGACCCTTCAGTAGGCTTCGTCGAGAACCCGCTCACGGAGCTGTTCGTATTCATTCTGATTGATCAGACCCCGATCGCGCAGCGCCTCGAGCTCTTCAAGCCGGCCGGCCAGCGAGTCGGTGGCCGGGGCTGACGCCGCGCTGCCGCCGACCTGACCGCTGGTGCCGCCGGTGTCGCGCCGATAGGCGGTGCCGCTCAGCTGCAGCTGGGACTCGTCGCAGATGCCACGATTGTAGAACGGCCCGGCGCCGACGATGCGCAGGTAGTCGGCATTGCCCGCGGCGGCCTCGTCGCGGAGTTTGCGCACGATGGTCTCGAGGCCGGCGTCACGCTGCGAGGCGATATTGCAGTTGACCCGCGCGTAGCGGGTGAACTGATCCACCTGACGGAATTCGTTGCCCGGCGCGTCGGTGCTGACCGTGAGCTCGGGCGTGCTGACGCGGCTGATGAACCCGTCGGCCGCCGACGGGGCCTCGGCTTCGGCGCGGGCGGGGTCCGCCGGATCGCCGTCGCTGATGCCCGGCAGCATGCTGCAGGCGCCAAGGCCGAGGCAGGCCGCGAGAATGGGCAGGGACTTGGGAAAAACCATGATCGGACTCCGATGACAACGGGATCTATAACCCGTGAGTATTGCCGATGGGGGCGGGGCTTGGCCAGCCCGATACTTGGCCAGCCCGATACTGGCCAAAATGGGACTGCGGGGGTACGATTTCGGGATCGGGCCGCAGCGGCCCCCGTCCTTGAAACCGCAAAAGGAGATCCAAATGGCCTTTACGCTACCGGATTTGCCCTACGACTATGATGCACTGGATCGCTCCATCGATGCGCGCACCATGGAGATCCACCACACCAAGCATCACAACACCTACGTCACCAAACTCAACGCCGCGGTGGAGGGGACCGAGCACGCCGATAAGCCGCTCGAGTCGCTGCTGACCGGTGTCTCGGCCCTGCCGACGGCCGTGCGCAACAACGGCGGCGGGCACTACAACCATTCGCTGTTCTGGAGGATGCTCTCGCCCAACGGGGGCGGCGCGCCCAATGGCGCGGTGGCCGATGCCATCAACGCGGCGTTCGGCTCGTTCGAGACCTTCCGCGAGACGTTCACCAACGCCGCACTGGGCCGGTTCGGCTCGGGCTGGGCGTGGCTGATCCACACGCCGGAGGGCCTCAAGGTCACCTCGACGCCCAATCAGGACAACCCGCTGATGGACGTCGCCGAGCAGCCGGGCCACCCGGTGCTGGGCATTGATGTCTGGGAGCACGCCTATTACCTGCGCTACCAGAACCGTCGCCCGGATTATGTCGAGGCGTTCTGGGACGTGGTGAACTGGGACGAGGTCAACCGCCTGCTGGCGGACGCGGGCTGAACCGCGCCAGATCCCGGTCCATGGCGCCCGCCAGCGGCAGCTGCGCATCATGGGGATGCAGCCCGATGCGCAGCCCCGCCGCCGGCCCGCGGCGTCGGTTGACGGCGTTGCTCACCTGCAGCGCCGCCTTCTGCAGGCGGTTGCCCGCCTCGTAGCCAAGCAGCGCCCGATAGCGCCAGCGCCCATCGGCGCGTGAATGAATCCCCCGCAATGTCTCCACCATGCTGAACGGCTGCTCGTCGAGGCGTCGCAGCGGTAGGGCGCCGAGCGCCCAGGCCGGCGGCACATAAAGCCCGTCGGGGGTCAGGTCATGCTGGCCAAACCAGGCGTGACAGCGCCGCATCAACGCGAGGATGCCCTCGGCGTCCAGACTCAGGTGCTCGGCCACGCGGCGCGAGATGAGCGCGCTGTGGACACGATGCCCCATCCCACCGAACCCGTCGATGGCGTGCCGCCAGCCGTGGCCGGCCAGGGGGTGGCCGTCGGCCTGCCAGCGCTGCAGCTGGCTGATACCGGCGCGGTCCCAGTCGCGTCCGGGCACCACCAGCAGGGTGGGGGGCGGCCAGCCATGGCGCCGGCAGCGGTCGATCAGGGCCGTCACCGGGGTCAGGGTGTCGGGCATGACATCGTGAATGCTCAGACAGACGGCGGGGTGGCTCATGGCCGGATCAGCGCCTGCCATTCATCCAGACAGCGCCGGGTCATGGCGACCGCCTGGGCCCGGGCCGTGGCCGCACAGTCGGCAAGGGCCGCCGGGGGTTCGCTGAAAAGCCGCTCCAGGGCCTGTTCGACCGTCTCGTCGGCGCCCATCACCCGCAGACCCGGCGCAAACTCCGGCCAGTCGGCAATCCCGCAGCCCGGCGAGACCAGCGTCACCCGCCCACGGGCCATGGCTTCGAGGGCGACCGTGCCGAATGCCTCGACCTGAGAGGGCAGGACCAGCAGGTCGCTGGCGTCCAGTGCGCTGAGCAGGGCGCCGCGATCCAGCCAGCCCAGGTACTCGAGGTTGTCGAGCCGCGCGGCGGCCGCCTCGACGGTGCCGCGCTGCGGGCCGTCGCCGGCGATACGCACCGTACACCCCGGGTGGGCCGCGGCGGCGTCAATCACCGATTCGACGCGCTTTTCCGCCGCCAGCCGGCCGACGAACAGTATCCGCCGTGGCGGGGTTTCGAGCGCTGCCACGGGTGTGTCGAGAAACGCCCGGGGGACCGGGGTATGGACGCGGACCGCGTGATGGGCGCCCTTGTCGCGGGCCAGCTGGTGCATATGCGCCGAGTTGCTGACCACCACCGCGGCGCGCCGGAAGACCACCGCATTGACCCGCGCCATCAGCGCGCGGTTCAGCCAGCCTCGCAGTCGGCCCCAGTAAAGGGTGGCCAGCGCCTCGTAGTCGGTGTGCAGACCAAAGATGAGCCGCGCGCCCAGGCGTCGCGCCATCAGGGCGGCGAGTACGCCGTAGGGCCCGGGGGTGGCTACGATCAGCGTGTCCGGCCGCCAGGCCTCGAGGCTGCGCCAGAACGCGCGTGGCGCCGGCACCGCGATGCGCTGGGTGGCATCGCCGGGCAGGCCGGTCTCGAACCAGTGGCGGCGGGGATGCGCCGGGTCGCCGGCGGCGATCAGGGCGATGTCACCGACGCTGTCGCGCAGATGTTCGATGAGATCGCTGTAATAGGTGCCCACGCCATTGCGCTGGGGCGCGGCGTCCGAGACCACCAGTACCCGCGGGCGAGGATCCATCGGCGTCGCCTCCTCGGCCTTGAGCGGTCGGGTGGCGGCAAAGTCGAAGGCCGCACGAATGTCGGCGAAGCGCTCGGCGATGGTGTCGGCGTCCAGGTCATGGTCGCCCAGGGCGTGGCGGTGCCCCGAGCGATGCTGGCGCGCCCGTGCATCGAGGGTCTCGAGATGCCCGGCAAAGGCCGGGTCCAGGGGCAGGTCGAGGGCGGCATAGGTCTCGCGCAGGGTGGCGGCCAGCCCCTGGCGCTGGGCGGGCAGCGGGATCAGCACGGCGCGACCGGCGGCGCGTCGGGGCAGCACCGAGAGCAGTTCGGTATAGCCGAAATGCAGCTGCCGGAGCATGCGCCGGGCGAGGGCACCGCGGTGGATGTGCCCATGCAGTGCCTCCAGCCCCGGGGCAAGGCTTGAGAGCTGCGACGAGACGACCTCGGCGGGATCGCGCAGGCAGGCGATGAAGCGTGCATCCGGGAAGGCGGTCTGCAGCGTCGCCACCAGGGTCGCGTGGCTGGCGTTCTTGGCCAGATAGGTGCGTTGGCCGCCATGAAAGAACAGGTGGCGCTGGATGTTGCGCCGGTAGTGGCGCATCAGGCGTCGTTTTTCGGCCTCGGTGAGTGCGGCGTCGCCGCGGCCCAGGCGCCACAGTCGGCGGCTGTCGGGAAACGCCACCACCAGGATGAACGCCGACAGCCACGGTAGCAGGCTGAGATAGTCTTCCTCGGGCGCGCGGGCCGCGATGGGGTGGGCATCGGTGAGCGGGGCCAGAAAGCGGCGGTTGAGGGCACCGGCCAGGCGCTGCAGCGGCCGCCCCAGACGTCGGTCGAGGCGTGCCAGTCCGTGCCAGGCGTAGCGGTGGCTGATGGCCGGGGCGAGCAGGCATTCCCAGGTCTGCTGGGTGGTGAAGCGGGGATCGTGGGCAAGCGCTTCGTGGAGCGCCGTGGTGCCGCTGCGTGGCACCCCCAGAATGAAAACCGGACGCCGGACGGGCTGGCGCCGGTAGCGCCGGAAGAGGACTTCGTCGAGGCCCAGGCCCAGGGCGTAGTAGGCAAGGGCGAAGGGCAGGCCTCCTCCCAGCAACAGGGTGACCGCCCAGCGCCGCGGCCCGTTGCGCAACACGCCGTCGCGAACGGGGATCAGGCCCGAGCCGATCAGCCCGAGCCAGTCGGTGATGACGCGGATCACTCAGTGCCGCCGGACGCGATCATCCTTGCCGAAGTGGTGCGCCAGACTGCGGTCCAGCTTGCCGGCGGCCTGGTGGGCGGCGGTGTAGGCATCCTCGGCGACGGCTTCGGCCACCAGCGGGTCGCGGCCGCGCGGGTGGGCTTCGAGCAGGCAGTGCACATCATCGGCGCCGCCCTTGCCGGCGTTGTCGTCCTTGAAGTGCACCTCGATGCGCGTCAGGCGCTCGCCGTGCTTGCGCTCAACCGGCTCGAGCTTGTGCTGGACGTGGTCGCGGAGGGCATCCGAGAGATGCACCCCGTCGCCCGGGTTGATGATCAGTTCCATTGGAATCAGACCCTCCTCGTGCGTGAATGACAGGCCGGCCTCAGGGCCGGTTCTCGCGCAGCGTGTCGAGTGACGCACTGAAGCCAAGCAGCGACAGCGGGATCTCGACCTCGCGGTTCTGCGGATCGGCGATGGTCAGGGTGGCGCGCTCGCCGGCGCGCATGCGGCTGAGCAGGTCATCGCCGAGCTCGATGCTCGTGCGGCAGCCGGCCTGCAGGCAGATCTGCACCGCAAACCGCTCGGCCTCGCCGCCGTCAATACTCAGCGCGACGCCCGGCGGCAGCAGCATGCCCAGGGGCAGGTTGAACAGGGCCACCGGCCGGTCGGAATCCGGCGGGAAGCCGATCACCGCCTCGAGGACGGTCTGGTCGTTTTCCTGCTCGCTCACCTGCTGGTACATCTCGCAGAACTCGCCGGCGCCGAAGGCGTCTTCCGGGGCCGGCTGGCAGCGCACGATCCAGTCCTGATTGCGCTCGCGGACTTCGGCCTGGGGCCGCTCCGCCTGTGGCTCGAGGGCGGAATCGGTCCCCTCGCTCTGGGCACCCGCGGTGCCGGCGGTGAGCACCAGCAGCATCAGGCTGGACAGGGTGGCAAACAGGGCCGCGCGGGCAGTCACTCGCTTCATGATGTCTCTCGATTGCCTTTGAGTGCCCCCAGTCTGCCGGACTGGGGCGTGCATGCAAATCAGCCCTCGTCCGGCTCGTAGCCGAGGTTGGGGGCGAGCCAGCGCTCGACCTCGGTGACCGGCATGTCCTTGCGCCGGGCATAGTCCTCGACCTGGTCGCGATAGATGCGCCCGACGCCGAAGTAGCGGCTGTCCGGATGGCCGAAATACCAGCCCGATACCGCGGCGGTGGGGAACATGGCGCGGCTTTCGGTCAGGCGCAGGCCGATCCGGTTCTCAACATCCAGCAGTGACCAGAGTCGGTCCTTTTCGGTGTGGTCGGGGCAGGCGGGATACCCCGGCGCGGGCCGGATGCCGCGATACTTCTCGGCGATGAGGGCGGCGTTGTCGAGGCTTTCGTCGGGCTGATAGCCCCAGAACTCGCGGCGTACCCGCTGGTGCAGCATCTCGGTGAAGGCCTCGGCCAGCCGGTCGGCGAGGGCCTTGACCATGATCGAGTTGTAATCGTCGTGGTCGGCCTCGAACTGGGCCACCGGTGCATCGATGCCCAGTCCCGTGGTCACCGCAAAGGCCCCCATCCAGTCGGCGTGACCGGTCTCGCGCGGGGCGACGTAATCGGCCAGTGACTGGTTGGGTCGGCCGTCGGGCTTTTCATTCTGCTGGCGCAGATGATGCAGCGTGGTCAGCACCTCGGTGCGGTCCTCGCCGGTGTAGAGCTCGGTGTCATCGCCGACGGCGTTGGCGGGGAACAGGCCGAACACGCCCCGGGCGGTGAGCCACTTTTCGGCCACCAGCTGCTCGAGCATGGCGACGGCGTCGGCATGCAGCTTGCGCGCCTCCTCGCCGACGATCTCGTCGTCGAGGATCTTCGGGTACGAGCCGGCCAGTTCCCAGGCATGGAAAAACGGCGTCCAGTCGATGTAGTCCACCAGTTCATCGAGGGCGGGCTCGATTTCGTGGATGCCGGGCGCGACGGGCTGCACCGGAGTATAGGCCTGCCAGTCGATGGGCGTGCGATTGGCGCGGGCGGTCTCTATGTCCAGCCACTTATGGCGCCGCTGCCGGCCCTCGTGCTGTTTGCGCACGCGTTCGTATTCCTCGCGCAGGTCGGCGGCAAAGGCCTCGTAGCGGGTCTCGCTGACCAGGTTGCTGGCGACTCCGACGGCACGCGAGGCGTCCTTGACGTAGATGACGTCCTGGTCATACCGCGGGTCGATCTTGACCGCGGTGTGCACCCGCGAGGTGGTGGCGCCGCCGATCAGCAGGGGGGTGGACATGCCCCGGCGCTGCATCTCCTTGGCGACGTTGACCATCTCATCCAGCGACGGCGTGATCAGCCCGGACAGGCCGATGACATCGGCGTTGTGCTCGACGGCGGCATCCAGGATCCGCTCGGCGGGCACCATCACGCCCAGGTCGGTGACCTCGAAGTTGTTGCACTGCAGGACCACGCCGACGATGTTCTTGCCGATGTCGTGGACATCGCCCTTCACCGTGGCCAGCAGGATGCGCCCGGCGGGCTCGTCGTCGCCGCCACCATTCGCGGCCTTTTCCTCTTCGATGTAGGGCAGCAGATAGGCGACGGCCTTTTTCATGACCCGTGCCGACTTCACCACCTGGGGCAGGAACATCTTGCCCTCGCCGAACAGGTCGCCGACCACGTTCATGCCGTCCATCAGCGGGCCTTCGATGACCTCGATGGGGCGGTTGAACTGCTGGCGCGCCTCCTCGACGTCGTCATCGGTGTAATCGGCGATGCCCTTGACCAGCGCGTGCTCCAGGCGCTTGGCCACGGGCTGCTCGCGCCAGGCCAGGTCCTCTTCCTTTTTCCGGCCGCCCTGGCCCTTGTAGCGCTCGGCCAGATCCAGCAGCCGCTCGGTGGCATCGTCACGCCGCGCCAGCACCACGTCTTCGACATGGTCGCGCAGCTCGGGGTCGATGTCGTCGTAGACCTCGAGCTGGCCGGCGTTGACGATCGCCATGTCCAGCCCGGCGCGGATCGAGTGGTAGAGGAACACCGAGTGCATGGCCTCGCGCACGGCGTTGTTGCCGCGGAACGAGAACGACAGGTTCGACAGCCCGCCGCTGACCTTGGCGTGGGGCAGGTTGTTCTTGATCCAGCGCGTCGCCTCGATGAAGTCCACGGCGTAGCGGTCGTGCTCGGCGATGCCCGTGGCCACCGGGAAGATATTCGGGTCAAAGATGATGTCTTCGGCCGGAAAACCGATCCGCCCGGTGAGCAGTTCATAGGCGCGCTGGCAGATCTGGATGCGCCGCTCGTAGGTGTCGGCCTGGCCCTGCTCGTCGAAGGCCATCACCACCACGGCGGCGCCATGGCGTTTGAGATCGGTGGCCTGGGCGAGGAACGGGGCCTCGCCTTCCTTGAGCGAGATCGAGTTGACCACGGACTTGCCCTGGATCCACTTGAGCCCGGCGATCATGGCGTCCCATTTGGAGGAGTCGACCATGATCGGCACCCGGGCGATCTCGGGCTCGGTGGCGATCAGCTTGAGGTAGCTCTCCATCGCCTCGGTGGCGTCGAGCATGCCCTCGTCCATGTTGACGTCGATGATCTGGGCGCCGCCGTCGACCTGGTCGCGTGCCACCTCGAGCGCGGTGTCGTAATCGCCTTCCATGATCAGGCGCTTGAAGCGTGCCGAGCCGGTCACGTTGGTGCGCTCGCCGATGTTCACGAACAGCGCGTCGTCGCCGATGTTGCAGGGTTCGAGCCCGGACAGGCGCATGGCCGGTTCGGGCGAGGGCACGGGCCGTGGCGGGATGCCGTCGACGGCCCGCGCCAGGGCGCGGATGTGCTCGGGCGTGGTCCCGCAGCAGCCGCCGATGATGTTGACGAAGCCGCTCTCGGCGAACTCCTTCATGATCCCGGCCATGAACTCCGCGGAGTGGTCGTACTCGCCGAATTCGTTGGGCAGCCCGGCGTTCGGGTAGATGGTCACGAACGTGTCGGCGACGCGGCTGATTTCCTGGACGAACGGACGCATCAGATCGGCGCCCAGCGCGCAGTTGAGCCCCACCGTGAAGGGCTGGGCGTGGCGCACCGAGTTCCAGAATGCCTCGGTGGTCTGGCCCGACAGGGTGCGCCCGGAGGCGTCGGTGATGGTGCCCGAGATCATCACCGGCCAGCGCTCGCCCCGCTCGGCGAACAGCGCCTCGAGGGCGTAGATCACGGCCTTGGCGTTGAGGGTGTCGAAGATCGTCTCGATGAGCAGCAGATCGGCGCCGCCCTCGATCAGGCCCTCCGCGGCCTCGCGGTAGGCGACGCTGAGCTCGTCGAAGGTGACGTTGCGCTTGCCCGGGTCGTTGACGTCGGGCGAGATCGAGGCGGTGCGGTTGGTCGGGCCGATGGCGCCGGCCACCAGGCGCGGTCGATCCGGGGTTCGGGCCTCGGCTTCATCGCAGGCGCGGCGGGCGATCCGCGCGGCCTCGACATTGATCTCGCGGGCGAGGTGCTCGAGCCCGTAGTCGGCCTGGGCGATGGTGGTGGCCGAGAAGGTGTTGGTCTCGACGATATCCGAACCGGCCGCGAGGTTGTCGCGGTGGATCTGCTCGATGATATCCGGGCGGGTCAGCACGAGCAGATCGTTATTGCCGTTCAGGTCCCGGGGATGGTCGGCGAACCGTTCGCCCCTGAAGTCGGGTTCGGCCAGTTCGCAGGCCTGGATCATGGTGCCCATGGCACAGTCGAGCAGGTGGATGCGCTGGTTGAGCGCTTCCCGCAGTCGCTGGACGCGATCCGCCATCAAGTCGTCTCCGCATAGAGGGGTTGACCGGGCAGTATACGCCATCCGGCGCTTTACCCCAGCCAGTGGCGATGCATAATGCGGTCATGAACCACTGGATCGCACGCCTGCTGGCCTTCTGGTCGCTGACCTGGCATCTGCGCCGGCCGCCGCTGGCCCATGCGGATGCCGATGAGCGGGCGCGCTGGTGCCGGGATCATGCGGGGACGTTCGCCGGGCGCTGGCTGGGCCTGGGGGCGGTGCTGTGGTTGCTGTTCATGACGCCGTTCGTGGCGTTCGTGCCGCTCGGCATTGCCGGGGTGCTGGCGCTGGCGGTGGGCATGGCCACGCTGACCCGACAGATCCTCGCCCAGCGCCGCGCGGGCCCGCCCCCCATCGAGCCACCAGCGGACTTCCCGCGCCGCGACCACCACGACGACGCCGATGATCGCTAGCGGTTCACGGGCGCTGGCGGCCCTGGTGCTGGTGGCGTTGCTGAGCGCCTGCGCGACATCGCCCACCGGCCGGCCGCAGCTGCAGTTCATGCCCGATGCGCAGATCCGCAGCATGGGGGTCGAGGCCTACCGCGAGATGCAGGACGCCGAGCCCGTCCTCGAGGCGGGGCCGCGCGTGGCCCGGGTCGAGTGCGTGGCCGAGGCCATCATCCCCCAGGTGCCCGATGAGTACGCCGGCAATGGCTGGGAAGTCACGGTGTTCGAGAGCGATCAGGTCAACGCCTTTGCCCTGCCCGGCGGCAAGATCGGCGTCTACACCGGTCTGCTGGAGGTCACCGAAAACCCCGATCAGCTGGCCGCGGTGATCGCCCACGAAATCGCGCACGTCATGGCGGAACATGCCAATGAGCGGATGTCCACCGAGATGGCCACCGCGCTGGGGCTGGGAGCGCTGCAGGTGGCGGCGGGCGATGATCCGCAGCGCCGGCGCCTGATGGCGGTGCTGGGCGTGGGCGCGCAGGTGGGGATCATCCTGCCGTTCAGCCGCACCCATGAGTCGGAGGCGGACGAAATCGGCCTGGGGCTGATGGCGGATGCCGGGTTCGATCCGCGCGCCAGTGTCGCACTGTGGCGGAACATGGCCGATGCCGGGGGCGAGGCGCCACCGGAGTTCCTCTCCACCCATCCCTCAGGCGAGACGCGCATCGCTGACCTGCGCGCTGAACTGCCCACCGCCATCTACCGCTACGAGCAGGCCCGTGCGGCGGGCCGCCGGCCGGATTGCGCTAGCTGAACACGATGGTGCGGTTGCGGTAGACCAGGGTCTGGCGTTGCAGGTGCGCCCAGACGCCGCGCGCCAGCACCAGCTTTTCAAGATCCTGACCCTTGCGCACCAGCGCCTTGATGGAATCGCGATGGGTGATGCGGGTGACGTCCTGGTCGATGATCGGCCCGGCGTCCAGGTCTTCGGTCACGTAGTGACTGGTGGCGCCGATGATCTTCACACCCCGGGCGTGCGCCGCGTGGTAGGGCCGGGCGCCGGCGAAGGCGGGCAGGAACGAGTGATGGATGTTGATGATCCGCTGCGGGAAGGCGTTGATCAGCGCCGGGCCGACGATCTGCATGTAGCGCGCCAGCACCACCAGGTCGATGCCGTGCCGCTCGAGCAGCTCGATTTCAGCGGCCTCCTGCTCGGCCTTGTTTTCGGGGCTGATCGCAAAGCAGTGAAACGGGATCCCGAACTGCTGCGCGACGGGGCGCAGGGTGTCGTGATTGCTGATGATCAGCGGGATCTCGACCCGCCACTCCCCGGACTGCCAGCGCGACAGCAGATCATAGAGGCAGTGCGACATCTTTGAGACGAACAGCGCCAGGCGCAGCGGCCGATCCTGGTGATGGAGCTGCCAGACGGCGTCAAAGTGATCGGCGATGCCGCTGCGGAACGCCGCCTCGAACGCCTCGGCATCCAGGGCGAATCCCTCGAGCTCCCAGCGCACGCGCATGAAAAACACGCCCTCGGCGCGGTCGACATGCTGGTCCAGATCGACGATGTTGGCGCCGTGGGTGGCCAGAAACCGCGTGACCGCCGCGACGACCCCGGGGCGGTCGGGGCAGTGCATCAGCAGTGTGGCGGTACGCGCACGGCGGTCGGCCATCAGCCGGCGAGCCTGCGGTACTTGATGCGGTGCGGGTTCATGGCCTCGTCGCCGAGGCGCCGGCGTCGGTCCGCCTCGTATTCCTGGTAGTTGCCCTCGAAGAAGTTGACCTGGCTGTCGCCCTCGAAGGCGAGGATGTGGGTGGCGATGCGGTCGAGGAACCAGCGGTCATGGGAGATCACCATGGCCGAACCGGGGAACACCAGCAGGGCCTCTTCCAGGGCACGCAGTGTCTCGACGTCGAGGTCGTTGGTCGGCTCGTCGAGCAGCAGCAGGTTGCCGCCACGCTGCAGCAGCTTGGCCAGATGCACGCGGTTGCGCTCGCCGCCGGAGAGTTCGCCGATGCGCTTCTGCTGATCCTGGCCCTTGAAGTTGAAACGCCCGACGTAGGCGCGCGAGTTGACCTCGTAGTGACCCACCTGAAGCAGGTCGTGGCCGTCGGAGATTTCCTCCCAGACGGTGCGCGTGTCGTCGAGGTGGTCGCGGCTCTGATCGACATAGGCCAGATCGACGGTGTCGCCCAAGCGCAGCTGGCCGGCATCGGGTGCTTCCTGGCCGACGATCATGCGGAACATCGTGGTCTTGCCCGCGCCGTTGGGGCCGATGATCCCGCAGATCCCGCCCGCGGGCAGGGTGAACGAGAGGTCGTCGACCAGCAGCTGATCGCCGAACGCCTTGCGCACGCCATCGGCCTCGACCACGACGTTGCCCAGACGCGGCCCCGGCGGGATGTAGATCTCGTTGGTCTCGTTGCGGGCCTGGAATTCCTTTGACTGGAGCTCGTCGAACTGCTTGAGCCGCGCCTTGTTCTTGGACTGCCGGCCCTTGGGGTTGGAGCGGACCCACTCGAGCTCGGCCTGCATGGCCTTGCGGTGCGCGGCCTGTTCGCGGGCCTCCTGGGCAAGGCGCTTTTCCTTCTGCTCGAGCCACGATGAGTAGTTGCCCTGCCAGGGGATGCCGTGCCCGCGGTCCAGCTCCAGGATCCAGCCGGCGACATTGTCGAGGAAGTAGCGGTCATGGGTGACCGCCACCACGGTGCCCTCGAATTCGGCCAGAAAGCGCTCGAGCCAGGCCACCGACTCGGCGTCGAGGTGGTTGGTGGGCTCGTCGAGCAGCAGCATGTCGGGGTTGGACAGCAGCAGCCGGCACAGCGCCACGCGGCGGCGCTCGCCGCCCGACAGGGTGTCGACCGCGGCCTCCCATGGCGGCAGGCGCAGGGCCTCGGCGGCCTGGTCGAGCTTGCGCTCGAGATCCCAGGCATCGGCGGCGTCGATCTGGTCCTGGAGCTTGCCCTGTTCCGCCATCAGCGCCTCGAAATCGGCATCCGGGTCGGCGAACTGGGCGGAGACGGCGTTGAACCGGTCGATCAGGGCCTTGGTGTCGGCGACGCCGTCTTCAACGTTGCCGCGCACGTCCTTGGCCGGGTCCAGTTCAGGCTCCTGGGGCAGGTAGCCGATGCGGGTGCCGGCCTGGGCGCGGGCCTCGCCCTCGATCTCGGTATCCAGTCCGGCCATGATCCGCAGCAGCGTCGATTTGCCCGAGCCGTTCAGGCCCAGCACACCGATCTTGGCGCCGGGGAAAAACGACAGCGAGATGTCGCGCAGGATGGGCTTTTTCGGCGGGACGACCTTGCCCACCTGATTCATCGTGTAGATATATTGTGCCATCCCCTTAGTCTACGAACTCTCGGCCGCCGAGAGAAGCACCCAGTCAATGCACGCGAAAGGGAATTTCGCTAGACTGGCGGACTCACACCGGTTACCCCCACACGACGAGGACAGGCATGTATTCCACCGACATGAGTGTTGCCGGATTCGACCTGGAGCTGGCCGCCGCGATCGATCAGGAGCGCGACCGTCAGGAGACGCACATCGAGCTGATCGCCTCGGAAAACTACGCCAGCCCGCGGGTGCTCGAGATGCAGGGCAGCGTGCTGACCAACAAGTACGCCGAGGGCTATCCGGGCAAGCGCTATTACGGCGGCTGCCAGTACGTGGACATTGCCGAGAATCTGGCCATCGAGCGCGCCAAGACGCTGTTCGGGGCGGCCTACGCCAACGTCCAGCCGCACTCGGGCTCGAGCGCCAACCTGGCGGTGTTCATGGCGCTGGCCAAGCCCGGCGACACCCTGCTGGGGCTGAGCCTCGACCATGGCGGGCACCTGACCCACGGCGCCAAGCCGAATTTCTCGGGCAAGATCTACAACCCGGTGCAGTACGGCGTGACCTCGGACACCGGCGAGATCGACTACGAGCAGGTCGAGCGGCTGGCCCGGGAGCACCGCCCGACGATCATCGTGGCGGGCTTTTCGGCCTACTCGCGGGTCATTGACTGGGCGCGCTTCCGGGCGATCGCCGACGCGGTGGGCGCCTGGCTGGTGGCCGATATGGCGCATATCGCCGGGCTGGTGGCCACCGGGGTCTATCCCAGCCCGGTGCCCCATGCCGACGTCGTCACCACCACCACGCACAAGAGCCTGCGCGGGCCGCGCGGCGGGCTGATCCTGGCGCGGGAGAACCCCGACGTCACCAAAAAGCTGCAGTCGCTGATCTTCCCGGGCACCCAGGGCGGGCCGCTGATGCACGCCATTGCCGGTAAGGCGGTGGCCTTTCTCGAGGCGCAGGATCCGGGCTTCCGCGACTATCAGGAGCAGGTGGTCGCCAACGCCCGGGCCATGGCCGAGACGGTGATGGCCCGTGGCTACGATGTGGTCTCCGGCGGTACCGACAACCACCTGCTGCTGATGGACCTGGTCAACAAGGGGCTGACCGGCAAGGAAGCGGATGCGGCGCTGGAAGACGCGCACATCACCGTCAACAAGAACACGGTGCCCAACGACCCGCAGTCGCCGTTCGTGACCTCGGGCCTGCGCATCGGCACGCCGGCGATCACCACCCGGGGCTTCCGCGAGGCGGAGAGCCGCGAGCTGGCCGGCTGGATCTGCGATGTCCTCGATCACATCAATGACGAGTCGGTGCGCCGGCGCGTCCGCGAACAGGTGACCGACATCTGCAACCGCTTTCCGGTCTACGAAGCCCTGCAGGGCTGATCGGGCCCCATGCGCTGTCCCTTCTGCCACACGCAGGACACCCGGGTCATCGACTCGCGGCTCGCCAGCGAGGGTGATCAGGTCCGGCGCCGGCGCGAGTGCGCCGGCTGCAACGAGCGGTTCACCACCTATGAGTCGGCCGAACTGCTGATGCCCCGGGTGGTCAAGCGCGATGGCACACGGGTGCAGTTCGATGACCAGCGGCTGCGCAACGGCATGCTGCGGGCCCTCGAGAAGCGCCCGGTGGCCACCGAGGCGGTGGAGGCCGCGCTCAGCCGCATCCGCCAGCGGGTGCAGGCGCTGGGTGACGGCGAGGTGAATGCCAGCACGCTGGGCGACTGGGTGATGGAGGAGCTGCGTGAGCTTGATCAGGTGGCCTATGTGCGGTTTGCCTCGGTGTATCGCAGCTTTCAGGACGTGAGTGCGTTCCGCGAAGTCATCGAGGGCCTGGAGGAGCACGATCGGCAGCCGACGGATGACGGACCCCGCTCTTGAGTGATTTCAGTACCGCCGACCATGCCTGGATGGCCCGTGCCCTGCAGCTCGCCGAGCGCGGCCGCTGGACAGCGGATCCCAACCCGCGGGTGGGCTGCGTGCTAGTGCGCGATGAGGTCTGCATCGGCGAGGCATGGCACGAGCGGGCCGGTGAGCCGCATGCCGAGGTGCTCGCGCTGCGGGCCGCCGGCGGCGATGCCGCGGGCGCGACGGCCTACCTGACCCTCGAGCCCTGCAGTCACTACGGCCGTACGCCGCCCTGCGCCGATGCGCTGATCGAAGCCGGCGTGGCGCGGGTGGTGGCCGCGGCCAGCGACCCCAATCCGCGGGTGGCGGGGCAGGGGCTCGAGCGCCTGCGGGACGCCGGTGTCGCGGTGGCGGCAGGTCTGATGGCCGCGCAGAGCGAGGCCCTCAATCCGGGGTTTTTCCGGCGCATGCGCGACGGCCGGCCCTATGTGCGCGCCAAGCTCGCGGCGAGCGTGGATGGCCGTACCGCCATGGCCGCCGGCGAGAGCCGCTGGATCACCAGTGCCGCGGCCCGCCGCGATGTGCACCGCTGGCGGGCGGCGAGCAGCGCCATCGTCACCGGGGTGGATACCGTCATCGCCGATGATCCGGCGCTGACCGTGCGCGATGTGGACGGCGACTGGCTGGCGCCGCGGCGGGTGGTGATCGACACCGACCTGCGCACCCCGCCGGACGCCGGGCTGCTGGCGGACGAGCGCGGGGTGGTGCTGATCCACGGCGGCACCATGCCCGCCCGCGAGGCCGAGCGGGTGCATGCCGGCGCCGAGCTCTGGCAGGTGGCACCGGGCGAGGATGGCCATGTCTCACCACTGGCGGCCCTCGACGCCCTGGGCGCGGCGGACATCAACGAGGTGTGGCTGGAAGCCGGCTCGCGGCTGACCGGGGCATGGCTGCAGGCGGGCTGGGTCGATGAGCTGATCGTCTATCTAGCGCCGCATCTGATGGGGCATGACGGTCAGCCCCTGCTGACCGTGCCGGGTCTCGAGGCGATGAGCGATCGGATCGCCCTGCGCTGGCAGGACGTTCGCCGCGTGGGCGACGATCTTCGGCTGACGATGACAATGCGGGATGACGCGGAGGACGGTTGAATGTTCACGGGCATTATTCAGGCAATGGGCGTGCTGCAGGAAAGCCGCGAGACCGGCTCGGACCGGCGCATGCGCTTTACGGTGGATGGGCTGGACACGGAGCGGCTGCAGATCGGTGACAGCATGGCGGTCAATGGCTGCTGTCTGACCGCCGTCGAAATCGATGCCGACGGGTTCGCCGCCGATGTGTCGCTGGAATCCCTCGAGCGCACGACGCTGGGTCGGCTCACGCCCGGTGACGGCGTCAACCTGGAGCCGGCCCTGACCCTGTCGACGCCGCTTGGCGGGCATTTGGTCAGTGGCCACATCGACGGCGTCGGCGAGGTGGTCGCGCGGACGCCGGCGGGCCGCTCCGAGCGCTGGCGGTTCCGCGCCCCGCAGGCGCTGGCGCATTACATCGCCGAGAAGGGGTCGATCGCCATCGAGGGCATCAGCCTCACGGTCAATCGCGTCGAGGGCAGTGAATTCGAGGTCAACATCGTGCCGCATACCTCGGCGGTGACCACCCTGGGTCGCTATCAGGCCGGCCACCCGGTCAATCTGGAAGTGGATCTGGTCGCCCGCTATCTCGAGCGCCTCCTGCAGGGCGACACGGCGGGCTCCACGGGCGGGGTGAGCGAGGCCCTCCTGCGGCGCAATGGCTTTCTGAAGGACTGATCATGGCGTTCAACAGCATCGACGAGATCGTCGACGACATCAGCGCCGGGCGCATGGTGCTGATGCTCGACGACGAGGACCGTGAAAACGAGGGCGATCTGCTCATGGCGGCCTCCATGGTGCGGCCGGACGACGTCAATTTCATGGCCCGCTATGGCCGCGGTCTGATCTGCCTGACCTTGAGCCGCGAGCGCTGCGAGCAGCTGCGCCTGCCGTTGATGGTCTCCGGCTCGAGTGATCACCAGGGCACCCAGTTCACCCTGAGCATCGAGGCGGCGCAGGGCGTGACCACGGGGATCTCCGCGGCCGACCGCGCCCGCACCATCCAGGCCGCCGTCGCCCCGCAGGCCCGTCCCGAGGACATCATCCAGCCCGGGCACGTGTTTCCGCTGATGGCGCAGCCGGGCGGCGTGCTGACCCGGGCCGGCCACACCGAGGCCGGTTGCGACCTGGCCCGGTTGGCCGGCTTTGAACCGGCGGCGGTGATCGTTGAGGTGCTCAACGAGGATGGCACCATGGCCCGGCGGGATGATCTGCTGGCGTTCGCCCGGGCGCACGACATCAAGATCGGCACGGTGGCGGATCTGATCGCCTATCGGGTCCGCAACGAGCGCACCGTCGAGCGGATCGCCGACTGCGAGCTGCCCACCGAGCATGGCCCCTTCCACCTGTATGCCTATCAGGACGTGGTGGACGGCGCTCTGCATTTCGCCCTGCTGCGCGGCCGGCCCGAGCCGGAGCAGCCGGCGCTGGTGCGCGTGCAGGTCGAAAACACCCTGTCGGATCTGTTCGGCGCCATCGCCCCCGATCAGACCTGGTCGCTGCGACAGTCACTGGACGAGATCGCCGGTAGCAATGCCGGGGCGGCCTGTCTGCTGATGCTGCGCACCGCCGATGACCGCTCCGAGGTGCTGACGCGCATGCGCGAGTTCCAGGCCCTGGCCCAGAGCGGTGAGATTCAGCCCGAGCCGCGCCCGGTCACCGATCAGAGCGAGTCGCTGCGCACCTATGGCGTGGGGGCGCAGATCCTCACCGATCTGGGCATTCGGCGCATGCGCGTCCTCTCGTCGCCGAAGATCATGTACGGCCTGTCGGGATTCGGCATGGAAGTCGTCGATTACGTCCAGACCGGTGATGACCGGGGCGTTGGCGGCTAGACGGGCGGTTTGCAGGCAGCCCGCGGCGATATACGCTTGCGGCCCACATGGATAACAACAACGGTAGCAGCATGAAGACCCTTGAAGGTGATTTTATGGCCGCCAATGCGCGGATCGCGCTGGTGGCCACCCGATTCAATGATTTTATCGTCGACTCACTCATCGGCGGGGCCCGCGACACGCTGGTCCGCCACGGGGCAGAGGACGCCTCGCTGACGCTGGTGCGGGTGCCCGGCTCATGGGAGCTGCCGCTGGTCACCGACCGGCTGGCGCGTTCGGGCGACTACGACGGCATTCTCGCCCTCGGCTGTGTCATCCGCGGTGGAACGCCGCATTTCGAGTATGTCGCCGGCGAATGTGCCAAGGGCCTGGGGCAGGTCAGTCAGCAGCGCGACGTACCGGTGTCGTTTGGCGTGCTCACCACCGATACCATCGAGCAGGCCATCGAGCGGGCCGGGACCAAGGCCGGCAACAAGGGCGCCGAATCCGCCATGGCACTGCTCGAGATGATCAGCCTGCTGCGTCGACTGTGAGTGCGGCGGGCGCCAATCGTTCGCGGGCCCGGGCCCGTCGGCGCATCCTCCAGGCCCTCTATCAGTGGCAGATGACCGGCGGCGACGTCGGCGACATCCAGCGTCAGTTCTTCAGCGACCATCGTCTGGGGCACATGGATCTGGATTACTTCAGCGAGGTGTTCCGCGGCGTGACCGAACGCGTCGAGTCACTGGATGCCGCCTATGACCGCTATCTGGACCGGCCCGCCGTCAACCTCGATCCGGTGGAACGCGCCCTGCTGCGGCTCGGCAGCTACGAGCTCGAAGAACGCCTCGAGGTGCCCTACCGGGTGTGCATCGATCAGGCGGTGGAGCTGGCGAAGGCGTTCGGCGCCGAGCAGAGTCACAAGTACATCAATGGCGTGCTGGATCGCGTGGCCCGCGACCAGCCACTGCGGGCCGAGGAGCGGAAGCGCCGCCGGCGCTGAGCGGCAAGACGATGGCCAGGGCCTCGGAGTTTGATCTGATCGGCCGCTATCTGGCGGACCGCGGCGCCCGGCGCCGCGATGTGGTTCTGGGTGTCGGGGACGACGCCGCGATATTGGCCGGCGACGACCGGCCGCTGCTGATGGCCCTGGACACCCTGGTCGAGGGGGTGCATTTCCCCGCGGATCTGCCGGCCGGATGGGTCGGTCACCGGGCCCTGGCGGTCAACCTGAGTGACATCGCCGCCATGGGGGGCGAGCCCTGCTGGGCGCTGCTGGGGCTGACCCTGCCCGAGGCCGACGAGGCCTGGGTCAGGGCTTTTGCTGATGGCCTTGATGCGCTGGCCCGACGCCACGCGGTGGCCCTGGTGGGGGGTGATGTGACCCGCGGGCCGCTCAGTATCAGTGTGCAGGTCGCCGGCCACGCCAACGGGCCGGTGCTGCGTCGGGCGGGCGCCGCTGTGGGCGACCGGGTCTGGGTATCGGGTCGGCCCGGCGATGCCATGGGCGGCCTGGCGGTCTGGCAGGATCCGACGCAGCGTGATCGGCGCCAGTGGCGGGGGCTGCAGCGGGCGTTCATCGCCCCGCGTCCGCGCGTCGCACTGGGTCAGGCGCTGGCCGGCATCGCCAGCGCCGCGATTGATGTCTCCGACGGGCTGGTGGCGGATGCCGGGCACATCGCCCGCGGCAGCGGCGTGGCCATCGCGCTGCAGGCGGCGGCCTGCCGGCCCTCGGCACGGCTGTGTCACTGGCTGGGCGATACCGCCGCGCGCCAGACCCTGCTTGCCGGTGGTGACGACTACGAGCTGTGTTTTACCGCCCCGGCGGCCGCCGATGCGGCCGTCCTGCAGGCGGCACGGGCCAGTCGCACGCCGGTCCGCTGCATCGGCGCGGTGCGCGCGGGTGCCGGCGTGTGGCTTGATGGTGAGGCGTTGACCGCCGACACCGCCGGCTACCGCCATTTCAGTGACTGATCCCGGTGGCGGGGTCCCGGGCCGCGGTGTAATATTTAGATTATGGAAATGCGTGATCGGGTGGATCCTTCGGGATCCTGTCGGACAAAGACCTGCAGCCGCTGCAGCCTGAGCCGGATCTGTCTGCCGGTGTCGCTGGACGAGGCGGATATCGGCACGCTGGGGCGGCTGATCGAGCATCAGCCGACGCTGCGCCGGGGCGAAGCGCTGTTCAACGAGGGCGACGGGTTTCGGGCGCTGTATGCCGTGCGGGCCGGGTCGCTTAAATCCTTCACCACCACGGCGAGCGGCGAACAGCAGGTGACCGGTTTCCATCTGCCGGGCGAGCTGGTGGCGTTGAATGCCATCAACCGCTGGGAGCATCCGGGATCGGCGGTGGCGCTCGAGACCACCAGCGTCTGCGAGCTGCCCTTTGAAAAGCTCGAGGATCTCGCCGCCGACATCCCCGATCTGCAGCGCCAGCTGCTGCGGTTGATGTCGCAGGAGATCGCCGACGATCAGGACATGCTCTTCACCATGGCCCGGCGCAACGCCGACGAGCGGCTGGCCATCCTGTTACTGAGCTTCTCCGAGCGCTTCCGGCAACGCGGCCTGTCCGGCACGCGCTTTCGCCTGTCCATGGCGCGCAGCGATCTGGGGAATTATCTGGGACTGGCGCCGGAGACCATGAGCCGGGTGTTCCGGCGCTTTCAGGATCAGGGCTGGATCCGCGCCGAAGGGCGCGAGGTGGAGCTGCTCTCGGTGGAGGCCCTCGCCGAGCTGGCGGCGTAGACCGCCAGCATCGCCCGGCCAGGGCCTGCCGCCCCGGGGGTTACATCATCCCGGTCTGAAGCTTGGCCGCCTCGGACATCATCTCGAAGCTCCACGGCGGGTCGAAAACGATCTCAACGCTGACGTCCTCGATGGTGGGGATCTGCTTGACCTTCTCGCGCACGTCATAGGCCAGGATGTCGCCCATCCCACAGCCCGGTGCCGTGAGCGTCATATCGATTTCCACCGACCGCGTGCCATCGTCACGCAGGCTGACGTCGCAGCGGTACACCAGCCCCAGCTCGACCACGTTGATGGGGATTTCCGGGTCGAAGCAGCGCCGCATCTGATCCCAGACCAGCTGTTCGACCTCCTCGGGTGTGGCGTTCTCGGGCAGCTCGGGCGCCGGCTCGGGATCCTTGCCGATGGCATCGGCATCCTTGCCATCCACCCGGAACAGGTTGCCCTGGATGTAGACCGTATAGCTGCCGCCCAGGGCCTGGGTGATCATGCCCTCCGCCCCCTGGGGGATGATGCCGGTATCGCCCGCCGGAATCAGGGCCGCCTCGCAGTCGCGCTCGAAAATGACCGGCTCGTTACTCTGCATCATCGTCTCCCGGATTGATTGCCCATCGTGGGAAGTCAGGATACCACTGCGCGATCCGCTGTCCGACCCGGGGAGAAATCGTTTTTCAGTTCGCGTATCGTGAACCATGAATCAACAAGCCAGGAGGCTGTGTCATGAATGACAATGTCCACCATCTCTCCCCGCTGCTGCGCCAGTCCAGCGACATTCTGGTCGAGAGCGCGCAAGGGATGTACGTCTATTCCGAGGATGGCGGCAAGTACATGGACTTTGCGTCGGGCATCGGTGTGCTCAGCACCGGTCACTGCCACCCGCGGGTGGTCGAGGCGGCGAAGGATCAGATCGATCGGGTCGTGCACGCCCAGTACGCGATCATGAAGCATCAGCCGATCCTGGATCTCTCGGATCGCATCGTCGAGCTGATGCCTGACGCCATCGACAGCGTGTTCTTCTCCAACGCCGGGACCGAAGCGGTGGAGGCTTCGATCCGACTGGCCCGCCAGGCCACCGGCAAGCCCAATATCATCGCCTTCCGCGGCTGCTTCCATGGCCGCACCATGGGGTCGCTGGCCACCACCAGTTCCAGTGCCGCCGTGCGTCAGGGCGTACAGCCGCTGATGGGCGGGGTCGTGACGGCACCGTTCCCGGATACGAACTGGTACAACATGAGCGAGGACAAGGCGGCGGATTTCGCGCTGCGCGAGCTCGACTACATCCTCCAAGTGCAGAGCGTGCCCATGGAGACCGCCGCCATGCTGATCGAGCCCATCCAGGGTGAGGCGGGCTACATCCCCGGCAACACCCGGTTCATGCAGGGCCTGCAGGAACGCTGTAACAAGCACGGCATCCTCCTGATCATGGACGAGGTCCAGTCGGGCAATGGCCGTACCGGCCTGATGTGGGGCTACGAGCACTTCGGGGTCGAGCCCGACGTGGTCGTCTCGGCCAAGGGGGTCGCCAGCGGCTTTCAGCTGTCGTTCATGGCCGCCCCGGCGGAGCTCATGAGCCGGGCCCTGCCGGGCTCGCAGGGTGGCACCTACGGCGGCAACGCCGTGGCCTGCGCCGCCGGACTGGCCACGCTCGACGTGATCCGCGATGAAAAGCTGGTCGAGAATGCGGCGGACCGCGGTGCGCAGCTGCGGGCACGCCTGGAAGACGTGCAGTCGCGGCATCCCGAGATCGGCAACATCACCGGCCGCGGCCTGATGATCGGCACGCATCTCGTCGATGCCCACGGCAAACCGGATGGTGACCGCGGCGCGAAGATGCTCAAGGCCTGCGAGCACCGCGGTCTGCTGATGATCCGTTGTGGCCCCTGGGGTGGCAACGTGGTGCGCTGGATCCCGCCGCTGATCGTCTCCGCCGAGGAGATCGACTGGGCGGTGGAGCAGTTCGAGGCGGCACTGGTGGAGACCGGCGGCGGCGAGCAGCCGGCGGCGATCCGCAACACCGGCTAGACACCTCCGGGCTGATTCCGGCCCACGAACCCAGGCCCGGGCTTTTGCCCGGGCCTTTTTATTGGGAGTCTGCGCATGATTTCGGCCGTTCGGGGGCTTGGAGCCCACCGATACCTGCTGTTGTTCGGCTTTTTAATGGTTTTCCTCTCGGGGCAGGGTCAGACGTTTCTGATCTCGCTCTACGGCGGTGAACTGCGCGCGACCTTCGATCTCAGCAATGCCGAGTTTGGTGGGCTCTACTCGCTCGCTACCCTCATGAGCGGGCTTCTGGTGATCAGTGTTGGCCGGGGTGTCGACCGGTTGCCGCTGCCGGTGTTTACCGCTGGGGTCATCCTGGGGGCGGCCGCGGGCGGTCTGCTGCTTGCGCTGGCGCCGATGGCCTGGCTGCTGGTGCCGGCTTTTCTGCTGCTCCGCCTGTGCGGGCAGGGGCTGATGGTGCATGTCGCGCAGACCACGGTGGGCCGCCGTATCGAGACGGGCCGGGGCACGGCGATCAGCATGGTGACGGTTGGTTTCCCGACCGCTGAAGCAGTGATGCCCATGGTGGTGGTGGCGCTGATCGCTGCCTTCGGCTGGCGCGGGAGCTGGCTGCTGCTGGCGTTGTTTCTCGTCATCGTTGCCTTGCCCCTCGCGCTCACGCTGCTCCGGATGGAGAGGCGTTCGATCCAGTCGTCCCGTGATCGGGGATCCGGGGATGCGCTTTCCGGTGAGGAGGAGTCCTTCGGGGCGGCGCCAGAGCGGCGGGACTGGACCCGGGCCGAGGTCCTGCGCGATAGCCGCTTCTATCGTATTCTGCCCGCGCTGCTGGCACCGCCTATCCTGATCACGGCGTTGTTTTTCCATCAGGTACCGATCGCCGAGGCCAAAGGGTGGAGCCTGGAGCTGGTTTCAACGGCGTTCACGGCATTCGCCAGTACGCACGTCCTCTCCCTGCTGCTGAGTGGCCCGTTGGTCGACCGAATCGGTGCACAGCGCTTGCTTGGCTTTTATCTATTGCCGCTGCTTTTTGCCCTGGCGGTGGTGGGGTTCGTCCCCGGTGGCTGGGCGGCACCGCTGTATCTGGGGCTCGCCGGGTTGTGCATCGGCACGGCCGGGACGCTGATGGGCGCCCTGTGGCCGGAGCTCTATGGCCTCCGGCATCTGGGCGGGATCCGCGCCATGGCGCACGGAGCGATGGTGCTTGGCACCGCCGCTGGCCCCGTGCTGATCGGTTTTCTACTGGATATCGGTATGAACGTTCCAACCCTTGCGCTGATCATGATGGCCTATCTATCCATCGCGATCCTGCTGGTGCGGCCGGTGGCTGTGGCCGCTAACCCACCGGCACGGTCTGTACCTCGGTGAACTCGAACAGGCCCTCGAGCCCGCCCTCACGGCCAAAGCCGGACTGCTTCATGCCGCCGAACGGGGCCTCGGGGGTCGGGCCACTGCCGGTGTTGAGGGCGGCATGGCCGAAGCGCAGCCGGGCGATGACCTGATGGCCCCGCGCCTGATCGGCGGTGAACACATAGGCGGCCAGGCCGAAGTCGGTGTCGTTGGCCATGGCCACGGCCTGGTCCTCGTCATCGAAGCTGATCAGCGGGACCAGCGGGCCGAAGGTCTCTTCGCGGTAGCAGGCCGCGTCGCTGGGCACATCCAGCAACACCGTCGGCGGATAGAATGTGCCGGGCAGGCCGCCGGCATCGCCCTGGAAGATCTGCCGGGCACCGCGATCGAGGGCGTCGCTGACATGCCGCTCGACCTTGGCGACGGCGTTTTCATCAATCAGCGGGCCCAGTTTGGTGCCGGCCGCCATGCCGTCGCCCACGGTCAGGGCCTTGACGCGCACGGCAAGCTTTTCGGCGAACGCCGCGGCGACGTCACGCTGGACGAAGATCCGGTTGGCGCAGACACAGGTCTGCCCGCCCCCCCGAAACTTGTTGCCGATCAACTGATCCGCGGCGTGATCCAGATCGGCATCGGCGAAGACGATGTAGGGGGCATTGCCGCCGAGCTCCAGGGTGAGGCGCTTGATCCCCGGCGCTGACTGCTCGATCAGCGTGCGCCCCACCTCGGTGGAACCGGTGAAGCTGATCACCCGCACCGAGGGGGTATCGAACAGCGCATCGGTGATCGGCCCGGCCGAGCCCAGCACCAGATTGGCCTTGCCCGCCGGCAGTCCGACCTCGCGGTCGAGCAGCGTGAACAGCGCGATCATGGTCAGCGGCGTCTTCGACGAGGGCTTGACCACGCTCGCGCAGTCGGCGGCGATCGCCGAGGAGAGCTTTTTCGCGATCATGCCGATGGGGAAGTTCCACGGGGTGATCAGCCCCACCACGCCGGCCGGGCGGTAGTGGATATGCCATTCGCAGTCGCGCGGCCGCTCGTCCAGGGTGTGTGAGGCGAGTGCGTCGATGTGGGTCGCGGCATAGCGGAAGAACCCGGCGGCGTAGTCGGCTTCGCCCTGCGCTTCGGCCAGCGGCTTGCCATGCTCGAGGCAGAGGATGCGACCGATCTCCTCGCGATGCCGCGACAGCGCATCGGCGATGGCATTCAGCCACTCGCGGCGCTGCTCGAGCGTCGCGGGCCGTTCGAGGGCCTGCTCGGCGGCGGCCGTCGCGCGTCGGGTTTCATCGGCGCCCATCGCCGCCACCGCCGCCAGCGGGGCATTGTCGACGGGATTGGTCACGGTCAGGGTATGGCCCTTGTCCGCCATCAGCCATTCGCCATTGATGTAACCGCCGAGCGACGGGAGAAGGGGAGAGTCGATCATCAGCTGCCTCGCTTGTGGGTTCGTGCGTTGTGATCAGGACGAAGCGGCAAAGCCCTGGGCCTTGTCCACGGGGTTGTTGAGGGCCTCGCCGCGCTGCCAGCGCCGGAAGTTGTCGATGAACTGCTCGGACAGGGCGGTCTTCCAGCCAATGAAATCGCCGGCCATATGCGCCGAGAGGTGCACATTGGGTAGATCCCAGAGGGGATGATCGGCGGGCAGCGGCTCGTGCTCGAACACATCCAGCGCAGCGCCGTCGATGGCGCCGTCCTCAAGGGCCGCCACCAGGGCGTCGGTCTGCACGATCGGCCCGCGGCCGATATTGATCAGCCGGGCATGTTCGGCCATGGCCTTGAATTCGGCGGCGCCGAACAGTCCGCGGGTGGCCTCGGTGAGCGGTGCGGCGATGACCACGAAGTCATAGTCGGGCAACAGCGAGAGCAGATCGGCCTGGGCATAGATCGCCCCGAAGTCATCATCTCCACCGCGCGCGCGGCGCCCCACGCCATCGCACTCGATGCCGATGGCGCTACAGGTGCGCGCGATGCGCCGGCCGATGGCGCCACTGCCCACCACCAGCAGGCGCTGCCCGGCCACCGGCTCGGTCTCGCGGTGCCGCCACTCGTGGGCCTGCTGGAGCTGCCAGTTACCGGCGAAGTCCTTGCAGAAGGCGATGATCTGGCCCAGTACGTATTCGGCGATGCACCGATCGAAAATGCCCCGGGCGTTGGTGACCGGGATGTCGCTGTCGCGCACCGCGGGGATCATGAGTGCGTCGACGCCGGCGCTGGTGGCGTGGATCCATTCCAGCGAATCCGCCGCCGGCCAGGCCTCGGCCAGGGCGTCGGTGCGGAAGTCGGTCACACAGAGCACGCTCGCGCCGGGCAGCGCGGCCTCGAGACTGGCGGTGTCTTCGGCCACCCGCAGATCGGCGTCATCCTGCAGGGCCTCCATGCCCTGGGGAAGCCCTTCGCCGGGGGCGGTCAGAACAACGATTCGTGGCGGCGCGCCGGCCATGTGAAACCCCTTTTCAACGCCTGATGCTGCAGTGACGGTATACACCCGCCATGGGTGGGTCAACTGGCCTGCAGAGCGCGTCGCGAGGGGCTTGACCGACTTCCCGCCGAGGTCTAGCTTCGCCGTGTTGGGCACTGTTTTTCCACACCGCAGCAAAAGA
Source organism: Spiribacter aquaticus (assembly GCF_007625215.1). Classification (NCBI taxonomy): domain Bacteria; kingdom Pseudomonadati; phylum Pseudomonadota; class Gammaproteobacteria; order Chromatiales; family Ectothiorhodospiraceae; genus Spiribacter; species Spiribacter aquaticus. The sequence continues at coordinate 504,025 of NZ_VMKP01000002.1, read as the reverse complement.
GGATTGGGCCATGGTGAATCCGGTCGAGATGGAGCAGGGCGACCAGGCCGAGGCGCCGCTTTTCAGTCCGTCTCTGCAGGCGATTCCAATGCCGGGTATCCGGCGGATGATCAACACCGCTGCGGGCATGGAGGATGTGATCCATCTGTCCATCGGCCAGCCCGACTTCCCCACGCCCCCGCACATCGTCGAGGCGCATATCGATGCCCTGCGCGAGGGGTATACGGGCTACACCATGGATGCCGGTCTGCCGGAGCTGCTGAGCGAGCTGGCGCGTTACTACTCGAAGCGCTATGACCGCGAGCTGACCGAGGACAATTTCCTGGTGACCACCGGCGCCACCGAGGCCATGTATCTGGCGCTGACGGCCACCGCGGCGCCCGGTCGGCAGTTCATCGTCACCGACCCGACCTTTCTGCTCTACGCCCCGCTGATCCGTATGAACGGCGGCGAGGTCAAGGTCATCCCGACGCGGCCCGAGCATGGTCACCAGGTCGACCCGCAGGAGGTGATCGACGCCATCGGCATGCGCACCTTCGCGATCGTGCTCAACTCGCCGAGTAACCCCAGCGGGGCGGTCTACCCGCGCGAGACCATCGAGGCCATTGTCCAGGAGGCGGCCTACCGCGGCGTCTATGTGTTCGCCGACGAGGTCTATGACCATATCCTGTTGGATGAGGGGATGGAGTTCCCCAGTGTGATCAACTGCGCGTCGGATCTGGATCACGTGATGTCGGTCTCGAGCTTCTCCAAGACCTTCAGCATGGCCGGCATGCGGATCGGCTGGATGATCTCCAGCCAGGGCGCCATCAAAAAGCTGCGGCGCTATCACATGTTCACCACCACCGTGGCCAGCACGCCGGCGCAGTGGGCCGGGGTGGCCGCGCTCAAGGGCGACATGGCCTGCGTCGACGACATGAACGCCGAGTACCGGCGGCGCCGCGACCGGGTGGTGGAGCTGGTCAGTGAGACACCGCACCTGACCGGCTACGTCCCCCAGGGGGCGTTCTACATCTTCCCGTCGCTGCCGCCACGCACCGATGCCACGGATCTGGCCCTGCGCATGCTCGAGGAGACCGGCGTGTGCGTGATCCCCGGCGATGCCTTTGGTGATACCTGCAGCAACGCCGTGCGGATCAGCTTTTCCAACTCGATGGAGAACATCGAGGAGGCGTTCGCCCGCATGCAGCCGTGGCTGGCCCGACAGAACTTCTGATCAGTCGTCGAGCCACTGCACGCGGTAGAGGTCCAGACGCCGGTCGCGGGCGTTCTGGACCGAGCCCTCGGCCCGGAGCTGGGTGAGCTTGTCCATATCGAGGTCCACCACCAGGGTCATTTCGGTGTTGGGCGTCGATTCGCTGACGATGCCGTCGTGGGGGAAGGCGAAGTCCGAGGGTGAGAACACCGCGGCCTGGGAGTACTGGATCTCGATGTTCTCCACCCGCGGCAGGTTGCCGACACTGCCGGTGATGGCCACGTAGCACTCGTTTTCGATGGCGCGCGCCTGGGCACAGCGGCGCACCCGCAGGTAGGCGTTCTTGGTGTCGGTCCAGAACGGCACGAACAGGATCTCCATGCCCTGGTCGGCCAGCAGGCGGCAGGCCTCGGGGAACTCGACGTCGTAGCAGACCAGGATGCCGATGCGACCGACGTCGGTGTCGAAGGCCTTCAGCGCATCGCCGCCCTGGACACCCCAGTAGAAACGCTCGTCCGGGGTGGCATGCAGCTTGAAATGGTTGTCCATGGTGCCATCGCGGCGGCACAGATAGGCGACGTTGTAGAGGGCGTTGTCCTCGTACACCGGCATCGAGCCGGCAATGATGTTGATGTTGTAGGACACCGCCATGCGGCTCATGGCATCGGCGATCTCGGTGGTGTACTGGGCGAGCCCGCGCATCGCCTCAGCCGGGTCTTCCTGGTTGAACTGCGCGAGCAGCGGGGCGTTGAACAGCTCCGGAAAGAGGATGAAGTCGCAGTTGTAACCGGCCATGGCGTCGACGAAGAACTCGATGTTCGACATCAGGTCCTCGAAGTTGGTCACCCGGCGCATCTGCCACTGGACCGTGCCCACCCGCACGGTGGACTTACGCCCGCCGATCAGCGAGGTGCGCTCGTTTTCATAGAAGATGTTGTCCCACTGCAGCAGCGTGGCGAACGCGCCCGAGTCCTGATCCTCGGGCAGATAGGCGGTGATCACCCGACGCACATGGAAGTCGTTGGCGAACTGGAACGACAGGATGGGATCGTAGAGTTCGCGTCGCCGGACCCGGTCGATGTACTCCTCGGGTTTCATGGCCTCGGCGTGTTCGCGATAGCCGGGCATGCGCCCGCCGGCGACGATGGCGCGCAGGTTGAGGCTGCGGCACAGCTCCTTGCGTGCATCATAAAGCCGCCGGCCCAGGCGGATACCGCGGTACTCGGGGTCGACGAAAATATCGACGCCATAGAGCACATCGCCGTTGGGATCGTGATTGGTCAGGTAGCCGTTGCCGATGATGTCGTCGTATTTGTGGCGGTCGCCATAGCGGTCGTAATCGACGATCATGGAGATGGCGCCGGCCACCACACGGCCGTTATCCTCGATGCAGATCTGGCCTTCGGCGAAACGGCTGATCTGCGCGGAGAACTGCTTGCGCGTCCAGGCGCCGCCCAGGTCGGGGTAGACGGCGTCCATGATGTGCTTGATGTCGGGATAATCCGACGGCCGCAGATGACGCAGCCGCAGGTGGTGTTCTTCGGTGGTCGTATCCTGTTCACTCATGCGCCAAGGATATCATTGCCCATCACGGAAAAAGGAGTGCGCGATGACTGACGAGCTTTCCCACGAACAGCGGCAGGCCCTTCGCGAGGCCCTGGAAAACGAGCAGGCGGCGCTGCGCGAGGAGATCCGCGCGGAGGTGCTGGCCGCCGACCTGCATCGCTCCGAGGAGGTGGCGGATCGCGTGCGCGATGCCGGCGACGAGTCGTTGGTGGATCTGCTCGCCGACATCGAGTATGCCGATATCGATCGTCACATCGCCGCGCTGCGGGCCAATGAGGCGGCCCTACGGGCCTGGCACGAGGGGGGCTACGGGCGCTGTGTCGATTGCGGCGAGCCCATCCCCTTCGAGCGGCTGCAGGCCCTGCCGTCGGCGGCACGCTGCATTGACTGTGAGACCCGCCGCGAGCAGCAGGCAGGAGGCCGGCCGCCACGTCTCTAGCGCGGTGTCTGATGGCCAGCGTGGCGCTGGCGATGATGGTGGTCAGTGCCCCCGGGCGGGCGGCCGTGGATCTGACACTGACCGGCGCCGATGGGGCGCTGGCGGATAATCTGCGTGCCCACGTCGACACCGATGTCTCACTGGAGTCGGATCTGGCCGGGCGTTTCTACCGCGATCAGGTGCGCGAGTCATTGCGCGATGGCGCCGAGGCATTGGGCTATTACGAGGCGCGATTCGACATCACGCTGACCGCCTCGCCGGAGGACTGGCGACTGGACGTGGCCGTCACGCCGGGTCCGCGGGTCCGGGTGCGCGACGTCGAGGTGCGCATCACCGGCGATGGCGCCGATGACCGCGTCCTCGCGGCCCTGAGTGAGCGGCTGCCACTGCGTGCCGGTGAACCCCTCAATCATGCCGACTACGAGCGCAGTAAACGCGCCCTGATCAACGAGGCGCTGCAGCGGGGCTATTTCGATTACCGCTTCACCACCGCCGAACTGGCGGTGAACGTCGATGGGGGCTGGGCGGAGGCCATACTGGTGATGGACGCCGGAGCCCGTTATGCCCTGGGGGAGGTCACATTCTCGCCGTCGCCGTTCCGCCAGCGCTTCCTGAGCCGGCTGGTCCCGTTCGAGCCGGGCACCCCCTACACCGCTGAGGCGGTGGCGGATCTCAATCAGCGCCTGCTCGACAGTGGCTACTTCACCGACGCGCAGGTCGAGACCCGGCGCGATGCCGGGCCGCCCGCCCGGATACCGGTGGAGGCCGATGTGGTGATCCGTGAACGCAACACCGTCACCACCGGCGCCGGCTACTCAACCGACGAGGGGCCGCGTCTGCAGCTGGGCTATCAGCGCCATTACGTCAACAACCGCGGCCATCAGCTGAGCAGTCAGCTGCGCGTCTCGACGGTGCGCCAGAGCATCGATGCCCGCTACGAGATTCCGCTGGCCGACCCCATCAACGACCATCTCACCCTGAGCACCGCCTGGGAGAACGCCGACATTGAGGACACCCGCAGCGAGCGCTACAGCGTACGGCTGGCCCGGCGGCAGACATTCACCTCGGGCTGGACGCGCACGCAGTCGCTGCGCTGGCTTGAGGAGCGCTTCACGGTGGGCGTCGACAGCGGCCGCAGCCGATTGGTGCTGCCCGGGATCAGTTTCTCGCGCACCCGATCGCGCGGTGGGCTCGACCCCGACTGGGGTGATCAGCAGCGCTACTCCCTTGAGGGGGCGAGTGAGGCGCTGCTCTCGGATGTGGACATCGCCCGCCTGCGCCTGGACAACACCTGGCTGCGCAGTGTCGGCGAGGCCCACCGCTTCAAACTCAGTGCCCATCTGGGCGGCGTGGCGACCAGCGACTTCGAGCAGACTCCCACCTCGCTGCGGTTTTTCGCCGGCGGCGATCAGAGCGTGCGCGGCTTCGCCTATCGCAGCCTGGGGCCGAAGGACGATAATGGCGACGTGATCGGCGGCCGTTACCTGACAACCGGCAGCGCTGAGTACAGCTACGGCCTGACCGATGACTGGCGGCTGGCCACCTTTGTGGACGCCGGCAACGCCTACCGCGAACCCAGCGCCTTCGACCCGGCGGTGGGGACGGGTTTTGGCGTGCGCTGGACGTCGCCGGTGGGGCCGCTGCGGCTCGACCTGGCCTGGGGCGTGAGTCGCGAGGACGTACCGTTTCGCCTGCATTTCTCCATCGGGCCGCCGTTCTGATGCCGGGTCTGCGCAGTCTTCTCATCACTCTGATGCTGGCCGTTCCGCTGGCCGGTGCCTGGCTGATCAGCACCACCGAGGGCGCGCGCTGGCTGGCCGCCCGGGCCCAGGCGTTCGAGCCGGCACTCGCTCTCGAGATCACGGACGGCAGTCTCTGGCACGGCCTGCAGGCCAGGGATCTGCGCTGGCGCGATGGAGACCGCGGCCTGGCGGCGGAGGCCGTGGCGATCGACTGGTCGCCGCGCTGCCTGTTGCGCGGGCAGGTCTGCGTCGATGCGGTGCGCGTCACCGGTCTGCGGCTTGATCTGCCGGCCGGCGAGGCGGCCGCCGCGTCGTCAGCGCCGGCGACCGACCCGCTCGAGGCGCTGCCGCGCCGCCTGTCACTGCCCACCCTGGAATCCCCCGTGCCGCTGCGTCTGGAGCAGCTGCGCATCGACGGACTGAGTGTGCAGCGCGCCGACCGGGCGCTGGCGGCGGGCATCGACGCGCTGCGACTGAGCGCGCACGTGACGGGCCGGCAGCTGGACATCACCGCGCTGTCGGTGGCGGGAACGGCCGGTCGCGCCCGGCTGGAGGCCCGGGTCGACATGGACGGCCACTGGCCGCTCGAGGCCGACTGGCGCGTTGAGCCGGTCGCCGCGCTGACGGCCGGCGAGTCGCTGACGCTGCAGGGCCGGGGTGAGGGATCCCTGGCCGATCTGCGCCTCACCGGCTCGGTGAGGGGGGCACGGACCGTGGAGTTTTCCATCGGCGTCGCAGCGCTTGACGCCCCGCGACGGCTGGAGGCGCGCATCGCCGCTGGCGACGGCGTCCTCAATCTCCGGGGCCGGGCGGATGAGCGGATTGAGCTGGAGGGGGATCTGCAGGCGCCCTCGCTCGCGCCTTTCTGGCCGGGGCTCGAGGGGCAGCTGCAGGGCGATTTCCGGGTGGCCGGCCGGCTGCTGCAACCGTCCCTGAGTGCGGCGCTGACCGCCACGGACCTTCGCGTGGGCGATCTGGCCCTTGAAAACGCCCGGCTCAGTGCCGACTGGAACGGCGCAGAGGGCGGGCGCGCCCGCCTCGAGGTCACCGGGCTGCGGCAGGGCACGGCACTGCGCGGCTCAGGTCAGCTCACGCTGAGCGGGCAACCCGATGATCACCGGATTGACCTGCAGTTCGAGGGCCAGTCCGGGGCGCTGCCGGTGGGGCTGGAGGCCCGACTGATCGGCGGACGCTCGGCGGGAGCGCGGGAGTGGACCGGTCGGCTGCAGCAGGCTTCGCTGACCGTCGACGGGCGGACCGGTCGCCTGCTGGGCACACCGGGACTGACGGTCGGGCCCCAGCGACTGCGCCTCGACGGCCACTGCTGGGCGTGGCCGTCGGTCCGCGCCTGCAGTCAGCCATTGCAGGCCACACCCCGCTCGGCGCAGTGGCGGATCAATCTGTCCGCCGTGCCGCTGGCGCTGTTGCAGCCGCAGTTGCCGGCAGGGGTCAGTCTGCCCGGCTCGGTCACCGGCACCGCCCGCCTTGAATGGCAGGCCGATACCGGCGCCTCGGCGCGGCTGACACTGGTCAGCCCCGCGAGCCGGATCGAACTGCCCCAGCCCGATCGCGAGCAGCCGCTGGTGCTCGACTACGATCGGATTGTCGTGGACGCCGATCTGACGCCGGCGCGGGCGCAGCTGCGCCTGGGACTGGCCTCGCCTGACATCGGACAGGGCGGTTTTGCCGTGCAGACCGATCCGGGTGATGCCAGCCGTCCGCTGACCGGGCGGGTCTGGCTCGACGGTGTGGGGCTGGCCCCCCTCGCCGGCGCGCTGCCGCAGCTGCGGCGCGCCGAGGGCCGCGTCAGTGCCCGCGGCGAACTGGCGGGCACTCTGGCCGCGCCGCGGTTCCGCGGCACGCTGCGCCTGCGGGACGGGGTGCTGCTGCCCTCGGCCCTGGTCGAGCCATTGACGGCGGTTGATCTGAGCGCCGAGGTGGCCGGTGAAACCGCGCGCCTCAGTGGCGGGTTCGCGGCCGGCGACGGCGAGGCCAGCCTGGACGGTCAGCTGGACTGGGCCGGGGGCACTCTTGAAGGCGCGGTCAACCTTGTGGGCGAAGCGCTGGATGTGCAGGTCGGTAATCTGGCGCAGCTCACGGTCAGTCCGGATATCCGCCTGGGCGTGGGCGCCGAGACCCTGCAACTGACCGGTCGCATCGATGTGCCCCGCGCCCGGATCGAGCCCACCGGCGGGTCGGCCGGGGCGATCCGCCCCTCGCCGGATGCGGTGCGCGTCGATGCCCGGGGCCGGCCGCTGGCACCCGCGGATGAGGCGGAGGCCGGGCGCACGCTGGAAAGCGATCTGCGGCTGCGGTTGGGTGACTCGGTGCGGTTCGCCGCCCGCGGCGCCAGCGGTCGGCTGGCCGGCGGGCTGCGGCTGCGTCAGGTGGGCAGCGAGGGGGCCGAGGCCGAGGGGGTGCTGACCCTGGAGGAGGCCGGCTACGAGGCGTATGGCCAGTCACTGACGGTCCAGCGCGGCCGCCTGGTGTTCAGCGGTCCACTGACCCGGCCGCAGCTTGATATCGAGGCGGTGCGCGAGACCCCCGGGATTACCGCGGGACTGCGCATCACCGGCCCGGCCGATCAGCCCCGGGTGCGGCTGTTCTCGGATCCGGCCATGGCGCAGGCGGACATCCTCGCGGTGCTGCTCACCGGTCGGCCGCCGGGGCAGGCGAGCCCCGGCGAAGAGGCACTGCTGAGCCGGGCGGCGCTGTCACTGGGCGTGTTCGGTGGCGGGCAGCTGGGCGAGTCGCTGGCCAGCGAGCTGGGGGTGGAGGACTTCCAGATCGCCGCCGACGGCCAGGGCGAGGACGCCCAGGTGGCGGTCAGCGGTTATCTCTCCCCCAATCTGATGGTGCGCTATGGCGTCGGGGTGTTCGAACCCACGACCACGCTCAGCCTGCGCTACTACCTGACCCGCCAGTTCTACCTCGAGGCGGTCAGCGGTGCGGAAAGCGCCTTCGACGTATTCTATTCGTTCGACTACGACTGATCGCCGCCGCCCGCGGATGACCCGCTCTGGCGACGGTTGCCGCCGCTGCGCCGGCTGTTGCCACTGCGGCGGTTGTTCATGCGCGCCGCGGGCTTGAGGTCGTCGACGATCAGCTCGGCGGGCGCCATTTCCGCCGGGATCTTCTGATCGATGTAGCGCTCGATGTCGGGCAGCGAATAGACGTAGGTCTCGCAGGCGAAGCTGATCGCATCACCGGCGGCGCCGGCCCGGGCCGTGCGCCCGATGCGGTGCACATAATCCTCGGCATCCTGGGGCAGGTCGTAGTTGATGACGTGACTGACCTCAGGGATATGCAGCCCGCGCGCGGCCACATCGGTGGCGACGAGGATTGGCAGATCGCCCCCCTGGAATTTCTCCAGCAGCTGCTCGCGCTTGTTCTGCGGGATGTCGCCGGAGATGACGGCTGCCTTGATGTCGTTGCCGATCAGATAGGCGGCCACCCGGTCGGCGTCGCGCTTGGTGTTGACGAACAGCAGCGTGCGCGTGGGCGCCTGCTGGCGCAGTACACCGATGAGCAGGCCGATCTTCTGGTTGTTCTCGACATGGTAGAGGGTCTGGCGGACGCGGTCGGCGGTGATCGTGTCCGACTCGATCTGCACCGACTCGGGCTCGTTCATATGCTCGTAGGCAAGCTCGCGGACGCGCTCGGACAGCGTCGCCGAGAACAGCATGTTGAGGCGCTGGTCCGGCGCCGGCATGCGCCGCAGCAGATAGCGGATGTCGGCGATGAAGCCCATGTCGAACATGCGGTCGGCCTCGTCGAGCACGCAGACCTCGATATTGTCGAGGCTGAACACCCCCTGCTTGAAAAAGTCGATGATCCGCCCCGGTGTGCCGATCAGCACGTCGGTGCCGCGCTCCAGGGCCTTGCGCTGGCTTTCGTAGCCGGTGCCGCCGTAGATGCAGGCAAAGTCCATGCCGGTGAACCAGCCGAGCCGTTCGGCATCCTTGTGAATCTGCAGGGCGAGCTCGCGGGTGGGCGCGAGGATGATGGCCCAGGGGCCTTTCTTGTCGGCGGCCACGGGGCGCGACATCAGCCAGTGCATGGTGGCCAGCAGAAAGGCCGCCGACTTGCCGGTGCCGGTCTGGGCCTGGCCGGCCACGTCGCGGCCCTCGAGGGCGATGGGCAGGGCCGCGGCCTGGATCGGCATGCAATGCTCGAAGCCGGCCTCGCGCAGGCCTGTGAGAAGGGATTCGTGAAGTCCGAGGGACTCGAAAGCGGTGTCAGAGAGATGATTTTGTTCCATGACCGCCGAGGATACCGTATTGATCGCTTTTATGCCCCTCGTCGATATCGTCCGCAATCCGTACACTAATGGTACGCATTCAATGAGGAGCCAAAATGAGCGACGTACAGGACAGCATCCGCGAGCAGGTCGAAGGCAATCCGGTGATTCTCTACATGAAAGGCTCACCGCAGTTCCCGCAGTGCGGGTTCTCGATGCGCGCCGCCCAGGCCCTGGCGGGCTGCGGTGTGGAGTTCGCCTATGTCAACGTGCTCGAGGACGAAGGCATCCGTCAGGGCATCAAGGAATACGGCAACTGGCCGACCATCCCGCAGCTGTATGTGAACGGCGAGCTGCTCGGTGGCTGTGACATCATCATGGAGATGCACGAGTCCGGCGAGCTGCAGGAGGCGGTCAAGGCCGCCACGCCCGACGCTTAGGCGCCGGGTGCGTCGAGGGGATGCCCGTGGGCGGCATCCCAGCGATTGACGATGGTGCAGAACAGCTCGGCGGTCTTCTCGGCATCGTAGATCGCCGAGTGGGCCTCACGCGCGTCCCAGTGAATCCCCGCCGCCGCAATGCCCCGCGCCAGTACCGTCTGACCGTAGGCAAGCCCGGACAGCGTGGCGGTGTCAAAGCACGAGAATGGGTGAAACGGATTGCGCTTGATGCCGCACCGCTTCACCGCCGCGTTCAGAAACCCCAGATCAAACCAGGCGTTATGTCCCACCAGCACGGCACGGCTGCAGTCGTTGGCGCGGATCGCCTCACGCACGGGCTGAAAGACATAGCGCAGGGCCTCGTCCTCGGGCACCGCCATGCGCAGCGGGTGATCGGGGTCGATCCCGTTGAATTCCAGCGACTTCGGGTCGAGGTGGGCACCTTCGAAGGCCTCGACGTGGGTGGTGAAGGTCTCGCCGTTATAAAGCCGGCCGGCGTCGTCCATTCTCACGATCACCGCGGCGATCTGCAGCATGGCGTCGGTGGCGGCATTGACGCCGCCGGTTTCGATGTCGACGACCACTGGCAGAAAGCCGCGGAATCGCTGGTTGATGGGGCGGGCGTTCATGCGGACTCCGTCTGCGGGTCGCTGGCCAGCGACCAGTCAATGGTGCCACCGGCGCGCAGCGGTACGATGCGTGCGTCGCCATAGGGCAGGGTATCCGGCAGGCGGCGTGCCTGCCGGGTCAGTGTCAGGGTGTCAGTGGCACGCGGCAGGCCGTAGAAGTCGGCGCCGAAATGGCTGGCAAAGCCCTCCAGCCGATCCAGCGCACCGGCCTGCTCGAAGGCCTCGGCATAGAGTTCGATGGCGAGCGGGGCGGTGAAGATGCCGGCGCAGCCGCAGGCGTCTTCCTTGGCCGACTGGGCATGGGGCGCGCTGTCGGTGCCGAGGAAGAATCGCGGATGCCCACTGGTGGCGGCCTCGAGCAGGGCGGCGCGATCCCCCTCGCGCTTTAGGATCGGCAGGCAGTAGTGGTGGGGACGGATCCCGCCGGCGAGCAGATCGTTGCGGTTCATCAGCAGGTGCTGCGGGGTGATGGTGGCGCCGAGCCGTTCGGGCCCCTGGCGCACGAAATCCACCGCGGTCGCCGTGGTGAGATGCTCGAGCACGACGCGCAGGTGGCGGTGGCGGTCGAGCAGGGGCGCTAGGCGCTCATCGAGGAAAACCGCCTCACGATCAAAGATATCCGTTTCGGGATGGGTGACCTCGCCATGCAGGCAGAGCGTGAGGTCGTGCTCGGCGATGGCGGCGAGCGCCTCGTCGCAGCGCCGCAGATCGGTCACGCCCGAGTCGCTGTTGGTGGTCGCCCCGGCGGGGTAGAGCTTGACCGCGTGGATGAACCCGGTGGCCGCCGCGCGCTCGATCTCGCGCGCTGGCGTGTTGTCGGTCAGATAAAGCGTCATCAGTGGCTCGAACCGGCTTCCCGCGGGGCGGGCCGCAAGGATCCGCTCGCGATAGGCGGCGACCGCGTCGGTGGTGGTCAGCGGCGGTGTCAGGTTGGGCATGATGATGGCGCGGCCAAAGCGCGCCGCGCTCCAGTGCACGACATCCGCCAGCGCGGCGCCGTCGCGCAGGTGCAGGTGCCAGTCGTCGGGTCGGGCGATGGTCAGCGTTTCCATGGCGGGAGTATATCAGGGCCACCGGCCGGCGCCTTGATTCTCCGCGCCGGCGCGCCGATCATTGCGGCACGAACCCGCTCCCAACCCCGCAATTCGAGAGAGCAATCCATGAGCACAATCAAAAAGGTGGTTCTGGCCTACTCCGGTGGCCTGGATACCTCGGTCATCCTGCAGTGGCTGCGCGATCACTACCAGTGCGAGGTCGTGACCTTCACCGCCGACCTGGGGCAGGGCGAGGAGCTCGAGCCCGCCCGCGCCAAGGCGAAGGATCTGGGCGTCGAGGAGATCTATATCGATGACCTGCGCGAGGAGTTCGTGCGCGATTTCGTCTTTCCGATGTTCCGCGCCAACGCCCTCTACGAGGGTGAATACCTGCTCGGCACCTCCATCGCACGGCCGCTGATCGCCAAGCGCCAGATCGAGATCGCCCGCGAGACCGGCGCCGACGCCGTCTGCCATGGCGCCACCGGCAAGGGCAACGATCAGGTGCGCTTTGAGCTCGGCTATTACGGCCTCGAGCCCGGGATACATGTCATCGCGCCGTGGCGTGAGTGGGACCTCAACTCCCGCGAGCGTCTGCTCGCCTACGCCGAGGATCGCGGCATTCCCATCGAGGGCAGGACCGAGGGCGGCGGATCGCCCTATTCCATGGATGCCAACCTGCTGCACATCTCCTATGAGGGCGGCGTGCTGGAGGACACCTGGACCCCGGCCGAGGAGAATATGTGGCGCTGGAGCGTCGCGCCCGAGGCGGCGCCGGATACGCCCACCGAGATCGAGCTGACCTTCGAGGGCGGTGATCCGGTGGCCATCAACGGCGAGTCGCTGGCGCCGCATGAAATGCTCTCGCGACTCAATCAGCTGGGCAATGACAACGGCATCGGGCGGATCGACATTGTCGAGAACCGCTATGTCGGCATGAAGTCCCGCGGCTGTTACGAAACTCCCGGTGGCACCATCCTGCTGCGGGCCCATCGCGCCATCGAGTCGATCACCCTCGACCGCGAATCGGCGCATCTCAAAGACGAGCTCATGCCGCGCTACGCCGAGCTGATCTACAACGGCTACTGGTGGAGTCCTGAGCGCGAGGCGCTGCAGGCGCTGATCAACCAGACCCAGACCCGGGTGAATGGCGTGGTCCGGCTCAAGCTCTACAAGGGCAATGTCATCGTGCTGGGCCGGCGCTCGGCCACCGACAGCCTGTTCGATGACAGCATCGCCACCTTCGAGGACGATGCCGGCGCCTACGACCAGAAGGACGCTGAAGGCTTCATCAAGCTCAATGCCCTGCGGCTTCGGGTGGCTGCCCGGCGCGGTGAATAGGCCGGTACGTTGACCCACCACGGGTCTCGGTTTAGATTGGAATTATTCCAAATTCTGATCGACAGGGGGTCCTGATGCAGCGCAGACGCGACGGCTGGATAGCGCGGGCGGCAGTGATGGCCGTCGGCCTTGCGCTGACTTCGGTCGCCCCGGCGGCCCCCAGCGTGCTGGCCACCACCGGCATGGTCGCGGATCTGGTGGATCGCATCGGCGGCGAGTGCATCCAGACCGAGGCACTGATGGGCCCGGGCATCGACCCCCATCTCTATCGCGCCGCCGCCTCCGACGTGCAGGCGTTCCAGTCGGCGTCGCTGATCGCCTACAACGGCCTGGGGCTGGAAGGTCAGCTCGACAGCGTCCTGCGGCGGTTCGGCGAGCGCCGGCCGACGCTGGCGGTGGCCGAGGCGGCGGCCGCGGCCGGGCCGGTTGATCTAATTCAGACGGACGGCGACGGCGCACCCGATCCGCATGTCTGGATGGATGCCGCGCTCTGGTCGCAGGCGATCACGCCCACGGTGGAGGCGCTTCGTCAGGCGGTGCCGGACTGCACGGCCGGGCTGCGTGAGCGGGCCTCCGCCCTGAGGGGACAGCTCAGCGCGCTAGATGCGTGGATGCGCGCCAGCATCGCCAGTATTCCGGCGGGTCAGCGCGTGCTGCTGACCGCGCATGATGCCTTTGGCTATTACGGTCGGGCTTATGATATCGAGGTGCGCGGCATCCAGGGCATCAGCACCACCGCCGAGGCGAGCGTGGCCGATATCCAGGCCAACGCCCGCCTGATCGCCGAGCGGGAACTGCCGGCCCTGTTCGTCGAGAGCACGATCAACCCGCGCACGGTGGACGCGGTGGTGGCGGCGGCCCGCGAGCGCGGGGCCGAGGTGGTCATTGGCGATACCCTCTATGGCGATGCCCTGGGCGAGTCCGGGACCCTCGCCGACAGCCTGCCGGGCCTGCTCATTCACAACACCGCGGCCATCACCCGCGAGCTGGGTGGTGAGCGCGCACCGTTGCCGGCGGCGCTGAGCGACTGGCGGGCGCCGCTGCGCGCGCGCCACGGAGGCGAGTGATGGCCGCCATGGATCCGCCGGCCGGAGAACGCCCGTCGGCGCGCTGGGCCCTGCATACCGAGGATCTGACCGTCAGCTACGGTGATCGTCCGGCGCTCTGGGACATCGACCTGAACATCCCGCCGGGTGTGCTCGCCGGCGTCATCGGCCCCAACGGCGCGGGCAAGAGCACCCTGCTCAAGGCGGTGCTGGGTCTGGTGCCGCTGTCGGCGGGCCATGTCCGTCTGTTCGGCCGCCGCTATCGCGAGCAGCGCCAGCGGGTGGGCTATGTGCCGCAGCGATCGTCGGTGGACTGGGACTTTCCCACCACCGCCGTCGATGTGGTGACCATGGGGTTATACGGCCAGCTCGGCTGGCTGCGCTGGCCGGGGCGCCGCGAGCGCGACCGGGCCCTGCGGGCGCTGGAGGAGGTGGGCATGGAAATGCTGGCCGACCGCCAGATCAGCGAGCTCTCGGGCGGTCAGCAGCAGCGCGTGTTCATTGCCCGGGCCTTGGTCCAGCAGCCCGACATCCTGTTGCTCGATGAGCCCATGGCCGGGGTCGATGCGACCACCGAGCGCAGCATCATCGAGATCCTCGGGCGACTGCGCGACGAGGGGCGCACCATCATCCTCGTGCATCACGATCTACAGACCGTGGAGCGCTATTTCGACTGGCTGGTCTTTCTGAACGTGCGCGTCATTGCGGCAGGCCCCATCGGCTCGGTGTACACGGCGCGCAACCTGCGTCGGGCCTACGGCGGTCAGGTCGCGCTGCTGGACGAGGGCGGTCAGGCAACCGGGACGCGGGATGATGGCGACGCTGCTGACTGATTACACCCTGCAGAACGTCCTGCTCGGGGCGGTGCTGATCGGCGTGATCAGCGGTGTGCTCGGCTCGTTCGCGGTGCTGCGGCGCCAGAGCCTGCTGGGCGATACCCTCTCGCACGCGGCCCTGCCCGGGGTGTGCATCGGCTTCATGCTGGCGGGGGCCCGGGATCTTGGCAGCATCATGGGCGGTGCGCTGGTGACGGCCGTGGCGGCGGCGCTGATGACCGTGGCCATCACCCGGCATACCCGGCTCAAGATGGACGCGGCACTGGCCGCGACGCTCAGCCTCGGTTTTGCCCTGGGGGTGGTGCTGCTGACCTGGATCCAGTCCCGGGGCGGGGCGGCGCAGGCCGGTCTCGACAGCTTCCTGTTCGGTCAGGCGGCCGCCACCACGCGGGCCGACCTCTACCCGATGATGGCGCTGGTGGGCATCAGTCTGCTGGGGGTCGTGCTCCTGTGGAAGCCGCTCAAGGTGATGACCTTTGACCCGACCTTCGCGGCGGTGGTGGGCCTGCCGGTGCACCGGCTCGAGGCGCTGCTCACCGCGATGATCGCCCTTGCGGTGGTCACCGGGCTGCAGATGGTGGGCGTGGTGCTGATGACGGCCATGGTGATCGCCCCGGGTGCCGCGGCGCGTCAGTGGTGCGGCAGTCTGATGGGCATGGTCCTGCTCTCGGCGCTGCTCGGCGCCCTGGCGGGGGGCGTGGGCGGGCTTGGCAGCGCCCTCGCGCCGGGGCTTTCCACCGGGCCGCTGATTGTCCTGACCGCCACGCTCATCGCTCTGGTCTCGCTACTGGTGGCACCGCACCGGGGGCTGGTCCCGCAGTGGTGGCGGCAGCGCCGGCGGCGCCGCTCGACGTCTACCGACCGCATTCTGGGAACGCTCTACGAGCTCGCCCGCGAGCACGATGACTGGCGGTATCGGGTTGAACAGGGGGCCGTGGACGCCTACCACGGCATGGTCACCGAGCCGCAGCTGGTCACGCTGGCCGAGCGTGGGCTGGTCACGCCGGTTCAGCATCTCCCCGACGAAGGGCCCCACTGGCAGTTGACCGAGGCCGGGGTCGATCACGCCGCGGCCCGCGAAAGGCGCCAGCGCGGCGGCCGCCGGAGGCGATCATGACCCTGCTTGCCGAGCCCCTGGTCGCGATCCTGGTCACGGGGATGCTGGTGGGCACCAGTGCCGCACTGCTGGGCAGTTTCCTGGTGCTGCGCGGCAACAGCATGCTCGCCGATGCGATCAGCCATTCGATCCTGTTCGGCATTGCCGTGGCCTGGCTGCTGTCGGGGCAGACCAGTGGGCCGGTGCAGATCGCCGGTGCCGCGCTCAGTGGTGTGCTCGCGGTGTTTCTCATCGAGACGCTGACGCGCACGCGGCGGCTGCGCGATGATGCCGCCACCGGTCTGGTGTTTCCGGCGCTTTTCAGTGCCGGCGTTCTGCTGATCAATGTGACTGCGCGGGATGTGCATCTCGATGAGCACACCGTGCTGTTGGGGGAAGTGGGTTTCGTCTGGCTGGACACGGTGACCATCGCCGGTATCGAGCTGCCCCGGGCGATGCTGG
Source organism: Spiribacter aquaticus (assembly GCF_007625215.1). Taxonomy (NCBI): domain Bacteria; kingdom Pseudomonadati; phylum Pseudomonadota; class Gammaproteobacteria; order Chromatiales; family Ectothiorhodospiraceae; genus Spiribacter; species Spiribacter aquaticus. The sequence goes on along the minus strand of NZ_VMKP01000002.1, from coordinate 487,959 downwards.
CCACCGGCGTGATGCTGCTGCTGGATGCCGCATTCGTGCTGGCCTTCTACAAGGCGCTCAAGCTCGCCACGTTCGACCCCGATCTGGCGCGGGCGCTGGGCCTGGCCCCGGGGATCATTTTCTACGCCCATCTGGCGCTGGTCAGTGGCACGGCGGTGGCGGCCTTTGATGCCGTCGGCGTCGTGCTGTTCATTACCTTTGTGGTGGTGCCGCCGGCCACGGCCTACCTGCTGACCCGGCGCCTGCTGCCGATGATCGCCCTGGCCATGCTGATCGCCGCGCTGAGCGCGCCGCTCGGCTATGCGCTGGCGATCGCGCTGAATGTCTCGATCGGCGGGTCGATGGCGCTGGCCAACGGGCCGTTTCTACTGGCCGCCTATGGCTGGCGGCGCTGGCGTGGCGGACGGCGCGCCGCGCCGGCGTCAGCGGCCTACTCCGACCCGCCGTCGGCGTAGCGGTGACGCTCGGGGAACTCGCAGAGGTCGTAGAGGGGGCAGGCCCCGCAGCGCGGCCGGCGAGCAAGGCAGGTATAGCGGCCGTGCAGGATCAGCCAGTGATGGGCGTCCTGCAGAAATTCCTTCGGTACCTGGCGCATTAATCTGTCTTCCACGGCCCGGACGGTTTTGCCTTTCGCAATGCCCGTGCGGTTGGCGACCCGGAAGATGTGGGTGTCGACGGCCATTGTGGGTTCGCCGAAGGCCGTGTTGAGCACGACGTTCGCCGTCTTGCGGCCGACGCCGGGCAGCGCCTCGAGGGCCTTGCGGTCGTGGGGCACCACGCCATCGTGGGACGCCACCAGGGCCTCGCAGGTGGCGATGATGTTCTTCGCCTTGCTGTTGAAAAGCCCGATGGTGCGGATGTAGTCCCGCAGGCCGTCTTCGCCCAGGGCGAGGATCGCGCCCGGGGTATTGGCATCGCGGAAGAGCGGCCCGGTGGCCTTGTTGACGCCGCGGTCGGTGGCCTGGGCCGACAGGATGACCGCGATGAGCAGCTCGAAGGGCGTCGAGTAGTTGAGCTCGGTGGTGGGCTGCGGGTTGGCCTCACGCAACCGCTCGAAGATGGCCCGGCGCTTGTCGCGGTTCATGACCCGCGACCCCGTTGACGTCGCTTTGCCCGCACCCGGGCCAGGGCCGCCTTCGCGGTCTCGCGGCGGGTCTCGCGATCGGGCAGCGCCGGCGCCGCCGGCGTGGTGGGCGAGGCGCGTTGGGTCTCACGCCGCTGGCGGCGCTTTTCCTCACGCCGGGCCTGGCGCTGCAGCAGGCGTTGCTGGCGGGCGTTAAAGCGCCGCCGGGCACGATCGCGGCGCTGTTGCTGCTGATCGACGGGCTCGGCCTCGCGCTCGGTGGGCAGCATATGAATGCAATCCACCGGGCAGGGGGCCAGGCACAGATCGCAGCCCGTGCACTCCTCGGCGATGACCGTGTGCATGCGCTGACGGGCGCCGACGATGGCATCCACCGGGCAGGCCTGAATGCATTTGGTACAGCCGATGCACACCGACTCGTCGATCCAGGCCACCCGCGGCGGCCGGTAGTCGCCATGTTCGGGGTTGAGGGGCAGTGCCGGCCGGTCCAGCAGCTGCGCCAGCGCATCGATGGTGGCCTGACCGCCGGGCGGGCACTGGTTGATCTCCGCCTCGCCCTGCGCGATGGCCTCGGCGTAGGGCCGGCAACCCGGATAACCGCACTGCTCGCACTGCGTCTGGGGCAGCAGGGCGTCGATGCGCTCGGTCACGGAGGCCCCGCCGCTCATGCCGGTTTCAGGTTATCCCGTGATTCTTCGATCATCGCCTCGATGGCGGCCGGATCCACCCGGGTCATCAGCGGCTTGAACGTGTCGATCCGGTGATCCAGCAGCGGCTGGCCGGCATCGGCCCACTCCATGGGCGGAATCTGCAGGAAGCGCTCTGCCGCGGCGGCGGTATCCGGCAGCACCGGTTTGAGGTAGAGCATCAGCACCCGGAACAGGTTGAGCCCGGTGGTGTTGATGGCCTGCACCGCCTCGGCCTGGTCGGGATCCTTCGCCAGCACCCAGGGCTTTTTCTCGTCGATGTACTGGTTGGCCTCGTCGGCCAGGGCCATCACCTCGCGGACCACCCGGGCATAGGCGCGGTCCTCATAATGCCCGCCGATCACCTCGGCCCGGGCGCTCATGCGCCGGAACAGCTCCGGGGCGTCCAGACGCGGACCCAGCCATCCTTCGGAGCGCTTGTTGATGAAACCCGCGCAGCGGCTGGCGATGTTGACCAGCTTGCCCACCAGATCGGCATTCACCCGCTGGGTGAAATCCTCCAGGCTCAGATCGATATCATGCACGCCGGCGCCCAGTTTGGCGGCGAAGTAGTAGCGCAGGTACTCGGCATTCAGATGCCGCCGGTAGGTTTCCGCCATGATGAAGGTGCCGCGTGACTTCGACATCTTCTGCCCGTCCACGGTGAGAAAGCCGTGGGCGCAGACCCGAGTGGGGGTCCGGAAGCCGGCGCCGTGCAGCATCGCCGGCCAGAACAGGGCGTGGAAGTAAACGATGTCCTTACCGATGAAGTGGTACAGCTCGGTGTCCGAATCGGCGTTCCACCATTCGTCAAAATCCAGACCCTGGCGGTTGCACAGGTCTTGGAAACTGGCCATGTAGCCGATCGGGGCGTCCAGCCAGACGTAGAAATACTTGTCATCGGTATCCGGGATGCGGAAACCGAAGTAGGGCGCATCGCGGGAGATGTCCCAGGCGCGCAGGCCGGCGTCGAACCACTCCTGGAGTTTGTTCGAGACCTCGTCCTGCAGACCCTCACTCGAGGCCCATTCGCGCAGCATGGGCTCGAAGTCCTGGAGGCGGAAGAAGTAGTGCTCGGACTCGCGCTGGACCGGGGCCTCGCCCGAGATCACCGACACCGGGTTGCGCAGCTCGTCGGGGGAGTAGCTCGCCCCGCAGGCCTCGCAGTTGTCGCCGTACTGGTCATCGGCGCCGCAGCGCGGGCAGGTGCCCTTGATGTAGCGGTCCGGCAGGAACATGCCCTCGTGCCCGTCATAGGCCTGGGTGATGGTCCGGCGGTCGATCCAGCCGCCATCACGCAGCCGCGTGTAGATGAGCTCGGCGTAGTGGCGATTTTCCTCGGAGTGGGTGGTGTAGTAGTTGTCGAAGGCGATCCCGAAGCTGGCGAAGTCGCGCCGATGCTCGGCGCCGACCCGCTCGATCAGTGTCTCGGGTGTGATCCCCTGCTCGCGGGCCTTGAGCATGATGGGCGTGCCGTGGGCGTCGTCGGCGCAGACATACCAGCACTCGTTACCCTGCAGCTTCTGGAAGCGCACCCAGATGTCGGTCTGGATGTATTCGACGAGATGACCCAGATGGATCGGCCCATTGGCATAGGGTAGGGCGCTGGTGACCAGGATCTTGCGCGCCATGCACACTCCGCGTTGGCAGTCAGTAAACCCGCATTATGCCAGAGGCGAAGCCAGTCGCGGAGCCTGCGGCCGGTTGAGGGCGGCGATGATCGAGCGGGTGGCCGCGGCCGGCGACTGCCTGCCGACATCAACACTGATTTCGGCATAGTGGCGGTACAGCGCCTCGCGCTCGGCGTAGAGGTCTTCGAGGCTCTGGTCGGCGGCGCGGGCCAGGCCGCGGGTGTCGACGTCGGTGACCCGCTCGAGCAGCACCGCCAGATCGGCATGCAGGTGCACGAGGATGCCGTCGGCCTGCAGCGCGGCCATTGCCGCCGGGCTGTAGACGGCGCTGCCGCCGGTGGCGATGACATGGCCGCGGCACTGGAGTGCGGCGAGGGTATCGGCATCGAGGGTGCGCAGGGCGCGGTGGCCGCGGGTATCGACGATCGCCTGCAGGGTTTGCCCCTCGCGGGTCTCGATCAGGGCATCGGTGTCAGTGAACCCGAGCCCGAGGGCGGTGGCCAGGGACTGCCCCAGGGTGGACTTGCCGGCCCCCGGCATGCCGATGAGGACCAGGTTGTGGCGCGCGTCGGTCATGCCGTGAATCTGCCGCAACGCGGCGCCGGCGGCAACCCGCGTGCCAACCCCGCCCCGGACGTGTTTAATGCGGGGGGCGGGCTGTTTACACTCGCGCCTGATCTATAGGGCGTCGTAACGACGGGGGATGAATGACTGAACTCAACCGCGAATCGGTGGAGCAGGCGCTGGGCGCGTGGACCGAGCCGGCGCTGGGGATGGATCTGATCACTGCCGGGGCGGTGAGCGACATCCGGCTGGATGGTGACGCGGTGGCCATCGATCTGAGCCTGGGGTTTCCCGCCGGGCGGTACCAGGACACCCTGCGCGGCACGCTGGAAGCCGCCGTGCGCGAGGCGACCGGCGCGCGGTCGGTGAGCGTGAGCGTGGACTGGTCGGTGGGGGCCCGTCAGGTGCAGGCGAGTCTCAAGCCGATGGACAACGTCCGCAACATCATTGCCGTGGCCTCGGCCAAGGGCGGTGTCGGCAAGTCCACCTGCGCCGCCAATCTGGCCCTCGCCCTCGCCGACGAGGGGGCCCGGGTGGGCATCCTGGATGCCGACATCTACGGCCCCAGCCAGCCGCGGATGATGGGCGTGGCCGGGCAGAAGCCCGACAGCCCCGAGGGCAAGACCATGTTCCCGCTGGAAAACCACGGCGTGCAGATCATGTCCATCGGGTTCCTGATTGAGGAGGATTCGCCGATGGTCTGGCGCGGGCCCATGGTGACCCAGGCGCTGACCCAGCTGCTCAACGACACGCGCTGGGATGCGCTCGATTACCTGATCATTGACCTGCCGCCGGGCACCGGTGACATCCAGCTGACGCTGTCGCAGAAGGTGCCGGTGGCCGGCGCGGTGGTGGTCACCACGCCGCAGGACATCGCCACCCTGGACGCCCGCAAGGGCGTGCGGATGTTTGAGAAGGTCAAGGTGCCGGTGCTGGGCATCCTCGAGAACATGAGCCTGCACATCTGCTCGAACTGCGGCCATGAGGAGGCACTGTTCGGCACCGGTGGTGGCCAGCAGCTGGCCGACGACGAGGGGGTGGCGCTGCTTGGCGCGCTGCCGCTGGAGATCGGCATCCGCGAGCAGTCCGATCAGGGCGCGCCCACCGTCACGGCGGCACCGGCATCGGCGGCGGCGGAGCGCTTCCGCGAGGCGGCCCGGCGGACCGCGGCACTTCTTTCACGACAGGATCCGGCGGGCACCAGCCGGTTCCCGAATATCGTCGTCGACGACGACTAGGGCAGGGGGAACAGACACAGTGAGCATCAAATCCGATCGCTGGATACGGTCCATGGCGGAGGACGGCATGATCGAGCCGTTCGAACCCGGGCAGGTACGGGGGGAGGCCGACGGCGAGCGGATGATCTCCTACGGCACGTCGAGCTACGGCTACGACGTGCGCTGCGCCGATCAGTTCAAGATCTTCACCAACATCAGCTCGGCGGTGGTCGATCCGAAGAACTTCGACGAATCGAGCTTCGTCGATCTGCAGTCGGACGTCTGCATCATCCCGCCCAACAGCTTCGCACTGGCAAGCACCGTTGAGTACTTCCGTATTCCGCGCAACATCCTCACGATCTGTCTGGGCAAATCGACCTATGCGCGCTGCGGCATCATCGTCAATGTCACGCCCCTCGAGCCCGAGTGGGAGGGCCATGTGACCCTGGAGTTTTCCAACACCACGACGCTGCCGGCGAAGATCTACGCCAACGAAGGTGTGGCGCAGATGCTGTTTCTGGAATCGGACGAAGTCTGCGAGGCGTCGTACAAAGACCGCTCGGGCAAGTACATGGGCCAGCGCGGGGTGACGCTGCCGCGGCCCTAGCGGCGGCGGTCAAGGCCGTCCAGACGGCTCAGGACCATGCGGAAGTTGCGATCACCGGCCTCGCGCTGCTCCACCTGCACGGCCAGATAGCGCAGGGCCGGCGCCACCCACAGCGTGGTCACCCGATCGCTGTCCGGGTCCGAGCGGTGGACGGTCAGTGCCTCGAAGCGGCCGGCGGGGGTATCCACCTGGGTGGTGTCGCCGATGCGCAGCTCATAGGTCTTGAGCTGGCCGCCGTCGGCGATGCGATAGACCAGAGTGTCATCGCCGTCATCCCGCTCGGCCAGGTCGTGCATCAGCTGCAGTGGACTGATCACCCGATCGATGGTGTCCGGCGTAATGGCCATGCGCCAGGGCCGGTCGGCCACATCGTTGACCACCCGCATCGCCTCCCAGTCGAAGCGCAGTTCCGCGCGCCGGTCGTCGTCACCGCCGCTGCGGGTATAGCGGTAGACGTCGGGCCGGAAGCCGTCGGCCTGGATGTGGCCGATGCTCATCTCGCGCACGCTGCTCGAGTAGAAAAGCCCGGCCAGACGATTGGGCCGGACCGACAGCCGGTAGAGGTAGCGGTCCTGCGCCGGCCGGCGAAAGCGCAGCTCGGCGTGGCCCAGGGTCAATCCAGCCTTGCGGACGTCATAGCGCGCGCTGAACGCCGGTGGCGCCTCGACGGGTGTCGCCAGCGTCGCCGCGTTCGCCGCCAGCAGCAACAGCCCCAGGGCCATGGCGCAGAGCCAGGCGCCGCGCATCAGCCCGGGGTGGCCGCCGTCGGCGTCAGGCAGGGCGGATGCGGCGGGATCCGGCCATCGTGGCGGACGCCGCCGTCGCCCAGCTGCACTCGGCCGTCGGCGATCCAGCCCACCACCTGGGGGTAGAGGACATGCTCCATGGCCTGCACGCGCTGGGCGAGTCGCGCGGCGTCATCGTCCGGGTGGATGGGGACCGCCGCCTGGGCGATCACCGGGCCGGCGTCCAGCTCGGGGATCACGTAGTGCACGCTGCAGCCATGCTGCCGTTCCCCCGCGGCGATGGCCCGCTCGTGGGTATGCAGGCCGCGGTAGGCGGGCAGCAGTGACGGGTGGATATTGATCAGCCGGCCGGTGAACCGGGCGACGAACGCCGCCCCCAGGATGCGCATGAACCCGGCCAAAACGATCAGATCGGGTCGGGCGGCCTCAAGCCGATCAGCCAGGGCTTGATCGTAGGCCTCGCGCCGCTCGAAGTCGCGGTGATCGATCACCTCGGTGGCGATCCCGGCCGCGGCCGCGCGCTCAAGCCCTCCGGCGTCGGGACGGTTGCTGATCACGCGGCCCACATGGGCGGCGATCCGCCCGGCCTGGACGGCATCAATGATGGCCTGCAGGTTGGTCCCGCTGCCGGAGATCAGCACCGCGATGCGGAAACCGCCGGTATCGCTCAAACCCCCTCCTGGTAAATGACCGCGTTGGCGGATTCGCGGGCGGGCACCACGTCGCCCAGGCGCCAGGCCGTTTCGCCGGCTGCCCGCAGCTGATCGAGGGCCAGGTCGGCCTGGTCCGGGGGAACGATCACCACCATGCCGACGCCGCCATTGAAGGTCCGGCGCATATCGGCGATGTCCACCCCGCCGGTGGTCTGCAGCCAGTCGAACAGCGCCGGCCACTGCCAGCTGCCGGTGTCGACGCGCGCGGTCAGGCCCTCGGGCATAATGCGTGGCAGGTTGTCGGTGAGCCCGCCACCGGTGATGTGGCTGATGCCATGGATGGCCACCTCGCGCTGCAGCTGCTGGACGGTGCGTGCGTAGATCCGCGTGGGGGCCAGCAGCCACTCATCAATGCGGCGGCCGTCCAGCGATCGACTGAGGGCGTCGGGATCGCGCTCGAGGATGCGCCGGACCAGCGAGTAGCCATTGGCGTGCACCCCGCTGCTTGCCAGCGCGATCAGACAGTCGCCGGCGCGGATGCCCGAGCCGTCGATCAGCGCATCGCGCTCGACCACGCCCACGCAGAAGCCGGCCAGGTCATAGTCGCCATCGCGGTACATTCCGGGCATTTCGGCCGTCTCGCCGCCGATCAGCCCGGCGCCCGCCTCGCGGCAGCCCGTGGCGATGCCGCGGATGACCCGCTCGGCGATGGCCGGCTCGAGCCGGCCGGTGGCGTAGTAGTCAAGAAAGAACAGCGGCTCGGCACCGCCGACGATCACATCGTTGACGCACATCGCGACCAGATCGATGCCGATGCCATCATGCTGGCCGGTCTCGAGCGCAAGGCGCAGCTTAGTACCGACGCCGTCGGTGCCTGCCACCAGCAGCGGGTGGCGGTAGCGCTCCACCGGCAGTTCGAACAGTCCGCCGAACCCGCCCAGGCTGCCGACCATGCCCGGGCGCCGGGTGGCGGCGACATCGCCCTTGATGCGCTCGACAAGATCGGCGCCGGCATCAATGTCGACGCCCGCGTCGCGGTAGGTCAGTCCGGGTCGGGAATCCGGGGAGTCCAAGATCTCGCTCCTGTCTGGGTCTGGTCGTGCCGTTGGATGGCGTCATGGTACCTTAAAACCTCTTGGGGTCACGGGCTCGCCACTCACTCGGATGTTGAACGTGCTGCGCATCAGTCTCGCTTTTGCCATGGGGATGACCGTGCTGGTCATGGCCCCGGTGGTGCCGGCTCAGGACAACCTCGGCGCCGTCGAGGTGCCGGTGGCCGACAACAGCGCCGCGGCCCGCGACGACGTGCTTGTCGAGGCCCTTGACGCGCTTCTGGTGCGCCTCACCGGCCAGCCCGATATTGTCGGGTCGGCGGTGGCCGAGCGCCTGCGCGGGCGGGTCAGTGACACGGTCAATGGCTTTTCGTATCGCTCGGTCGAGGTGGATGACGGCGATCAGGCGGAGCGCGAGACCCGCCTTCGGGTGCGCTTTTCGCGGGCCGCCGTGCGCAACGCCCTGGCCCGTGATGGGGTCGCCGTCTGGCCGCCTTCGCCGCCCACGGTGCTGGTCTGGCTGGGCGCGCAGCGCGATGGCGAGCGGTTCATTGCCGGCAGCGACCGGGGCGAGGCGCTGCTCGACGCGCTGGAGGCGGCGGCCCGCCCCCTCGGGATCCGCCCTGTCGCGCCGCTGATGGACCTTCAGGATCGTCGTAACCTGGGCTTCGCCGACATCGCCGGCGGCTTTGTCGAGCCGGTGCGCGCCGCCTCCGAGCGATACGGCGCCGACGCGGTGCTGATGGGGCGTCTGCAGCAGGGTGCGGGCCGGGAGGATGAAGTGCGCTGGACACTGCTGCCCGGCGACGGCGAGCCGGTGCAGCGCTGGCGGACCCGTGCCGCAAGCCTCGAGGCGGTGATGGCCGCGGGCGCGCGGGGGCTGGCCGAGCGCCTTCGCCAGAGCCTCGCCTACGTCGCCGATCCCGATTCGCGCCGCCAGTTCACCGTCAGCGTCGACGGCATCGACTCGCTGGCCGCCCATCAGGCGGTGGCGGCGCGGCTTGGCGAACTGGTGGGCGTCACCCGCGTGATCCCCGCCGAGGTGGGCGGGGACCGGGTGCGCTGGCGGCTGGCCATCGGCGTCGACGCCGGGCGCGTCGAGCGGGCCCTGGCCGCCGATCCGCGCCTGCAACCCACGGGTGATGGCTACCGCTGGCGGCAATGATCGATCAGGGTCGCGGCGCGCAGCTGGCGCTGGATTTTCGCTGGAACGACGCCGCCGATCTCAAGGCGTTCGTGGCCACCGGCAACGAGCAGGCGGTGGCCGCCGTCGAGGGGCTGACCGGCTGGTTCGCCCAGTCGCTCTACCTGACTGGGCCCGCGGGCAGTGGTCGCAGCCACCTGCTGCAGGCCGCCTGCGGGCGCATGAGTGCCGCCGGCGGGACCGCGGTGTACATCCCCCTCGGCCAGCACATCGACGGCCCCACCGCGCCGCTGGACGGGCTTGAGTCCCTGTCGCTGGTCACGGTGGATGATCTCGAATTGCTGGCCGGGCGCGGGGACTGGCAGGAGGCCTTTTTCCACCTGTTCAATCGCCTGCGGGATGCTGGCGGGCTGCTGATGGTGGCCGCCGCGGGCGCGCCGGCCGGTCTGGGGATTGCCCTGCCGGATCTGGTCTCACGGCTTGAGTCGATGCTGCGCCTGCGCCTGACGCCCCCCGATGACGCTCGCCGCCGGGAGATACTGACCGGTGCGCTGGCCCGGCGTGGACTTCGCATGCCCGCCGCCGGCGTCGATTATCTGCTGCGCCACCAGGCCCGCGATCTGAACCATCTGCTGGGAGTGGTGGACCGACTCGACAGTGCCTCGCTGCAGGCCGGCCGGCGGCTGACCGTGCCCTTCATCCAGTCGGTGCTACGCGGTCAGCCCGCGGACTGACCCGCTTTGTGGCGCTGCTTGCCGCGCCGCAGGATGAGCATGACGGCGCTGAAGTAGCCGAGCGTCAGCAGAATCTCCGCGGCGCCCAGCCAGCGCTGGGGCGCCGCACCGGTGGCCGCCAGCAGCCCGTGGATGAAGTACAGCAGGATGAGCATGCCCGTCCACTGCAGGGTGTAGCGTCGCCGATGCAGCACGCCGCGCAGGCCCAGCACCAGCGGCAGCAGGAAGATCAGCAGTACCGGGCTGCGCAGCGATTCCGGCGGGGGTGCCAGCCAGATCAGCCAGGCGAACAGCAGCGCGGTCAGTGCGACGTAACAGCCCGCGGCCATCCAGTAGAGCCGCGACGCGGCGACTTCACGCGCGGTCTCGCCGGCCGCCGCCGGGGGTTTGCCTTTGACCGCCTTCATGCCGGGCGCGGGTCGCCCGGGGCGCCCAGCCGCAGGGCCGCCTGCGCCACCCTTGATCCCAGCGCCTGACAGAGGGCCGCCTCGGTGTCATCCACCGGCCGGTCGGCCTCGGCCCCGGCCAGATGGCTGGGGCCATAGGGGGTGCCACCGGTGGTGGTCGCGGTCAGACCGGCCTCGGTGTAGGGCAGGCCGACCAGATACAGACCGTGATGCAGCAGCGGCAGCATCATCGACAGCAGGGTCGCCTCCTGACCGCCGTGGAGGCTGCCGGTGGATGTGAACACCGCGCCGGGCTTGCCGTTGAGCGCACCACTCAGCCACAGGCTGGTGGTCTGATCCAGGAAATGCTTGAGCGGTGCCGCCATGTTGCCAAACCGCGTCGGGCTGCCAAGGATCAGTCCATCGCACTCGGCCAGGTCATCCAGCGCGGCGTAGGGTGGGCCGGCATCGGGCACCGGTGGCGCGGTGGCCTCGGACACCTCCGAGACCGGTGGCACGGCGCGGACCCGCGCACTCACGCCACTGACGGCCTCGACGCCGTGGGCGATCCGGCGCGCCATGGTCGCGGTGGCGCCGTGGCGGCTGTAGTACAGGATCAGGATTTCGCAGCTCATGGGGCAATATTGGGTGTTAGATTACCGACACGCAAGCAGCCAGGAGGTGACGATGGACGACACACAGGAAGCCTGCCACCAGTTCCGCGTACGCGGTCATGTGCAGGGGGTGTACTACCGGGCCGCCACCCGCGATGAGGCGATCGCGCTGGGACTGCGCGGCTGGGTCGAAAACCGCGCCGACGGCAGTGTCTCGGTGGTGGTCTGTGGCCCCGAGCCCGCGGTCGAGACGCTGCGCGAGTGGCTCTGGAGCGGCCCGCCCGCGGCACGGGTCGATTCGGTGGAGGCCGAGCCCGTGGCCGATCCGGGCAGCGAGGGCTTTGCCATCGTCTGACCCCACCGTCCGGGCGTCCCGCGCAAATTGACCGATATCAACTTTCCCGCGATACTTTGCGCAGTTATCAATGGCGAGACGAGAAACCATGATCTGCGGGCGATTGATTGGAGGAGTAGCGCTGAGTGCGGCGCTGTTGATGCCCGGGCTCAGCAGTGCCCAGGGCGATATCGAGGCGGGCCGCGCCAAGGCCTACACCTGTCTGGGCTGCCATGCCGTCGAGGGCTATCGCAACGCGTACCCCTCTTATCGGGTGCCCAAGCTGGGGGGCCAGCACGCCGGCTACCTCGTCTCGTCGCTCAAGGCCTATCGCAGCGGCGCGCGTCAGCACACGACCATGCAGGCGCTGGCATCGACGCTGAGTGATGAGGACATTCAGGACATCGCCGCGTACTTCGCATCGCGCGGACCGGAGGGGCAGTGATGATGCATTGCATTCGATGCCTGAGCGCGCTGATGATCCTGGCCGCCGGAGTCGCCCAGGCCCAGTCCATCGGCGACATTGAGGCCGGCAAGGCCAAGTCCCAGACCTGTGCGGCCTGTCATGGCGCCAACGGCGCGTCGGATAACCCCGCCTTTCCGATGCTCGCCGGCCAGCATGCCGATTACCTTCTGCATGCGCTCAAGGCCTACAAAAGCGGGGACCGGCAGAACGCCATCATGAACGGCCAGGCGGCCGCGCTCAGCGAAGAGGATATGCGCGATCTGGCGGCCTACTACGCCGCCCAGGACAGCGCCATTCAGACGTTGGAGCGGCGCTCGGCCAACAGCGACGGATAGCCGCTGCGATAGTCCGGGTGCCGGAGTCGATAGCCGGCCGCCTTCAACCGCCGGTTGCTGCAACGCCGGCCCATCGCCTCGCCAGCGGTGCGCGCCGGCGTCAGCTGGCCCAGCTCGGCGGCCAGCCAGTCCATGATCTCGCACTGCGGACAGGGTCGATCGTCGACGCCGAGGTAAAGCGGGGCCGGATCCGGGTGGCCGCTCAGCCAGTCGAGGATCGCCACACAGTCGTCCTCGTGGATGCGGTTGGTATAACGCGGCGGCTCGGCCTGGCAGCCGGCACCCGATGCCACCCGCCGCAGCAGGGATTCCCGCCCCGGTCCGTAGATGCCGGCAAACCGCACCACCACACTGCCGCCCGGATGCCGGGCTGCCACCGCCTCGGCCTCAAGCAGGCGCTGTCCCGAGAATCGTGACGGCACCGGCGGTGTCGACTCATCCACCCAGGCGCCGCCGTTCTCGCCGTAGACACCGGTGCTCGAGACGAACACCAGTCGCGCCCCGGCGTTGCCCGAGGCCGCCAGTGCCGCGCAGAGGTGGCTGAGGGCTTCCACATAGCCGCGTCGATAGCCGGCATCGTCATAGCTCGGCGGCGTCAGGATGACCACCACGCGATCAAGCCCGCCGGGCAGGCGATCGGCCAGCCCGGCGGGCGCGTTGAGGTCGGCGGCGCAGGGGATGATCGGTGCCGGCAGGCCCTCGGGCCGGCGGCGCAGGCCGAATACGGTGTGGCCCTGGTCGGCGAGCCCCTGGCCGAGTCGGGTGCCGATCCGCCCGCAGCCGGCGATCAGCACCCGCGCCGGCTGCTGCGACCTCGCCGTGTCCACCGCTCAGGCCCCGTCCTGGATCCGGGCCACCAGTCGGTTGGCCGCATCATCCAGCGGCAGGGCCTCGCTGGCCGTCGCGTCGCGCGCCCGGTATTCCAGCTCGCCGGCGTTCAGACCGCGCTCACCGATCACCACCCGATGGGGGATGCCGATCAGCTCCATGTCGGCGAACTTGACCCCCGGGCGGGCGTCGCGATCATCCCAGAGCGGATCAAGCCCCGCGGCCTGCAGATCGGCATAGAGGCGCTCGGCGGCCTCGGCTACGGCCGCTGAGCGCTCGGCACCGATGCTGACGATCGCCACATCAAAGGGCGCCAGCGGGGCAGGCCAGCGGATGCCACGCGCGTCGTGGTTCTGCTCGATGGCCGCGGCGACCACCCGTGAGACACCGATGCCGTAACAGCCCATGATCAGTGGCCGGGCGTCGCCCGCCTCGTCGAGGACCCGGGCGTCCATGGCCTCGCTGTATTTGGTGCCGAGCTGAAAGATGTGGCCCACCTCGATGCCGCGGTGGATCTCGAGCCGGCCGTCCGCGCAGCGCGGACAGCCTTCGCCGGCCAGCGCGGTACGCAGATCCGCCGTCGGCGGCAGGGGCATGTCCCGGTCCCAGTTAAGATTGATCCAGTGGCCGTCGGCCTGATTGGCACCGCTCGAGAAGTTGACCCGGGTGGCGGCGCGGTGATCGACAAGCTGGGTCAGGCCGGCGGGCAGGTCGCGCGGGCCGATGAACCCGCGCGGGACCCCGGTGGCGGCCAGGGCCTCGGCGGGTTCGGCCAGGCGCACCGTCTCAGCGCCCAGGGCATGGGCAGCCTTGACCTCGTTGAGTTCGTCGTCGCCGGCGACGAACAGCACCGCCGGCGCCTCGTCGGCCATGACCACCACGCTTTTGATGACCTGTCCGGGGGTGAGTCCCAGCAGGGTGCATTGTTCCGCCACGCTCTCGATGCCCGGCGTCGAACGCCGCTCGGCGGGCAGCGGATCGGTGGCCGCCGGCGCTGCCGGGCGACTGCGGGCCAGCTCGGTGTTGGCGGCGTAATCACACTGATCGCAGCTCGCGATCTCGTCCTCGCCGGAGTCGGCGAGCACCATGAACTCCTCCGAGACGCTGCCACCGATGGCGCCACTGTCGGCGCCGACCGAGCGGAAGCGCAGGCCGAGCCGCGAGAATATGGCGCTGTAGGCGGCGTGCATGTCCCGATAGGTGGTCTCGAGCGAGTCCTGATCGAGATGGAACGAATAGGCATCCTTCATCACAAACTCGCGGGCGCGCATCACCCCGAAGCGCGGGCGGATCTCGTCGCGGAACTTGGTCTGGATCTGATAGTAGGTCACCGGCAGCTGGCGATAGCTGCGCAGCTCCTGGCGCAGATAATCGGTGATCACCTCTTCGTGGGTCGGGCCGATGCAGTAGTCGCGTTCGTGGCGATCCTCGAGGCGCAGCAGTTCCGGGCCGTACAGCGACCAGCGACCCGACTCGCGCCACAGCTCGGCAGGCTGCACCGCCGGCATCAGCACCTCGAGCCCATTGATGCGGTCCATCTCCTCGCGCACGATGCGCTCGACCCGCCGCATCACGCGCAGGCCCAGCGGCTGCCAGGTATAGAGTCCGGCGCCCAGGCGCTTGATCAGGCCGGCCCGCAGCATCAGCTGGTGGCTGACGATCTCGGCATCGGCCGGTGTCTCCTTGCTGGTGAAAAGTGGAAAACGGCTGGTGCGCATGCTGGCCTGTCCTGTCATCGGTCGAAAACCCACAGGTTAGCCGACCGCCGCCGGGTCGCCCACCCCTGTCCTTGACGCCCCCATGCGCGCGCCGTAACTTGCACGGCTTACATTACGTCAATTGCGGATCACACGGCGCTGGTCGACAGGGTATGCGACACATCATCTCCATTCTGGTCGAGAACGAGTTCGGTGCGCTGGGGCGCATCGCCGGGCTGTTCACCGCCCGCGGCTACAACATCGACTCGCTCACGGTCGCGCCCACCGATGACTCGACCCTGTCGCGTATGACCCTGGTCACCCAGGGGGACGAGCAGACCGTCGAGCAGATCCGCAAACAGCTCAACAAGCTCCTCGACGTGGTCAAGGTGCTGGACATCACCGAGGCCCGCCACATCGAGCGCGAGCTCATGCTGGTCAAGGTCCAGGCCACGGCCAGCGAGTCCCGCGAGGAGTTCAAGCGACTGGCGGATATCTTCGACGCCTGCGTCGTCGATGTCACCGACAAGACCTACACCATCGAGGTCATCGGCCGCGGCAGCAAACTGGATGCGTTCCTCGAGCTGCTCAGCGACCAGACGCCGATGGAGGTGGTGCGCTCGGGGGTCATCGGGATCGCGCGCGGCGACAAACAAATGCGTGTCTGAAACCATCCATCGGGGGAGCCATGAAGGTCTATTACGATAAGGACGCCGATCTTTCCATCATCCAGGGCATGAAGGTGGCCATTCTCGGCTACGGCTCGCAGGGCCACGCCCATGCCAACAACCTCAAGGAATCGGGTGTCCCGGTCGTTGTGGGCCTGCGGGCCGGCTCGGCGAGTGCGGCCAAGGCCGAGGCCGCCGGTCTGGAGACCGCCGAGATGGCGGATGCCGTGGCGTCGGCCGACCTGGTCATGATGACCCTGCCGGACGAGCACCAGCCCGCGGTCTACGAGCAGATCGTGGCGCCGAACCTGCGCACCGGCGGTGCCATCGCCTTTGCTCACGGCTTCAATATCCACTACCAGCAGATCGAGCCGCGGGGCGATATGGACGTGGTCATGGTCGCCCCCAAGGGACCCGGTCATCTGGTGCGCTCGACCTATGTCGAGGGCAATGGCGTGCCCAGCCTGATCGCGGTCGAGCAGGATGCCAGTGGTCGGGCGCGTGAGATCGCGCTGGCCTATGCATCGGCCAACGGTGGCGGCCGCTCCGGGGTGATCGAGACCAGCTTCCAGGAAGAGACCGAAACGGACCTGTTCGGCGAGCAGGCCGTGCTGTGTGGCGGCATCACCTCGCTGATCGAGGCCGGCTTCGAGACCCTTACTGAGGC
Source organism: Spiribacter aquaticus (assembly GCF_007625215.1). Lineage (NCBI taxonomy): Bacteria > Pseudomonadati > Pseudomonadota > Gammaproteobacteria > Chromatiales > Ectothiorhodospiraceae > Spiribacter > Spiribacter aquaticus. Next base: position 471,846 of record NZ_VMKP01000002.1, on the reverse strand, counting down.
GGGTTATGCCCCGGAAATGGCCTACTTCGAAGTCCTCCACGAGACCAAGCTGATTGTCGATCTGCTCTACCAGGGTGGCATCGCCAACATGCGCTACTCGATCTCGAACACCGCCGAGTACGGTGACTTCACCCGTGGGCCGCGGGTGATCAACGAGCAGTCCCGCCAGGCCATGCGCGAGCTGCTCGAGGAGATCCAGAACGGCGAGTTCGCCAAGGAGTTCGTGCTCGAGAGCAAGGCCGGCGAGCCGCGGCTCAAGGCCATGCGCCGGCGGGCGGCCGAGCATCCCATCGAGGCCGTCGGCAGCAAGCTGCGCGGCATGATGCCGTGGATCCAGGCCAATCAGCTGGTGGACCGGGACCGCAACTAGGCGCGGATCCGCGCGATGCCGAGGTCGTCATGACCGACCCCCGGGAGATGCCGCGCCGCTCGGGCCGCGGCATCTATCTGCTGCCCAATCTGATCACCACGCTGGCGCTGCTGTTCGGCTTCTACGCCGTTGTGGCCGCCCAGTCGGGTGCCTATGAGGCCGCCGCGGTCGCCATCCTGCTGGCGATGGTCATGGATGGCCTCGACGGACGGGTGGCGCGCCTGACCAACACCCAGACCGAGTTCGGCGTGCAGTACGACAGCATCGCCGACATGGTCTCGTTCGGGATGGCGCCGGCGCTGGTGGTGTTTGCCTGGGCCCTGGATGACCTGGGGGCGCTGGGTTCGATGTGGGACAAGCTGGGCTGGGTCGGGGCGTTCATCTACACCGCCTGCGCCGGGCTGCGGCTGGCGCGCTTCAACACCCAGGTGGGCGTCGCCGACAAGCGCTACTTCCAGGGACTGCCCAGTCCTGCCGCCGCCGCCGCGCTGGCCGGCATGGTCTGGTCCGGCGACCGGCTCGAGTTCGGCGGTTGGCCGGCCGGAATCCCGGCGCTGGTGCTGACCGTGGTGGCGGGCGTGCTCATGGTCAGCAACGTGCGCTACGACAGCTTCAAGGAAATCGACTTCCGCTACCGCGTGCCCTTCGTCGCCATTGTGCTGGGCGTGATGGGCGTGGCGTTGATGTCGGTGCACCCGCCGCTGGTGCTGTTCGGGCTTGCATTGACGTATCTCAGCTCGGGGCCGATTCTGACAGTCATCCGGCGACGCCGGCGGCGCAGACGCCGGCACGCGGGTTAGACTGGCAGAAAGATCACACGTGAGGAAAGAATGATGAGTGAAGCCGACCGGCTGATCATCTTTGATACGACGCTGCGCGACGGCGAGCAATCGCCGGGCGCTTCCATGACCCGCGAGGAGAAGGTGCGCATCGCCCGGGCGCTGCAGCGACTGCGTGTGGACGTGATTGAGGCGGGTTTCCCCGCCGCCAGCCAGGGCGATTTCGAGTCGGTGCGGGCGGTGGCCGAGACCATCACCGACGCGCGCGTCTGTGGGCTGGCCCGGGCCAACGAGCAGGACATTGACCGCGCCGGTGCGGCGGTGGCGCCGGCGCCGGCGGGGCGTATTCACACGTTCATCGCCACCTCGCCGGTGCACATGGAAAAAAAGCTCCAGCTCCAGCCCGACGAGGTCATTGAGCGGGCGGTGACGGCGGTCGGCCGTGCCCGCAACCTGTGCGACGACGTCGAGTTTTCGCCCGAGGACGCCGGCCGCTCCGACCCGGAGTTCCTGTGCCGCATCATCGAGCGCGCCATTGCCGCCGGCGCCACGACCATCAATATCCCCGATACCGTGGGTTACAACCTGCCGAGGCAGTTCGCCGGGCTGATCCGTGACCTGCGCGAGCGCGTCCCCAATTCCGACCGCGCGGTCTGGTCGGTGCACTGCCACAACGATCTGGGTGTGGCGGTGGCCAACTCGCTGGCGGCGGTCCGTGAGGGCGCCCGGCAGATCGAGTGCACCATCAACGGGCTGGGTGAGCGGGCCGGCAACGCCGCGCTCGAGGAGATCGTCATGGCGGTGCGCACACGCCAGGACGATCTGCCCTGCGATACCCGCATCGAGACCCGCGAGATCGTGCCCACCTCCAAGCTGGTGGCCAATATCACCGGCTTTCAGGTCCAGCCCAACAAGGCGATCGTGGGCATCAACGCCTTCGCCCACGAGTCGGGGATCCATCAGGACGGCGTGCTCAAGCACCGCGAGACCTACGAGATCATGCGGGCCGAGGACGTTGGCTGGGGCACCAACCGCATGGTGCTTGGCAAGCATTCGGGACGTAACGCATTCCGCAGCCGCTGCGATGAGCTGGGCATCCGCTTCGAGACCGCGGCGCAGCTCAACGAGGCGTTCCAGCGCTTCAAGGACCTGGCGGACAAGAAACACGAGATCTTCGATGAAGACCTTCAGGCCGTGGCCACCGAGGCGGTGGCGGCCATGGAAGAAGACCAGAGCGTGACGCTGGTGGCGTTCCGCTGTTGCTCGGAGACCGGCGAGACACCGGTGGCGGATGTCACCCTCGAGATCGACGGCGAGGAGCGGCATAACCAGGCCGCCGGCGACGGGCCCGTGGATGCGGCGTTCAAGGCGATCGACGGGCTGCTCGACGTGCGGGCGGAGCTGCTGCTCTACTCGGTGAACAACATCACCTCGGGCACGGATGCCCAGGGCGAAGTGACGGTGCGCCTTGAGTGGGGCGGCCGGGTGGTCAATGGCCAGGGCTCGGACACCGACATTGTCATCGCCTCGGCGAATGCGTATCTGAACGCCCTCAATCGCCTGCGCACCACCGGCGGGCGGACCCACCCCCAGACCGACGGCGTCTGAGCGCGGCGGAGCGCGGGGCGGCATGATCGACCAGCGGCGCCGACGGATGCTCGACGAGATGGGCCTGACGGTGTGGCGGTCACGCGCCCGGGCGGGTCAACCGGTCAGTGAGACGGCGCCGGCCGAGCCGGCCGGTGACTGGTCCAGCCTGATCGCCTCGATCGAGGCGTGCCAGCGCTGCCCGCTGCATGCCACCCGCCAGCGCGCGGTGCCGGGAGTGGGTGACCCCGCCGCGCGGCTGATGATCATCGGCGAGGCCCCGGGGGCCGAGGAGGACCGCCGTGGCGAGCCGTTCGTCGGCCGTGCCGGTCAGCTGCTCGACGCCATGCTGGCCGCCATGGGTCTCGATCGGCAGCAGGACGTGTTCATCACCAACGTGGTCAAGTCCCGGCCGCCGGAAAACCGCGATCCCACCGCCGAGGAAATCGCCGCCTGCCGCCCCTGGCTGGACGCCCAGCTGGCGCTGATCCAGCCCGGGGTGATTCTGGCCGTGGGCAAGATCGCGGCGCAGTCGCTCACCGGCAGTCGGCAGACCATGGGCCGGCTGCGGGATCAGTGGCACCGGTTTGGTGACACCGGGATTCCGCTGCGGGCGACCTATCATCCGGCCTATCTGCTGCGCCGGCCCGATGCCAAGGCCCGGGCCTGGGCCGATCTGGTGGCGGTGCGCCGCGCGCTTCGCGGGGCGTCGGCATGACCGCCGCGCCGGTGGACTTCCTGCCGGTGATCCGGCCCATGCGGCGCCGCGATGTGCCCAGCGTGCACGGCGTCGAGGCCAATGCCTATGGCTTTCCCTGGGCGCAGAACATCTTCCGCGACTGCCTGCGCATGGGCTATGAATGCTGGGTGCAGTTGGCCACCGATCGCATCGTCGGCCATGTGGTGCTGGCGATGGGCCCCGGCGAGGCGCATGTCCTCAACCTGGCGGTGCATCCCGACTGGCACGGGCAGGGGTTTGGTCGGGCACTGCTCGAACAGGCCCTTGAGCGCGCCGAGCAGCTGGGCGCGGAGTCGGTGTTCCTGGAGGTGCGACCGAGCAATGCCCCGGCCGTGCGCCTGTACAAAAGCGCCGGCTTTCGCCGGGTCGGCCGGCGCCCGGGCTACTACCGGACTGACGACGGCCGGGAGGACGCCCTGGTCATGCGCTATGACCTGCGGGAGGTCGCACCGGTCGGGCGGCGATGAAGCTGGGCGGTGAACGCCGCCGGGTGGTGGTGGCCTGGGCGCTTTACGACTGGGCCAATTCGGCTTTCGCGACCGTGGTGATGGCGGGGATCTTCCCCATCCTGTTCCAGGACTACTGGAGTGCCGATGCGAGCCCCGCCCAGGCCAACCTGCGCCTGGGCTGGGCGAATGGCCTGGCGAGCGCGGTGATCGTGCTGATCGCGCCGCTCGCCGGGGCCATGGCCGACCGCGCGGGGCGTCGCAAACAGGCACTGCTGGGGTTCGCCCTGCCCGCCGCGGCACTGACTGCGGCGCTCGCCTGGGTGCCCGCCGGCGCCAGCCTGCCGGCGGCCACGCTGTTCACCCTGGCGGTGATCGGCTTCATGGCGGCCAACCTGTTCTACGATGCATTGCTGGTGGGCATCGCCCCGCCGGCACGCTGGCACGCCATCTCGGGACTCGGGTTCGGTGTCGGCTACCTGGGCGGCGGACTGGTCTATCTGCTGTGCATTGTCGCCATCATGCACCCCGCCATGCTGGGGTTCGGCTCGGCGACGGACGCCGCGCTGGCGGCATTCATCGTCACCGGCGTCTGGTGGGCGCTGTTCTCGCTGCCACTGGCCTTTCTGGTGCCCGAGCCGGCCCGCGAACGCGCCGGGGCCGCCGGTCTGGCGGGCGGACTGCGTCAGCTGCGCGCCACCTTCGCCCACCTGCGGGCCTATCGCCCGGTGTGGCTGTTCCTGCTGGCCTACTTCCTCTACATCGACGGGGTGGGCACCACCATCCGCATGGCGGTGGCCTATGGCCGCTCGCTCGGCTTTGCCCAGACCGACCTGATGCTGGCGCTGCTCATTACCCAGTTCGTCGGCTTTCCCGCCGCCCTGCTGATGGGTGTCGTGGGGGCGCGGCTGGGGCCGCGCCGCGGCATCCTCATGGGCCTCACCCTGTATATCGGGATTGCCCTGTGGGGCGCATTCATCGAGGCGGCGTGGGAGTTCTATGCCATTGCCGCCCTGGTGGGTGTGGCCCAGGGCGGGGTGCAGGCGCTCAGCCGGTCGTTCTATGCCGGGCTGATTCCCGCGGCGCGTGCGGGCGAGTTCTTCGGCTTCTACAATGTGCTGGGTAAGTCCGCTGCGCTCATCGGCCCACCGCTTTTTGGTGCGCTGGGCGTATGGCTGGGCGACGTCCGCTACTCGATGCTCGCGCTCATTGCGGTGTTTCTGGCGGGCGCGCTTATACTCACGCGCATCGACCCCAAGGAGGATCCGACCCGATGACCGACCCGCAACCCTCCGGCGACCGGCCGGCCCGCGTCTCGCTGTGGCAGGCCCTCAAGAGCACAGCCGCCGCGGCCTTCGGCGTGCAGACCGAAGCCGCCCGGCAGCGCGACTTCAGCCACGGCAACCCGGCGCATTTCATCATCGCGGGGCTGATCTTTACCGTGGTCTTTGTCGTCGTGCTGCTGGTGATCGTCAACCTGGTGCTGAGTCAGGCCGGTTAGCCCGCCCGCCGCGCAGCGCCAGCGCCGCGACCACCAGGCCCGAGGCGCTCAGGGCGCCCAGGAAGGGGCCCAGCGTGGGGATGCTGTCGGGAAAGCTCGCCACCTGCAGTCCGCCCATCAGACTGCCAGTGGCAAGGGCACCGGGCAGCACCGCGCCGACCAGCCCGGCCCCCGCGCCCAGGACCGCGGCACGCGGGGAGACCCGGTCCGACAGGCCGCTCAAAAGCGGAATCACGGCGGTGGCGCAGAGCAGATCGGCGATCAGGAACAATCGCAGGACCGAGATCTGCTGCCAGGCGATCAGCACCACCGGGATCATTAAAAGCGCCGACAGCCAGCGGGCGCCGCGGCGCTGCAGCCAACCGGTCTCCGTCACCCCCAGCGACACCAGGGCGTTCTGCAGGGTATCGACGGATGAGGCCACCAGCGTGATGCCCAGCACCAGCGCCGGCAGCGTCAGCCAAGCCGGGGCATCGGTGATGAGCGCGAACAGCGGGATCGGCGGTGTGCCGAGGGGCAGTCCGCGGCTGGCTGCCAGCAGTCCCGCCGCCCCCAGCATGGCCACCACGACAATGGTGGCCAGCCCGCCGATCACCGCGCCGCGCCGCAGCGCATGGTCATCCCGGGCCGCCCACACCCGCTGCCAGTAGCCTTGATGAAAGAGGTTCGCGGCGGTAACCGCCATGATCAGCGTCAGCGCCACCCCCAGCGCATCGCCGAGGGCGGGCGTGGGCAGGCTGCCGCCGGTGCCGGCCGGGCGCTCGGGCGCGAGGCCCAGCACCGCCGCCGCCACGATCACGATCAGCGCCGCCAGCAGCCCGGCCTGCCAGCGGTCGGTGACAAGGCTTGCGCGCAGACCACCGGCCGCGGTGTAGATCACCGTCGCGACGGCCACCGCGGTGATCGCATAGCGGCCGTCGGCATTCGAGAGCAGGGCGGTGATGGCCCCCACGGCGGTCAGCTCGGCGGCGAGAAAGCAGAGCATATAAAGCACCGAGAGGATCGCCACCCAGGCGCGGAAGCCGTTACCGAAACGCCCGGCGCTGAACTCCGTCAGGCTGCGCCCGCTGGGCAGCCGCCGGCGGATGGCCGGGCCGATCAGTCCCAGGATGATGAACGGCAGCGCCGAGCCGATGGCATAACCGGCCACCGCCACCGGTCCGACGAACGCGCCGATTTCGGGGGGCGCGAACAGAATCCAGGCCCCCATGCCCGAGGCCAGAAACGACAGCCCCAGGGTCGTGCCGGTCTGGCTGCGCCGGGCGGTGAGGTAATCGTCGAGGTTGCGGCTGTGCCGGGCCCGAAGCCCGAGCAGGACAAATACGATAAGGGCGGTGCTGACCGCTGCGAGCGGGATGATGGGCATGTCGCGCTTCCTCCGCCGGTGTGATCCGGTTCAGGTTCCAGGGTCTGCGCGATGGCGCACTCTCAGTCCGAAGACTCCCCTGGCGACGTGGGTTCAGATTGTTGGAAGGCCTGAGTATGCCGACCGGCCGGTGGCCGTGCAAATGCAAATGGGGCAGGCTGAACGACCATCAAGGCAGCAGCGGGATGATCCATGGGCAGGCATTGGCGATGGTGGGTCGGGGTACCGGCCGTGGCGCTGGCCGCCGTGATGGCGGGCCTGCCGGTGTTCAATGGCTGGCAGGCCGAGCAGACCTGGCAGCACCGGGTCGAGCAGTGGCAGCGCGCGCTCAGCGAGACGGCCGGTGCCGGTGCGACGGCGCGGGTCGTCGACTACCAGCGCGGTCTCTACCGCGCGTCCGTGCGGACCGAGCTGGTGCTGCCGGCGTCGATGATGCCGCCGGTATGGCGCGCCGCCCTTGGGCTGAGTGCCCCGCAGCCGGTGCACTGGGTGCTGGAGCAGACCCTGCGGCACGGCTGGCGGGGTGTGGCCTTTGACGGTCATCTGCAGCCCACCGGCGCGCTGGCCCCGGTGTTCGAGCGGCTTGGCGGCGACGCGGAGAGCATCTCGGTACGGGGGCATCTGGGCTTTGACACCCAGTCAATCGCAGTCCGCGTCCAGCAGCTGGCGGGGGCGCCGGACCTGTTCGAGCTGGGTGGGCTGCGGGCAAGCACCGATCTGCGCCCGGTGGCGGGTCGGCCCGGGGCGGCGGGCGTCTGGAGTGGTGACGCACGGCTCGTCATCGACGCACTCGAGCTGCCCGACGTGGCGCCCCTGCAGGGCCGGGCCGTGGTGGAGTTCGAGCGGATCGACGCCGCGGCGCTGCTGACGCTCAGCGCGGATCAGTGGCGGCCGTCCCTGGCCGCACTGGCCAGCGAGTCACCCCGTCTGTCGCTCGCCGCGTTACGGCTCGAGACCCCGCAGGAGCAGGGACTGAGCGGCGAGGCCAGTCTGCGAATCCGCCCGGCGATGGCCGAACGGTTGCACTCCGGTGCCAGCGGAATGGTCTTATGGGAGGCGCTGCGCCTTGACACCGAGCTGGTCATCGACCAGGCGCTGGTCGCCGTGCTGCCCGGCGAGGTCCGGGCGTGGCTGGACCTGGGCCGGGCCTTCGGCTTTCTGCGCCGCCGCGATGGCGACTGGCGCCTGGCACTGGCCGTGGATGAGGGCAGCCTGCGTATCCACGGCCAGACACCGGCCTGGGCCCCGGGTGGCTAGGGCCCTGGCCGTCAGCCCGCCGCCGGCCCGCGGCTAGAGGCGCTCGACGCGACGGATCTGCTCGTCAATGCGGGCCAGTGCCGACTCGGTCTCGGCCTGCTTGTCGCGCTCGCGCTGGACAACCTCGGCCGGTGCCTTTTCCACAAACGCGGCATTGTCGAGCTTGCCGCGGGTGCGGGCCAGATCGTCGGCGAGGCGGGCGCGGGCCTTTTCCAGGCGGGCCCGCTCGGCGTCGCGATCGATCAGACCGGCCATCGGCACGCGGATCTCCAGGTCGTCCACCAGCGCCAGGGCCGATTCCGGGGCCGCTTCATCAGGGCCCAGCCAATCGATCGAGGCCAGCCGACCGAGAAAGTCCAGCGCGGCGCGATGGTGCTCGACGCGTTGGCGATCGGCGTTGCTGCCGTTCTGCAGGATGACCGGCAGGCGCTTGCCGGGGGCGATGTCCATCTCCCCGCGGATGCGCCGTATCCCCAGGATAAAGCGCTGCAGCCAATCGATTTCGGCCTCGGCGGCGGTGTCGATGCGCTCCGGATCGGCGATCGGGAACGCCTGGGTCATGATGGTCTCGCCGCTCAGGCCCGCCACCGGGGCCACGCGCTGCCAGATCGCCTCGGTGATGAACGGCATGATCGGGTGGAGCAGGCGCAGCAGTCCCTCGAGCACTCGCACCAGGGTGTAGCGCGTGCCGCGGGCCTGTGGCGTGTCGGCATCGCCCTGCAGGGCCGGCTTGCTGAGCTCCAGGTACCAGTCGCAGTACTCGTCCCAGGTGAACTCGTAGATCGCCTGCGCGGCCAGATCCAGACGATAGCTCTGGATGGCCTCGTTGACGGTCTGCTCGGTGCGCTGCAGGCGGGTGACGATCCAGCGCTCGGCGGTGCCGTAGCTCATCTCGCCCGCGTCGATGCCCTCGAGCCGGTCTTCGGTGTTCATGAGCACGAAGCGCGCGGCGTTCCAGAGCTTGTTGCAGAAGTTGCGATAGCCATCCACACGGCCCATGTCAAAAACCACGTCGCGACCGGTGGTGGCAAGGCTCGCAAAGGTAAAGCGCAGCGCATCCGTGCCGTGCTCGGCAATGCCCTCGGGGAAGGCCTCCCGGGTCTGTGCCTCGATGGCCGGCGCGCGCTGGGGCTGCATGAGCCCGGTGGTGCGCTTTTTGACCAGCGACTCCAGGTCGATGCCGTCGATGATGTCGAGGGGGTCGAGCACATTGCCCTTGGACTTGGACATTTTCGCGCCACTGCTGTCGCGCACCAGTCCGTGGATGTAGATCTCGCGGAACGGCACCTCGCCGCGGAACTTGAGGCCCATCATGATCATCCGGGCCACCCAGAAAAAGATGATGTCGAAGCCGGTGACCAGCACGCTGGTGGGGTAGAAGCGATTGAGCTCGACGCTCTCCTCGGGCCAGCCCAGTGTCGAGAAAGGCCATAGCGCCGAGGAAAACCAGGTGTCGAGCACATCCTCGTCCTGGCGCAGCGATACCTCCGGGCCCAGGTCATGACGGGCGCGGATTTCCGCCTCGTCGCGGCCGACATAGACCGCGCCCTCGGCGTCGTACCAGGCCGGGATGCGATGGCCCCACCACAGCTGGCGGCTGATGCACCAGTCCTGGATGTCCTCAAGCCAGTTGTAGTAGGTCTTGGTCCAGTTCTCGGGCACGAAGCGGATGTCGCCGTTGCGCACGGCGTCCAGCGCCGGTCGGGTGATCTCGCGCCAGCCGCCCGGCCGCCCGTCCGACTGGGTCTCGCGGGTCAGATCGACAAACCACTGCCGGGTCAGGAATGGCTCGACCACCACGCCGGTGCGATCACAGCGCGGCACCATCAGGCGGTGCGGGTCGATGCCGTCGAGCAGCCCGGCGGCCTCGAAGTCGGCGATGATGCGCTCGCGGGCCGCGTAGCGGTCGAGCCCCTGGTAGGCCGTCGGCGCATTGGCGTTGATGCGGGCATCCTCGGTGAGGATGTTGATCGGCGTGCAGCCATGGCGCAGACCGACCTCGTAGTCGTTGAAGTCGTGCGCGGGCGTGATCTTGAGACAGCCGGTGCCAAACGCCGGGTCGACGTAGTCGTCCCCGACGATGGGGATCTCGCGGTCCACCAGCGGCAGGCGCACCCGGCGCCCGATCAGTGACTGATAGCGTTCGTCGTCCGGGTTCACCGCGACCGCGGTGTCGCCCAGCATGGTCTCGGGCCGGGTGGTGGCCACCACCAGCCACTCGTCGCTGTCGACGATCGGATAGCGCAGCCGCCAGATCGAGCTCTGCTCCTCGGCCGACTCGACTTCCAGGTCGGAGACCGCGGTCTGCAGCACCGGGTCCCAGTTCACGAGCCGCTCGCCGCGATAGATCAGGCCCTCGCGGTAGAGCTGCACGAACACCGCTTCGACCGCCTCGGACAGGCCCTCGTCCATGGTGAAGCGCTCGCGGGACCAGTCCACCGACGCACCCAAGCGCCGCATCTGGTTCTGGATGGTGCCGCCGGACTGCGCCTTCCACTCCCAGATCTTCTCGACGAACGCCGCGCGTCCCAGGGCGTGCCGATCGTGGCCCTCGGCATTGAGCTGGCGCTCGACCACCATCTGCGTGGCAATGCCGGCGTGATCGGTACCGGGCTGCCAGAGCGTGTTGTAGCCCGCCATGCGGTGATAGCGCACCAGCACATCCATCAGCGTGTCCTGAAACGCATGGCCCATGTGCAGCGTTCCGGTGACGTTGGGCGGCGGGATCATGATGCAGTAGGGATCCCCCGACTCGCCGGGTCGGAAATAGCCCGCCTGCTCCCATTGCGCATACCAGTGAGACTCGATGCGGGCGGGGGTGTAGGTCTTTTCCATGGGCGGTGAGCGCTCCTAGTGGTCGATGCGGTGGGTCTGCAGGGCGGCGCCGGCCTGCTGGTAGTCGCGGTATCGTGCGCGGCCGGCCTGGCGGGTCGCCTCGTCAGCGGTGATGATTTCGGCAATGCGGTCGCGCTGCTGCCAGTCGGCGGCCAGCGAGTCGCCCAGGTTGATCAGCAGGGCGCCGGGGCTGTCGGCCTCATTGATCACGATCGGGTTGTCGCCGTCGAGCGCCGTGGTGCCATGGGGGATGAAGCTTGCCTCATCAAAGGTCCACAATGCCGTGTCGAGTCGCTCGGTCATGGCCGCATCGGCGGTGCGGATCCAGACCCGCAGCCCCTCGCGCCAGGCGCGCGCGGCCAGCCGGCAGCAGAAGTGCGTGCGCTGGGCCGGGTCGGCCTGATCCAGGATGTAGAAATCGACGCGCGGCATCATTCGCTCCGGCGCTGTACCATGAGCCGGTCACGGCGATCTGGCATGGATACAACCACATTGCATAAACCGCTACAGATTACCGCAGGCACAGGGTCACTGTCGTGGTCGTGAGGCGCCTGACCCGCTATGTGGGCCGCGAAGTGCTGCTGGCCTGGCTGGGCGTCACCGTGGTGCTGGTGGTGGTGCTGCTGACCAACCGGCTGATCCAGTTCATGGCCGATGCGGCCAGTGGCGACATCCCGCCCGAGGTGATCTTTACCCTGCTGGGGCTCAAGGCCGTCGCCAACCTGGGGGTGGTGCTGCCGGGCAGCTTCTTTCTGGGCTGTGTCATGGCGCTGGGACGGCTCTACCGCGACTCTGAGATGACCGCCATGGCGGGCTGCGGCATCGGCCCCGGCCGGGTCTATACCGGGATTTTCGCATTTGCCGTACCGCTCGCCGTGCTGGTGGGCGGACTGTCGCTGTCGCTGGGGCCGGCCGCGGAACGTCAGGCCGATCAGGTGCTGGCCAACGCCCAGCAGCAGGCCCGCTTTGGCGGGGTCCAGCCGGGGCGGTTTCTGAGCCCCGGCGACAACGTCACGGTCTATGTCGAGCGCATTGATGATGACGGCACCCTGCGCGGCGTGTTCGCCGAGCGCCGCGTCGACGGTACACGCCAGATCTGGGTGGCCGAGCGCGGGGAGCGTCAGATCAACGGCGTGGCACCGGGCGAGTTCCTGGTCCTGGGGGACGGCTGGCGTTACGACGGGCGGGCCGGTCAGGCCGCCTGGCGGGTCATGGAATACGCCGAGCACGGCGTGCGCATCGCCGAGCCGGATCCCGTGGACCCAGGCGTTGGCCGCGATGCCGAGTCCCTCGCCGCGCTCTGGGCAAGCGAGGCGCCGGGCGCGCGGGCCGAACTCCAGCGCCGCCTGTCATTCCCGGTCATGGTGCTGGTGCTGGCGCTGGGCAGTCTGCCCCTGGCGCGCAGCGACCCGCGCAGCGGCCGGTACGGCCGGGTCGTGACCGCCGTGCTGCTGTTCATGATCTATTTTAACCTGCTCTACACCGCCAGCGACTGGCTGGCGAGCGGGGTGATGCCACGCTGGCTGGGCGTGGCCTGGGTGCATGGTCTGGCGCTGCTGGTCGTACTGACCGCACTGCGGGGGATGCTGGGATGGCAGTGGCGACGGCGGCGGGCGGCATGAACCGGCTCGACCGTTATATCGCCTCCACCGTGCTTGTGGGCGCGTTGATGGGGCTGGTGGTCATCGTCAGTCTCAGCTTTGTGTTCGAGTTCATCGACGAGGCCGATGACATCGGCCGCGGCGACTATGACCTGGCGGCCGCCATGGCGGTGGTGGCCCTCTCGATGGTGCAGCGCGCCTACGAGGCCTTCCCCATGGCCACACTCATTGGTGCGCTGGTCAGCCTGGGGGCGCTCGCCGCCCGCAGCGAACTGATCGTGATGCGGGCGGTGGGCCGCTCCGTGGGCCAGATCGCCCGCGCCGTGGTGGTGGCCGGCATCGGCCTCGCCGTGCTGGCCGGGCTGTTGGGGGAGTTTGTTGCGCCGCCGGCCAATCAGCTGGCCCAGACCATTCGCGCGGAGGCCGCGGGCGGTCGTATCGGCACCGTCGGCGGCGGTCTGTGGGCGCGGGATGGCGACTATCGCCTGCGCGCCGACCGCGTGGTGCGCGCCGACCTGCTCGCCGGAGTGCGCGCCTATGAAATCGACGGCAATCAGCTCATGCGCATCGTGACGGCGCCGCGGGCGCGGTTCGTCAACGGGCAGTGGCAGCTGCGCGACGCCCGGGTGACCGCGCTGGGCGACTTCCCGATCCGCGTCGAGACCCGCGAGCGCATCACCCTTGGCGGGCAGCTGCGCCCGGCCACCCTCGAGGTGGTGGTGCAGGATGCCCAGGCGCTGCCGGCCAGCGAGCTGTTTCGCTATATCAAGTATCTGCAGGCCAACGAGCTGCGCAGTGATCAATATCAGCTCGCCCTGTGGGTCAAGCTCGCGACACCGCTGGCCACAGTGGTGATGCTGCTGCTGGCGGTGCCGCTGGTGTTTGGTTCGCAGCGCAGCACCGGGGTGGGGCAGCAGGTGTTCCTGGGGGTGTTGATCGGGCTGGCGTTTTTCCTGCTCAATCGGTTTCTCGGCAACGCCGGGCTGGTCTATGGCCTGCCGCCGGCGGCAAGCGCCCTGGCGCCCACCGGACTGTTTCTGCTGATTGCGCTGGTGGCGTTGCGGCGCGTGCGCTGATCGCCGGCCGGGGCGGGTTCAGCGCTTTTTGGGCTCGAGCATCAGATAGGTCTGCGAGAGCCGGTCGTGCCAGGTCAGGCCCTGCCGGTCGATCATCGCCCACAAAAAACCGAGCCCGGCCGGCAGCCACGAGAGCATTGCCGTAAAGAATCGGTGCGTGGCGGCGCGGGTCGTCACCCTCGCGCCGTCGGCATCCACCAGTCGCAGCCGCCACGCCTTCATCCCCAGCGTGTTGCCGCCCCAGACCCAGAAGCCGATGAAAAACGCGTACGCCACCGCCAGCAAATACACGCGGAACAGCGCGTCGCCGGCGGGTGCCGCTTCACCCCCCTGAAAGGCGATCCACAGGGCGCCTGCACCCATCCACAGCGCGATCAGCAGCATGCCGTCGTAGAGAACGGCGGCCAGGCGGCGCAGGAGGCTGGGACGGTTTTCCGGAGAGATCATGCTCGAAAGGATACGGATTTTGCGGGGTGTGGGCGACACTGGTGGGGTTATGAAGGACCGTCGTCATTCCGCCACATGGCTGATCTCCATGGCAGGGAGGAGTTGTTGATAAATGTCCAGATTTGGAATACAACTACAAATCAGGAAGGAGGCGCGCTATGGCTATTGTCCAATTCCCTGAAAAGGTAGACGGAGAACCCGTTCTCAAGAGGATCGATGCTGATGCTCGGGGCCGCGTGAGCGGGCCGGGCCTGCGCACCTTCCTTGCCATTGCCGATCGCTACAATCTCTCGCCGAATAACCGAGTGTCGCTGCTTGGCGAACCGTCACGCTCGACCTACTACGAGTGGGTGAGAAAGGCGCGCGCGCATGAGCCACTGACGCTACCGCTCGATACGCTGACGCGAATCTCCGGCATGCTAGGGGTTCATAAGGCCCTGAATGTCCTATTCCCAATTGAAGCCGAGGCGATGACATGGCTGAAGGGCCCACATGGCGGTGAGCTCTTTGGCGGGCAGGCTCCGCTCGATGTGATGGTTGAAGGCGGTCTTGATGGCATTCTCACTGTCCGGCGCTACCTAGATGGTTGGCGTGGCGGGCTCCGTGGAGGGCCTGGAGAGGGAGCAGATATCGAGCCAGTACGCGAAGCAGACCTTGTCCTCATCTGATGCACCTCTCCCGCGCTCCTGAGCGCACGCACCGCCTTGTCCCGTTGCGATTCCCTCCAATCGATACGTTCGATCGGGTGGCCAGCCCGTCCGATCTTGAGAGGGTCCTCGAGCTCGAGGGCTGGACTAACGATCGTCTCGTCGAAACGCGACTCAGACGGCTTCCCGAATCCGAATGGGTGTATGGACGCCCCAATGCAAGCGTTGTCTTGGCCGCTTTCCTGCACAGTGCACCGCAGGGCACCCGTTTTGCTGGACCTGATCTTGGTGCCTGGTACGCCGCGAGTGCGCTCGAGACATCGTTTCTTGAGGTGGCCAACGGCATTCGCCGCGAGATCGCACTGAGCGCGCTGGAGCAGAAGACAGAGGAGCTGCGCGAATACACCGCGCGACTCGAGGGTGACTTTGTCGATATCCGAGGAACCCGCCCGGACCTGCACGACCCGGACCCGGCGAGCTGTCAACTGACCCAGGCTTTTGGGCAAAGCATCAGAGCCAGCTCGCACGACGGGATCGTCTATAGCAGCGTGCGCCATCCAGGTGGCGTGAGTTGGGTGGCCTATCGGCCAAGCAAGATACAGGACGTGCTACAGGCCCGGCATTTTCGACTCGTGGTGCCGTATTCTGGGAAGGTTACCGTGGAGAAAATGCCTTCAGGGGCCTGACAGGCCTTCACTAGCACCATACCCCTCTCCCGTCTGTCCTCGGACCCTCTTGCGCTTGGTCGTGTGGTTGGCTGCTGTTGCCATGGTTCACGGCCAGTCTACTCACTTACGCAGGTCTCCTCTGGCGGTGGGAAAGATCACCTCTGGAATGGGCCGAGGATAGCCTCCGACTCTTTGCTTCTCACCTGATTCGAAAACCGGGGTCCGCTTCATCCAACGACAACCCGTTCTCGGAGTCCATCTTTGCCACCTGCAAGGCGATGCCAGCCTATCCGGCGAATGGCTTCGGAAGCCTGGAAGCCGCCCGGGAATGGGTCCAGCGCTTCGTGCAGTGGTACAACCACGAGCACCGGCACAGCGGCATCCAGTACATCACGCCGGTGGAGCAGCACAACGGCAAGGATGCGGCTATCCTGGCTCGACGCCAGCAGGTCTACGGCGAGACGAAGGCCCGGAACCCGCGCCGCTGGAGCCGGGAAATCCGAGACTGGCGCCCCGTCGGCGCGGTCCATCTCAACCCGGAGAAGGAGCGCCGGGACTCACGATTGACCAGGGTGGCCTGAAACGGTTTGAGGCGACAACTTTGTTGACAGACACCGGCCCCCGCTCCTAACACTGTATTGGACGGGTTATCGGGATTCACAACATCCTATGCGGATCAGGAGGGCAAGATAAGGGTGGCGGTAACGACATTGACCGATTGTCCGGGTGGTCAAGGTCGCCTTTAAATCTGTAGGCTCCCGCCGCGGTCAATCACACAGCAATGGAGATGCACCATGCGTATGAAAAAGCTGTGCCCTCTAGCGCTAGTCCTCACTGGGATTTCCGGTCCTGTGCTCGCACAGCAGGGTTACGTAGGCTTTAGTATTGGCTCTGTCGATGTGGATATTGAGGGCTACCCAACAGCGACTCCGACTGCCTTTATCAGTCACTTCGGTGGCGAAGTTAACGAGTACTTCAGTTATGAGTTCCGTGTTGGCAACGGTATCGCCGATGACGATATCGATGTCCTTGGATCAAACGTTGATGTGAGCCTTAACCCCTTCTATGGCGCCTATGGCATAGGGCGTTTGCCTATCTCAGACCGTATCTCTTTTTATGGGCTTGCCGGTTACACCTATGGCGAAACGAAGTTTGAGGGTCCGGGCGGCGTCGAGGAAGAAAGTGAAAGCGACCTATCCTACGGCGTTGGTGGCCAGATTGGATTAACTGACCGGATCACCGGTTTCGTCGAGTACGTCCAGTACATCGATGGGAGCGACTTCGAAGTCTCGGGCATATCCGTTGGCGGGACCTATAGGTATTGATATAAGGCATAAGGTTCCTGAGAGGTAGTCAGCGCTCATGCCCCCTGCTTAATTTCACTCTGGGCTGCCTCCCATGCGGTCCCCGAGGGTGAGGGGTTTGCCGGGCGGTATGCGTTGCAGGGCTATCAGCTTCTGCTCAATGTGGTTCTTCGCCCGATTCTGCTCACCATCGGGGTGATTGTGGCGATCTTTGTGATGAAGGGGATCGCCTACTTCGCGCTTGAGAGCTACATGGTGTTCAACGAGTCGGTAGTGAACTCAACGACGAGCAGTGCGATTGTGGGGATTCTGTTCACCAACCTCATCATGGTGATCCTGGTGATCACGGTTTCGCACAAGGCCCATGAGCTGATCTACGGCTTTGCCGATGAGGTCATGCGCTGGATCGGCTTCGGCGTGCAGCCGCTCGGGTCGGTGCAGAACGAGGGCGATATCCGTCAGCAGGCCCGGGCTGGCACCGCGACCACCGAGCGCATGACGCAGGCTGGTGTCGGGCGGATTGCCGGTGACAGTGGCAGCCCGAAGTCCCCGGGCGACAGTGGTGGCGGGGGTGGTAACAATGGCCGCTCCACCGGCGCACTCCCCGGCGGAGATACGACCCAGTCAGGTGGTGCGGAAGCGCCCGGGAATAAGCGTTCAGGTGATGAGGGGGGTGGAGGAAGTAGAATCGGGGATAACTAGATTAACTCTACGAACGGCACCCTGATTACTGTTTATATTTCAGGTCAGGGTGCCTTATCTCTGCTTATCCATTTGTTAAAGATTCCAGTCGAAGTTCTTGCCAATGCCGTTCTTTCTTGACTCGATCCTGGCTTTCTCTATCTTTTTGTCCGCTTCATCAGGTCCGCCCAGATATTCCGTAGCCGAAGTCCCGTAGACTTCCCTGAAAGACTGGGCTATGAGTTTTCCTTCGCCTTCCCTGCGAGTCGCATTATCCAGCCACACCAGCCGTGACTTGCGAAGCGCCCGGTTCTCGGCACGCAGGTCGTTGATGATGCGCTCAAGCTTCTGGGTGTGGGCTTCCCACTTGTCGATAGAGCGGTTCAGTTTGTCGATCTGGTTCTGCCGCCCGCCGGCCATGCCGGCCCAGAAAAATCCGTCGGTGCTCATTGTCGTGTCTCCTTATCCTTGATGTTGGGGGCCCTCGGCCCCCGCCGTTTGGGCATCTTTATTTAGTCCAGGTCGAACAGCTCATAAGCCGTGTTGCGGACCGCTGTCTTTTCCTGGCGACTCATCGGACCGCAATCCTCTCGCCCTTCGAGGTACTGGAGCAATGTGCGCTCTCCCCGGTCGAGCGAGTAAGTCTGCATGACCACTCCCGCGGCGCACTCCGGGGCGTTGTTCGGGGCGTAAGAGGTGTTGCTGAGCATATCGGTGTAGAAACCTGAGAGGTTCTTGTAGACGTACCGCCTGCCACCGACCTCCTCGCTTCCGTCGCTGCCTTCCCACTGCATCCATCTGCCTTTGCCGCTGACGGAGTCTTTCAGTCCGGCATGATGAACAGCAGCCACGCTCGTGGATCCAGCCTTGCTGATCCAGACAGCGCCACCCTGGATCGTATAAGCCTTCCGGTACGTCGCACCCGGACTATGGTCGTAGTCGTCTCGCGTTGTCTCGGAATAGCGATCAATAAGGTAGTAGTCGTCAGGCTTTTCAATACGCTCGATAGGAAAACCAGAGGCGAGCATGGCCTGTTCGTCGGTGCTGTAGCTAGGTGGATTATCTTTCGATGGTTCAACAGTTGCACACCCCGCACTGAGCACTGCCAGACCTAGGATGGCTGCGTATCCTTTGCTCACTGTGATGTCTCCTCGTCCTTGATGTTGGGGCATGCAAATCACTCTGCCGAGTCCGCATCCGGCATGTCGATATACCCAAACCGACGATCCTCACCCTCAAGCGCTTCGCGTTGCGCTTCACGGGCGGTCTGCATGGCCTCGAGGAGGGTATCAGCGCCTGAGTAGGCCGTTACCGTATCGGCGCTCAACCGTTGCGCGTCGGGTACCTCGAGGGCGTCCATGACTCGAGCGTAGGCCTCGATGCCCATCCGGCCTCGCTCGGCAATGGATGCTTCGTCAGGCTCGCTGGCCATCAGCGTGCTGCTCAAGAGTAGGCTTATTACCGTTGCGGATTGGATGCCGATCAGGAAGTTATTGGCTGCCATGCTTTGGTTCCTTGCCTGTGACTCCGACCTGGAACGGCACGAGATCCGGCTCCTGTGATCGCCGCCCAGATCGTATTGTGTGGCTGTTTCAGCAGTAGTCGATCGAAATGCTCCTGTAGACAGCGAAGCATCCGCGAGAACATGAGTCATGAGCGTACAAGGGATGCTGGGCCAATGACTCCCCCATATGGGGGGTGGTGGAATATGGAAGGCACGGTACCCTGTCGACGCTTTCTCAGATCGCGAAGATTCCATCGGGTTGGAATCAGACCTTAAGCAACAGTGGCCAAAGCATGAGTACCACAACCATCGCCCGAGGCACCGTTATCCTCTTGGTGTTCGTATTGAATACCGTCTGGGCGCAGAGCTTTGAGGACGGTATGGATGCCATTAATAAAGGCGACTACGAGACCGCCTTCGAGATAATGCAGCCTCTTGCGGAAGTGGGCCATACCCGGGCTCAGGTTGTACTAGGGGGCATGTATGCCGCTGGCAAACCAGTGCCCGAGGACGACTCGGAAGCCGTTCGGTGGTATCGAGCTGCCGCCGAGCGAGGTCATGCAGGGGGTCAGCTTATCCTTGGCCACAGTTACTACGCAGGTAATGGGGTACCGCAGGATTATTCAGAGGCCATGCGCTGGTTCCGAGCAGCGGCCGAGCAAGGCGTTGCCCGAGCTCAATTCCAGCTAGGGAAGATGTACGGGGGAGGTCAAGGGGTGATTCAAGACCATGTTACTGCCCATATGTGGCTTAACATCGCTTCAGCAAATGGTAATGAAACAGCGAAGGAGGGCATGGACATCTTCGCTGACGTGATGTCTCGCGAAGCGTTAGAGGAAGCCCAGAGCCGAGCGCGGACCTGCATGGAGTCGGGCTATCAGGACTGTGAATGACGCCCGCCGATCGACATCCTCAGATTAATACTCGCGGCGACACACTGAGAACCCAGTCATGAGCATCAAAACCATCACCCGGACCACCGCTATCCTTCTGGCGCTGCTGTTCAACACCGCTTGGGCGCAGAGCTTTTCGGAAGGCGTGAACGCCTACAACGAGGGCGATTACGGGACCGCCCTCGAGGTATTTCGGTCTCTCGCGAAAGAGGGCAGTGCTGAGGCTCAGTACAACATCGGGTATATGTACGAAAAGGGTCAAGGAGTACCTCAGGCCGATTCAATAGCCGTTCGCTGGTATAGACATGCTTCTGAGCAAGGTAATGCCAACGCCCAATTCAACCTCGGGGTTATGTACGCCGACGGTGAGGGCGTCCTTCAGGACTACTCAGAAGCTCTCCGTTGGTTCCGAGCTGCTGCCGAGCAAGGTGATGCCGGTGCTCAGAATAACCTTGGGGCTATGTACGGCAACGGTAATGGAGTTAATCAGGATCAAATCACTGCCCACATGTGGTTCAACATTGCCTCGGCAAACGGTTCTCAAAAGGCAAGAGAGGGGCGACGGATAGCGGCTGAGCGCATGTCTCGCGAAGAAATCGCCGAAGCCCAGCGCCGAGCGCGGGCATGCATGGAGTCAGGTTACCAAGACTGCGACTGACGCCCGCTAAGCGACCTTCAGGAAACCTCAAACTATCCCGGCGTCACGCATCAGCCTGACGTCTACCAGCCGTATCTTTTTGGTATACGTCAACCGATACACCCATCCGATGGCCAAATAAGTATCGATAAGTATCGTTTTAGGGCCCAAAGCGATACATCGTGGTATTAGCGACCCTAATCGATACGATCGGGGGGATGGATGTTCGTCAGGGGCTACTTAAGGGCATCGACTGCGGATCAGGAGCAACCGGCGCTGTTGGCGGTGGCATGACAGGCGGCTCCAACGGCAGCATGACGGGGGGTGGCGGTATGTGCTTCCACCCCGACACGCCGGTTTGTCTGGCCGATGGGTCCACGGTGCGTGTAGGCGATGTCCGCATTGGCGATCGGCTCGCGGATGGCTCAAGTGTTCAAATGACACTCGAATTCCTTACAGATGACCTATACCAAGTGGGCAATGTATGGGTGTCTGGCTCACACGCGGTCTATGAACAGGGTGAGTGGAAGCGGGTTCGCGACGCGGCCGGTGCCACTCGCCTGGCGGTCTCACGCCAGAGAGTCATTAATCTCGTCACTGACACCCACCGGATTCAGGCTGGTGGCAAGCTCTTTGCCGACTATTTAGAGGTTGGCGGGGCTTTCAGGCAGTCCATTTGGACGAATATGGTTGCCAAGTATGGCGGCGTGAATCACGCCATGAAAGCGAAAGCGAGCGTTGCATGATGAACACGGCAATAACACCACTAAGGTCTGGTCTCGAAGAAAAAATTTGGAGTCGAGACACGGATTACGAGATGCTTGCGGCTTGGTGGTGGGCATTGGATGGGTGGGAACCCCCACCCTTGCAGGTATTGCCTGATACTGGGGTGATTCTTTCAAGGACAGGAGAACCGGTCTGTGCGGGTTTTTGGCTTATTTCTGATAATGCGCCAATGGCCTACCTGCTTTTTCCGGTCTTCTCCCCCGATTGCTCGTTAAAGCTTCTCCCGATGGCGGCCAAGGTTCTTTTCCAGCGTTTAGCTGACCATGCGTTGGCCAGTGGAGCGAGTCAGATTGCAACCCCCGGAGGTAATGCCGCGATGAGAAGGATCGCGGAAAACAATACTGACCTATCTCCCAATTCTATTCCGGTTTATACCGCCTACTGGACAAGCAATTCGAAGCGAATTGTGGCAATGGAGGAGTAACCATGGAGCAAGTCTATGATCCAGCGGTGGATCGTAAAACGCTGGAACGTCTCTGTTCTGTCAAAGGCCGGTTCGCACCGGTTGAGGAATCAATCCCGGATTACCCCGATACGCAGGTGGTTCGACACAAAGGGGAGATTATCGCCCTTGCAATGATCTACCATGTCAGCACCATTCCAATGAGCTCCCTTGATTGGGTTGTCATCGACCCGGGGCTTGAGAGCGAGGCGTATGACGACGCGCTCATAACACTGGTAAATGCGTTGACCAAGAGAGCCCAATCGAATGGCGCGAAGACGGTCTGGGCGCTTTTTCAGTCTGAGCATGACTGCAGGGTGGCAACCGACCACTGTGACTATATATGGGGTGAGGCGGCTATTGATGTGCTGACGAGTTCCAAAGGACAGGATAATCCCTCATCGGATGCTGAGCCGACTATGGATCGGTTCATAGGGGGCTCGTTTGCCCCGGGGGCTTCTATTACAATGGCAGACGGTTCCGAGCAGCTCATCGAGGCGGTTCGCGTAGGTGATTTCGTCGACCAAGGTGGCTTGGTTACCGGGGCCGTGCAAGTCAATCTCACACATACCTACGACTATAGTGGCTTGATATGTGCGGGGGAGAATCTTGTGTGGAACGAGAAGGAGTGGTGCCGAGTGAAAGATATCTCAGGCGCCGTGGCTCGTGATCGTAGTCAAGGAGATCGAATGATTGGCTTGTTCTGCGAGGGTCACTGCATTAAAGTCAATGGATATTTTTTTGCTGATATAGCGGAAAACGAAGAACTGGAACAGGCCATGAAATCCTCGGATATGGAAGAAGAAGCTCTACAGGCCATGAATGCCCGTGTCTAGGGATATGATTGTTTGGCTAGATAGTCTAACAGGAGCTTCGAGCATTGCCAGGCTTAGCCGATTTTGGTGACTATCACTGACAATAGGCGCAAAACGGGAAGTATCTAATTTGTACTCATACAACAAGCGAGGGAAACCATGCGTAAGCAAATCACCACCACACTATTAACCTCCTTTGTCATAGTAACCGGTTTCGGGGCATCTGACTCCGTCGTGGCCGGATTCTCGAAAGAACTGCAGATGTCGGAGTATAACTACTATCCCCCGGAAGGGTCTCCCGATGTAGAGAACAGCTTTGAGGTAAAAGAAAGCTTTGATGTTGTCTGGGATCGGATCAAGAAAAATGTTCCAGACGGATTCGACATTGAGGATATTGATAAAGCATCGGGTTTGATAAAGATGTCCTACCAATCAGACGAACCAAGTAAGTATGTTGACTGTGGTCGAGAACACAGCACGTTCGACTTCCAGGGAACGTTTGAGGAATACAACTATAAGACTGCTGAGGATGCCTCGTTCAAAGAAGTAGTTTCCTGGGAGGTAGGGTCGGAATATCAGCCTGGTGTGCAGGAAGTAGATAGGAATAGCAGACTAGAAGGTATAGTTAATGTCTCAGTCAAGCCTGAAGGAAACAAAACCGATCTCAGGGTCGAAGCCGAATATGATTTGGGTTTTGACCTGAAATTCCGTTACAAAAAGTTTTCATCGATGGACGGTGACAGCTACGGCAAATCAAGAATGATAGGCTGGAATAAGAGCGAATCCGTCATTGATTACCCGGCCTTCAGAACCGGCGAGTCAGCCATGGAAACTTATTATGAGGGAGAAGTCTTCGAGCGATCCTATACCTGTATTCCCAAGGGCACCCTTGAGGCGCGGGTACTTGAGATGGCCGAGCGTTAGTTTGGCGAACCATGGATCATGGCGGAATTAAGCGTTAGTTAACGATCGCCTCACTCAGCATTGCGATCAAGTAAATTCATGGAACTGCTTGCACGTAAGATTATGGCCGGTGATGGGCAAGCAAGTCGGTTCAGTCAAGCAGCCGTCGTCCGATTATACGAAAGATATCCCCAAAAACTGTGAGTGAGACTGTGGATAACGCGCTTCGCCCTCGTCACGGACGGCGCAACCGCCGCTGGTTACTGATTGCCCAACTCGGGATGGCACTGCTGGTTGGCATATCGGCCAACCTTTTCGCCCACGGCGGCGGTCTCGACCGGCATGGATGCCACAACGATGGGTCGACGGGCGAATACCACTGCCATCAGGGGCCGCTTGCGGGGCAGTCATTCCCGTCGGAGCAGGCGGCGGTGGATCAGGGTCTGGGGGCAGGCTCATAGCCGCGCGACTCATCCGACGCGTCGCGTTGTACGGGTGATGATCAAGACTGGGTTTGTCATCCGCCTCCCAGACTGATGGAAAAACTGGCAGCAGTCTGGTTCAGCCACGACGACAGGACCCGGGGCTTGGAGTTGGAAAGAGACCGGGATCACTGCTGGAGAGCCGGCCGACTCAAGTGGCTGGGTATCCCGTCATCTCTGGGCTTGATTCGGTTCAGCGCTTATCTGTAGCCAGCCCCAACCCGGCGACCACTCATCCAGCCCTCGACCTAAATGTATCGCAGCGATGGTCGACTCTCTTGTTCACTGAGAGTCGTCCACATGCGGCGATATCCGCCGCTGTATTTTTGGAAACTTTTAGAAAACTTTCAGGCAGGAGAGTCGTAAGTCCTTGAAAAGATGGTGCTCCCACGGGGATTTGAACCCCGGTTTCCGCCTTGAGAGGGCGGCGTCCTTACCGCTAGACGATGGGAGCAATGTCGTTTCAAGCCCGTGCTGCGGCCGTGATCGGCGTCCTCAGCACAGCCTGTTATTATACGGCCTCGTTGTTCACGCACAAGAGGCTGAGTTCAGACCGTGACCGTCACGCAAGCCCGGGGGGTCGACCCCACCATCATCACCCGCGATCAGCATGTGATCTCGCGGGCACAGATCAGTGACAAGGCGCTGAGCGTGCTCTATCGGCTGAAAAATGCCGGTTATGGCGCCTACCTGGTGGGCGGCGGCGTGCGCGATCTGTCGCTGGGCCGCGAGCCCAAGGACTTTGACGTGGCCACTGACGCCACGCCTGACGAGGTGAAGGCGCTGTTCCGCAACTGCCGACTGATCGGCCGACGGTTTCGTCTGGCCCACGTGCACTGGGGGCCCGAGATCATCGAGGTGGCGACCTTCCGGGCGATGACCCCGGACGCCGACTCGGGGGACAAGGACCATGTGGTCGAAGACGGGCTCGTCCTCCGCGACAACGTCTACGGGACCATTGAAGAGGACGCCCTGCGGCGCGACTTCACCATCAATGCGCTTTACTACAACATCGCTGACTTCTCGGTGGTGGACTACGCCGGCGGTATGGCCGACCTGCAGGCCGGCCGCCTGCGACTGATCGGCGATCCGGCAGTGCGTTATCGCGAAGATCCGGTGCGTATGCTGCGCGCGGTGCGGTTCGCCGCCAAGCTGGGCTTTACCATTGATTCGGCCACCGCCGCGCCGATCCCGCGGATGGCCGATCTGCTCGATGACATTCCGCCGGCGCGGCTGTTCGACGAAGTGCTCAAGCTGTTCATGGCCGGCCAGGGGGTGGAAACCTTCGAGGCGCTGCGCCACCACGGCCTGTTCCGGTATCTGTTCCCGGCCAGCGATACCGCCCTGGATGATGACGATCACGGCCAGCTCATCACCTTTGTGGCCCGGGCGCTGGAGAGCACCGATGCCCGCGTCAACAATGACCGCCCGGTGACGCCCGCGTTCCTGTTTGCCGCGCTGCTGTGGCCGGCCATCCTCGGGCAGCTGCCGGCCGCTCGGCTCGAGCCGGGCATCGACCCGGAGCTGTTCGAGCAGTCGGTCACCGAGGCGCTGGAGCGACAGCTTCGGCAGGTGGCCATCCCCAAGCGGTTTGCCCTGCCGATGCGCGAAATCTGGGCCCTGCAGCCACGCTTTCACTCGGCATCCGATAAAAAGGCCCGTCGACTGTTCTCGCACCCGCGCTACCGGGCGGCCTACGACTTTCTGCTGCTGCGCCGTGATGCGGGGCTGGTGGACCCGGAGCTGGCGGATGCCTGGCAGCGTTATACCGAAAGCAGCGAAGACGCGCCGCCACCCACACCGGCCCGGCGGCGTCGGCGCGGTGGCCGCCGGCGGGGTCCCGCGCCGGATGCGGGGGACGGATGAGCCGGGCGTTCGTCGGCATCGGCAGCAACCTCGATGGTCCCGGGGCGCAGGTGCGGGCCGCCATTGAGGCCCTCGACGGCATTGCCGGGACGCGCTGTGTGGCGGCGTCACGGCGTCACCGCAACCCCCCCATGGGGCCCGCCGATCAACCCGATTACGTCAATGCGGTGGCAGCGCTGGAGACCGGACTCGATCCGCAGGCGCTGCTGACCCGGCTGCAGGCGCTGGAGGCGGCGGCCGGGCGGGATCGCTCGGGGCGGCGCTGGGGGCCGCGGCCGCTCGACCTGGATCTGTTGGTCTATGATGACCGCCAGATCAGTGCCCCGGCGCTGACGGTGCCGCACCCGGGGATTGCGCAGCGCGCGTTCGTACTGGTGCCCTGGGCGGAGATCGCGCCGGACTGGCGGATTCCGGGGCTGGGCCGGGTGAGGGAGCTGGCCGCCGCGCTGGATGGCGCCGCACTGACGGTGGAGGAGGACTGACAGCATGAGCCGGACCGTCACGCTTGCAACCCTGCGTCGGATGAAAGCCGAGCAGGCGCCCATCGTCGCCCTCACGGCCTATGACTACAGCTTTGCCCGCCAGGTGGACGCCGCCGGTGTCGATGTGGTGTTGGTGGGCGATTCGCTGGGAATGGTCATGCAGGGCCACGCCAGCACCGTGCCGGTCACCCTGGCCGACATGGTGTATCACACGCGCTGCGTGGCCCGGGGGCTCGAGCGCGCCTATCTGATGGTGGACCTGCCGTTTCTCAGCGACACCGATGACCGCGCCGCCCTCGAAAGCGCCGCTCGGCTGATGAAAGAAGGGGGCGCGGACATGGTCAAGGTCGAGGCGCATGCCGCCCAGGCGCCGGTGGTCGAGGCGCTGTCCCGGGCGGGTGTGCCGGTCTGCGCCCATTTCGGCCTGCGACCGCAGCGGGTCGGTCAGCTCGGGGGTTACCGGGTGCAGGGCCGCGACGAGGCCGGCGCGCAGCAGGTGCTTGACGATGCGCAGGCGCTGGAAGCCGCCGGCGCGGATGTGCTGCTGGTGGAATGCCTGTCGGCGGCAGTGGCGGCCCGGGTGCGTGAGCAGACCCACCGACCGCTGATCGGCATTGGCGCCGGCGCCGATTGCGACGGCCAGATCCTGGTGCTCCAGGACATGCTGGGGATCACCCCCGGGCAGCCGCCGCGCTTCAGTCACGATTTTCTGGCCGATACCGGCCGCATCCAGACGGCGCTCGAGGCCTATGTCGAGGCGGTGCGGACGCGGCAGTTTCCCCAGCTCCAGCACACGTTCGAGTAGCCCATGCAGATCGGATCCGATGCGGCCGCTTTGCGCGCGCAGGTGGCGGAGTGGCGCCGCAACGCCGAGCGAATCGGTTTTGTGCCCACCATGGGCAATCTCCATGGCGGCCATCTGACCCTGATCGATGAAGCGCGCCGGCGCAGCGATCGGGTGGTGGCGAGCATTTTCGTCAACCCAACGCAGTTCGCGCCCGGTGAGGATTACCAGAGCTATCCGCGGACGTGGACGGCGGACTGTGAGGCGCTGCGGGCGCACGAGACCGACTGGCTGTTCGCGCCCGACGTCGGGACGATCTACCCGGACGGGCCGGGCCTTCGCACGCGGGTGGAGGTCCCGGAACTCAACGACATCCTCTGCGGGGCATCGCGGCCGGGGCACTTCACCGGCGTGGCCACGGTGGTGACGAAACTGCTCAACATCGTCCAGCCCGATCTGGCCGTGTTCGGCCTCAAGGATTATCAGCAGTATCGGGTCATCTGCCGGCTGGTGGATGACCTCAGCCTGCCGGTGGAGATCGTCGGCGGTGCGGTGGCGCGTGAGTCGGACGGCCTCGCCATGAGCAGCCGTAATGCCTATCTGCAACCCGCCGAGCGGCAGCGGGCGCCGGTGCTCTACCGCACCCTCTGCGCCCTGGCTGACCGGCTGCAGGCCGGTGAGACCGACTTCGAGCGACTCCTGGCCGACGGCCGCGCGCGGATTCATGAGGCGGGCCTGACGGTGGATTATCTCGAGATCCGGCGGGCGGAAGACCTGGCGCCGGCCGGGCCGCACGATCGCGAGTGGGTGATTCCGGTGGCGGCTTACCTGGGTCGTGCGCGGTTGATCGACAATGTGCGGGTGACTCGCCCGTCTTCCGGATAAGGGGGCAAAGGATGCAGACACTGGAGGCAATCGATGCCTGGCAGGCCCTGTGGGCATCGCGCGACCGGCTTGCCGAGCAGTCCATCAATGGCCTTTTTGCCGCGGATGCCGGGCGATTCGAGCATTTTTCGCTGACCGCCGCCGGCATCCTGCTTGACTACAGCAAGCAGCCCATCGACCGGCAGACCCGTGAGCGTCTGCTCGAGGTTGCGCGGGCGCGGGATGTGGCCGGCCAGCGCGACGCCATGCTCGCCGGCGAGCCGATCAACGAGAGCGAGGGACGGGCGGTGTTGCATACCGCGCTGCGGGTCCCGGACGGCGGGACTGGCTGGGCGGCGCCGGCGATCACCCGCGAGGTGGCCACTACGCGCTCGCGCATGGCCGAACTGGCGGCGGCCATCCGTGACGGCCGCCGGACCGGGGCAACGGGCCAGCCCATCGAGCATGTCATCAATATCGGCATCGGCGGCTCGGATCTGGGGCCGCGGCTGGTGCTGGAGGCGCTGGCGCCGCTGGCGGATGGCCCGACGGTGCATTTCGTCGCCAACGTCGATGGCGTCGAGTGGCAGCAGGCCATGGGCCAGTGTGATCCCGAGCGCACCCTGGTGCTGGTGGTCTCGAAGAGTTTCGGCACCGTCGAGACCATGGCCAACGCCCACGAGGCGATGGCCTGGCTGCGGCGCAGCGTGCCGTCTGACACGGTCCTTGAGCGCCAGGTCCTGGCGATCACGGCCAACCTGGATCGGGTGCGCGAACTGGGCCTGGATCCCGAGCTGGCGCTGCCCATGTGGGACTGGGTCGGCGGGCGTTACTCGCTGTGGTCGGCGGTGGGCTTTGCGATCATGCTGGCGATTGGTCCCACGGCGTTTGACGAGGTGTTGGCCGGGGCGCATGCCATGGACCGGCATTTCGCTGAAGCGCCGCTTGAGTCGAATATGCCGGTGCTACTCGGCCTGGTTTCGATATTCAATGGCACGCTGCTGGATCGGCGCAGCCAGGCGGTGGTGCCCTATACCGAGCGCCTCGGTCGATTGTCCGCCTATCTCCAGCAGCTTGTCATGGAGAGCAACGGCAAGTCGGTGGACCGCGCGGGCCATCCGGTCAGTATCCCCACGGCGGGGGCCATCTGGGGGCAGACCGGGACGCCGGGGCAGCATGCTTTCTTCCAGGCGCTGCATCAGGGGACCGACGTCGTGCCGGTGGATTTTGTGGGCGTGGCCCGTCCGGTGGCCGGCGAGCGGGGTGATCCCCTTGCCCTCACCGCGAACCTGTTCGCGCAGAGCCAGGCGCTGATGCAGGGCCGCGGCGACGCTGATATGCCCGCAGCGCGGCGATGCCCCGGCAACCGGCCCAGCAACACCATCCTGCTCAAGGCACTGACGCCGGCCACCCTCGGTGCGCTCATCGCGCTCTATGAGCATCGTACCTTTGTCGAGGCGGCCGTCTGGGGGATCAATGCGTTCGATCAGTTCGGTGTTGAGCTGGGGAAGGTGCTGGCCGACGAGCTCAAGCCCCTGATCGCCGGCGGTCAGGCCGCTGAGGGGGTGGATGGCTCCACCGCGGGGCTCATCGCCCGCTACCGCGACTGGCGGGGTTAGGTTCGGCGCAGGGCCTGGCGCGCCGTCGGCAGGGTCAGGCGTGCGCGCAGCCCCGGGTGGGCATTCTCCAGCCTGACACGGCCTCCCGCGCCTTCGACGATCTCGCGGCAGATGGCGAGGCCGAGGCCGGTGTCTCCGCTGCGCTCGTCAAGCCGTACCCCTCGATCAAGTAGCCCGGTGAGGGCCGACTCGGGCAGGCCGGGACCATCATCCCGCACGCTGACCTCGATAGAGCGGGTGTCTCTGATCCGGGTGCGGACCACCACTCGTCGGCTCGCGTGGCGGGCGGCGTTCTCCAGCAGTGCGCCCAGCGCTTCGGCAAGATCCGCCGGATCCAGTGCCACCGGCATCGGCGTGGCGGCCGTCGCCGATGTGTCCCAGTCCAGGCGGGCACCCGCCGGCGTGCGCATAATGACATCGGCCACCGAGGCAATGACCGCGGGGACATCGCTGCTGGCGCGGCCGGCGCGGGCCGCGACCCGGGTGCGGGTGAGCTCGCGATCGACATGCTCATGCATCCGGCCGACGATCTGCTCGATGCTCCCGGCGGTTTGCTCCTGACCTGCCTGGCGCAGCCGCTGGCTTTCCCCGAGCAACGCCTGGAGCGGTGTTTTCAGTCCGTGGGCGAGATCGCCAGCCCGCTGCCGGGCTGCCTGCATTTCCGCCTCACGGGCGGCGAGCAGTGCGTCGAAATCCGAGGCGAGCGGGCCCACCTCATTCGGGAAATTCTCGCCCAGGCGCTCGGCATTCCCCGTGCGGATCGCCGAGAGGCGCCGGCCAAGCTCGGCGAGCGGGCGCAGGCCGATGCGAAGCTGCAGCCAGCCGGCGGCAATCAGTGCGACTGCGAGCAGACCGAGATAGGGCAGCAGATCCTCAGCAAAGTCCCGGGTCGCCGCGCTCAGCGCCTTCCGGTCCATCGCCAGCAGGAGGGTCACGGTGTCACCACCCAGTGAGGGGGACAGCACGACGCTGCGCTCCACTCCAAGGAGGCGGCGGCCATCGGGTGCCCGGAGGTCGCGCAACACCGCGAGTCCGTCCGTGGGCGAGATGGCGGGGAGTGTGAGCTGCCAGTCCCAGAGTGACCGCGAGCGGAGCGTCCCCTCGGCGGAATCGATCTGCCAGTAAAGCCCGCCATAGGGCTGCCGAAAGCGTGGGTCAGCGGGTTGGTTGCCAAGGGTCAGTGCGCCGTTTGGGGTCTGCTGTAGCGCGCCTAGTACCTGGTCCAGGTGGGTTTCCAGTTCGCCGACAGCGCGCCGCTCGACATGGGCCGCGAACAGCAGGGTCAGACCCCATCCGGCGAGTGCAAGGCTGAGGCAGATGGCAACCGCCCCCGCCAGCGCCAGGCGCAGGCGCAGCGAGCCGCGGGTCACCCGGCGCTCCCGCTCAGGTAGTAGCCAAAGCCGCGACGGTTGCCGATGACCCCCGCGCCCATCTTCCGACGGAGGCGGGTGATGACCGCCTCGATGGCATTGACGTCGCGGGATTCGTCATCGCCATAGAGATGTTCGAGCAGCTCTGTCACAGGGACGGTTCGACCCTGATGGTGGAAAAGGTAGGCCACCAGCCGGTATTCGAGGGCGGTCAGGCTCACCGGCCTGCCCCGTTGCGTGACGCGCATCTGATTGGTGTCGAGGCGCAGGTCGCCGAGCGTCTGGATTGCGCTGCCATGGCCCGCGGCCCGACGCACCAGGGCGCGCGCCCGGGCCACAAGCTCCTCCATGTGGAAGGGTTTGGGCAGATAGTCATCGGCGCCGGCCTCGATACCCGCCACCCGCTCGCTCCAGGTGCCGCGGGCGGTCAGTAAGAGTACGGGCATGCCACGGCCGTTGTCGCGCCACTGGCGCAGGATGCTGAGGCCATCCAGTGATGGCAGGCCGAGATCAAGCACGATCAGGTCATAGCCTTCTGTATCGCCGAGGAATAGCGCCTCAGCCCCATCGCCGCAGGATTCGGCGAGAAAGCCGGCGGCGGTCAGGGCGTCGCTGAGATCAGTGCGGATGAGCGGATCGTCTTCGACCACCAGTACGCGCATCAGTCGTCCTCGCGCTCGACTTCGAGGATCTCCCCGGTGGCGGCATCCAGCTCGATCTCCAGCAGATAGCCATCCTCGTCGAGTAGCTCCAGTTCGTAGCGATACCCGTCGTCCTCCATCTCAAACTCCGTCTCGAGGACATTGCCGGGGTACTGCTCGCGGACGCGCGCGAGGATTGCGGTCAGCGGCAGCACTTCGCCGCGCTCAAGCGCTTTGCGGGCGCGTGTGTGGTCGTCATCGGCATAGACCGCAGTGGCGGCGAGCAGCGCGACCACGAGCAGGGCCGGTATCGCATTTCTCATGCCGCCAGTGTAGCGCGCCGCCGCCTGACAGATCCCTGACAGCCCCCGTCAGGCTGCGGTCAGTCGCCGGGTGGCAGATTGGGTCCCGCAGCAAGGGGCTGCACTCGCAAAATTCGTAAGGAGTATCAATGATGAATCGCAATCGAATGATCCCGGGCCTCGCAGGTGGTCTCGCCGTTGCCGTACTCGTCAGTGCCGGCATTGCCATGGCCGATGGCGATGATCGCCATGATCGGGACGACGACATGCCGCGTGATGGCTGGATGAGCCTCCTCGAGGTGGCCGAGCAGCTCGAATCCCAGGGTTATACCCCCTATGAGATCGAGATCGATGACGGGGCTTACGAGGTCATGATGATCGATGGCCAGGGCATGGTGATCGAGACCGACATCGACCCGACTACGGGTGAGCCGCTGCAGCGGCGCCGGGACGACTGAGCCGCTCCAGCGCCCAGGTGACGTGCTCGCGCACCATGGCCGAGGGATGTTCGAGGCGCTCGCGCAGCGCCTCGATGGCGTCGGCGTCTGCGGGCCCGTTGCCAAGCGCCACCGCGAGGTTGCGCAGCCAGCGCTCGTGACCCAGTCGGCGGATGGCCGAGCCCTCGGTGCGCTTCAGGAATGTCGCCTCGTCCCAGCGAAACAGCGCCACCAGCGAGGCATCCTCCAGCCCGTGGCGGGGATGGAAATCCGCCTCATCCGTTGGCTGGGCGTAACGATTCCAGGGGCAGACCGCCTGGCAGTCGTCGCAGCCGAACACGCGATTGCCGATGGCCGGGCGCAGGTCTTCGGGGATGCTGCCCTCATGCTCAATGGTCAGGTACGAAATACAGCGCCGGGCGTCGAGCTGCTGCGGGCCGGTGATGGCGCCGGTGGGGCAGACATCGATGCAGGCCCGGCAACTGCCGCACAGATCATCCACCGGTTCGCTCTCGGGCAGGGGCAGATCCGTGAATATCTCGCCGAGAAAAAAATACGACCCGGCGTGGCGGTTGAGGACCAGCGTGTTCTTGCCGATCCAGCCCAGCCCGGCGTTGCGCGCCAGGGCCTTCTCCAGCACGGGGGCGCTGTCGACGAATACCCGATAGCCGAATCCCCCCACCGCGGTATCGATCCGGTTGGCCAGTGCCTGCAGGCGCTTGCGCATGAGCTTGTGGTAATCCCGGCCCAGCGCATAGCGGGCGATGAACGCCCGGCGATTGTCGGCAAGGAGCGCGTCGTCGGCCTCGAGATCCGGCGGTCGGTAGTCCATGCGCACGCTCAGGATGCGCACGGTGCCCGGCACAAGCCGTTCGGGGCGGGCCCGCTTGACGCCGTGGCGGGCCATCCAGGTCATGGTGCCGTGGCGGCCATCCTGCAGCCAGCGCAGCAGATGGCGCTCGTCTTCGGCAAGCGCCGGTCGCGCCACGCCCAGCTCATTGAATCCCAGCTCATGGGCCCATTGCCGGAGGGTCGGCAGAAGCCGGGTGCTGTCGAACGCCTGCGCCATGGCCTCAGTCTAGCGTCTCAGGCGATATGGGTGTGAGCACGTTATAATCCCGATCATGCAAACACTGCCCCATGCCCTCTACACCCCGGCGCAGGTCCGCGAGCTCGACCGTCGTGCCATCGAGCACGAAGGCATTCCCGGTCGCGTGCTGATGGCGCGCGCCGGCCGCTCGGCCTGGCAGGCGCTGCAACAGCGCTGGCCGCAACCGGGCCGTCTGCTGGTGCTGTGTGGCGGCGGCAACAACGGCGGCGACGGCTATGTGATCGCCCGGCGGGCGGCCGAGGCCGGCTGGTCGGTTGATCTGTGGGCGCTGACCGATCCATCCCGGCTGGAGGGCGATGCCCGGCGGGCCGCGGAGGCGGCGCTGGCGATTCTCACGCCGATTGACGACCCGCAGCAGGCCCTGGCGGCCGCGGATGGGGTGGTCGATGCCCTGCTCGGCACCGGTCTCGACCGGCCGGTGACCGGCCGCCTGGCGACGTTGATCGATGCCGTCAATGCAGCGGAGTGTCCGGTGCTGAGTGTGGATGTGCCGTCGGGGCTGCATGCGGCGAGCGGCCGGGTGCTGGGAACGGCGGTGCGGGCGGCGGTCACAGCGACATTCATCGGGCTCAAGCAGGGCCTTTTTACCGGCGATGCCGCCGACCATGTCGGCGAGATCCTGTTTGACGATCTGGGCGTCCCGGATGCGGTCCATGCGGGGATGACGCCGGCCGCCTGGCGTCTGCCGGCCGCGGCGCTGGCAGACGCCCTGGGACGGCGGCCGCGGACGGCCCACAAGGGGGCGTTCGGCCATGTGCGGGTGCTGGGTGGCGATCATGGCATGGGCGGTGCGGTACGCATGGCCGGCGAAGCCGCCGCGCGCAGCGGGGCAGGGCGCGTGTCGGTGCTGACGCGGTCGGCCCATGTCGGCGCCGTGCTCGCGGCACGGCCGGAGCTGATGGTCGCGGGCATGGCCGCCGCCGGGTTCGCCGAGGCCGTCATCGCCGAGTCTGACACCGTTGCCCTCGGGCCCGGCCTGGGCCAGGCGGAATGGGGGCGATGCGCCTTTGACCGCGGCATGCAACACGCCGGGGCGCTGGTGGTCGACGCCGATGCCCTCAACCTGCTGGCGGGACAGCCCCGTCACCGCGACGACTGGATACTGACGCCGCATCCCGGCGAGGCGGCGCGGTTGCTGGGCATCGACATCCAGGCGGTGCTCGACGATCGCTGGGCAACGGCGGACGCACTGGTCGAGCGCTATGGCGGTGTGGTGGTGCTCAAGGGCGCCGGCACGCTGATTGCCGACCGGCACCGCCGGCGCGTGGTGGGCGAGGGCAATCCGGGGATGGCCAGCGGGGGCATGGGCGATGTGCTGACCGGCGTGATCGCGGGCCTGCGGGCCCAGGGCTGGGCGCCCTTCGAGGCCGCCTGCCTGGGCGTGCAGGCGCATGCCCGGGCCGCTGACCGGGCGGCCGGTGGCGGCGAGCGGGGGCTGTTGGCCGGTGACGTGCTCGCGCAATTGCGTGGCGTCATCAACCCATGACCCGCGCCCGGGGGCACCTTGTCGACGAGGCGGCCACCGAGGCCCTGGGGGCGGCCCTGCACCGTCACCAGCCGGCCAGCGGCTGTGTGCACCTGATCGGCGACCTTGGCGCCGGCAAGACCACGCTGGTGCGGGGCTGGCTGCGGGCGGCGGGTCATGCCGGGGCGGTACGCAGTCCCACCTACACCCTGGTCGAGCCCTATGCCCTGATCGAGCCACCGATCTTCCACCTCGATCTCTACCGGCTGGCGGATGCCGAGGAGCTCGAGTTCATCGGCCTGCGTGATTGGGTGGACGCGGGTCTGCTGCTGGTGGAGTGGCCGGCGCGGGGCGCCGGCGTGCTGCCCCCGCCCGGTCTGAGTGTGTCACTGACCGCCGCGGGCCCGGGTCGGGACGTCACCGTCGAGAGTCACTCCCGCGACTGGCCGACGGCGATGCAGCTGATTCAGGCGATGCAATAGGACATGGCGCTATCCTGTTATGAATGCAGGCATTTCTTGAAATCGTCATCGGCCTGTGGCGTACTCTCAGACATCATGCGACTACCTGTGTGGATCATTTCGATCGCCATCGCCCTGGCGATGCTACCGCTGGCCGGCGCCGCGTTGGGCGCGACGCTGGTCGAGGACGTCCGCACCTGGGACGGGCCCAGTCATACGCGGGTGGTCTTTGACCTGAGTCGGGCACCGGATCACCGCCTTTTTACGCTGACCGATCCGCACCGAGCCGTCATTGACCTGCACGGCGGGCGCATCAGCGCCGACCAGGTCGAGGGCATCCGCGACGAGGGACCGATCCGGCGGGTCCGCAGCGGCCGCCGCGATCAGGGCGTGCGCATCGTCCTTGATCTGGACCGGGCCGTCGCTGCGGAGTCGTTTACGATGACGCCCAACGACACCGGCGGGCATCGGCTGGTGGTGGACCTCAGCGATCCTCAGCCCAATACGGCCGTCCGCCGGGCCCCGGACCAGGCCGCTGAGCCCTTCGTGGTCGCCATTGATGCCGGGCATGGCGGCAAGGACCCGGGCGCGATCGGGGCCGCCGGCACCTACGAGAAAGGCATTGTCCTTTCGGTGGCGCGCAAGCTTGCCGACCGGATCGACGCCATCCAGGGGCTCGAGTCGGTATTGATCCGCGACGGTGACTACTACATCGGCCTGCGCGAGCGGACCCGCAAGGCGCAGGCGGCGGGGGCGGATCTGTTTGTCTCGCTGCATGCCGATGCCTTCCATGACCGGCGGGTGCGCGGCTCGTCGGTGTTCGTGCTCTCGCGCAACGGCGCGACCAGTGAAATGGCGCGCATGCTGGCCCGGCGCGAGAACCGCGCCGATCGCATCGGCGGCGTGTCGCTGGCCGACAAGGACGAGCAGGTGGCCTCGGTGCTGGTGGATCTGTCCCGCGCGCACACGGTTGAAGAAAGCCTGGATGTGGCCGATGTGCTGTTCAATAAGCTCGATACGCTGGGCGATGTTCACGGCACCGGTGTCGAGCAGGCGGGCTTCGCGGTGCTGAAGTCGCTCGATATGCCTTCCGTGCTGGTGGAGCTGGCGTTCATCTCCAATCCCGAGGAGGAGCGCCGGTTGAAGTCGTCGAGCTATCAGCATCAGCTGGCGCGCGGCCTGACCGAGGGGGTCCGCGCCTATGTTGAGCAGACGCGTCCGGCGCTGGCGCTGTCGGGCGGCGACGAGGAGTATCGGGTACGGCCCGGCGACACGCTATCCGACATCGCCCAGCGCCATGCGGTGAGTGTGAGCGAGCTGCGCCGCGCCAACGAGCTGGCGGGCAGCACCATCGTCGCCGGTCATACGCTGCGGATCCCCTGAGCGGCATGGCGATCCAGCGTCTCGCCGCCGAGCTTGTCAATCAGATCGCCGCCGGCGAGATCATCGAGCGACCGGCCTCGGTGCTCAAGGAACTGCTCGAGAATGCCCTCGATGCCGGGGCGCAGAGCATTCAGGTCGATCTCGAGGGCGGCGGGCTGACCCTGATCCGCGTCCGCGACGACGGCCGCGGCATGACCGCGGCCGATCTGCCCCTCGCGGTGGAGTCCCACGCCACCAGCAAGATCGGTGCGCTGGATGATCTCGAGCATATCGCCACCCTCGGCTTTCGCGGTGAGGCACTGCCCAGCATCGCCTCGGTGGCGGAGCTGGAGATCACCTCGCGGACGGCCACCGAGGCGCATGGCTACTGCCTGACCCCGAATCATTCGGATACGCCCGCACCGGCGCCGCATCCGCCGGGCACCACGGTGACGGTGCGGGACCTTTTTCATGCCGTCCCGGCCCGGCGCAAGTTCCTGCGCACCGAGCGCACGGAGCTGCGCCACATTCAGGAGCTGGTCCGTCGGATCGCGCTGGGGCGCCCCGAGGTGGGGTTCGCGCTGACGCACAACGGCCGGCGGCTGCTGGATCTGCCGGCGCTGGGGCCTGAGGCGGCTGAGCGCCGTGTGGGCGAACTGATGGGCGGCAGCTTCGTCGATGCAGCGCTGCGCATCGATGCCGAGGCCGCGGGGCTGCGCCTACAGGGCTGGCTCGGCCTGCCAACGGCCTCACGGGGTCAGCCGGATCTGCAGTATGTCTACCTCAACGGGCGCATGATCCGCGACCGACTGGTCATGCAGGCCCTGCGGCGGGCCTACAGCGATGTCCTGTTCAAGGATCGCTATCCGGCGTATCTGCTGCACCTGCAGATGGATCCCGCCCGGGTCGATGTCAATGTCCATCCGACCAAGCATGAGGTGCGGTTCCGCGACAGCCGGCTGATCTTCGATTTCCTCCACCGCCAGGTGGAACGCGCCCTCGCCCAGGGCGGTGCGAGTGGCGCGACCGCGCCGTCCGAGTCCGGCGGAGCGTCGCCCGGTCCGCCACCCGCGGCCGCGGCGCCGCAGACCGGTGCCCTGGCACTGCCCGTGGCCGAGGCCCGAGCGGTCTACGGCGATACCCTCGACGCTGGCACGCCCGCGCCCGAAGCGCCGGCGTCCACAGACCCGGTGCCGCGGCTCGGGCATGCGGTGGCGCAGATTCATGGTGTCTATGTGCTTGCCGAATCGGCCAGCGGTCTGGTCCTTGTGGACATGCATGCGGCCCATGAGCGCATCGTCTACGAGCGCCTCAAGCGCCAGTACCGGGACGAGGGTGTGGCGCGCCAGCCGCTGCTGATGCCAGTGGCGGTCAATGTGACGCCGGCCGAGGCCGACCTGGTGGAGGACAGTCAGCCGCTGCTCGAGGCGGTGGGCCTGGATGTGGACCGGGTCGGTCCCGAGCAGCTCCGCCTTCGGGGTCTGCCAGCGCTGCTGGCGCGGGCGGATGGCGAGGCGCTGTTGCGCGATGTGCTGGCGGATCTGCGCGTTGATCGGGGAGCGGTCGCGATCGAGGCCCGCCAGCAGCATCTGCTGGCGACCATGGGCTGTCATGGATCGGTGCGCGCCAACCGGCGGTTGACGCCGGCCGAGCAGGAGAATCTGCTGCGCGAAATGGAGCGCACCCCCAACATCGATCAGTGCAATCATGGCCGTCCCACCTGGGTGTCCCTGGGCATGGCGGACCTTGATCGGCTTTTTCTGCGCGGCCGCTAGTCCCCATGGCAGCGGATACGCTCCCGGTGGTCTGTCTGATGGGGCCGACGGCGGCCGGCAAGACCGATCTGGCCCTCGCCCTGCATGCGCGCGGTGGCGTGGATCTGATCAGTGTTGATTCGGCGATGGTCTATCGGGGCATGGACATTGGCACCGCCAAGCCCTCACCGGCGGTCCAGGCACGGGCCCCGCATGCCCTGATCGACATCCGCGACCCGGCCGAGGCGTATTCCGCGGCCGAGTTCGTCGCCGATGCCCGGGCGCATATCGCGGCGGCGCGGCAGGCCGGGCGTCTGCCGGTGCTCGTGGGGGGAACCATGCTCTATTTCCGTTCGCTGCTGCACGGGCTATCGCGCCTGCCGGCGGCGGACGCCGGGGTGCGGGCCCGTCTCGAGGCGGAGGCCCGGGTGCGGGGCTGGGCGGCCCTGCACGCGCGGCTGGCGGGTGTCGATCCGCGCACCGCGCAGCGGCTGCATCGCAATGACGCACAGCGCATCCAGCGGGCGCTCGAGGTCTATGAGCTGACCGGTCAGTCATTGAGTCACCTGCAATCAACGGCGGCACCGGAACCGTTGCCCGGTCCTGTCGTCAAAATGGGTGTAATGCCCGCATCACGTTCGATGCTGCATACGCGCATCGAGCAGCGCTTTCACGCGATGCTGGCCGAAGGGGTGATCGACGAGGTGGCCGGGCTCTGGGCGCGTCCCGATATCCACGCCGATCTGCCTGCCATGCGGGCGGTGGGGTATCGCCAGATCGTCGAGTATCTCGACGGGCGCATCGCCCGTGATGACCTGGCGTTTCGGGGCACGGTGGCGACGCGTCAGTTCGCCCGGCGCCAGGTGACCTGGCTACGGCGTGAGGATCGTCTGGAATGGCTCGATCCGCTGGCGCACAGGCCTTGTGACAGGCTTAGTGATCTCATCAATCGCGTGGTAGCGTAGGGATCGAAACGGACAATAATAATCGCCGCGGACAAGCAAGGAGTCACGGCACCATGTCGAAAGGACAATCACTGCAGGAACCCTTCCTCAACGCGCTTCGCAAGGAAAAGGTCCCGGTGTCGATCTATCTGGTCAATGGCATCAAGCTCCAGGGTCAGGTGGACTCGTTCGACCAGTTCGTGATCCTGCTTCGCAACTCGATCAGTCAGCTGGTCTACAAACACGCCATTTCCACGATCGTGCCATCGCGCAACGTCCGCGAGCTTCTGCAGGAGGAGCGAGATCCCGAAACCGACCCGGAGTGAAGCCTCGCCCACGCTGGAGACCGCCCCGGCGCAGCTGTTCGATCGCCCCGGCGGCGGTGAGAACGCCATCCTCGTGCAGGTGGACGACGGCGTGGTCGACGCCGACGAGGCGCTGCGCGAGTTCGAGGCCCTGGCCGGTTCCGCCGGTGCCGTTGTGGTGGCCCGACAGACCGGGCGGCGCCGCAGGCCCGACCCGCGCACCTACCTGGGCGGCGGCAAGGTTGATGAACTGCGCGAGGCCATGCAGGCGCATGGCGCCGATCTGGTATTGATCAATCACGCCCTGTCACCGGTGCAGGAGCGCAACCTTGAGCATGCCCTGCAGTGCCGGGTGCTGGACCGGACGGGGTTGATCCTGGACATCTTCGCGCAGCGCGCCCGCTCGCATGAGGGCAAGCTGCAGGTCGAGCTCGCCCAGTTGCGGCACCTGGCCAGCCGACTGGTGCGCGGCTGGTCGCATCTCGAGCGCCAGAAGGGCGGCATCGGCCTGCGGGGCCCGGGTGAGACGCAGCTCGAGCTCGACCGGCGGATGCTGGGGACCCGCATCCGACAGCTTGAAAAGCGCCTGGCGCGGGTTCGTCAGCAGCGCGACCAGGGTCGCAAGGCGCGCCGCCAGCAGGATCTGCCCGCGGTTTCGCTGGTGGGCTATACCAACGCCGGCAAGTCGACGCTGTTCAACCGTGTCGCCGCGTCCGGCGTTTACGCCGCGGATCAGTTGTTCGCGACGCTGGATACCACCCTCCGGCGCATTGAGCTGCCTGGTGGCGAGGCGGCGGTCATCGCCGATACCGTGGGGTTCATCCGCGATCTGCCGCCTCAGCTCGTCGCGGCGTTCCGGTCCACGCTCGAGGAGGTGGTCGAGGCCGAGCTGCTGGTGCACATCATTGATGCCGCTGATCCCATCCGCGAGGAAAACGCCCGCGAAGTCGAAGCGGTGCTCGAGGCGCTGGGCGCCGATGAAGTGCCTCAGCTGCGGGTCTACAACAAGATCGATGCGCGGGGCGTGGCGCCACGCATTGATCGCGATGACGACGGTCGGCCGGTGGCGGTCTGGCTGTCGGCGGCCACCGGCGCCGGACTGGACCTTTTCCACGCCGCCATCGCCGAGCGGGTCAGCGCCGAGCAGGCCCGCGGCCTGATCCGGCTCAGCCCCGCGGAAGGTCGCCTGCGGGCGCGCTTCTATGCGCTCGGTGACGTGCTCGATGAGCGCATCACCGAGCAGGGGGCCATCGAACTGGTGGTGGAACTGCCGGCGCGGGCGCTGGCACGGCTCCATCGACATGAGGGCCTGACGGCGGAACTCATCCCGCTCACCGATGCCAACTTGCCCGCGGGCGCAGTGGCTCATTAGAATCCCCGGTCTGGTGCGACGCACAGCGCCGGCCGATCATTACTGGAGAACATTCATGGCCTGGAACGAACCCGGCGGTAACAACCGCGATCCCTGGAGCAGTGGCGGGGGCAATCGCGGCGGCAATCAGGGACCGCCCGACCTCGACGAGGCAATCCGCAAAGCCAAGCAGCGCCTCGAGGGACTGTTCGGTAAAAAGACCGGCGGGGGCCGTGGTTCCGGCGGCAGTGATGGCGGCCGCGGTAGCGGTGGCCCCGGTCTGCCGAGTGCCAAGGGCATCGGCATCATCGTGGCCGTCCTCGTGGGTGTCTGGCTCCTGTCCGGAATCTACATCGTCGATCAGGGAACCCGCGGCGTCGTGACCCGTTTCGGGGCCTATCAGGAAACGGCGGGCCCCGGGCCGCACTGGCATTGGCCGTACCCGATCAGCGCGGTGCAGACCGTGGATGTCTCGCAGCGCCGGCGAGTGACCGTCGGCTATCAGGCTGTGGCGGCGCAGCAGACGCGGCCCGTGCTCTCTGAAGCCCTGATGCTCACCGAAGACGAGAATATCGTGAACGTGCAGCTGGCGGTTCAGTACACCATCTCGGATGCGGCGGACTTCATCTTCAATTTCGTGCAGCCCGAGGCGACGCTCAAGAGCGTGACCGAGAGCGCCCTGCGCGAGATCGTCGGCAAGCGCAACATGGACTTCGTCATCACTGAAGGACGGACCGAGGTGGCCCAGCAGACCCGTGAGCTGGTGGTCGAGACCATGGAGGGCTATAACACCGGCATCAACGTAGTCGAGGTGGTGATTCAGGATGCGCAGCCGCCGGAGCAGGTCCAGCCCGCCTTCGAGGATGCCATCAAGGCGCGTGAGGACCGCGAGCGGCTGATCAATCAGGCCGAGGCCTACCGCAACGAGGTCATTCCCCGGGCGCAGGGTCAGGCCGCCCGCCTGACGGAGGAAGCCCAGGGTTACACGGCCCGGATCGTCCAGAATGCCCGCGGTGACGCGAGCCGCTTCAGCCAGCAGCAGCAGGCCTATGCCCAGGCACCGCGGGTCACCCGTGATCGCCTGTACATCGACACCATGGAGCGGGTGCTGGGTAACACCGGCAAGGTGCTGATCGACAATGAGTCGAGCCAGCAGCTGATGTATCTGCCGCTCGACCGGATGATGCGCTCGGGTGGAGCCTCATCGAGCAATTCAGGCGACACCGCCGGTTCGTCCATGAACAACACCGTCTCGAGCAATAGCAGCTCGAGCGGCTCACAGAGCAGCAGCGCATCGAGCGGTTCGCTGCGGATGCGGGAGACACGCTAATGAATCGCCTGAGTGCAATCGTGGCGGCGGTAGTCCTGCTGCTGGTCATTGGAATCACCTTCGGGACGTTCACCGTCAAGGAAACCGAGCGGGCACTGAAGTTTCGACTGGGTGAGGTCGTTCGGACCGACTTCGAGCCTGGCCTGTACTTCCAGATTCCGTTCGTGAACAACGTCCGCAAGGTGGATGCCCGCGTCCAGACGCTGGACGAAAGCCCGCAGCGCTTTCTGACCAGCGAGCAGAAGAACCTGATCGTGGATACGTTCGTGAAATGGCGGGTGGAAGACGTCGAGCAGTACTACATCACGGTGCGGGCCAGCCCGCGTGAGGCCAACCTGCGGCTCTCAGAAATCGTCCGTGACGGGCTGCGGGCCGAATTCGGCAAGCGCACGGTCCAGGAGGTCATCTCCGGGGAC
The DNA here is from genome assembly GCF_007625215.1 of Spiribacter aquaticus. Taxonomy (NCBI): domain Bacteria; kingdom Pseudomonadati; phylum Pseudomonadota; class Gammaproteobacteria; order Chromatiales; family Ectothiorhodospiraceae; genus Spiribacter; species Spiribacter aquaticus. The sequence goes on along the minus strand of NZ_VMKP01000002.1, from coordinate 429,216 downwards.
CGGGCCGAGATCATGAATCTGCTCACCGACGCGGCCAGTCAGGCCGGTAATTCACTGGGCGTGAGCGTTCTTGACGTCCGGCTGCAGCGTGTGGACCTGCCCGAGGGCGTGAGCGAGTCGGTGTTCAACCGCATGGTCGCCGCCCGTGAGCAGGTCGCGCGCCAGTTCCGGGCCGAGGGCCAGGAAGAGGCCGAGCGGATCCGTTCGGCGGCCGACCGTCGCCGCGAGGAAATCCTCGCCGAGGCGCGGCGTAAGGCCGAGGAGGTGCGTGGTGCGGCGGACGCCGATGCGACGCGGATCTACGCCGATGCCTATGAGGCCGACGAGGAGTTCTACCGCTTCTACCGCAGCCTCCGCGCCTACGAGAACACCTTTAACGACGATACCGACATGCTGGTGCTGTCGCCTGATTCGGAGTTCTTCCGGTACTTTGATCAGCTCGACTCGTTAACGACCTCGCCCTGATCGACTGAACCGACCATGCAGGATCTTCTCACCGCAGTGGCACTGCTTCTGATTTTCGAGGGGATCCTGCCCTTTCTCAGCCCACGCAATCTGCGGCGGGCGCTCTTCTCTATCGTCCAGCAAAATGATAAAAGCCTTCGGCTGACCGGCGTGGCATCAATGCTGGCCGGTATCCTGCTCCTTTATCTGGTTCGCTGAAGGACGATTTCATGACTGACAGATCGCCGGGCCCGCACAGCCCCTGGTTGCTGCCCGACTCGGTTGAAGAACTGCTCCCGCCGGCGGCGGCCGCGCTGGAGCACCTGCGCCAGTCGAGTCTGGAGCGCTGCGCGCGCTGGGGCTATGAACTGGTGATGCCGCCGGTCATCGAGTACCTCGAGGCACTGCTCTCAGGTGTCGCCCACGATCTTGACCTGCAGACCTTCAAGCTCACCGATCAGATGAGCGGGCGAATGATGGGGGTGCGTGCCGATATTACGCCGCAGGCGGCGCGTATCGATGCCCACCAGCTGCGCCGCGAGGGGCCGGTGCGGCTGTGCTACAGCGGTACGGTGCTGCGCACCCGCGCCGAGGGGGCCGAAGGGTCGCGCAACCCGTTGCAGATGGGCGCCGAGCTGTACGGTCACGGCGGTATCGAGAGTGATGTCGAGGTCATCGGTTTGATGGCCGAGATCCTCAGTGCCGCCGGCATTGAGCCATTGCATGTCGACCTCGGTCACGTGGGTATCTTTCGTGGACTCTGCAGTGCCGCCGGCCTCGAGGGCGACGCCGAAGCGCGTCTGTGGGATGCCCTGCAGCGCAAATCCACCGCTGATATCGAGGCACTGCTGGGGGAATTCGACGTCGCTCCGGCCGATCATCGCCGGCTCTCGGCATTGGCGGGCCTGAGTGGCGGCGCGGAGGTCCTCACGGCGGCGACGCAGGCCTTGGCCGGGGCCGGCGACCCCGTGGACGCCGCGCTCGAGGCGTTGACCCGCACCGCCGAGGCCCTTGCCGCGGCCCGACCGGATATGACGCTGCACTTCGACCTGGGCGAACTGCGCGGCTATCGCTACCACACCGGAATCGTCTTCGCGGCCTACACGCCCGGGGTGTCCGGCGAGCTGGCCCGTGGCGGGCGCTATGACGACATCGGGGCGGTCTTCGGGCGTGGGCGGCCGGCCACCGGATTCAGCGCCGATCTCAAGGCGTTGCGGCGGGCGGCCGCGACGACCACCGACAATCCACCGGGCGGCGGCGCCATTGCCGCGCCGTGGTCAGCGGACGAGGCGCTGCGTCGGCGCGTGGCGGCACTGCGCGAGGCCGGCGAAACGGTGATCTGGGCGCTGCCCGGGCATCCCGGGGCAGCGGCCGGTCAAGGCTGCAATCGCCAGCTCGTACAGGCCGCCGGCGGCGACTGGCAGATCGAGACCATCGAACCAGCGGAGAACGAATGACAAAAAGTGTGGTGGTGATCGGCTCCCAGTGGGGGGACGAGGGAAAGGGCAAGATCGTGGATCTGCTCACCGATCGGGTATCGGCGGTGGCGCGCTTCCAGGGCGGGCATAACGCGGGTCATACCTTGGTGATCGACGGCCACAAGACCGTCCTGCATCTGATCCCCTCCGGCATCCTGCGCGACGGCGTGGAGTGTCTGATCGGCAATGGCGTCGTGATCTCGCCGGCGGCGCTCATGGACGAGCTCACCGCCCTTGAGGCCTCGGGTGTCCCGGCGCGCGAGCGCCTGCGCATCAGCCCGGCCTGCCCGGTGATCCTCCCCTCGCACATCGCCCTCGATCAGGCCCGCGAGCGGGCCCGCGGCAAGGCCGCCATCGGCACCACGGGGCGGGGCATCGGCCCCGCCTACGAGGACAAGGTGGCGCGGCGCGGCATCCGCATCGGCGATCTGTTCCAGCGCGAGTGCCTGGCCGCCAAGCTGGGCGAGCTGCTGGATTATCATAATTTCGTGCTCAAGCACTATTACGGCGAGGCCGGGCAGGACTTCCAGGCCATTCAGGAGGAGTGCCTGGCGATGGCCGTGGAGCTCGAGCCGATGGTGGCGGATATCTCCCACCGTCTGCACCGCTACCGGGCGGCGGGCGACAGCCTGCTGTTTGAAGGCGCGCAGGGCACACTGCTGGACATCGATCAGGGGACTTATCCCTACGTCACCTCATCCAACACCACCGCCGGCGCGGCCTCTACCGGCACCGGCGTGGGACCGCTCGAGCTGGATTATGTGTTGGGGATCACCAAGGCGTACACGACCCGGGTGGGGGCGGGGCCATTTCCCACCGAGCTCTCGGATCATCTGGGACGCCACCTGGCGGAGCGCGGCCACGAGTTCGGTTCCACCACCGGGCGCCCGCGCCGCTGCGGCTGGTTTGATGCCGTGGCGATGCGCCGGGCGGCGCAGATCTCCAGCCTGTCGGGGCTGTGCATGACCAAGCTCGATGTGCTCGATGAGCTGGACACACTGCGTATCTGTACCGGCTACCGCTGTGGCGCCCAGCGCAGCGACGTCCTGCCGGCCGGTGCCGAGGCGCTGGCGGAATGCGAGCCCGAGTATGTGGAGATGCCGGGCTGGAAGACCTCCACGCTGGGGATCCAGCGCTACGCGGATCTGCCCGCGGCGGCGCGGGATTATCTCGAGACCATCGAGCGGCTGTGTGGCGTGCCCGTGGACATCATCTCCACCGGGGCCGACCGGCGCGATACGATCATCCGGCGCCACCCCTTCGATCACTGAGACTGCCCACGATCGTCAGTAACGCGGCGATCAGAAAGCAGGCGCCACCCAGCCAGAGATGGATATTGGCCACGGCCGCGATCCAGGCCGGTGCCCGCTCGGGCGGTACGAAGGCGGTGACCGCGGCGGTCATGAAAAAAATGCAGCCGAGCAGGTTGACCGCCACGCTCCACCAGTCCCGCGACGCCGGCCGCCATGACCAGGCGCCGTGGCTTGTCGCCACAAAGGCGGTATAACCCGAGATCAGGAACAGCACCGATCCGATCATCCCCGGCACCCAGATCGTGACGTCCCGGTCGTACCAGCCGATGCCGGGGTAGATGGCATCAAACGTATTGACGTTGAAGGCGACGGTGCCCGCGAACTGGGTCACCGAGCTGAGCCAGGTCAGGCTTCGGGGGCGCCAGCCGACGAGCCGCACCCGCCTGGCCGGGCGATGTTCGCTGGCGGGCGAGGGATCCGATGCATTCGCGGCCTGGAAATTCTGCAGAAAGCCGCCGATCGTGAAGGGGATCGAGCCGAGGAAAAACACGATGGCGATCTGCGTGCCGGTGAGCGGATTGGCGACCAGCGACAGGGCCGCCCCCAGCATGAACAGCAGCGAGCCGACGGCAAAAAAACCGGCGGTCCCGGCGTCGTAGCCGGGCGATTGCCAGAACCGCAGCGCCAACGGAAACCCCCTAGTGGTGAAACCCCGAGGCCTCGGCCTCGCCGAGCGGCACCTGCGCCGGATGCGCCTCCAGGTGGGCGAGGGCGGACTTCATGTCGGCAACCAGCAGCTCGCAGAGATCGCGGCTCACGCCATTACGCACCAGAATGCGCTGGATCGGCTGATCATCGCAGGCCGGTGGCAGCGTGTAGGCCGGCACCTGCCAGCCGCGTGCCCGCAGCCGGTCGGCCAGATCGAACAGCGTGAACCCCGGATCCGTCCCGTCCCTGAGTTTCCAGGAAACGGCCGGGATGCCGCGCGATCGATCGCCGTCGTAGATGATCTCGAAGGGGCCCATTGCCGCAATCTCGCCGGCGAGATAGGCCGCGGTGTCGTAACAGGCGCCATGCACCCGCGCGTAGCCCTCGCGGCCCAGACGCACGAAGTTGTAGTACTGACACACGATCTGACCGCCGGGGCGGGAGAAGTTGAGCGCGATGTCCTTCATGTCGCCGCCCAGGTAGTTCACCCAGAAGATCATGTTCTCCGGCAGGTCGCTCTGCTCGCGCCACAGTACCCAGCCGACGCCGAGGGGGGCGAGACCGAATTTATGGCCCGAGGCATTGATCGAGCGCACCCGCGGGAGGGAAAAGTCCCAGACCAGATCCGGCGCGCAGAAGGGGGCGAGGAAGCCGCCACTGGCGCCGTCGACATGAATCGGAATATTCAGCCCGGTGTCGCGCTCGAGCTCGTCGAGCGCATCGCTGATCGCCTTCACCGGTTCGAACTCGCCGGTGAAGGTGACCCCCAGCGTCGGGACCACGCCGATGGTGTTTTCGTCGCAGTGCCGGCGCACCTCCTCGGCGGTGAGGAGCCGGCGGCCGGGCGCCATGGGGACTTCGCGAAGCTCGATGTCCCAGTAGCGGGCGAACTTGTGCCAGCACACCTGCACCGGACCGGTGACGAGGTTGGGCCGCTCGGTACTCAGTCCCTTCGCCTTCCGCCCGGCTTCCCAGCGGCGTTTCATCGCCAGGCCACCGAGCATGGCGGCCTCACTCGAGCCGGTCGTTGAACAGCCGGTGGCCGGCCCGTCCGGGGCATGCCAGAGTTCGGCGAGCATCCGCACGCAGCGGGCCTCGATCTCCGCGGTCTGGGGATATTCGTCCTTGTCGACCATGTTCTTGTCGATGCACACGTCCATGAGGGCGTGGACCTCGGGTTCTTCCCAGGTCTGGCAGAAGGTGGCGAGGTTCTGTCTCGAGTTGCCGTCCAGCAGCAGCTCGTCGCGGATCGCGGAGCTGACGGCGCGGGGATCGGCGGTGGCCTCAGGGAATCGCGATTTCTCGAGCCCCATGGCGAGTGTGTGCGAGGCATAGAGCTCGTCATCGGAGCGGTCGGCACGGTCTGACATGGAATCAATTCCTTTCCATTGAATCGTCAAGCATTCAATGAGCAAGTATTGATCAGGCAGGGGAGGGATTCAAATGCGGGTCGAAGTCAGATGTGGTGCCGAGGAGAGGACTTGAACCTCCACGGGGTCTCCCCCACTAGCACCTGAAGCTAGCGCGTCTACCAATTCCGCCACCTCGGCATTGATGAGGCCGTCCTCAACAACGCAGCGAAGAGTACCGACGGGCCCCGGATCTGTCAACGAAATCGAGCATCCGCGTAGGCACCGGGACGCGCATGCCGTATCCTGCCGGCCATGACAGAAAAAGACACCGAAAGCGCGGATCCCTCCCGCGATCCGTATCTCGATCGCGAGAAAGGCAAGTACGAATCCCCGGTTCCCAGCCGGGAATACATCACCCAGCAACTCGAGGCCCAGGCCCGCCCCCTGTCCCGCAAGGACCTGGCCGAACTGTTCGGGCTGACCGACGAGGATGCCCTCGAGGGCCTGCGGCGGCGCCTCAAGGCCATGGAGCGTGACGGCCAGCTGGTGCGTAACCGCCGCAACGGCTATGTGGTGGTCGATAACCAGGAGCTGGTCCGCGGGCGCATCCGCTCATCGCCGGACGGCTCGGGGGTCGTCCATCCCGACCGTCCGGGGCCCAATGTCTATCTCGCCCCCCGCGAGATGCACCGGCTGCTCAACCGCGACCGGGTGGTGGTACGACTGACCGGCGACGATGACGATGGCCGGCCCACCGGCGAACTGGTCGAGATCATCGAGCATGCCAATCAGGAAATCGCCGGGCGTTATTACGAGGAAAGCGGGATCGGCTTTGTGGTCCCCAACAACAAGCGCCTGCATCAGGATCTGATCATCCCCGGCGCGGACGCCAATGGCGCTGCCAACGGCGAGCTGGTGACCGCCGAAGTGGTCAGTCAGCCCTCGCAGCGCCGTCAGCCCATCGGCCGCATCATCGAGGTGTTCGGTACCCGCATCGCCCCGGGCGACGAGGTGGCGGTGGCGGCGCGCACCCACGGCATACCGGTGGAATGGCCCGACGAGGTGCTGGCCGAAGCCGCCGGCTTTGGCGACGAGGTGCCCGAGTCGAGCAAGGCGGGGCGCAAGGATCTGCGCCAGCTCCCGCTGGTGACCATCGACGGTGCCGATGCGCGTGACTTTGACGACGCGGTCTACTGCGAGCCCACCGCCAGCGGCTGGAAACTGATCGTGGCGATCGCCGATGTGGGCGCCTACGTCACGCCCGGCTCAGCGCTGGACACGGAGGCGGCCGAGCGCGGCAATTCCTGCTATTTCCCGCGCAATGTCGTGCCCATGCTGCCGGAGAACCTGTCCAACGGACTGTGTTCGCTCAATCCCGGCGTCGACCGGCTGTGCATGGTCTGCGAAATGCAGATCGACCGCGAGGGTCAGCTCAAGCGCTCGCGGTTCTATGAGGGGCTGATGAAGTCGGCGGCGCGCCTGACTTACGAGGACGTGGACGCGATCCATAACGAGCGCGACCCTTCGCTGCTGCGTGAGCACGAGCCGCTGCTCAAGCACATCGGCGATCTCTACGCGGTGTTCGATGCGCTGCGGATCGATCGCCAGAAGCGCGGCGCCATCGATTTCAATACCAGCGAGTCGGTGATCGAGTTTGATCATCAGGGCCAGGTGGCCGACGTTCATCCCGCCGAGCGGACCAATGCCCATCGCCTGATCGAGGAGTGCATGGTCAAGGCGAATGTCGCCACCGCACGCTTCCTGCGCCGGCATCGCATCCCGTCGCTGTACCGGGTGCATGAGCCGCCGGCGGAGCAGCGCCTGAAGAATCTGCGCGAGTTCCTGGCCCAGACCGGTCTCACCCTGGGGGGTGGCGACGAGCCCACCGCCCAGGACTTCTCGGCGTTGATGGAAACCGTCAAGCAGCGCCCCGACCGCCACTTCATCGAGTCGATCATGCTGCGCTCGATGATGGCGGCGGAGTATCGCCCGGACAACGCCGGCCATTTCGGACTGGCGCTGGATGCCTACGCGCATTTCACTTCGCCGATCCGTCGCTATCCCGACCTGATCGTTCATCGCGGCATCAAGCACGTGCTGTCCAAGCAGCCGATCGAGGCGTTCGAGTACACCGAAGACCAGTTGGTGACCGTGGGCGAGCACTGCTCAATGACCGACCGCCGCGCCGAGGAAGCCACCCGCGAGGCGTTGATGACCCTCAAGTGCCGGTTCATGGCGAGCCGCATTGGCGAGGAGTTCACCGGTGTGATCAGCGGCGTGACCTCGTTCGGGCTGTTCGTCGAGCTGGATGGCCTGTACGTCGACGGGCTCATTCATATCACCAACCTCGAGCAGGACTTCTTCCACTTCGACGCCATCGGCCATCGCCTGGTGGGCGAGCGCACCGGCAAGGAGTACCGGCTCACCGACCGCATCCGGGTCCGGCTGGCCCAGGTGAACGTCGACGACGGCAAGATCGACTTCGACCCCATTGCCCATCCCCTGGGACCTGATGGCGAGCCGCTGGGTGACAGCGCCGGCAGCCGGTCGAAAGGCAACGGCAAGGGCAGGGACAAGGGCAAGCATCGGGATAAGTCGGGGGGCAAGTCCCGCAACGGCCGTCGCTCGGAGTCGCGCAACCGCCGCCGGCGCGGATGAGCCAGACAACGCTGATCGGCGGCCTCCACTCAGTGCAGGCGGCCCTGCGCTACGACCCGTCACGGGTGCGCGAGGTATGGCTGGACAGCCGCCGTCGTGACGGCCGCCACCAGAAGCTGCGCCGGCAGCTCGAGGCGCTGGAGTGCCCGGTGCATGTCAGCCACCCGCGCGCCCTTGATGAGAAGCTGCCGGATTTCAATCACCAGGGTGTCATCGTCGCCTGGCAGGGCCGGCCGCCGCTGGATGAGGGCGATCTGGCGCAGCATCTGGACGGGCTCTCGCACGAGCCGCTGATCCTGGTCCTCGATCAGGTGCAGGATCCCCATAATCTGGGCGCCTGTCTGCGCAGCGCCGATGCGGCGGGTGTGGATGCGGTGATTACGCCCCGCGACCGCGCCGCCGGCCTGACGCCGGTGGTCCACCGCGTGGCTGCCGGGGCCGCGGAGGCGGTGCCGCTGTATCAGGTCACCAACCTGGTGCGCTGCCTGCGGGATCTGCGTGATCGGGGGATCTGGCTGTTCGGTCTGGCCGATACGGGGGCCATCGGCCTGCATGACAGTGACCTGGGCGGGGCGGTCGCGGTGGTCATGGGCGCCGAGGGTACCGGGCTGCGGCGGCTCACCCGCGAGCATTGTGATGCCCTCGTGGCCATTCCGATGGCCGGCCGCGTGGAGAGCCTGAATGTCTCCGTCGCCACGGGCGTCGTGCTGTTCGAGGCGGTCCGGCAGCGCAGCGCTTTATCCTGACACCCCGCTCGACTATACTGATGGATTAATCAGCCGACGCTGATTTCTCCTTGCTGCCCGTTATGGCGGGCGGCTTTCCCGGCACAGGCCGGATCAACCGAAAGGAGCCACAATGCGGCACTATGAAATCGTCTTTCTGGTCCATCCCGACCAGAGTGACCAGGTCCCTGCCATGATCGAGCGCTATCGCGGGCTCATCGAGGGCAACGGCGGCAGTATCCACCGGCTTGAAGACTGGGGGCGGCGCCAGCTTGCCTACCCGATCAACAAGCTCATCAAGGCGCACTACGTTCTGATGAACATCGAGTGCGAGCCCTCGGATATCGAAGAGCTGGAATCGATGTTCCGCTTCAACGACGCCGTCATCCGGAACATGGTTCTGGCGCGCAGCGAGGCGGTGACCGACCCGTCGCCCCTTGCCAAGGGACAGGAGGAAGAGCGTGAGCGGCCCCCGCGGCGCGAGCGTGATGACGCCGACGCCGACACCGATGGCGGCGAGCGTGATACCGCCGACGAGGCGGACACCGACACCGGCGCGTGAGCAATCACGTCGAGCTGACCGGTTGGCTGGTCGAGGCCGCGGGGCTTCGTCATTCGCCGGCCGGCGTCCCGATCGCCCGCGGGCTGATCGAGCATGAATCGCAGCAGACCGAGGCCGGCGCCTCGCGCCCCATCCGATTCCGGGTGGGGGTCAGCGCCGCCGGCACGCCGCTGGCGGAGCAGCTCAATGAGCTGCCCGCCGGCAGCCCGGTCCGCGTCAGTGGTTACATGCGCCGCTCCCGTCAGCGCACGCCCGATACCGACCCGATCATCATCAGCGTCAGCCGCCTCGAGCGGATGACCCCGACCGAATAGAGGATTCAGACATGGCCCGTTTTTTCCGTCGCCGTAAGTATTGCCGCTTCACCGCTGAAGGGGTGAAGGAAATTGACTACAAGGACCTGAACACGCTGCGCCAGTACATCACTGAGACTGGCAAGATCGTGCCCAGCCGGATCACCGGCACCCGCGCCAAGTATCAGCGTCAGCTGTCCACCGCGGTCAAGCGTGCCCGCTATCTGGCGCTGCTGCCGTACACGGACAGCCACTGAGCGCGTGACCGCGCCCGGCCCCCGCTGATGCGTGCCCTGCTCGAGTTCGCCATGCGCAGCCGCCTTGCCGCGGTGGGCATGGTCGCGCTCGGCGCGCTGATGCCGCTGCTGTTCTGGCTGAGTGCCGGGCTGCTCGCATTGATTACGCTGCGCCGGGGGCTGGCCGAGGGCGGTCTCATCCTGGCGGGGGCCACCGCGGCGCTGGTGCCCATCTACGCGGTGATGCTGGGGACACCGCTGGCGGTGCTCCAGCCGCTGGCGCTGATCTGGCTGCCGGTCATGGGCATGGCCCAGGTCCTGCGGGTCCGGGTATCGCTGGCGACCGCCATCCAGGCCGGTGCGCTGGTGGCGGCGGGTGCCGTCGTGGCGTTTTACGGGCTCTACGGGGATCCGTCGGTGTTCTGGCGCCAGGTCCTCGAGGTGCTCTCGCAACAGCTGCTCGCCGCGCCGCCCGGTGAGGGCTGGGATCGGACGGTGGAGCAGCTCGCGCCGCGACTGACCGGTCTGTGGGTGACGAACGTCCTCGGCGTGGCGCTGCTGTGTCTGCTGCTGGGTCGTTGGTGGCAGGCGATGCTGTACAATCCCGGAGGATTTCGCAGCGAGTTTCATGACCTGCACCTGAGCCGCTGGTTTGCCGCGCTGGCCGCGGCGGCGGTACTGGCCGGGGCGTTCAACGCGCCGGGGCTGCTGGCGGACCTGGGCACCATTCTGGGCGCGGTGTTCATCCTGCAGGCGGTGGCGGTGGCGCATGCGATTGTCGCCCGCCGCGGTTGGCACACCGGTTGGCTGGTCGGGTTCTACCTGGTCCTGCCGCTGCTGCTGCGACCGGCGGTACTGATCGGCCTGGCCGATCCAATCATGAATTTTCGGGCGCGGCTTGCGCCCGAGAGCTGACAAACGAACAGACTTGAAGTCGGGGTACGAAAAATGGAAGTCATTCTGATGGAAAAAGTGGCCAACCTGGGGGGGCTGGGTGACACGGTCCGCGTCCGCGCCGGGTATGGTCGGAACTATCTCATCCCGCAGGGCAAGGCCCGGCCTGCGACGGCCGAGAACGTGGCCTATTTCGAGGCCCAGCGCGCCGAGCTTGAGCGCAAGGCCGCCGAAGAGCTGGCCGCGGCACGCCAGCGTGCCGAGCAGGTCAACGCCCAGCCCGTCACCATCGCCGCCAATGTCGGCGAAGAGGGCAAGCTGTTCGGCTCGATCGGCCCGCAGGACATCGCCGAGGCCCTGACCGCCGCCGGCGTCGAGGTCGGCCGCCACGAAGTGCGCATGCCCGATGGCCCGATCCGCGCCGTGGGTGAGTACAGCGTCGAGGTTCATCTGCATGCCGACGTCAATGCCACGGCCTATGTGAACGTCAGCGGCGACGCCTGAAGGACCCGCACCCGGGATGGTTGAGTCCGGCAATGCCGTCAGCGCCGAGGCACTCAAGGTGCCACCGCACTCCATCGAGGCGGAGCAGGCGGTGCTTGGCGGACTCATGCTCGATAACAATGCCTGGGATCAGATCGCCGATCGCGTCAGCGAGGCGGACTTCTACCGTCGCGATCATCGCCTGATCTTCCGCGCCCTGGACGGTCTGGCGGAATCCGGCCAGCCCATGGACGCCGTCACGCTCTCGGAGTGGCTCAAGTCCAACGACCTCCTCGAGAGCGCGGGCGGGCTTGGTTATCTGGGCCTGCTGGCGCGGGACACGCCCAGTGCCGCCAACATCCGCGCCTATGCCGACATCGTGCGCGAGCAGTCGGTGCTGCGCCAGCTCATCGAAGCGGGCACCGAAGTGGCCAATGCCGGGTTCAACCCCGAGGGCCAGAACTCCGCTGATCTGCTCGACAACGCCGAGCGGCAGATCTTTCAGATCGCCGAACAGTCCGGGCGCAACCGGCGCGGTTTTGTCGGCGTCCGCGATGTGCTGCCGGATGTAGTCGACCGCATCGACACGCTCTATCACCAGGACAGTGACGTCACCGGCCTGCCGACCGGGTTCACCGACCTCGACCGCATGACCTCGGGCCTGCAGGACGGCGATCTGGTGATCGTCGCCGGGCGGCCCTCCATGGGCAAGACTACTTTTGCCATGAACATCGCCGAGGCGGCGGCGCTGCAGAGCGGCCCGCCAACGGCGGTGTTCAGCATGGAGATGCCCGCCGACGCGCTCGCCATGCGCATGCTCTCGTCCCTGGGGCGGGTCGAGCTGCAGAAGATCCGATCCGGCCGGCTCAATGACGATGACTGGCCACGACTGACCAGCACCATGAACCTGCTCTCGCAGGCGAACCTGTTCATTGACGACACGCCGGGCCTGACCCCCACCGAAATGCGGGCCCGCTGTCGGCGCCTGAAGCGCGAACACGGCCTGGGCCTGGTGCTGGTGGACTATCTGCAGCTTATGCAGCTGCCGGGATTCAAGGAGAACCGCGCCGCCGAAATCTCCCAGATCTCCCGGGCCCTCAAGGGCATGGCCAAGGAGCTGGGCGTTCCGGTCATGGTGCTCTCGCAGCTCAACCGTAGTCTCGAGCAGCGTCCCAACAAGCGCCCGATCATGTCGGATCTACGTGAATCGGGAGCGATCGAGCAGGATGCCGACGTCATCGTGTTCATCTACCGCGATGAGGTCTACAACGAGGAAAGCCCCGACGCGGGGACGGCCGAGATCATCATCGGCAAGCAGCGCAACGGGCCCATCGGCAACGTCCGGCTGACGTTTCTGGGACAGTACACGCGCTTTGAGAACTTCATCGCCGATGCCGGCTACGGAGGCGGTGGCTGGCAGTGAGTCGCACGGCCCGGGCAACGATTCGGCTCGACGCCCTGCGACACAATCTGGGTGTGGCTCGCGCACAGATACCCACCGCCAATGTCATGGCGGTGCTCAAGGCCGATGCTTATGGTCATGGTCTGCTGCCGGTGGCCCACGAGCTGGCGGCACTCACTGATGGCTACGCGGTAAGCTGCCTCGAGGAGGCGCTGCCGCTGCGCACGGCCGGGCTGATGCACCGCATCATCCTGCTGGAAGGATTTTTCGATGCCGGCGAGATCCCGGTGCTCTCAGCGCGCCGGCTGGACGCCGTCATCCATCAGCCCTGGCAGATCCAGGCGCTGGCCGAGGCGGATATTACGACGCCCATCGACTGCTGGCTCAAGGTGGACACCGGCATGGGGCGGCTCGGGTTTCTGCCGGAAGATGCCGCATCGGCGCTGGAGCAACTCCTGGCACTGGACACTGTGGGATCAGTGCGCTGGATGACGCATCTGGCCCACGCGGACACCCCCGACCATGCGGGCACGGCCACGCAGATGCAGCGTTTCGGCGAGGTGGTGAATGACGCCCGTCCGGTGACATTGCCCAATTCCGCGGCGACCCTGCGCGGGCTCGAGCCGTTCGCCGACTGGATCCGTCCCGGCATCATGCTCTATGGCGCATCGCCGCTGATCGACGCCGATGGGCATCCGCCACTGCAGCCGGTCATGCGCCTCGAGGCCGCGCTGATCTCGGTCAAATGGCTGCCGGCGGGGCATGGCGTGGGCTATGGGAGTCGTTTTGTCTGCCCCGAATCAATGCCGGTGGGGGTGGCCTCCATCGGCTATGGCGACGGTTACCCGCGGCATGCGCCGGATGGTACCCCGGTTCAGGTGGCCGGCCGCCCCTGCCCGCTGATCGGCAAGGTCTCCATGGACATGATCGCGGTGGATCTGCGCAATGCGCCGATGGCGGCGGTGGGCGACCGCGTGGTCCTGTGGGGGGAGGCGCCGCTGGCCACCACGGTGGCGACGGCCTGCGGGACCATCAGTTATGAGCTGTTCTGCCGGCTGACGCCGCGTGTTGAACGGGTGTACCGGCGTGGAGACGAGCATGGCCAAGGGTAGTACCAAGACCCGCTACATCTGCACCGCCTGCGCGGCGGTATCCCCCCAGTGGGCCGGCCAGTGCCCGGAGTGCGGTCAGTGGAACACCCTCGAAGAGCAGCGCGCGCCGACGCCGGCCGCCGGCACCCGCGGATCCATCCAGGGGCGGGCGCAGTATGCGGGCGACAGTGGCATCCGCACACTGGCCGAAGTCCCGCGCGATCGCGAGACACGGTTTTCAGCCGGGGTCGGGGAGTTTGATCGGGTGCTGGGCGGCGGTTTGGTGGCCGGCGGCGTCATCCTGCTGGGCGGTGATCCGGGCATTGGCAAGTCGACCCTTCTGCTCGAGGTGGTGGCCCGAGTGGCCAGCCGCCATGGGGCGCTGTATGTCACCGGCGAGGAGTCGCTCCAGCAGGTCGGCCTGCGCGCCGAGCGGCTGGGCGTGGGGGATGCCGGACTCAAGCTGCTGGCCGAGACCCGGGTCGAGACCATCATCGAGCTGGCTGCCCGCGAGCGCCCCGAGGTGCTCGTCGTCGATTCCATTCAGACCATTCACAGCGATGCCCTGGGCTCGGCCCCGGGGGGCGTTGCGCAGGTGCGCGAGGCGGCCGCTCAGCTGGTGCAGTTTGCCAAGCAGACCGGGACGGTGCTGTTCCTGGTCGGCCATGTCACCAAGGAAGGCCAGCTCGCCGGGCCACGGGTGCTGGAGCACATGGTCGACACGGTGCTCTACTTCGAGAGCGACTCCGGCAGTCGCTATCGACTGCTGCGTGCGGTCAAGAACCGCTTCGGCGCGGCCAACGAGCTGGGGGTGTTCGCCATGCTCGAGACCGGCCTCAAGGAGGTGAAAAACCCCTCCGCGATCTTCCTGTCACGCCACGAACAGCCGGTGCCCGGCAGTGCCATTCTGGTCACCCGTGAGGGCACCCGGCCGCTGCTGCTTGAACTCCAGGCACTGGTGGCGGAAAGCCCGCTGTCCAATCCGCGGCGGCTGGCTGTGGGCATGGACGGCAATCGCATGGGCATGCTGCTGGCGGTGCTGCAGCGTCACGCCGGGGTGAGCACCGCCGGCGAGGACGTCTTCGTCAATGTCGTCGGCGGGGTGCGCATCGCCGAAACGGCCAGCGACCTGCCGGCGCTGCTGGCTGTGATCTCAAGCCTGCGTGATCGCCCGATCCCCCAGGACTGGGTGATATTTGGTGAGGTGGGTCTGGCCGGCGAGATCCGGCCGGTGCCGAACGGCCCGGACCGGCTCGCGGAAGCGGCCCGGCACGGTTTCCGGCGCGCCCTGGTGCCGGCCAAGAACGCGCCGGCGCGGGGCGAGGCCCCGGACGGGCTTGAAGTCATCGGCGTCGAGCGGCTCGACGCCGCCCTCGACTGGATCCGCGAGGCGGATTAGCCGTCGAGCTGGCGGGTGGCCGCCAGGGTATTCTCCAGCAGCGTCGCGCGGGTCAGTGGTCCCACGCCGCCCGGTACCGGTGTCATCCATGCCGCGCGGGCCATGGCCGTCTCCGGCGCCACGTCCCCCAACAGACGCCCGTCTGGCTGGCGGTTGATGCCCACGTCGATCACCGTGGCACCGGGCTTGATCCACTCCCCGGGGATAAAGCCTGTCCGCCCCACCGCGGCGACCAGGATGTCGGCCTGGGCCACCTGGTCGCGTAGATCCCGGGTGCGGCTATGGCAGACCGTGACGGTGCAGCGGGCATTCAGCAGCTCGAGCGCCATGGGCCGTCCGACGATATTCGACTGTCCGACCACCACCGCGTGGGCCCCGACCGGGTCGACGTCGGTGTGCTGCAGCAGGGTCATGACGCCGTGTGGCGTGCACGAGCGAAGCCCCGGGAGGCGCAGGACCAGCCGGCCGACGTTCTGCGGGTGAAAGCCATCCACATCCTTGGCGGGATCGATGCGCTCGATGACCGCCTGGGCATCAATGGATTCGGGCAGCGGCAGCTGTACGAGGATGCCATGGGTGGCGGGATTGGCATTGAGCTCATCGATCAGCGCCATGAGCTCGGCCTGGGTCGTGGTGGCGGGCAGATCGTAATCCTGCGAGACGAAGCCCACCTGCTCGCAGTCGCGGCGCTTCATGCGCACATAGACCGATGAGGCGGCATTGTCACCCACCAGCACAACGGCCAGGCCGGGTGTGGATTGACCGTGTTCGCGACGCTCGCTGACCGCGGTCTGGATCTGCTCACGGATGTCGGCGGCAATCGCCTTGCCGTCGATGATTCGGGCGGCCATGGGCGGGCTCCTCACCGGTGTGGATTCGACGCTGCGCGGACTTTACCGCCCGAGCCCGGGCGGATCCAGCCATTGACATGATCTGGAGCGGGAATGGTTGTACAATCCCGCCCCATGCGCCCGTAGCTCAATCGGATAGAGCATCGGCCTTCTAAGCCGAGGGTTGCAGGTTCAAGCCCTGCCGGGCGCGCCAGTCTCTATCAGGCGGCGGCGTCGGCGCGCCGCAGGGAGCGTTTGAGCAGGCGCTCGATGCCTTTCAGCAGTTTGCCCTCATCCGGCGCCACCAGCGAAATCGCCTCACCGGAATTGCCGGCACGACCGGTGCGACCAATGCGATGGACGTAGTCCTCGGCCACATGCGGTAGGTCAAAATTGACCACATGGGGCAGCTGGTCGATGTCGAGCCCGCGGGCGGCGATGTCGGTGGCCACCAGAACCCGCACGTGCCCCTTTTTAAAGCCGTCCAGCGCCTTGGTGCGCGCCGTCTGGCTCTTATTGCCATGAATCGCGGCGGTACTCAGTCCATCCTTGTCGAGCTGTTTGCTCAGGTTGTTGGCGCCGTGCTTGGTGCGGGTGAACACCAGCACCTGCTGCCAGTCGCCTTCGCGGATCAGGCGGCTTAGCAGCGGCCGCTTCTCAGCCTTGTCCAGGCGATAGACCGACTGCTCCACCGTATCGGCAGCACTGTGCTTGGGGGCGACGTCGATTTCGACAGGGTTTTTCAGCATGCCCCCGGCAAGCTGGCGGATCTCGCGGGAGAAAGTGGCCGAGAACATCAGCGTCTGCCGCTCGGTGGGCAGCTTTTTCATGACCTTGCGGATGTCGTGGATGAAGCCCATGTCGAGCATGCGGTCGGCTTCATCCAGTACCACGCTCTCGACGCGGTCGAGGCGCAGGTTGTCGCGCTGGAGGTGATCGAGCAGGCGTCCCGGGGTGGCGATGACAATATCGACCCCCTTGCGCAGACGATCGATCTGGGGCTGCATGCCAACGCCGCCGAATATGACAGCCGAGCGCAGCGGCAGATTGCGGCCGTACTGCTTGACACTGTCATGGATCTGGGCCGCCAGCTCGCGGGTGGGGGCAATGATGAGCAGCCGCACGGGGCGGCGCTTGCCTTGGGGCTCGACCGCGGCAAGCCGCTGGAGCAGCGGCAGGGTGAAGGCGGCGGTCTTGCCGGTGCCGGTCTGGGCGGCGCCGAGGAGGTCTTTGCCGTCAAGGACCTGGGGGATGGCCTGCTCTTGAATGGACGTCGGGGTGGTGTAGCCCGATGCCTTCACGGCGTCGAGCAGTTCGGTCTGGAGACCGAAATCATCAAATGTCATCGAATGGTTACTCCTTGTGATCGCCACCACTATACGCGCATTGACCGCCAGTAGGGGGCTCAGTATTATTTCGGGATTCCTGACGAATGCGGCGGGAATCCTGCGGACGAAGCGGGGTGTAGCGCAGCCTGGTAGCGCGCCTGCTTTGGGAGCAGGATGTCGGGGGTTCAAATCCCTCCACCCCGACCAGCCATACCGCAGGAAAACAATCGGTGGTGGGCGTAGCTCAGTTAGGTAGAGCTCCGGATTGTGGCTCCGGTGGTCGTGGGTTCAAGTCCCATCGCTCACCCCACCTTTTTCGATGGGCCGTTAGCTCAATTGGTAGAGCAGCTGACTCTTAATCAGTTGGTTGAAGGTTCGAGTCCTTCACGGCCCACCATCCGATCCCGACCACCCGGCAACCTCATTCACGGAGCAATGCCTTGTCCGGCGATCCGCTGAGCCGCCTCAGCCGCTATCACCCGGTCGTGATTGAAGGCGCCGGCGGGCGCGACGACCGTGACCCGGCCGCCGTGGCCGAGCGGCTTGGCGAGCGCCTGCAGCTGCACTGGCAGTCCCGGCCCGATCCCCGGACCCCCTTGTTGATCACCCAGGGCGATCCGCGCGAGGCGCGGGGCATTGCGGCGATCACGCCACGGGTCGCAGAGCGGCTGTCACTGGATCGTGGACTGGTCTGCCTCGATGAGGCGATTGCCCCCTACCACGCCCGCGATGCCGATCGGCAGGGGGTGATCACCGAGTTCCGCTATTCGCAGCTTGAAGCCTGTCTGGAAGCCGCCAGCCCCGGGGCCATCACCCGCCTGGAAGCGGCGGTGGACGAGGCCATTGCCACCAAGAACGCCCGGCGCAGGGCGCAGGGGCAGCCGCCCCTGAAGGCCTATTTCCGCGATTTCGCGCTGCTCCAGGAGGTCACCAAGGCCGCCTGTCGGCAGGTCTGCGGGGCGATCACCGTCGCCCATACCGACTCCACGGTCCATGAGTTTTCGGTGACCAGCTTCTACACCGTCGGCCTGTCGCTGGGGTGGATCGACCCCGGCGACATGCTGATCACCTACTGACGGATGCCCTCGACCTCGAGCTGGATGTAGACGGTCTCGCTGGCCGGGCCCAGATTGTAGTCGATGCCATAGTCGGCGAGCTGGAACGAGGTCTCGCCGGTGAAGCCCGCGCGATAGCCGCCCCATGGATCCTCGCCTTCGCCGATCTTCTCCACATCAATACTGATCGGTCGGGTCACACCGCGCAGCGTGAACTCGCCCTCGAGCGTGGCCGTGCCGTCGCCGTGGGGGATGTAGTCGGTGCTGACGAAACCGGCCTCCGGATGGGACTCGACCGCCAGAAAGTCGTCGCTGCGCAGATGCTCATCGCGTTCGGCGTGATTGGAATCAACGCTGGCCGGATCAATATCCACCGAGATGCTCGCCGCCTCGGGGTTGTCGGCGTCGTAGCTGAACTGGCCACTGAAGTCGTTGAACCGTCCCGTCAGCCAGCTGTAGCCGAGGTGGCTGATGCGGAAGTTGATGGAGGCATGGGCGCCTTCGGTGTCAATGACATAGTCCGCCGCCATGGCCGGGGCGCTCAGCCATGCCCCGGCAAGGATCAGACTGCCCAGCACGGGGCGGGTGATGCGATGGTCGACCATCGGGGTGTCTCCTGATAGGTGAATGAACAATGGTCCACGGTACGCGAAGCCCCTGTCTGCATCGAGCCCTTCAGGACCCGCGTCACGCCCGGAGCGACTGGCACAATCTTCGGTCCCGTGTTGCAATGCACCAAAGGCGATTTGGATGAGGAGGGCACCATGACGGATCCCACGGACATCAGCGCGCGCCGCGAGGCCTGGCGCTACAAAGGGGGTGATCGGCCGCATTTTGCGGTTGCGCCCGGGCCCGGGCAGGAGTCGGTCTGGGACTATCCCCGCCCGCCGGCCTACGAACCGGACCCGCGTGGGGTCAGCGTCAGCCTGGACGATCACCCGGTGGCCCGCAGCGATCACGCCATCCGCGTCAAGGAGACCGGTAGTCCGCCGGCCTTCTACCTGCCGCCCGAGGCGATGGAGTCCCGCTGGCTGCGGCCGTCATCACAGCGCACCTTCTGCGAATGGAAGGGCGAGGCGGAGTACTTTGACGTGGTCACGCCCACGGCGGTGGCCGAGGCGGCCGTCTGGCGCTATCCGGTCCCCCTGCCGGGGGCGGAGTCCATTGCCGGCTGGTACTCGCTGTATCCGGAGCAACTCACCTGTTACGTCGGCGATGAGCCGGTCAAGGCCCAGTCAGGCCGCTACTACGGCGGCTGGGTGACCGATGAGCTGGTCGGCCCGTGGAAGGGTGAGGCCGGCACCGGTCACTGGTAGCGCCAATGGACTGGCACGCACGCAGCGTCGAGACCACCGTCGACCAGCTCGACACCGACCGCGGCGGGCTCGATGAATCCGAGGTGGCCCAGCGGCTCGAGCGCTACGGCGCCAACCGCCAACGTCCCCCGGCGCGCCGCAGCGCGTTCCAGCGCCTGATCAGCCAGTTCCGCAACCTGCTGATCTATCTGTTGCTGGTGGCCGCGGTCATCACCGCGGCGCTGGGGCATTGGATCGACTCCGGGGTCATCTTGGCGGTGGTGCTGATCAACGCGGTGATCGGCTACATCCAGGAGGGCAAGGCCGAAAGCGCCATGGCCGCGATCCGCGGCATGCTGGCCCCGGAAGCCACGGTGCGGCGCGACGGCCGGCGCCAGACGGTGGATGCCGCCCGGGTGGTGCCCGGGGATGTGCTGATCCTTGAACCCGGCGCCAAGGTCAGCGCCGATGTGCGCCTGATCCGCACGAGCGGCCTCGCCGTCGACGAGTCGGCACTGACCGGCGAGTCGGTGCCCGTGGACAAGACCCACGAGCCGGTCGAAGCCGGGGCCAGTCTGGGGGACCGGCGCTCGATGGCGTTCGCCGGCACGCTGGTGACCGCCGGCGAGGGCGAAGGTCTCGTGGTGGAGACCGGGGACCGGACCGAGCTCGGTCAGGTCACCGAAATGCTCTCGCGGGTCGAGACACTGACCACGCCGCTGCTGCGTCATCTTGATCAGCTGGGACGCCAGCTGGCGGTGATCATCGTCGCGGCCGGGGCGGCGACCGCCGTGGCCGGGGTGCTGTTGCACGGGTTCTCGCCGGTGGCGATGTTCATGGCGGCGGTCGGCCTGGCGGTGGCCGCGATCCCGGAGGGCCTGCCCGCGATCGTCACCATCACCCTCGCTCTCGGGGTGCGCCGGCTGGCGAGCCGCAATGCCATTGTGCGACGTCTGCCGGCGGTGGAATCGCTGGGCGCGGTCACGGTGATCTGCTCGGATAAGACCGGCACGCTCACGCGCAACGAAATGACCGTCCAGGCGTTGCTGCTGGCCGATGGGCTGCAGACCGTCGATCCGCAGCACGACCCGCCACACGGGGACACCGCCCGGGTGCTGGCCGAGGCGGTCGCGCTCTGCAGCGATGCGACCATTACGCCGGACAGCACCGGCGAGACGCAGGTCAGTGGCGATCCCATGGAGGTTGCGCTGCTGCATCTGGCGGCGGCCAGTGATGTCGATGTCGAGGCCTGGCGGTCGCAGCACCCGCGGGTCGACAGCATTCCGTTTGATGCCGGGCATCGCTACATGGCCACGCAACATGGTGAGGGCGAGGCCCGGCGGCTGGTGGTCAAGGGCGCGCCGGAAGCCATCGTGCCGCGCTGCGACCGGGTGCTCACCGGCGCCGGTACCGCGGCACTGGATGAGGCGGCGTGGCATGGTCGCGCCGAGGAGCTGGCCGGCCGCGGGCTGCGCCTGCTGGCGGTGGCGGAGCAGCGCGGAGATGACGCGGCGGTGGACCTGCACCAGGAGGCGGGCCCCGGTTCGTTCGTACTGATCGGCCTGGTCGGCATCATCGACCCGCCCCGGCGCGAGGCGATCGATGCGGTGGCGGCGGCCCAGCGGGCGGGCATCCGCATTAAGATGATCACCGGCGACCACGCGGTGACCGCCGCGGCGATCGGCCGTCAGCTGGGGCTGGGAGACGAAAACCGCGGGGTGACCGGCGACGCTCTCGAGGCCATGGACGACGATGAGTTCCAGCGCACCGCCGCCGGGCGTTCGGTGTTCGCGCGGGTGTCACCGGCTCACAAACTGCGCCTGGTGGAGGCCCTGCAGGCCGATGGGCAGGTGGTGGCGATGACCGGCGACGGCGTCAATGATGCCCCGGCGCTGAAGCGCGCGGATGTCGGCGTGTCCATGGGGCGGGGGGGCACCGATGCCGCCCGCGAGTCCTCGGAGATCGTCCTCGCCGACGACAACTTCGCGACCATCGAGGCGGCCGTCCACGAAGGGCGCGTCGTCTACGACAATATCGTCAAGTCGATCCTGTTCATCCTGCCCACCAATGCCGCCCAGGCCCTGCTGCTGGTGGTGGCCGTGATGGCGGGCCTGGTCCTGCCGGTGACGCCGGTCCAGATCCTCTGGGTGAACATGATCACCGCGGTGACACTGGCGCTGGCGCTGGCCTTCGAGCCCGCCGAGGCGGCGGTCATGGAGCGACCGCCACGCCCCGTCGATGCGGCGCTGATCCCCCCGGGCATGGGCATGCGGCTGGGCCTGGTGGCCTTGGTGATGCTGGGCGGAACGCTGGCGGTGTTCCTCAGTGAGCAGGCCGCGGGGCGCGATCTGGCCGAGGTGCGCACGCTGACCATCAATACCCTGGTGCTGTTCGAGGTCTGGTACCTGTTCTCGGCCCGCCGCCTGCATGCCGGCACCCTCAATCGCGGCGGGCTGCTGGGAAACCGCTACGTGCTGGGCGCAATCGCCGTGATCGTGCTCGCCCAGCTGCTGTTCACCTATGCGCCGCCCCTGCAGCTGCTGTTCGACACCCGCGCGCTGGGTCTGCGGGACTGGCTGGTCGCGGTGCTTGTCAGTCTGCCGGTGGTGGCGGTGGTCGAGGGCCATAAGGCCTGGCAGCGGCGCCGCCCGGCGCAGGACGGGCGCGTCCATCGGGGTTAGCTTTTGCCGGATGCGGCATGCCGGTATACTGCGTGATGACGTTTTACTGCGCGAAAGTGGCGGAACTGGTAGACGCGCTGGGTTTAGGTCCCAGTGGGGCATCCCCCCGTGCGAGTTCGAGTCTCGCCTTTCGCACCAAAAATCCAGAGGTAGGTAATGCAAGTATCGGTGGAGTCGGGCGACGGCCTGCAGCGTACGTTGAAGGTCCAGGTGCCCTCCGAACAGGTGGACGGCAAGGTCGATGAAAAGCTGCGCGAGATGCGTGGCCAGGTCCGCCTGCAGGGGTTCCGGCCCGGCAAGGTGCCCATGAAAGTCGTGGAAAAGCGCTATGGGCCGCAGGTGCGCAGCGAGGTGCTCGACGAAGTGGTGCGGACCACTTATTCCGAGGCGCTCGAGCAGGAGTCGCTCCGGCCCGCCGGCACGCCCGATATCCAGCCGCTGACGGTGGAGCCCGGTAAGGATCTGGAGTACGAAGCGCGCTTCGAGGTGATCCCCGATATCGAGGTCGAGGGTATCGAGTCCATTGAGCTTGAGCGCCCGGCGGTGGATATCGAGGCGGCCGACGTGGATCGCATCCTCGACCGGCTGCGGCGTCAGCACGCCGAGTACACCGAGGTCGAGCGCGCGGCCGCGGAGGGTGATCGCGTGACCATCGATTTCGACGGCCGGGTCGATGGCGAGGAGTTCGAGGGCAACCAGGGCGAAGACGTTGAAGTCACCTTGGGCGACGGGCAGATGCCCGGCCCCTTCGAAGAGGCGCTGACCGGCATGCAGGCCGGTGATCAGAAGACCATCCGCTATACCTTCCCCGATGGCTTTCCGGATACCACGATCGCCGGGCGTGAGGCTGAGTTCGCCGTGACCATGAAAAAGGTCGAGGCCCCGGAGCTGCCGGAAGCGGACGAGGCCTTTGCCGAGACCCTGGGCATTGAAGGCGGCGTCGAGGCACTGCGCACGCGCATCGCCGAGAGCCTCGAACGGGAACGCGACCAGGCGGTTCGTAGTCGGATCAAGAACCAGGTGATGAGTGCGCTGGTCGAACGCCACGAGGTGACGCTGCCACGCACGCTGGTGGATCAGGAGATCGAGCAGGTCCGTGAGCAGACGCTCGAGCAGATGCGTCAGGCCGGCGCCGCGGGAGACGATCCCGATCTGCCGGCGGATCGTTTCGAAGAAGAGGCCCAGCGGCGGGTCAAGCTGGGGCTGCTGGTCAACGAAGTGGTCCGGGCGAACAGCATCGAGATCGATCCCGAGCGTATGCAGTCGGCGCTGCAGCGGATCGCCGCCGGCTACGAACAGCCGCAGCAGGTCATGCAGCACTACCTGCAGAACCAGGAGGCCATGCAGAGCCTGCAGCTCCAGGTGATGGAGGATCAGGTGGTCGACTGGGTGCTCGAGCGGGCCAGTGTCGTGGAAAAACCGATGAGTCTCGACGCGCTTACCAGTGGCGTCGAGGATGAAGACAGCACCGAGACCAAAAACGGTCAGGAGTCAGAGTGAACATGAGCGAAGAGCGCCCCGATAACGGCCCGATGGCCACCGGCCTTGTGCCGATGGTGGTCGAGCAGACGGCACGTGGCGAGCGTGCATTTGATATCTATTCGCGGCTGCTCAAGGAGCGGGTGATATTCCTGGTGGGGCCGGTGGAGGATCATCAGGCCAATCTGCTGATCGCCCAGCTGCTGTTCCTGGAGTCGGAAAACCCCGATAAGGATATCCACTTCTACATCAACAGCCCCGGTGGCATGGTCACCGCGGGGCTCGCGATCTACGACACCATGCAGTTCATCAAGCCCGACATCAGCACCGTGTGCATTGGCCAGGCGGCCAGCATGGGCTCGCTGCTGCTGGCGGCGGGTGCGGCGGGCAAGCGCTTCGCGCTGCCCAACTCGCGGGTGATGATCCATCAGCCGCTGGGCGGCTTCCAGGGTCAGGCAACGGATATCGACATCCATGCCCGTGAGATCCTCAACACCCGCGAGCGTCTCAACGGCATTCTGGCCCATCACACCGGTCAGCCCATCGAGACGATCGCCCAGGATACCGAGCGTGACAACTTCATGGATCCCGAGGCGGCGCGCGACTATGGCCTGGTGGACCAGGTCCTGACCGATCGCAGCAAGCTGCCGCTCGAGTAGCGGCGCCTTGCGTGCCCGTGGAAAAGCGGGCATCGTCGAAATTGACTGTTTCTGGCATGCACAAAGGTAGCCCATGACTGACAAAAATGATGGCGGTCGCGGCGACGACAACGGCAAGCCGCTCCACTGCTCATTCTGCGGCAAGAGCCAGCACGAGGTACGCAAGCTCATTGCGGGGCCCTCTGTGTTTGTCTGCGATGAGTGTGTCGAGCTCTGCAACGACATCATCCGCGAGGAAATGGAGGAGGCGAGCGCCGAGAAGAGCGCGAGCCTGCCCAAGCCCCATGAGATCAACGCCGAGCTTGACGGACACGTCATCGGGCAGGACCACGCCAAAAAGGTCCTGTCAGTGGCGGTCTACAATCACTACAAGCGCATGCAGGCGCCCCAGGGCCGCGATGTCGTCGAGCTCAACAAGAGCAACATCCTGCTCATCGGCCCCACCGGTTCGGGTAAGACGCTGCTCGCCGAGACGCTGGCCCGTCTGCTGGACGTGCCCTTCACCATTGCCGATGCCACCACGCTGACCGAGGCGGGGTACGTCGGCGAGGACGTCGAGAACATCATTCAGAAGCTTCTGCAGCGGTGTGATTACGACGTTGAGAAGGCGCAGCGCGGCATTGTCTACATCGACGAGATCGACAAGGTCTCGCGCAAGGCGGACAACCCCTCGATCACCCGTGATGTCTCGGGCGAAGGTGTCCAGCAGGCGCTGCTCAAGCTCATCGAGGGCACCACCGCGTCGGTGCCGCCCCAGGGCGGGCGCAAGCACCCGCAGCAGGAGTTCCTGCAGGTCGACACCAGCAATATCCTGTTCATCTGTGGTGGTGCGTTCGCCGGGCTGGAGAAGGTCATCGAGCAGCGCTCCGAGAAGGGCGGCATCGGCTTTTCCGCCGAAATCAAGGACGCCTCGCAGCAGAAGGCCGTGGGCGAGACGCTTCGGGATGTCGAGCCCGAGGATCTGATGCGCTACGGGCTGATCCCCGAGTTTGTGGGACGGCTGCCCGTGGTGGCCACGCTCAACGAGCTCGATGAGGATGCGCTGGTGCAGATCCTCCGTGAGCCCAAGAACGCGCTGGTCAAGCAGTTCCATCGCCTCTTCGAGATGGAAAACGTCGAACTCGAGTTCCGCGACGAGGCGCTCTACGAAGTCGCACGCAAGGCCATCGCCCGCAACACCGGGGCGCGGGGACTGCGGACCCTGGTCGAGCATGTCCTGCTGGATACCATGTACGAGCTCCCCTCGCTCGAGAATGTCAGCAAGGTCGTGGTGGATGACGCGGTCATCCGCGGCGAGACGGCCCCCTATCTGATCTATGATGGCTCGGAGCAGCAGCCTGCCGCGGCGTCGGACTGACCCGCGGCCGGGCAGCCCGGCCCCAAGAGGATTCCTATGACTCAGGAACTGACGCCGGCGAGCGGCACCGCCATGGCGGTGCTGCCGCTGCGCGATGTCGTCGTCTACCCGCACATGGTCATTCCGCTGTTCGTCGGTCGGGAGAAGTCCATCGAGGCCCTCGAGCGGGCGATGACCGAGGACAAGCGGATACTGCTGGTCGCCCAGCACAGCGCCGAGGTGGACGACCCGGCGGCGGGTCATCTCTACACCGTGGGCACCATCGCCAATATCCTGCAGATGCTCAAGCTCCCCGATGGCACCGTCAAAGTGCTGGTGGAGGGGGTCGAGCGTGCCCAGGTCGCCGATCTTGACGACGCGCACGGCCATTTCGCCGCCAGCGCCGTATCGCTGCCGGATGAGTCGGTGGAGGGCAACGACGAAGTCGAGGTCATGATCCGCTCGCTGATGTCGCTGTTCGAGCAGTACGTCAAGCTCAACAAGAAGGTCCCGCCCGAGGTGCTGTCCTCGCTGCAGGGTATTGAAGCCCCGGGACGGCTTGCCGACACCATCGCCGCGCACATGAGCCTGAAGATCGACGAAAAGCAGGCCATCCTCGAAATGGAGAACCCGGCCCGACGGCTTGAGCACCTGATGGGGCTGATCGAGGGCGAGCTGGACGTGCTGCAGGTCGAAAAGCGCATCCGTGGCCGCGTCAAGCAGCAGATGGAGAAGTCGCAGCGCGAGTACTACCTGAATGAGCAGATGAAGGCCATTCAGAAAGAGCTCGGCGAGATGGACGACGCCCCCAACGAGGTGGAGGATCTCGAGCAGAAGATCGAGGCCGCGGGCATGTCCAGCGAGGCGCGCGAGAAAGCGGATCAGGAGCTCAACAAGCTCAGGATGATGTCGCCCATGTCCGCCGAGGCGACGGTGGTGCGCAGCTACCTCGAGTGGATGGTGGCGCTGCCCTGGAAAAAGCGCACCCGCGTGCGCCACGACCTGGGCCGGGCCGAAGCGATTCTCGATGCGGACCACTACGGGCTTGAGAAGGTCAAGGAACGGATTCTCGAGTATCTGGCCGTCCAGCAGCGGGTGCGCAAACTCAAAGGCCCCATCCTGTGCCTGGTGGGGCCACCGGGTGTCGGCAAGACCTCGCTGGGCGAGTCCATCGCGCGCTCGATCAACCGCCGCTTTGTGCGTATGTCGCTGGGCGGTGTCCGTGACGAGGCCGAGATCCGCGGTCATCGGCGGACCTACATCGGCTCGCTGCCGGGTAAGATCGTCCAGAAGCTCACCAAGGTGGGCAAGCGCAATCCGCTGTTCCTGCTCGACGAAGTCGACAAGATGGCGATGGATTTTCGGGGCGATCCGGCCTCGGCACTGCTCGAGGTGCTCGACCCCGAGCAGAACGCCACCTTCAACGATCACTATCTGGAAGTGGACTTCGACCTCTCCGACGTCATGTTCGTGTGTACGGCGAACACGCTGGATATTCCCGGGCCGCTGCTCGATCGCATGGAGGTCATCCGCCTGTCCGGTTATACCGAGGAGGAGAAGGTCAACATCGCCCGGCACTACCTGCTGCCCAAGCAGATCAAGGCCAACGGCCTCAAGCCCGGCGAACTGGAAGTCAGCGACAACGCGCTGCGCGACATCGCCCGCTATTACACGCGCGAGGCCGGTGTCCGCAACTTCGAGCGCGAGGTGGCCAAGATCGCCCGGCGGGTGGTCAAGGAGGTGCTGATCAAGCCGCGCGACAAGGCGGTCCAGGTCAACACGCAGAACCTCGATAAGTATCTGGGCGTGCGGCGCCATCGCTATGGCGTCGCCGAGACCAGCGATCAGGTGGGTCGGGTCACCGGGCTGGCCTGGACCGAGGTCGGCGGCGAGCTGCTCACCATCGAGAGTGCCGTGGTGCCGGGCAAGGGCCGGTTACAGAACACCGGTCAGCTGGGCGATGTCATGAAGGAGTCGATTCACGCGGCGCAGACCGTGATGCGCAGCCGCTCGGCGTCACTCGGCATTCCCGCCGACTTCCACGCCGGTCACGACATCCATATCCATGTCCCCGAGGGCGCCATCCCCAAGGATGGACCCAGTGCGGGCATCGGCATGTGCACGGCACTGATCTCCGCCGCCACCGGGATACCGGTGTCCGCGGCAGTGGCGATGACCGGCGAGATCACCCTGCGGGGCGAGGTGCTGCCCATCGGCGGGCTCAAGGAAAAGCTCCTGGCGGCGCTGCGCGGGGGGATCCGCACGGTGTTGATCCCGGCGGACAACCGCAAGGATCTGGCCGATATCCCACGCGACATCCAGTCGAAGCTGGATATCCGCACCGTGCGCTGGATGGATGAAGTGCTGGCCGCCGCGCTGGTCTCGCAACCGGTCGCGCTTGCCGGGGCGGGTGAGCCGGTGGCCGAGACCGGCAGTGGCCAAGAGGCTCCTGCGACCAGCCAACGCCCGCACTGAAAGGCTTTGTCGTTTGACAGCGACCAACCTCACAATGCTTAATGATCTGGCGCTATGCGATTGTCGTTGGGAGGGCGTAGCGATAGCATGCGAGTCAGCCGACCAACGGGCGATCATTGATAGAATAATTTCGAAGGGGATTCATCCATGAACAAGTCTGAACTCATCGACGCCGTCGCCGAATCGGCCGACCTGTCCAAGGCCGACGCCACCAAGGCGGTTGATGCCTTTGCCTCCACCGTGACGGATGCGCTCAATCAGGGTGACCAGGTCACGCTGGTCGGCTTCGGGACCTTCACCGTGCGCGAGCGCGCGGCGCGGACCGGTCGCAACCCGCGGACCGGCGAGTCCATCAACATCGCGGCCTCGAAAGTGCCCGGCTTCAAGGCTGGCAAGGCACTCAAGGATGCGGTAAACTAAGCGCCGCTTTATCGGGGTGGTTAGCTCAGTTGGGAGAGCGTCGCCCTTACAAGGCGAATGTCGGGGGTTCGAACCCCTCACCACCCACCAAGGTGAAAAACGGAGCGGTAGTTCAGCAGGTTAGAATGCCGGCCTGTCACGCCGGAGGTCGCGGGTTCGAATCCCGTCCGCTCCGCCATACAATCCCACCCTCAGGAAGGCGCCCCAAGGCGCCTTTTTGTTATACGGAATCCAACCATGCTGCTCTCCATCAGAGATCGAACCAGCGGCTGGATCGCCTACGTCATCGTGGGCCTGCTGGTGATCCCCTTCGCCCTGTTCGGGCTGTATAACTATGTCGGCAATGGCGGCCCCCAGGTGGTGGCGACCGTCGGGGATGCCGAGATTACCCGCACCCAGCTTGATCAGGCCTATCAGCAGCGCCAGTCGGAACTGCGCCGCATGCTGGGCGATCAGTACGATCCCGCCGTGTTCAGCACGGACAATCTGCGCCGGCAGGTCCTCGAGCAGCTCATCGATCGCCAGGCGCTGATCAATTACGCCCGTGACAAGCGGTTGCGGGCCAGCGACGCCGATGTCTCGCAGGCGGTGCGCAGCCAGTCCATGTTCCAGGTGGATGGAAGCTTTTCCACCGAGCGCTATCAGAGCCTTCTGCAGCAGAACAACCTGACCGCGGAGGCCTACGAGTCCCAGATCCGCCGCGACCTGTCGATTTCACTGCTCCAGCGCGCGGTACAGTCCACGACCTTTACCCCGGAGCAGACGGTGGACCGCCTGATCGCCCTCCAGGCGCAGCAGCGCCGGCTCAGCTGGGCCACCCTCGAGACCGCGGACTACCGCGACACCATCGAGGTGACCGATGCCGATCTGCAGGAATGGTATGAGGCGAACCGTGAACGGTTCCGCGAACCCGAACAGGTCCAGCTGCGCTATCTGAGCCTGTCCGCGGAGGCCATTGCCCCGAGCATCGAGGTCTCGGCGTCGGCGGTGCGCGAGCGCTATGACGAGCGGGCCAGCGGCAGTGGCGAGGACGCGGCGCGTACGGTTCGGCATATCCTCGCGGCGGTCCCCGAGGACGCCGATGAGGCGGCGGTGAGTTCGGCGCGTCAGACCGTCGAGGCGGCCCGCGAGCGGATTCGCGGGGGCGAGTCCTTCGCCGCGGTGGCCGAGGCGGTCTCGGATGATTCGGGGTCGGCGGCGCAGGGCGGTTCGCTGGGCGTGATCGAGCAGGCGGATGTGGCCGATGCGTTTGCCGAGGCGGCCTGGTCGCTGCAGCCCGGTGAGCTGAGCGAGCCGGTCCGCACGCCGTTTGGCTGGCACCTGATCGAGGTGACCGATGTGCAGGTCGCGGAGTTGCCGCCTTTCGAGCAGATGCGCGACTCAATCCGCGAGGACATCGCCATGGAGCGTGCCGAGCGGCGCGTGACCGAGCAGATCAACACCGTTGAGACGCTTGCCTTCGAAAACCCGACCACGCTGGAGCCGGCGGCCGACGCGGTGGGCATCCCGGTCGAATCCACGGAGTGGATCGATGCCGCCGCCGATGGCAGTGGCGTTGCCGGCGATCCGGCGGTGCTTGAGACCGCCTTCAGCGACGCCATGCTGGATAATCGTGAGAACAGCGATCTGATCGAACGCGAAGACGGCGGTTACGCCGTGATCCGGGTGACCGATTACCGATCCGCACGGGTCCGGCCGCTGGACGAGGTCCGCGAGCAGGCCCGCACCGCTTATCTGGACGGGAAGGCCGCCGCCGCCGCGCGGGCGGACGCCCAGCGGATCGCCGACGCGGTCAACGCCGGTGACTCGTTACAGAGTGCGGCCGATGGCATCGAATCGGCGCAGTACACCGCCCCCACCCTTGGTGGGCGCAATGACCGGTCACTGCCGGCCGGCGTTCGCGAGCGGGGCTTTCGGCTGAGCGGCCCGGCGGGCAGCGGTGACCGGGCCGGCGTCGGTCGCCTGGCCAACGGCTGGGCCGCCGTGGCGGTGGAGGCGGTGGAGCCCGGCGACCCGTCCGAGGTCGGTGCGGAACGTCGCGGTCAGCTCAGGCAGACGCTGAGTGAGCTGGACGGCGAGGCGAGTGTGCAGGCCGTGGTCGCGGCACTCCGCGACCGGGCGGATGTGGAGATTCGCGAAAGCAATCTCTGATCGTCGCTGCCGGGCGAGGGCGGGTCAGCCCTCGCCATCCATCGCGGTGCCGGCCAGTGCCACCGAATGGAAGCCCCCATCGACGTGCACGATCTCGCCGGTGATGCCCGAGGCAAGGTCTGAGCACAGAAAGGCGCTGGTGTTGCCCACTTCCTCGATGCTGACGTTGCGCCGCATGGGCGCGGCGGCGGCATTGAAGTCGAGCATGCGGCGGAAGTCGCCGATGCCGGAGGCGGCCAGCGTCCGGATCGGACCGGCTGAGACGGCATTCACGCGGATACCCTCGGCGCCCAGATCACTCGCCATGTAGCGCACCGATGATTCCAGGCTCGCCTTGGCGGCGCCCATGACATTGTAATTGGGCAGCGCCCGCTCGCCCCCCAGGTAGGTGAGGGTCAGCAGGCTGCCGTTGCGTCCCTGCATCAGCGGCCGGGCACCTCGGGCCAGGGCGATGAAGCTGTAGGCGCTGATGTCGTGGGCCATGCCGAAACCGGCGCGGGTCGTGTTCTCGACAAACGAGCCCTCGAGCTCATCGCGCGGCGCGAAACCCACGGCATGGACGACAATGTCGAGATGGCCCCAGGTGTCGGCCAGCGACTTAAAGACGGCATCGATCTGGGCATCATCGGCCACGTCGAGGGGCAGCACGGGCCCGCCGCCGCAGGCCTCGGAGCACTGCTCCACGCGGCGCTTGAGCTTTTCGTTCTGGTAGGTGAGCGCGACCTCGGCGCCCTCGCGGTGCATGGCCTCGGCGATGCCCCAGGCGATGGAGCGGTTGCTGGCGACACCCGTGATCAGTGCCTTGCGATTGTCAAGAAAACCCATGGGAACCCCTTTGCCCCTGTCATAATCCTCGGTACGTTACTCAAAAGCGCTGGCGCGGCCAAGCGGCGCCGGGTATGAATGCCATAAGGAGCGTTTCAATGCTGTCATTCGATGCCGTCCGACTGACCCTGCGGGCCATCGCGCTGGGATCGCTGATCGGGATGGGCGAGGCGCTGGCGGCCGAGGCCGAGCATGCCCTGGCGCTGCATGGCGAGCCCCGCTACGGGCCCGGGTTCGAGCACTTCGATTACGTCAACCCGCAGGCGCCCAAGGGCGGTACGCTCAAGCTCGCCAATGTGGCGGCATTGACCTTCGACAGCCTGCACCCGTTCATCCTCCGCGGCACCGCCGCCGAGGGCATGGGTCGGGTCTTCGATACGCTCACCGTGCAGTCGCTGGACGAGCCGTTTACGCAGTACGGACTGATCGCCCGCTCCATCGAGGTGGCCGACGATCACTCCAGCGTCCGCTTCAACCTGCGCGATACGGCGCGCTTTCATGACGGCGAACCGATCACCGCCGACGACGTCGCCTGGACGTTCCGCCGGCTGCGCGAGGACGGCCATCCGCGTTACCGGGCCTACTATGCGGACGTCGATCGTGTCGAGGTGATCGACCCGCTGACCGTGGAGTTTCATTTTGCCACCACGGACAATGCCGAGCTGCCGCTGATACTCGGTCAGTTGCCGGTGCTGCCCGCCCACGACTGGGCGGAGCGCGACTTCACCGCCACCACACTGACGCCGCCGCTCGGCAGCGGGCCGTATCGCGTGGCCTCGGTGGAGCAGGGACGGCGCATCGTCTACGAGCGCGTCGATGACTACTGGGCGGCGGATCTGCCGGTCAATCGCGGGCGCTACAACTTCGATCGCATCAGCTACGACTACTACCGTGATGGCACCGTCGCGCTGCAGGCGCTGAAGGCCGGGGAGTATCACCTGCGCCGCGAGAACGTGGCGCGCAACTGGGCCACCGCCTACGACACGCCCGCGGTGGAATCGGGCCTGCTCAAACGCGTCGAGATCCCCCATGATCGCCCGGCGGGGATGCAGGGATTTTTCTTCAATACGCGCCGGGCGGTGTTCGCCGACCCGGCCGTGCGCGAGGCCCTGGCGTACGCCTTCGACTTTGAGTGGACCAACGAGAATCTCTTCTACGGCGCCTATGACCGCACCCGCAGCTATTTCCAGAACTCCGAGCTGGCGGCCACGGGGCTGCCTTCCGAGGCGGAACTCGAGCTGCTCGAGCCCTACCGCGACCAGCTCCCCGAGCGGGTGTTCACCGAGGCCTACGCACCGCCGG
The DNA here is from genome assembly GCF_007625215.1 of Spiribacter aquaticus. Lineage (NCBI taxonomy): Bacteria > Pseudomonadati > Pseudomonadota > Gammaproteobacteria > Chromatiales > Ectothiorhodospiraceae > Spiribacter > Spiribacter aquaticus. The sequence continues at coordinate 396,402 of NZ_VMKP01000002.1, read as the reverse complement.
ATACCACCGACGGGTCACGCCGGGCCAACCTGCGCCGGGCGCTTGCGCTGCTGCGCGACGCCGGCTGGGCGGTCCGCGATGGCACGCTGACGCACACCGAGTCGGGTCAGCCCATGGCCTTCGAGATCCTGCTGGTCTCGCCGTCGTTCGAACGGGTGGTGCTGCCGTTCAAGCGCAATCTCGAGCGGCTCGGGGCCGAGGTGAGCGTGCGCACCGTGGATCCCACTCAGTATCAGAACCGCATGGAGGCGTTCGACTTTGACATGACCGTGCACGTGGCGCCGCAGTCGCTGTCGCCGGGCAACGAGCAGCGCGACTTCTGGAGCTGTGAGGCCGCGGAGATCACTGGCAGCCGCAATGTGGCCGGCGTCTGCGATCCGGTGATCGACGAACTGGTGACCGCGGTGATCGACGCGCCCGATCGTGAGGCACTGGTGACCCGCACCCGGGCCCTGGACCGCGTGCTGCAGTGGCATTTCTACGCCATCCCCAACTGGTATATCGATCGCTTTCGCCTGGCCTACTGGGATCGCTTCGGGCGGCCGGCGGACAACCCGCCCTATGGCCTGGCGCTGGACAGCTGGTGGGTGGACCCCGAACGGGCGGCCCGGGTGGATGACCGCTAGTCGCGGACCGCGGAGTCGCTGAGCGTGTACGCCTATATCGCGCGCCGGTTGCTGTTGATGATCCCGACGTTGATCGGCGTGCTGCTGATCAACTTCGTCATCGTCCAGTTTGCCCCGGGTGGGCCCATCGAGCAGGTAATGGCCCAGGTCCAGGGCACGGCGGACCTGTCCACCAGCCGTTTCTCGGGGGTCGCCGCGGATGAGGTCTCCGGCGAGAGTCGCGGCGGTCGCGGGCTGGATCCGGCCTATATCGCCGAGCTCGAGGCGCAGTTCGGCTTTGACCGGCCGGCCCACGAGCGGTTTGCGAAAATGCTGGTGGACTACGCGCAGTTCGATCTGGGCGAGAGTTTCTATCGTGACCAGACGGTGCTCTCGCTGATCGTCGATAAGCTGCCGGTGTCGGTGTCGCTGGGGGTGTGGACGCTGCTGCTCACCTATCTCATCTCGATCCCGCTGGGCATCCGCAAGGCGGTCCGCGACGGCTCGGGGTTTGACGTCTGGACCAGCGCCGTGGTCATCGTCGGCTATGCGATCCCGGGGTTCCTGTTCGCCATTCTGCTGATCGTGGTCTTTGCCGGTGGCAGCTATCTGGACTGGTTTCCGCTGCGCGGGCTGGTCTCCGATAACTGGGAGCAGCTCGCCTGGCCGGCCCGCATTCTCGATTACCTGTGGCATCTGGTGCTGCCGGTGCTGGCAATGGTGATCGGCGGTTTCGCCGGTCTGACCATGCTCACCAAGAACTCGTTTCTCGAGGAAATCAACAAGCAGTACGTCATGACCGCCCGGGCGAAGGGCGTCAGCGAGCGCCGCGTCCTCTACGGGCATGTCTTCCGCAACGCCATGCTCATCGTGATCGCCGGTTTCCCGGCCGCGTTCGTGGGGGTGCTGTTCACCGGCGCGCTGCTGATCGAGGTGATCTTTTCGCTGGATGGGCTCGGGCTGCTGGGCTTCGAGTCGGTGGTCAACCGGGATTATCCGGTGGTCTTCGGCAGTCTTTTCGTCTTCACGCTGATCGGCCTGGTGCTCAATCTGCTGGGCGATCTGATGTATGTGCTGGTGGACCCCCGCATCGATTTCGAGGCTCGGGACGGGTGATGGACCGACTGCGCCTGAACCCCATCAATCAGCGCCGCTGGGCCCAGTTCCGGGCCAATCGCCGGGGCTGGTGGTCGCTGTGGCTGTTCCTGGTGCTGTTCGGTCTGTCGCTGGGTGCGGAGTTCATCGCCAATGACCGTCCGCTGCTCGTGCACTACGACGGCGACTGGTATTTCCCGGTGCTGGTGAGCTATCCCGAGACCACCTTCGGCGGGGACTTTCCCACCGAGGCGGCCTATCGCGATCCCTACGTCGCCGAGCTGATCAACGCCCGGGGCTGGATGCTCTGGCCACCGATTCCCTATCACTACGACACCATCAACTACGCCAGCGAATCGGCGGCCCCGGCGCCGCCGTCGGCCGCCAACTGGCTGGGCACCGACGATCAGGCGCGCGACGTGCTGGCGCGGCTGATCTACGGCTTTCGCCTGTCGGTCCTGTTTGGGCTGGCGCTGACGCTGGCCAGCTCGGTGATCGGTGTGGCGGTGGGCGCGGTCCAGGGCTATTTCGGCGGCCGGGTGGACCTGCTGGGGCAGCGCTTCATCGAGATCTGGGCCGGCCTGCCGGTGCTCTATCTACTGATCATCATGGCCGGGTTCGTGCAGCCCAACTTCTGGTGGCTGCTGGGGATCATGCTGCTGTTCAGCTGGACACAGCTGGTGGGCGTGGTGCGTGCGGAGTTCCTGCGGGTGCGCAATTTCGACTACGTCAAGGCGGCCCGGGCGCTGGGCGTCGCCGATCGGGTGATCATCGTCCGCCATGCGCTGCCCAACGCCATGGTGGCCACGGTGACCTTCATGCCGTTCATTCTCACCGGCTCGATCACCACTCTGACCTCGCTGGATTTTCTGGGCTTCGGCCTGCCGCCGGGGTCGCCGTCGCTGGGCGAGCTGCTGGCGCAGGGCAAGAATAATCTCCAGGCCCCCTGGCTGGGGCTGACGGCGTTTTTCACACTGGCCATCATGCTCTCGCTGCTGGTGTTCATCGGCGAGGCCGCACGGGATGCGTTCGACCCGCGCAAGACCTTTGGCGGCGGAGACCCGGGATGAGCGCCCTGCTGCAGATTGAGGATCTGTCCATCGCCTTCGGCCGGGGCGGGCGCCAGACCCCGGTCGTGCAGGGCGTCAATCTGACCCTGAATGCACGGGAAACGCTGGCGCTGGTGGGCGAGAGTGGCTCGGGCAAGTCCATTACGGCGCTGTCGGTGCCCCAGCTGCTGCCCTATCCGTTGGCCAGTCACCCCACCGGCCGCATCCTGGTGGAGGGCGAATCACTGATCGGTGCCAGCACGGCGACCCTGCGGCGGTTCCGGGGGGGTGCGTTGGGCATGGTCTTCCAGGAGCCCATGACCTCGCTCAACCCCGTCCATACGCTGGAAAAGCAGATCGGTGAGACCCTGCGCATCCACCAGGGCCTGAGCGCCGCCGCGGCCCGGGATCGCATCGTCGAACTGCTTGAGATGGTCCGGCTGCCCGAGGCCTCGGCCCGTCTGGGGGCATTCCCGCATCAGCTCTCCGGCGGGCAGCGCCAGCGTGTGATGATCGCGATGGCGATCGCCAACAGCCCCCGGCTGCTGATCGCCGATGAGCCCACCACGGCGCTGGATGTGACCATTCAGGCCGAGATCCTCGAGCTGCTGGCTGATCTCAAGCAACGACTCGACATGGCCATGCTGCTGATCAGCCATGACCTGAATGTGGTCCGCCGGGTGGCGGATCGCGTAGCGGTCATGCAGCAGGGACGCGTAGTTGAGCAGGGTGAGGCCGCCAGCGTGTTCGAACAGCCCCGCAGTGACTATACCCGGGCGCTGATCGCCGCCGAGCCCAGTGGCCGACCGCGGCCCGTCGCCAATCCGCAGACGGTGCTCGAGGCCCGCGATCTGCGGGTGTGGTTTCCGCGCCGCGGTGGTCTGCTGAAACGCGTGGTGGGCCACCTCAAGGCGGTGGACGGCATTGATCTGGCGGTGGGCGCCGGGGAAACCCTGGGGGTCGTGGGCGAGAGCGGATCCGGCAAGACCACGCTGGGCATGGCGCTGCTGCGGCTGCAGGCCGCCACCGGTCAGATCCGCTTCGAGGGTCGTGATATCAGTCGCCTGGGCAAGGGGGCGCTTCGGCCGCTGCGGCGGCGACTGCAGGTGGTCTTCCAGGACCCCTATGGCAGTCTCAGCCCGCGGCTTTCCGTCGAGCAGATCATCGGCGAGGGGCTGGCGGTGCACCGCATCGGTGCCGATGCGGCCGAGCGCGGCGCCCTGGCCCGCGAGGCGCTCGCCGAGGTCGGCCTCGACCCGGCGCTGGCTGAGCGGTTTCCCCACGAACTCTCGGGCGGCCAGCGTCAGCGCGTGGCGGTGGCGCGCGCCATCGTGCTCAAGCCCGCGGTGGTGGTGCTGGATGAACCCACCTCGGCCCTCGACCGAAGCGTTCAGACCCAGCTCGTCGAGTTGCTGCGATCACTCCAGGCGCGGCACGGGCTGGCGTACGTGTTCATCAGCCACGACCTGAAGATCGTGCGGGCCATGAGCCACCGCATGCTCGTCATGCAGTCCGGTCAGGTGGTGGAATCAGGGCCGGCGGAGCGGATTTTCACCGACCCGCAGGCGGCGTACACCCAACGGTTGCTGGCGGCGGCATTGTGAGCGCGGATCGCCACCCCGACCGGGGCTGCCGGCTGCTATCATGACTGGATGGAACAACCGGTAATCGCCCTGGTGGGGCGGCCCAATGTGGGCAAGTCCACCCTGTTCAACCGACTCACGCGGACGCGGGATGCCCTGGTGGCGGACTTCCCGGGGCTGACCCGCGACCGGCAGTATGGCGTCGGCCGCCTGGGGCCGGCGCCCTATGTGGTGGTGGACACCGGCGGGCTCGGCGAGCCCGACGACGTCACCTATCATCACATGCAGCGTCAGGCCCTGCGCGCGCTGGACGAGGCCGATGTCATCCTGTTCCTGGTCGACGCGCGGGTCGGCGTCACCCCCGGCGACGAGGCCCTCACCCGCGATCTGCGCCGCCGCGGTAAACGCGTCTGGCTGGTCATGAACAAGATTGACGGGGTCGATGCGGACGTTGCCGGCGCCGAATTCCACTCGCTGGGCATGGATTCGCCCTGGCCGATCGCGGCGGTGCAGGGGCGCGGCGTCACTCAGCTCATCGGTGCGGTACTGGAGGATTGCTTGGGAGCCGCCTGGGCCGCCCCGGCATCCGCCGATCCAGCCGACGCCGATCCCGATGCCGATGCCGAAGCGCCCGACGAGCCGGATGCGCCCATTGATGTGGCCATCATCGGCCGGCCCAACGTGGGCAAGTCCACGCTGGTGAACCGGCTCATCGGCGAGGAGCGGGTGCTGGTGTATGACATGCCCGGGACCACGCGGGATTCCATCCGAGTGCCGTTCGAGCGGGACGGGCGGGCCTTCACGCTGATCGATACCGCGGGCGTGCGACGCCGGAGCCGGGTCAGCGATGGGGTCGAGAAATTCAGTGTCATCAAGACCCTGCAGGCGATCGAGGCGGCGCAGGTGGTGATCATGGTGCTCGATGCGCAGCAGGAGATCTCCGAACAGGATGCCCACCTCATCGGTCATGCCATCAACGCGGGGCGCGGGCTGGTCCTGGCGGTCAACAAATGGGACGGGTTGATCGCTGAAAACCGCGAGCGCATCCGTCGTGAACTCGACGTCAAGCTGGGATTCCTGGATTTTACCCGGCCACGATTCATCTCCGCGCTACATGGCACGGGGGTCGGTCGGCTGCTCGAGGAGGTGGCGCATGTGCATGCAGCGGCGCGCCGCGAATTGCCCACACCGGCGCTCAACCGGGTGCTTGAAGACGCCATCAGCGCCCACCAGCCGCCGCTCGTCCGCGGCCGGCGCATCAAGTTGCGCTACGCGCATCAGGGCGGCCGCAACCCGCCCACCATCGTGGTCCATGGCAACCAGACCCGCGACCTGCCGGATGCCTACCGGCGGTTTCTGATCAACCGGTTCCGCAAGGCGTTCCAGCTCCACGGCACGCCCATTCGGTTGGAGCTGCGCACCGGCGAGAACCCTTATGCCGGCCGTCGTAACAAGCTCACGCCGCGTCAGCAGAAAAAACGCGATCGGGTCGTGCGTCGGAACCGACGCTAGGGCGGCACAATGACGAATGTCTCGCTGCCGCGGGCCAACCGCATCCGAATGGTCTACTCGCCCCTGGAGGATCGTCTTGCGCTGAGGCTGACGATGGCCTCCGGGGAAGGGCGCATCGCCTGGCTATCCCGCCGGGCCCTGCATCGGCTCATGCAACCCATCAATGACACGCTCAAGCAATCGCATCCGGCCGCCGAGGGCGAGGCCGCTCACGATGCGGTGATGGCGCTGGAGCATATCGGTGCCCGCTCGCAGGTGGCGGCGCAGCGCCACCAGGATGAGGCCGGCGAGACCACGACACCACCCGGCCCCGAGGCATGGACCCACTGGCTGGTGACCGAGGCGCGGGTTGAAAGCCAGCATGAGGAGATCGTCATCGCCCTGATGGGCCAACCGCTGCCGGGAACCCCCGACGAGCGCCTCGATCCGATGCCCATCGCCGGGCTGTCGCTGATCCGCGCGCATGCCCATGAGGTGCTGCGACTGATGCACGCGCATGCCGAGAAGGCGGGCTGGTCGCTTGACGCATCGATCGGCTGGATAACGGCGGACCGGTAGGCGTTGGGGTGGCGCCCCGAGCAGGATTCGAACCTGCGACCTATCGCTTAGGAGGCGATCGCTCTATCCAGCTGAGCTATCGGGGCGTATAGGTAAAGTTTACAGGCAGTCGAGGTTCTCTGCCGAGACGTGTTAAAAGGCGATCATGCGAATGGATTCCGCAACCGCGCGTCTTCGTTTATGGCTGGTGGGCGAATCGGCCCGCCCGACCTGGCTCAGCGACGCCTACACCGTGGCCGACGGGCCGGAGCACGCGGACGTTGCGGTGCTCATGCCCGGCACGCCGGTCGAGGCCCTCGACGACCGCCGCGCCTCCGCGCACGCCGCGTTGATGCCCGTGATCAACGCCTCAGGTCAGTCGATGCCCGGGGCACTGTGTGATGTCGCCAGCCTGCAGCCGGCGCTACTGGATGAGGCGCTTGGCGTCGCGCGGCCGGTGGTTGAGCGACTCGCGCAGCTGCCCGAGATTGATGCACTGGCCGACACAGCCGCATTGATGGTGCTCGCCATGGCCCATTCGCGGCAGACACCGATTCAGGCCACCTGGGACTTTACCCGGCCGGCCGCCGTCCGCTACGCGGCTCTGCGGGGCATCGAAAATGTCAGAGAGCTGCTCGAAGAGCTGGCCGCGGCCGAATTGCTGGTCCGGGAGCGATTCGACTGCATCCACTACTGCCCGGCCTGCGACGGCTCGCGTCTGAACGTCCGCGAGGAGTGCACCGAATGCCGCAGCAGTGACCTGGGGTCCGAGCCTCTGGTCCACCACTATCGCTGTGCCTATCAGGCCCGGGAGTCCGAATTCCTGCGGGGGCGTTCGCTGGAGTGCCCCAAGTGTCGGCGGGCGCTTCGCCATTATGGGGTGGATTACGATAAACCCGGCGTGGTCTTCGTCTGTGGTCATTGTGGTGCCGAAAGCAGTGATCCCGCGGTAGGTTTTCTCTGCGCGGACTGCGGTCGGCACACCGACAGCGAGCGGATGGACACTCGTACCTGGTGGCATTACGCCATTACGTCGGGTGGGGTCACGGCGCTGCACCGCGGTGTTCTGCCGCATCTGAGCCTCGAGGCGAGCATGGCCCGTGGTCCGATGGGCTACTGGGTCAGGGACTTCATGACGCTGCTGCGGTTCGAGCAGGCTCAGGCCCGTCGTTACCAGCGTCCCCTGTCAGTCCTCATTCTGCGTGTGCACAACATCGAGGCGATGAGCGACGCGTGGGGTGGCCGCGGTCTCTCACAGGTCTTTGCGCATCTGGTGGATGTGCTCTCGGAGTGCCTGCGCCAGACCGATGCCGTGACCGCCCGCGACCACGTCGTCTACGTCCTCCTGCCCGAAACCCCAATGGCCGAAACCGAGGTCATTGCCCAGCGCCTGCGCGAGACCGTTGAGACAGTGGTGGCATCGCCGATGCAGATCACGGTTGAGCGCAGTGGGGGAGTGGATGGCCTCTCCACAGTGCTCGAGGCGCTGACGGACTGATGGAAAGCTCCATCGCGCTGCTCGCTCAACTGGATCTGCAGGGTTTTGTCTACCTGTTCTGGCACTACGTCATCTTTGATCTGTCGCGCTACGGTCTGAGCGTGATCGCCATTCTGCTGGCGGCGCCATGGGAGCGGTCATCACCGGATCCCTCCCATCGCCCTGCGGTAAGCGTGCTGTTGGTCGGTTTCAACGAGGCCAAGGCACTGCGGCGTACGGTGCGATCGCTCGGCGAGCAGACGCATCAGAATCTGGAACTGATTCTCGTGGATGACGGATCGATTGATCGCATGCGTGAGATCGGCGGGTCGCTGCGACGTCGTGGCGAGCTTGATCGGGTGGTATCCACCGGCATCCGCGGTGGCAAGTCCAGTGCCATCAATATGGGCCTGGAGTACGCCCGCCATGACCTGGTGAGCATCGTCGATATTGATACCACCTTCGATCGCGACGCCTTCGAGCAGCTGGTGGCGGGGATGGCCGATCCGCAGGTCGGGGCGGTCGCCGGTAACCTGGCGGTGCGTAATGCCGATACCACCCTGATGGCCCGCTTCCAGGCCATTGAATACATCACCAGTATCGCCCTGGGCCGCCGCTTCACCGCGGCGCTGGGGATCCTGTCGATCGTCTCAGGGGCGTTTGGCGTATTCCGCAGACAGGCACTCAGGCAGATCGGGGGCTGGGACGTGGGGCCCGGCGAGGATGCTGACATCACCGACAAACTGCGCCGGGCCGGCTGGGCGATCGAGTTCGCGCCGCATGCCTGGTCGATGACCGATGTACCCGAGACCCTGAGCGGCTTCACTCACCAGCGGCTGCGCTGGAACCGCAGCGTCATCCGCTTTCGGCTGCGCAAGTACGGCGCCGCCTTTAACCCGTTCTGGCGGGGTTTTCGCGCCGAGAATGCCCTCGCGATGGCGAATATCCTGTTCTATCAGGTCGTCCTGTCGATCAGTTTCTACGTCTATATTGTCTGGCTTTTCGCGACGCTGGGCCCGTACGGCGCCCTGACCGTGCTGGGTGCGACGATGCTCATCTATATCCTCCAGGGCCTGCTGGTCTACTGTGTGGCGTGGATCATGAGCGGTCCCCGTGCGCCGCTTGCCTATGCGCTGTACGTCCCCGGCCAGATCCTGTTCTCGACTTTCGTGCAGCGAGGAATTCGCATGATCGCCTATCTGGATGAGTGGATCTTCCGTCGCTCGTATGCGGATCCGTATGTGCCGTCAAAAGTCCGCGACGCGGCGGAGCGTTTCTGATGCAGCGCCTGCGCCGACCACCGCGCGTGGATCGTCTGCAGACCGAGCAGCGCCGCCATCGAGCGCGCATTGGGCGGTGGATTTACCTGTTGCTTTTGTTGGGTCTGGTGGTGTGGCTACTGAATATCTTTTTCGGGGATCGGGTGTATCTATCCGCGCCCGGGATGGTGACCCGCGATCAGGTCGCGGTCAGCGTCAGTTACTCGGGGCGGGTGACAGCGCTGCATGTCCGCGAAGGTGATCGCGTGGAGGCCGGTCAGCGGCTCGCCACGCTTGAATCGCTGCCGGTGCAGCGCGATGTCGCCAATCTCTCGGCACAATGGGCGGAATGGCGACGTCGACGCGCGGCGCTGGCTGCCGAGCGCTACACGATCCGCCGCATGCTGCCGGTCGCCCGCGAGCAGGCGAGCACCATCGCCGAATTGCTCGGCCTGCGTGAAAAGGCCTACGAAGAAGGACTCAGTACGCATCTGACCCTGCACGAACTGGTGACGGCGGATTACCGGAGCACCCTGCAGGCGACCGAACTCGAGGCCCGGGAGCAGGGGATAGCGCGCGAGATCGACACCCTTGATGATATCGTCACCCGGTTCGAGCGCAGTCTTGACGGTGTACGCGCGCGCTTTGACGGCGGCGAGGTCTATGCCCGACACGACGGCATCATCACCGATGTACACGTCAAAGCGGGTGGCCATACCGGCCAGCCAGGCGACCTCATGACAATGGTCGTCGGCGAACCCTATGTGCTGGCCTATATCCCGCCCGGGGCGCTCTACTCAGTGAGCGAAGGGGACAGAGTCCGGGTCAGTTATGGTTTTGAGCGACTCGACGGCATTGTCGAGTCCATTCGACCCGTTTCGGTGCGACTGCCCGAGGAGTTCCAGCGGGCTTTTCAACCCCGACAGCGCTCGCAGATCGTTCGGGTGAACCTGACCAACGGGACGATTCCGCCGGCATTCACGGCCGTTCAGGTGAGTGCATCGGGAGGATGGTGGAGCCGAGGGGGATCGAACCCCTGACCTTCGCGTTGCGAACGCGACGCTCTCCCGGCTGAGCTACGGCCCCATTGATGGCTCAAAGCTTAACATTGCTGACGCAAAGGATGCCACAGGCGTCAGACGCCTTGTTATGATAACGCGAGGGTTGTTGCGACAACGGATACCCGCCATCAGGTTTCTGGTGCCGGGGGCGGGGCTCGAACCCGCACTCTCTTGCGAGAACCGGATTTTGAGTCCGGCGCGTCTACCAGTTCCGCCACCCCGGCATTAACCACAAGTATAACAGCACTGCATGCAAGTCAGCGATTTCAATTACGAGCTACCGACGCATCTGATCGCCTCGGAGCCGCTTCCCAACCGCACCGACAGCCGCCTGTTGGTCCTCGATCCCGCCACCGGTGGGATCACCGATCGTCGGTTCCCGGCGATCCGTGACTATCTGCAGCCGGGGGATCTGCTGGTGGTCAATGACACCCGCGTGCTGCCGGCACGGCTGTACGGGCGTAAGGCCTCGGGCGGGCAGGTCGAGATCCTCCTCGAGCGGCTGACCGGCGAGGGCGAGGCGCTGGCCCAGCTGCGTGCCAATAAAACGCCGGCGATTCCTTCGACATTGACCCTTGAGGGTGATCTGTCAGTGGAGGTGGTGGCGCGCGAGGGCGATTTCTTCCGCCTGCGCTTCGCCGGTGATGAGCCGCTGCCGGTGCTGCTCGAGCGCCACGGGCATATGCCGCTGCCGCCGTACATCAAGCGTGCCGACCGCCCGGATGATCGCCAGCGCTACCAGACCGTGTTTGCCGAACGCCCCGGTGCCGTCGCCGCACCCACGGCGGGCCTGCACTTTGATGAGCCATTGCTCGAGGCGCTCCGCTCGGATGGAATCGAGACGGCCACGCTGACATTGCATGTCGGCGCCGGGACCTTTCAGCCCATCCGCACCGACAGCCTCGAGGACCACCGCATGCATGCCGAATGGCTCTCGGTGCCCGCCAGTGTCTGCGAGGCGGTGGCGCGCACCCGCGCCCGCGGCGGGCGCGTGGTGGCGGTCGGCACCACGGTCGTGCGCGCGCTCGAATCGGCGGCGCAGACCGGTGAGCTGCAGCCCTTCGAGGGGGAGACCGAGATCTTCATCTACCCGGGTTTCCCGTTTCAGGTCATCGATGGGCTGATCACCAATTTCCATCTCCCCGGCTCGACACTGGTGATGCTGGTCAGTGCGCTGGCGGGGCGCGAGTCGATCCTGGCCGCCTATCGGCATGCGGTGGAGGCGGAGTACCGGTTTTTCAGTTATGGCGATGCCATGCTGATCATGGCTGGTACCGCGGAGGTGCCATCATGACCCTGCGGTTAACGCTGTCGGCAGCCGATGGCTGGGCCCGCCGCGGCCGGCTCGAGTTTGCTCGGGGCACCATCGATACGCCCGCCTTCATGCCCGTGGGCACCTACGGGACGGTCAAGGGGATGACACCCGAGGAGGTGGCCGGCAGCGGCGCTCAGATCCTGCTGGGCAACACCTTCCATCTGATGCTGCGGCCGGGGACATCGATCATTGCCGAGCACGGTGATCTACACGATTTCATGCACTGGCCGTCTCCCATTCTCACCGATTCGGGCGGATTCCAGGTGTTCAGTCTTGCCGAAGGCCGGCGGCTGACCGAGGCCGGTGTCGAATTCCGCTCGCCAGTGGACGGATCCCGCGTATTCCTTGATGCCGAGCGGTCCATGGCCGTCCAGCGGGCCCTTGGCAGCGACATCGTCATGATCTTTGATGAGTGTACGGCCTGGCCGGCGGAATGGTCCGAGGCGAAGCGCTCCATGGAGCGCTCCCTGCGCTGGGCCGAGCGTAGCCGTGAGGCCCATGGCGACAGTGAGGCCGCGCTGTTCGGGATCGTCCAGGGCGGGATGTACGATGACTTGCGAGCCGCCTCGCTGGCAGGGCTTGAGTCCATCGGCTTTGATGGCATGGCCGTGGGCGGTCTATCGGTGGGGGAGCCGCCGGCTGAGCGTCTGCGGGTGCTCGATGCGCTGGCCCCGCAGCTGCCCACGGACAAGCCCCGTTATCTGATGGGTGTCGGTCGGCCGGAGGATCTGGTGGACTGTGTGGCGCGCGGCATCGACATGTTCGACTGCGTGCTGCCCACCCGCAATGCGCGCAACGGGTATCTGTTCACCGATACCGGGACCCTGCGACTGCGCAACGCCCGGTTCGCCCATGACACCCGGCCGATCGAGGCGGACTGTGACTGCTATACCTGCCGGCATTACAGTCGCGCCTATCTGCGCCATCTCGACCGCTGTGGTGAGATGCTCGGTGGCCGACTCAACACCATTCACAACCTGCGCTACTTCCAGCGCCTGATGCAGGCCATCCGTGAGGCCATCGAGGCGCAGGCTTTCAACGAATTCGCCCGGGCATTCCATGCCCGACGAGCGGATATGACATAATCTCGACCTTTCATTCGAGGGAGACTTCCATGGATTTCTTTATCAACGATGCCCTGGCCCAGTCCGGTGGCCAGCCCGGTGCCGGTCTGACCGGTCTGATCTTTCCCATTGCACTGATCGTGATCTTCTACTTTCTGCTCATCCGCCCGCAGCAGAAGCGCGCCAAAGAGCACAAGAAGCTCGTCCAGAACCTGTCCAAGGGCGATGAAGTCCTGACCAATGGCGGGCTCGTTGGTCGCATCAGCGACGTCGGTGATACCTATGCCAACGTGAGCCTCGCCGAAGGCGTCGAGGTGCGGCTGCAGAAAAGCGCGGTGGCCCAGGTGCTGCCCAAGGGTGCCATGAAGGCGGGCCTCGATAAGGCCGACGCGGGTGGCAAGGACGACACCGGCAAGGGCGACGCGTCGAAGTAGGCATGATGAATCGCTATCCGCTCTGGAAGTATGTGCTGGTGGTGGCCGTTATTGCGGCCGGCTGCCTCTACGCCCTGCCCAATCTCTTCGGCCAGGACCCGGCCCTGCAGATCAGCAGCGCGTCGGGGGGTGCCCCGACGGCAGACGTACGGGAGCGGATCAGCGAACAGCTGAGCGCGGATGGTATCCGGGTTCAGGGGCAGGAGCTGACCGACGATCACCTGCTGCTGCGCCTTGGCAGTGCCGAGGCGCAGGTGCGGGCGGCGGACGAGCTGGCACTCGCGCTGGGCGGTGACTACACCGTTGCCCTCAACCTGGCGCCGGCCACCCCCGACTGGCTTCAGGGCGTGGGCGGTCAGCCCATGTATCTGGGCCTTGATCTGCGCGGCGGCGTCCACTTTCTTATGGACGTCGACGTTGAAGCGGTGCTCGATCAGACCATGACCGGCTACCGCGACGAGTTTCGCCGTCAGCTGCGCGAGGCCGACATCCGCTACCGGGATGCCAGTGTTGAGGGCACCACGGTACGACTCGCCTTTGCCGACGAACAGGCCCGCGATGCGGCGCGCTCGACGCTGAGCCCCGACTATCTCGATCTCGGCTTTGATGCCGGGTCGAGCGACGACGACCGGCCGCTGCTGACCGCGACGCTGAGCGAGGAAAAGCAGCGTGAGGTGCGCAATGCGGCGGTCGAGCAGAACATGACCACGCTGCGCAATCGGGTCAACGAGCTGGGCGTGGCCGAGCCGGTGATCCAGCGTCAGGGCCTGAGCCGCATCGTCGTGCAGCTGCCCGGCGTTCAGGACACGGCCCGGGCCAAGGAGATCATCGGTGCCACCGCCACCCTCGAGTTTCGGATGGTGGACTCGGCGAACTTCCCCTACCGCGGTGATGAGGATGACCCGGTCCCGCCCGGCAGTGAGCGCTATCCCGAGCGTGGCGGCGGCTATGTCCTGCTCGAGCGCGAGGTCATCATCACCGGCGAGGCAATCACCGACGCCTCCTCCGGTATCGACACCCAGAACGGGCAGCCCCAGGTGAACATCCGCCTGAGCGGCAGCGGCGGCAGCGTCATGAACCGGACAACCGCCGACCGGGTCGGCGATCACATGGCGGTGCTGTTCAAGGAAACCCAGATCGAACCGCGTCGCGTCGACGGCGAGGTGGTGCGCCGGCAGGTCGAGACCGAAGAGGTCATCAACATCGCGCGCATCCAGGAGCAGCTCGGCAGCCGCTTCCGCATTTCCGGGCTGGAGAGCTCGCGCGAGGCGCGCAATCTGGCTCTGCTGCTGCGCGCCGGCTCGCTGGCCGCGCCCATGCAGATCGTCGAGGAGCGGACCATCGGGCCCAGCCTTGGGCAGGAGAACATCAATCAGGGCCTCGCCGCGGTTGTGGCCGGTTTTCTGCTCGTGGTGGTCTTCATGGCCGTCTACTACAAGGTGTTCGGCATAATCGCCAACGCCGCGCTGCTGGCCAACCTGATCCTCATCGTGGCGGTGCTCTCGCTGCTGCAGGCGACGCTCACCCTGCCTGGCATCGCCGGGATCGTGCTGACCGTGGGCATGGCGGTGGACGCCAACGTGCTCATCTACGAACGCATCCGCGAGGAACTGCGTGGCGGCAGCAGCACCCAGCAGGCCATTGAGGCCGGTTATGGCAAGGCCTTTTCGACCATTGCCGACGCCAACGTGACGACCCTGATCGCGGCGGTGGTGCTGTTCGCGTTCGGCAGTGGACCGGTGAAAGGGTTCGCGGTGACCCTGTCGATCGGCATCGTCAGCTCGATGTTCACGGCGATCCTCGGCACGCGCGCGGTCGTCAATCTGATTTACGGCGGGCGTCGCGGCGCGCGCCTGGCTATCTGAGGAGACGCTTGTGGATTTCTTCAAGCGCGAGCCCGACATTGCGTTCATGGCCTATCGCCGCCCGCTGGCGCTTTTGACGGCAGTGCTGATCGTGGCCGCCATCGGCTTTCTGGGCGTGCGCGGCCTCAATCTGGGGCTCGACTTCACCGGCGGGACGCTGGTGGAAGTGGGTTATCCCGAGGCCGTGGAGCTCGCCCAAGTGCGCGAGGTGCTGGCCGAGGACGGCTATGATGACGCCGTGGTCCAGACCTTCGGCACCGCCCGTGACATCCTCATCCGACTGGCACCGGATGCGGGGCAGGGGGATGCGCTGAGCAACGCGGTCCTCGAGACCCTGCGCACCGACAATCCGGCGGCCGAGCTGCGGCGGGTCGAGTTTGTCGGCCCGCAGGTGGGCGACGAGCTGGCCGAAAAGGGCGGACTGGCCCTGCTCTACGCCCTGGGCGGGATCCTGCTGTATGTGGCGTTCCGCTTCGAATACCGCTTCGCCATCGGGGCGGTGGCCGCCGTGGTGCATGATGTGGTGGTTACCCTGGGCATCTTCGCCGCCATTGGCATGACCTTTGACCTGACCGTGCTGGCGGCGCTGCTGGCGGTGATCGGCTACTCCCTCAACGACACCATCGTGGTGTTCGACCGCATCCGCGAGAACTTCCTGCGGATCCGCAAGGGCACCGCCGAGTCCATCGCCAACCGCTCCATCAATCAGATGCTGCCGCGCACCCTGGTGACCAGTCTGACCACGCTGCTGGTGCTGTTCGCGCTGGCGCTGTTCGGCGGCGAGCTGATCCGCGGCTTTGCCGTCACGCTGATCGTCGGCGTGCTGGTGGGAACCTATTCATCCATTTATGTCGCGAGTGCGGCGGCGCTGGCGCTGGGCGTCAGTAAAGAGGATCTGGTCCCGCCGCCGAAGGAAGGCGAGGATGCCGATGACGAGCAGCCCTGAGCCCGAACCGCAGCAACGTCACGAGACGGTCACAAACCCCGGCTACGATGCGCCTCAGATGAGCAACGGGGACACGATCATGCCGGACGTCGAAATGCTCAGGCCGCTGCGCTACCGGAGTGTTTTCATCTCCGACACGCATCTCGGATTCAGCGGGGCGCAGGCCGAATTCCTGCTGGATTTTCTCCAGTCCATCGAATGCGACACCCTCTATCTGGTCGGCGATATCCTCGATATCTGGGAAATGCGCCGGCGACGCTTCAACTGGCCGGACAGCCACAACGCCGTCGTCCAGACCATCCTCGAGCGCGCCCGCCAGGGGACCCGCGTGGTCTACATCCCCGGTAACCATGACGAGATGATGCGCGACTATGCCGGGATGTCCATCGAGGGCATCAGCATCAAACTGCGCGACACCCATGAGTGTGCGGACGGCCGGCGCCTTCTCGTGCTCCATGGCGATGAATTCGACACGGTGGTGCAGTACAGCCGCCTGGTCGCGGTACTCGGCAGCCGAATGTACGCCTGGCTGATTCGGGCGAATCACTGGGTCAACCGCGTCCGCCAGGCGCTCAACCGGCCCTACTGGTCGCTGGCCGCGCATCTCAAGCAGCGCACCAAGAATGTCATGCGCTACATCGCCAGCTACGAGGAGGCGCTCCTGCACGAGGCGCGCGAGGCGAGGGTTGACGGTCTGGTCTGCGGGCACATCCACCACGCCGAGATTCTCGACCAGCAGGGGGTGCTGTACTGCAATGACGGCGACTGGGTGGAGAGCTGCACCGCGCTGGTGGAATCCCACGCCGGCGAGCTGTCACTGCTGCGCTGGAGTGAAGTGCGCGAAACCCTCAAGTCCACCGGTCAGGCACCGGCCCGGCAGCAGCACGTGGCCTGATCCGCGATCAGGCGCGGATCCCTTCGATGCGGTGCGGGGCGATGGTGCGCACCAGGTCGGCGAACAGCTTGGGGCTGCCGGCGATGATGTTGCCGGTGTCCAGATAGCCGTCGCCGCCGGCAAAGTCGCCGACGATGCCGCCCGCCTCCCGGATCATCAGCGCCCCGGCCGCCATGTCCCAGGGCTTGAGTCCGATCTCCCAGAACCCGTCAAGCCGGCCGCAGGCCACATAGGCCAGATCCAGCGCGGCCGAGCCGCCGCGGCGTAGATCGCCGGCGCGGCGGAAGACGTCGCCAAACATCCCCAGATAGGCATCGTGGTAGGCGTGCAGGCGTAGCGGGAAGCCCGTCCCCAGCAAGGCGTTGTCGATGGACGGGCGTGGCTGGATGCGCATCCGCCGTCCCTCAAAGGTGCAGCCGCCACCGCGCTTCGCCGTCCACAGCTCCTGGCGGACCGGGTCGTAGATCACACCGGCTTCCAGGGCGCCGCGGTGTTTCAGGGCGATGGAGACGGCAAAATGCGGAACGCCACGCAGGTAGTTGAGGGTGCCATCGAGGGGGTCCACCACCCAGCAATAGTCGGCGTCCTCGGCCCCGCCGCGCTCTTCCCCCACAACGGCATGATCGGGATACGCCTGCTTGAGGCTGGCACGGATCTCGTCCTCGGCCATGCGATCGACGTCGCTGACGAAATCGTTTTCGCCCTTGGCCTCGACATTGATGCGGTCAAGCCGGTTGATATGGTGGACAATGATGTTGCCGGCGCTGCGTGCGGCGCGCACCGCAACGTTGATCATCGGTTGCATGAATCGGTCCTGAAATCGGGCTGGTGACGACGTGCGACGCCGTGAAACGCTGCGTAATCGACAATGATAACAGCAAACCGGGGAGTCCGTGTCTTGAACAATCCGAATACCCCAGACTGCCGCTTCGTGCTGGTGGGGACCTCGCATTCCGGCAACCTTGGCGCCACGGCGCGGGCGATGCTGACCATGGCGCTGGACCGGCTGGTGCTGGTGGACGCGCAGTGCGCGGTCGACGAGCAGGCCATCGCCATGGCCGCCCACGCGGCACCGGTGCTGACGGGGGCGGATCAGCACGCGGCCCTCGCCCCGGCGGTGGCCGATACCGGGCTGTGTCTGGGGCTGACGGCACGGCCGCGACGCGATGGCGTCCCGGCGCTCACACCGCGGGAGGCGGCCGCCACCATCGTCGCCGAACCCGGACCGGTGGCGGTGCTGTTCGGGCGCGAGCGCACCGGGCTGACCAATGCCGAGCTCGCCTGCTGCCATCGGCTGGTTCATATCCCCGCCAACCCCGACTACCCGGCGCTCAATCTGGCCGCGGCGGTGCAGTTGATGGCGTACGAGATCTTTGTCGCCCGCGACGCGGTTGCCGGTGGATCGGTGCCCAGTCCCGAGCCGGCGACGCCGTACGCCACCGGCGCCCATCTGGAGGGCCTGCACGGCCAGCTCGAGGCCCTTGCCGATGCCACGGGTTATACCCGCCGCGGCCCGCGCGCCGTCATGCTTCGGCGGCTGCGCCATTTCATCAACCGCGCGCGGCCGAGCGTCGACGAAGTGGATCTGCTCCGGGGCCTGCTCAAGCGGCTGCGGCCATGACAATCCGGCTGGCTGGCGGTGACGCCACCCGAGTATACTGACGCCATGTTTAAACGGCTTCGTGAAGACATCAACTGCGTCTTCGACCGCGACCCCGCGGCCCGCAATCACTTCGAGGTCCTGATCAGCTATCCGGGTGTCCATGCCCTGATCCTGCATCGGATGAACCACTGGCTGTGGCGACACCGCCTGGGCGGCGTGGCGCGTTTTCTGGCGCTGATCGCGCGGCTTCTGACCGGGATTGAGATCCACCCCGGGGCGCGGATCGGGCGGCGCTTTTTCATCGACCACGGCCTGGGCGTCGTGATCGGCGAAACGGCCGAGGTGGGCGATGACTGCACGCTCTATCAGGGGGTGACCCTGGGCGGGACTTCGTGGCGGGCCGGCAAGCGTCATCCGACCCTGGGTAACGACGTGGTGGTGGGCGCGGGCGCCAAGGTGCTCGGGCCGCTGGATGTCGGCGAGGGCGCGCGGATCGGCTCCAACGCGGTGGTGGTCAAGGACGTGCCGGCGCAGGCGACGATGGTCGGCATCCCCGCGCGGGTCGCGCGGATCGGTAGCGAGGCACCGCCACGCTCCGAGGCGGAGCAGCGGCGTGAGGAGACCGCCCGCCGGATCGGGTTTGATGCCTACGGCGCCACCCAGGACATGCCCGATCCGGTCGCCAATGCGATCAATGCCATCCTTGATCATGTCCATCACACCGACGAGCGCCTGCAGGAGATGTGCCATGCGCTGCGGGCGCTGGGCGGCGAGGTCAACGACAGCGACATCCCCGATATCGAAGACTGTGGCATGCAGGATCGCTCGAAAAACGAGGGCTCATGACCCCCGCGTATCTGGACTACGCGGCCACCACGCCGCTTGACCCGCGGGTGGCGGCCGGAATGGCGGCGCTCGAGGGGCCCGATGGGGTCTTTGCCAACCCCGCGAGCAGTCATGCCTATGGCCGCCGGGCGGCGGCGGTGGTCGAGTCCGCGCAGGAAAGGGTGCTGGAAACCCTGGGCGACCGCGACTTTCAGGTCATTTGGACCAGTGGGGCGACCGAGGCGGACAACCTGGCGATCCTCGGTCTCGCGCGGGCGATTGCCCGGCGCGGTGGCGAACGTCGCCGGATCCTGGTCACCGCCACCGAGCATTCCGCCGTTCTCGCCGCCGCCGACGCAGCCGCCCGCGAGGCGGGAATGCAGGTCGAGCGGCTGCCCGTGGCGGCGGACGGGCAATTGACACCGGCCACCCTCGAAGCGGCACTCGCCCCCGACGTGGCGCTGGTCTCGCTGGCACCGGTCAATAATGAAACCGGCGTCATTCAGCCCATCGAACGCCTGGCCCCGCTGGTCAGGGCGGTGGGGGCGCGACTGCATCTGGATGCGGCCCAGGCCGTGGGTCGGGTGCCCGAGCCCGGTCCCTACCGGCATGCCGATCTGGTCTCACTATCCGCTCACAAATGCTGTGGGCCCAAGGGCATTGGTGCGCTGTGCGTGCGCTCCGACGTGCGCCTGGCGCCGCTGATGCACGGCGGTGGCCAGCAGTCGGGGCGGCGCTCGGGGACGCTGCCGGTGGGCCTGATCGCGGGCATGGGCGATGCCCTTGGTTACCGCGACGATGCCGACGAACAGGCGCGGCAGCGCGCACTGCGCGGGCGACTCGTCGATGCCCTGCGGGCCGCGGGCGGCGTCGTGATCAACGGCCGCGCCGACGGAGCGCCGGCGATTCTCAACGTCTCGTTTCCGGGGGTGCATGGCGGCGCGCTGCGGGACGCCCTCGGTGACCTGGCGGTGGGGTTCGGCTCGGCGTGCAGCGGGCGCGATGGTCCCTCGCATGTACTGCGCGCCATGGGGCGACCGGACGCGCTGGCCCATGCCTCGGTGCGCATCAGCATCGGCCGGTTCACCGAAATGGCCGACATCGACGCGGCGGGCGCCCAGGTGGTGGCCGCTGTGGCGGCGCTGCGCGGGATATCGCCCCTCTGGCGCGAGATCGAGGAAGGCCGTCGGACGGTGGATTCTGCCTACGGCGTCACAACCGCGCTGGAAATGGCTTGAATCCATGCCAGCGGATCGGGGATGGTGGGATTGTCGTCATCTGGGTGCACCGGCTGAGCGCCGTGGCTGGCAGCACGGCAGCGCGGGCCGGATCGACGAGGGCTGCCGGGTGGACTGCTGGCTCTGTGGTGACGCGGCGCGCATCCGTGCGGCCCGGTTCGAGGTGTTCGGTGAGGTCGAGATCATTCGCGCGGCGGGCTGGCTCGCCGCCTGGCTCGAGGGCTGGACACCGGCGGTGGCGCGGACGGTGACCGGGCGCTGGCTGGCGGAGGCCGCCGGCCTGCCGGATGAGGCGCGCACCGGGGCGCTGTGTATTGAAGACGCCATGCGGTCGGCATTGACCGGGTGGCCGCAGGAAAATGGAGCGAGCGATGAGCATTGAACTGACCGAACGGGCGGCGGACCACATCCGCGATTCGCTGGTTCGCCACCAGAAGGGCATGGGACTGCGGCTGGGTGTGCGCACCTCGGGCTGCTCGGGTTTCATGTACACCGTGGATTACGCCGAGGCGCCGGGCGACAACGATCTGGTGGTCGAGCAGCACGGCGTTGCGGTGGTCATTGATCGTAAGAGCCTCCCGTTCCTGGAGGGCATGGAGGTCGACTTCGTGCGCGAAGGCCTCAATGAGCGGTTCAGCTTTCGCAACCCCAACGTCTCGGCTGCCTGCGGCTGTGGCGAGAGCTTTGCCGTCGGGTGATTGTCGCTGGGCGAGCCGCTGGGTAGACTGATCGGCTTGTCTTGATCAACACACACAGGAGCTCATTGCATGGCCGTTGAACGCACCCTTTCCATCGTCAAGCCAGACGCCGTCGCCCAGAACAACATCGGCGAAATCTATCGCCGCTTCGAGATGGCGGGCCTGCAGATCATCGCCGCGCGCATGACCCACCTGACCCAGGCGCAGGCCGAATCGTTTTACGCCGTGCATCGCGATCGCCCGTTCTTCACCGCGTTGGTCAATTTCATGATGTCGGGGCCGGTGATGGTCCAGGTGCTCGAGGGCCATGACGCCATCCGCAAGAACCGCGAAGTGATGGGCGCCACCAACCCGGCCGAGGCCGCTGCCGGCACGATCCGTCACGACCTCGCGGAAACGGTTGATGCGAACGCCGCCCATGGTTCGGACTCGCCCGAGACCGCGCGCGAAGAGATCGCGTTCTTCTTTGGTGAAGATGACCTCCACAGCCGCGGCTGACGGTCAGCCCCGCACCGAGTCCGGACGGCTCAACCTGCTCGGCCTGGATGCGGCCGGGCTGGACGGGTTGCTGCGTGAACTCGATGAAAAGCCATTCCGCGGCAAGCAGCTGCGGCAATGGCTGCACCAGCGCCGGGTGTTCGACTTTGACGCAATGACGGACCTGGCCAAGGGGTTTCGGCGCAAGCTCGTCGACGTGGCTGAGCTGCAGGTCCCGCGCGCCATTTTTGACCGCGAGTCCGAGGACGGCACGCGCAAGTGGCTGCTGGCCCTGGAAAGCGGGCAGGCGGTGGAAACGGTCTATATCCCCGAGCGCGGGCGCGGTACGCTGTGCGTTTCGTCACAGGTGGGCTGTGCGCTTGACTGCGGGTTCTGCTCCACCGGCAAGCAGGGCTTCAACCGCAACCTGTCCGCCGCGGAAATCATCGGCCAGCTCCACTATGCCACCCAGGCCCTTGAGGACGAGGGGCGCGAGCGCCGGGTCACCAATGTGGTGATGATGGGCATGGGCGAGCCGCTCGCCAACTTCCGCAACGTCATCGCCGCCACCAACCTGATGGTCGACCCCTACGCCTGGGGGTTGTCGCGGCGCCGCGTCACGCTGTCCACCGTGGGGCTGGTGCCGGCGCTCTACCGGCTGGCGGACGTCAGCAACATCAGCCTGGCGGTCTCGCTGCATGCGCCCAACGACGCGCTGCGCGACGAGATCGTGCCGATCAACCGCAAGTATCCGCTGCGCGAGCTGCTGCCCGCCTGTGAGCATTATCTGGGCAACACCCCGCATCACTGCATCTACTGGGAATACGTCATGCTTGATGGCGTCAATGACAGCGACGCCCAGGCGCGGGAGCTGGCCCGGCTGCTCCGGCATATCCCCTCCAAGATCAACCTGATCCCGTTCAACCCCTTTCCCGGTACGCGTTACGAGGCCTCGCCGCGGTCGCGGATCCAGCGCTTCTCGGAGATTCTCCAGAACGCGGGCTTCATCACCACCACCCGGCGCACCCGGGGGCAGGACATTGACGGGGCCTGCGGGCAGCTGGTGGGGCAGGTAATCAACCGCCGCAACCAGGGCAAGCGCGGATCCCCATCGGCCAACGCCTGATGCGTAGCCTGATGTCGGTCCTGCTGCTGCTGGGGATCGTCGGGTGCACGATCCAGCAGACCGGGCCGGCCAGCCGTGAGCAGGCATCCATGGCCGCCCGCGCCAACACTGAAATCGCCAGTTATCATCTGCGCAGCGGGGCGCTTGAGACCGCGCTGGCCAAGGTCAGTCAGGCCTTGGCCCAGGACGATGATCGGGTGGATGCGCATCTGGTAGCCGCCGAGATCCGCGACCGGCTGGCGGAGCCCGTCCGGGCCGAGCGCCACTATCGCCGGGCGTTGTCGCTCAGTGGCCGCAGCGGGGCGGCGCTGAATAACTACGCGGGTTTCCTGTGCCGTGCCGGGGAGACGGTCGCCGCCGTTGAGCACTGGCGCCAGGCCGCCGCGCTGCGCCGCTACGACGGTCGCGCCATGGCACTCAGCAATGCCGCGCAATGCCTCGTTCAGGCCAACGCCTCCGGCCCGGTGCTGCGGGCGGACCGCTATTGGCGCCGCGCCCTGCGGATCGAGCCGGATTATGCGCCGGCCCTGCGCGGTCTGGCCGAGTGGAGCCTTGCGCGGGGCGAGCTGAATGCCGCAGGCGCCTGGTATTCACGCTACACTGCGTCCGTGGAGGAGAATCCTGCAGGGCTCTGGCTGGGGATCAGGATTGCCGGAGCCGGTGATGAGGCGGCGCGTCAGCGGGCGCTGACGGCGAGGCTCAGGGAACGGTTTCCCGCGTCCGAGCAGGCCGCACGACTGACGGAGTAACGGGTTGATGACGCAAAACGACGAATCGGGTGAGACAACCCGAACCGAGCGGCCCCGGTCCGGTCCGGGCCGCACACTGCGCGATGAGCGCCTGCGCCAGGATAAGGACACCGCAATGGTGGCCGACGCGCTGCACCTCAATCGGCGCACCATCGAGGCCCTCGAGGCGGATGATCTCGACAGACTGCCGCCGCTCGCCTATGTGCGCGGCTATGTGCGCAGTTACTCGCAGCTGCTCGATCTGGACCCGGAGCCGCTGATCCGGCAGCTGGCGGAGGCCGGTGGCACCGGTGAGCCGCAGACGCTGAACCCGCATGTCGGCGAAGAGACGCGCAAGCGTCGGGCCCGGCCGGTGGCGGGCCGTGGTACCGGGTTTGTGGGCGTCGCGCTGGGTCTGGCGGTGATTATCGGTGCGCTGGTCGCCGGCGGCTGGTGGCTGTCGCGCTCGGAATTGAGTCTGCCTTTTCTGGCTACGCTGACGGCGGAGGATGAACCGGCCGGCGAGACGCGTGTCACGGACGCGGACGAGTCATCCGTCACGCCAACGGAGCCGGAACCTGACCCGGAACCTGCAGTGGAGCCGGAACCGGAACCGGCACCTGAGCCGACGCCCGAACCGGCACCGGAGCCCGGGCTCGAGCCCGGGGCGCAGCCCGCTGAAGCCGATGCCGCCCCGACGCCTGAGCTTGACCGCGAGGCGATCGCCGATGCGGTCATCGGCGGGGCGGACGACGGCGAGGAAACCGCGGCGGGCGATGAACCCGGGGACACCGGTTCTGCGCCGCTGGTGCTGCGCTTCAGCGGCGAGTCGTGGATGGAGGTGACCGATGCCGGCGGCGAGCGGCTTCTGTTCGGGATCGCCGAGTCCGGCGAGGAGCGGCTCGACGGCGAGGCGCCGTATGACATCGTCGTGGGTGATACCAGTAATGTCGAGATTGAATACGAGGGCGAGCCGGTGAATCTGGCCGACTATGCGCGGGGGAGCGTGGCCCGCCTGACCCTGGGGGACAATGGTGAGTAAGGCCATCCAGAACGTCCGTGGTTTTGGTGATGTGCTGCCGGCGGAAGGGCCGGCCTGGCAGTTTGTTGAGGCGACGTTCCGCCGCGAGCTCGAGCGCTATGGCTACGCCGGGATCCGCCTGCCCATCGTCGAGAAGACCGAGCTTTTCTCGCGCACCATCGGTGAGGTGACGGACATCGTCGAGAAAGAGATGTACACCTTCACCGACCGCAATGGCGACAGTCTGACCCTGCGGCCCGAGGGCACCGCCGGCTGCGTCCGCGCCGCGCTGCAGCGTGGGCTGCTTCACAATGCCCAGCCGCGGCTCTGGTACAGCGGGCCGATGTTCCGCCATGAGCGCCCGCAGAAAGGGCGCTATCGACAGTTTCATCAGGTGGGCGCCGAGGCGTTCGGCGTCTCCGGGCCGGACATCGATGCCGAGCTGATCCTGCTCTCGGGGCGCATCCTGCGCGCACTGGGCATCAGTGATCTTCGTCTCGAGCTCAACAGTCTGGGGTCATCCGCCGACCGTGGCCGCTACCGGGCGGCGCTGATAGAACACTTCGAGGCGCATGCCGAGGCCCTCGATGACGATGCACGGCGGCGGCTTTACAGCAATCCGCTTCGGGTACTCGACAGCAAGAACCCGGCCATGGCCCCGGTCATTGCCGCGGCGCCGGTACTCTCTGATCACCTGGACGACGAGTCACGGGCGCATTTCGATTCCCTGTGCCGCATGCTCGATCAGGCCGGACAGCCCTATCAGGTCAACCCGCGGCTGGTGCGCGGGCTCGATTACTACGGCGGGACCGTGTTCGAGTGGATCAGTGCCGATCTGGGCGCCCAGGGCACGGTGCTGGCCGGCGGACGCTACGACGTGCTGGTGGAGATGATCGGTGGCCGGCCGACGCCCGCCATCGGTTTCGCGGCTGGTCTCGAGCGGCTGGTCTCGCTGGTGGAGGCGGCCGGTACGGCGCCGCCCGCGCCGACGCCGCATGCCGCGCTGGTGGTGGGCGATCCCGAGCTGCAGGGCGACACCCTGGCGCTGGCCGAGCGCCTGCGTGACGCGCTCCCGTGGCTGCATCTGCAGATGCCGCTGGGCGGGGGTTCCATGAAAAGCCAGCTGCGCCGTGCCGATCGCAGCGGCGCAGCGGTGGCGCTGATCCGCGGCGCCGAGGAGGCGGCCGCCGACACCCTCACCGTGAAGTATCTGCGCGATGACCTCGACCAGATCACGGTGGCCATCGGGCAGCTCCCGGAGATACTCTCCGCGCTGCAGACCCAGTGAAAGGACAGTAAAAAGCCGTGGCATACGACGACGAAGAACAACTCGAGGCAATCCGCGACTGGTGGCACCGTTATGGACGCCTGGTGATCATTGCCGCCATCGCAGTACTGGCGGCCGTACTGGGCTGGCAGCAGTGGACGGCCTGGCAGGCGCGTCAGGCGGCGAATGCCTCGGCGGACTATGCCGCCATCCTGCAGGCGCTCAACAGCGATGATCGGGAAGCGGCGGGCAATCGCCTGCGCACACTGCGTGAAGCGCACGCCGACAGCCCCTATGTGGCGATGGCCACCTTTGCGGTGGCGACCGCGGCGATGGACGCCGGCAATCCCGGTCGCGCGGCCGATGCCCTGGGTTGGGTGACCGACCAGCAGGCCGACAGCCCGCTGGCGGTGGTGGCGCGCCTGCGTCAGGCCGAGGCGCTGCGGGTAGAAGGTGACCGGAGCGCCGCGCTGGCGGTGCTCGAGCCGCTACCCGATGGGCCGCTGCGCGGCCGGTTCCTCGAGCTGCAGGGTGACCTCGAGGTGGCGCAGGGCAATGCCGATGCCGCCATCGAGGCCTATCAGCAGGCACTGCAGGCAATCTCCGGGCAACGCCGCTCGCTGGTAGAGATCAAGCTCTTTGATCTGGGTGGAGCCCCCGCATCATGAAGGCCCGCAACCTCAGGATCACGTTCGCGCTGATGGTCGCCGGCATGCTGGCGGGCTGTGGCGGGCCGTCACTGATCAAGGCGGAGGATCCGCCGGCGCTCGAGACGCCGCCGGGCGAGCCCGCCGTTACCGAACACTGGTCGGTCTCACTGGGCGCTGCCACGCCGCCGGGTTATCGGCTTGAGCCGGCGCTGATGGATGAACGGGTCTTTGCCGCGGGCGCCGACGGCACGGTGGCGGCCTATGACGCGGCGAGTGGCAAACGGCGCTGGCGACAGGACCTGGACGTCGCCATCACCGGCGCCGTTGGCGTGGGCGAGGCCGGCGTCGCGTTGGGCACGGCCAATGCCGAGGTGGTCCTGCTGGATCCCGCCAGTGGCGCTGTCAAGTGGCGTCAGCGGGTCAGCAGCGAAGTGCTCGCGCCCCCGGCGGTGGGGCAGGGCAGTGTGGTCGTTCGCACCGGCGATGGAGGGGTGTTCGCGCTTGAGGCCGATACGGGTGAGCAGCGATGGCTCTATCGCAGCGGCGTCCCGGCGCTCAGTCTGCGCGGTCACGGCTCGCCGGTACTGGTGAATGGCGGCGTTGTGGTCGGTTTCGATAACGGCCGCCTCGGAGCGCTGGAGCTGGGCAACGGCGACGTCGCCTGGGAGGCCAGTGTCGCGGTGCCGGAGGGGCGTAGCGATCTCGAGCGCATGGTCGATCTGGACGTCGACCCGGCGGTGGCCGGCGGTGACGTGTTCGCGGGCGCCTACCAGGGGCGTGTGGCCGGGATTGCGCTCGCCAACGGACAGATTGCCTGGACCCGGGAGGTCTCGGTGCTGGGTGGCATCAGTGTTGATGACAGCAATGTCTATGTGACCGACGAGCGTGGCCGGCTGTGGGCATTCGACCGCCGCAATGGCGCTTCGGTGTGGCGTCTTGACGCCCTCGAGGGGCTCTCCCTCACCGCGCCGCGTCGGTATCGGGATGGCCTGATCGTGGCCGGCAGTGACGGTTACCTGAACTGGATCGGGCTTCGGGATGGCGCCCTTGAAGCGCGTTATGCCCTCGATAATTCACGGCTTTCCGTGGCGCCCCGGGTGGATGGCGAGCGGATTGTCGTGCTGGATCGCCGGGGTCAGCTCCGCTCGATCAGCGTCAATCAACAATAAGGCGAGGAGAGCACCATGAGGATGATTCTGCTCGGCCCCCCCGGGGCCGGTAAGGGCACGCAGGCGGCGGGGCTGTGCGAAGCCTACGGGATTCCGCAGATTTCCACCGGCGATATGCTGCGAGCCGCCGTGAAGGCGGGCACCGAGCTGGGTGTACAGGCCAAGGCGGTCATGGATGCCGGCGAGCTGGTTTCCGACGACATCATCATCGGGCTGGTCCGCGAGCGGATCGCCGAGCCGGACTGTGCCAACGGGTTTCTGTTTGACGGCTTTCCCCGCACCATTGCCCAGGCCGATGCCCTGAGCGATGCCGGTATCGCCATCGATGCCGTGGTCGAAATCCGGGTCGATGACGAGTCCATCGTCTCGCGCATGGTCGGCCGTCGGTGTCATCCCGGCTCAGGCCGCGTCTATCACGTCGACAATGCGCCCCCGGCCACGGCGGGCCAGGATGATGTGACCGGTGAACCGCTGGTACAGCGCGAGGACGATCAGCCCGCGACCGTGCGTCAGCGCCTGGCGGTCTATCACGAGCAGACCCGCCCGCTGGTGGACTACTACCAGTCCTGGGCGCAGTCCGGCGATGCGGCCGCGCCGCGCTACGTCTGCGTTGAGGGCGAGGGCGAAATCGATGCCGTGCGCCAGCGGATCATCGACGCCCTCGCGGACTGAGCCGGGAACCGGTGCGCGCATCATGCGTTCTGACCATGCATGATGCGTGCGCTGCTCCTTGTCCTGCTATTGACCCTCGCCAATTCGGCGGCGGGGGAGTCCGTCCACCGTCTCAGCATTGAGGGCAGCATCGGGCCCGCCACGGCGCAGTATGTGGCAGATGGCATCGAGGACGCCCGCGACGATTCCGCCGTCGCCGTACTGCTGAGCATCGATACCCCGGGCGGCCTTGACTCCGCGATGCGCGACATTGTTCAGGTCATTCTCGACTCGCCGGTCCCGGTCCTCGGCTATGTGGCCCCCTCGGGGGCCCGCGCCGCGAGTGCCGGCACGTATATCCTCTACGCAACGCATTGGGCGGCCATGGCCCCGGGCACCAACCTTGGCGCCGCGACCCCCGTGCAGGTGGGCCCCGGCGGTGGATCCGAGGGCAGTGCCGAAGACGATGCCTCAACCATGGAGCGCAAACGCATCAACGATGCGGTGGCGTACATTCGCTCGCTGGCGGAGCTGCGGGGGCGCAACGCCGACTGGGCGGAGCGGGCGGTGCGCGAATCCGTCAGCCTGTCGGCACGCCGCGCATTGGCGGACAACGTCATCAACCAGGTCGCCGCCGAGCCACGCGCCGTCCTGGCCGCCGTGGATGGGCGGCGCTTGATGGACAGCGCCGACGCCGCGCCCCTGGAGGTCGCCGAGCGCCGCATCGAGGAACGCCCGCCGGAGTGGTCGGATGAGTTCCTCGCCGTGATCACGCACCCTAATGTGGCCTACATCCTGTTGCTGGTCGGGCTCTACGGGCTGATCTTCGAACTCGCCAACCCAGGGGCCATTGTGCCCGGGGTGATTGGCGGGACCTCGCTGCTGCTGGGGCTGTTCGCGATTCAGCTGCTGCCGGTGAACTACGCCGGTCTCGCCCTGATCGTGCTGGGCGTCGCCTTCATGGTGGGCGAGGCGCTTGTGCCGTCGTTCGGCGCCCTGGGTGTGGGTGGTGTGCTGGCCTTCGGGCTGGGGTCGGTGCTGTTGTTCGACATGCAGGGCCCCGGCTATGAGCTCTCGCTGCTGCTGGTCGCCGGTGTCACCGCCGCCAGTCTGGTCATCTTCATGGGCACCGGCTGGCTGGCGCTGCGGGCGTTCCGGCGGCGTGGCGTGGCGGGTCGGGCGCATATGCAGGGCCTGACGGGCACGGTGACCGCCACTCAGCCGCAGCTGCGGGTCTGGGTTGAGGGTGAGCGCTGGCGGGCCGTCTGCGACCAACCGCTCGCAGTCGGTGATAGGGTCCGCGTGAAAGCGGTGAACGGGCTTACCGTCACGGTCGAGCCCACGGAACAGATACCCGGGAGGGGGACGCAATGACACTCTACGAGACCGCCATCGAGCGCTTCGGCGAATGGCTGGAAACCGCCCGTGAGGCCGAGGGCGTGATCGAGCCCACGGCGATGACGCTGGCGACGGCCCGCGCCGATGGCCAGCCCGGTGTGCGCACGGTGCTGCTCAAGCATTTCGATGGCGATGGGTTCGTGTTCTACACCAACACCCTCAGCAAAAAGGGCACTCAGCTGGCGGAGAACCCGCAGGTGGCGCTGAATTTCTTCTGGGCGCCCCTCGCGCGGCAGGTCATCGTCGAGGGCCGTGTGGAGTTTGTGAGCGATGCTGAGGCCGATGCCTATTTCGCCAGCCGTCCGCGGCTGAGCCAGCTGGGGGCCTGGGCGTCGCATCAGTCACAGGTGCTCACCGACCGTGATGAGTTCGAGGCCCGCCTCGCGGAGGTCGAGGCGCGGTTTGCCGACGCGCCGGTGACGCGCCCCCCGCACTGGACCGGCTACCGCGTCCGTCCCGCCATGCTCGAGTTCTGGCAGGGCCGCGACGGCCGGCTCCATGACCGCGAGCGCTACACTCGCGGTGACGACGGGGAGTGGACCTGGACCCTGCTCAACCCCTAGGCATTGCCCCGGGTCTCGAGCCACGGCTGGAGCGCGGCTGGATGCCCGGCGGCGACGATATGCCCGGGCCGCTCCAGCCGCCATTGGGCTCCCAGCGCCTCGGCACGGGCCTGCCAGTGACCGATCACCGCCTGCATCCCCGCGGGCATGACCGGGTAGTCATGGACCAGGCTGAGCAGCTCGCCGTCGGCCGCCTGGACCAGCGCGGTATAGGCGATGGGCCCCAGCTGTGGGTCGGCCTGCTCGGTGAGGGTCACGATCGCCGCCCGTTCCGCCGTCGGGTCCTCGGTGATGATCTCGCGATACCAGGGTTGCTGTGGGTCGATGACATGCGCCTGGGCCACCGACAGGGCGACCTCGGGGTCCGCCGAGGCCACCCCTTTGCTGGGGGCCACGGCATGCACGGCGATTCCGTGGCTTTCAAGGCCGGATAGATACTGGCGTTGCTGGCGCACCCAATCACCGTAGCCGCGGATCGCCTCCTCAGCGCTCGCTTCGTGATGCGCCGCCCAGGCATCAAGGCTCTGCCACGGTGTCCAGACATCGCCGCCCGTACCCAGAAAGCGATTGCCACTTTCCAATTGGCAGTCCTCGATGCTGTCCGGGCGATACAGGGCGGCCTCGATCAATCGCCATAGATCACCGAATTGAGCATGCTCGAGCTGCACTTTCATGAGCGCCGAAAGATCGTGAAAGGTGGCATAACTCAGATTGACGGGGTCAACGCCCATCAGCTGACGAACGGCCCGATCCGTGGCCAGTCCCGCGCGGCCTTTTTCCAGTAGCACGTTTTCGAGTTTACGGCGTAACGGATCGAGCTGTTCACCCGGTGCAACCAGGGCAAAGGGAATCGCCAGCAACGGCCCCGAGCCCGGGCGGCGTAGCGGTGCGATCGCCGATTCGGGAAAACGTCCGGCATTGCTCCCCAGAGCCAGCAATTGCGGAATGAATGGCCCGCCGCGCAGGCTGCCGCGATAGACGTCGAGGAGCGCCTCGACCATGGGGAGGCCCGGGCGCAGCAGCTCGGTGAGGTCGTAGAGCGCGGCCGGCATGACAAAACCCGACTCGGCAATATCTTCGCCGACAATGCGCCGCAGATCATCGGCGATCGGGGCGGCCAGCACTTCGGCGTTATCGCGGCTCAGCGCTTCGGGCGGACGCCGGCGCATGATCTGTTCGGGATCGAGTTCAACGGTGAGAACAGCGGGGGTCGCGGAAAGGGCGGACGGCATTCCTGCCTCTCTTTAATTTGAAAACTGCAAGTCTATCATCCGCTGGGCAGAATCGATGCATTGACGGGGCTGTTTTCAAATCCGCAATGGATTATATTGTGCGGTGCTATCAACATCCAACCAATCCAGATGGGGAATACATGGATCTTTCAAACTACACCACCGAGCAGTTGAACCAGCTGAAAAAGGATATCGACGTCGAAATCCAGAGCCGGCGCAAGGAAGACGCGAAAAAGGCCCAGCAGGAAATGAAGCAGGTCGCCGAGCGCTACGGCTTTACGCTCAATGATCTGGTCAGTGGCCAGCCGGCCAAGACCCGTGCCAAGGGCAAGGTGCGGTTCCAGCATCCGTCCGACGCCGCCAAGACCTGGTCGGGCCGCGGCCGCAAGCCGGTCTGGATCAAGGAGTGGGAGGCCGAAGGCCGCTCGCTCGACGAACTGCGCGTCGACTGACCGGCGACCGCCCTCGAGCCCTAGCGCTCGGGGGCGGTCTGCGTGAGCAGCTCCTCAAGCTCCGCTGACAGCGTCACGGGATACTCAGCGGGCTCGCGCAGCGCCCGGACGCCCTCGGGCAGAGCATGGAGCTGGGTCTGACAGCGTTCGCGGGCATCGGCCAGCGAGCCATCGCCGGCCGGCAGCCGCCGGCCGTTTTCCATCACCGTCTTGAGCAGGCCCGTGGCGGCGTCGGCGGTTTCCATCAGACCGAGGGTATCGCCCTGCATCATGCCGGCGCCGTCATAGTGCCGGTGGATCTGCTTGCGCCCGGGTAGATCGGTCTTGCCCGAGGAGTGCTTGCTGCGCGGCTTGCCCCGAAAGTAGTGAAGCTTGTAGGCCGAATCCAGGAAGGGCTGATCGGCCGAGGTGTTGACGTTGGAGCCCACGCCCACCCCGTCAATCGGCGCGCCGTCCGCGAGCAGGGTTTCGAGGCGGTATTCGTCGAGCCCGCCGCTCACCAGGATCCGGGTGTCCTGCAGGCCGCCTTCATCGAGGATCTCCCGGGTCATGCGGGCGTTGGCGGCAAGGTCACCACTGTCGATGCGCACGCCCTTGACCGGGATCGAGTCCTGCGCCAGACGGTGGGCCACTTCCACCACCCGCTCGGCGCCGCGGCGGACATCGTGGGTGTCGATCAGCAGGACGACGTTGTCCGGGTGATTGCGCGCAAAGCGCTCGAACGCTTCGGCCTCGCTGTCGTGGGCAAGGACGAAGGCGTGCGCCATGGTGCCGGTGGGCGGGATGCCGTAGCGCGCACTGCCGAGGCAGGTGGCCGTTGCCTCGAATCCCGCCATATAGCAGGCCCGCGACGCCCAGGTACCGGCCTCGCCGCCATGGGCGCGACGCATGCCGAAGTCGATCACCGGCGTGTCCCCCGCCACCAGCCGACAGCGCGCCGCCTTGGAGGCGATCAGTGTCTGGTAGTGGAGGATATTCATCAGCCGCGACTCGATCAGCTGCGCCTCCGGCAGGGGGGCGACGATCTGCAGCAGCGGCTCTTCGGCAAAGAACACGGTCCCCTCCGGCAGGGCGTTGACCCGGCCGCTGAACCGGAACCCCGCCATGGTCTCGATGAAGGCGTCGGAGAAAAGCCCCGACCTGCGCATCCATTCGAGCTCCGCGTCGCCAAAGGTGAGGGTCTCGAGCCACTCCAGTCCCTGATCAAGCCCGGCTGCCACGAAAAAGCCGCGGTGGCTCGACCGCCGCATGAACAGCTCGAACACCGCTTCCTCGGTCATCCCATGCGCGTAGTAGGTCTGCAGCATGGTCAGTTCGTAGAGATCGGTGAGAAGCGGGGTGCGCTCCAGATCCAGGGTCGAGCCCGCCATCAGGTGCGCAGGCCCGTGCCGCGATTGAGCAGCCAGAGGCTGAGTGCCGTCCCCGCGGTGATGAATCCGAGGATGAGGGCGTAGGCGATCGCGATGGGTACGTCGGAGCTGCCCAGGACGCCGTAGCGGAACGCATTGACCATGAAGAAGATCGGGTTGACCAGCGATACATGCTGCCAGAACTCCGGCAGCAGCGAGATCGAATAAAACACGCCGCCCAGGTAGGTCAACGGCGTGAGGACGAACGTGGGCACGATCGAGATATCGTCGAATTTCTTCGCGAAGACGCCATTAATGAACCCGCCCAGCGAAAAAAGCACGGCGGTGAGGAAAACCACCGAGATCGTCACCGGGAGGTTGTGGATATTCAGATCGGCAAAGAAGCTGGCGATGATCGTGACGATCAGCCCCGTGCATAACCCACGTCCGACGCCTCCGGCGACATAGCCGGCCAGGATGACGTAATTGGGGGTGGGCGAGACCAGCAGCTCTTCAATATGCCGCTGGAACTTGGCGCCGAAAAACGACGTGGCCACATTGCTGTAGGAGTTGGTGATCACCGCCATCATGATGATCCCGGGGGCGATGAACTCCATGAAGCTGTATCCCTCCATGGGGCCGACCCGCGAGCCGATCAGGCCGCCAAAGATCACGAAATACAGCGTCATGGTGATGGCCGGCGGCACCAGGGTCTGCACCCAGATCCGCATGTAGCGTTGGGTTTCCTTGCCGGCCAGGGTCTGCAGCGCCGTCAGTGTCTGGCGGGGATACGCGGGATAGAATCCGGCCATGATCAAGCAGTCTCCGACTGGGGTTCAGCGTTGCCGGTGCCGAGCATGCGAACGAACAGCTCTTCGAGCCGGTTGGACTTGTTTTTCATGCTGGTCACTTCAACCCCGGCGGCGTTGAGCGCGCTGAACAGTTCCGTGAGCGTCTGCTCGCCACGCACTTCGACCTCGATGGTGCGCTCATCGAGCGGCAGCACGCCGAAATCCGGGAGTGCGGGAAGCGAGTTGACGGGTGTCGTCACATCAAGGACAAAACTCTGGGATTTGAGTTTCGTCAGCAGCGATCGCACGTCGGTGTCTTCGACAATCCGCCCGCCATCAATGATCCCGATGCCCCGGCAGAGGGATTCCGCCTCCTCGAGGTAATGCGTGGTCAGGATGATGGTGGTGCCGCGTTCGTTCATACGCCGCAGGAAGTCCCACATCGAGCGTCGCAGCTCGATGTCCACGCCGGCCGTGGGTTCGTCGAGAATCAGCAGCCGCGGTTCATGGACCAGGGCGCGGGCAATCATCAGGCGGCGTTTCATGCCCCCGGACAGCTGCCGCGACGGGGCGTCACGCTTGCCCCACAGGTCGAGCTCGCGCAGATACTTCTCCGCCCGCTCCCGGGCGGTCGTCCGGTCGATGCCGTAGAAGCCCGCCTGGTTGGTGACGATCTGGGCGACGGTCTCGAACTGATTGAAGTTGAATTCCTGGGGCACCAGGCCGATGTTGGATTTGGCCTGCCACGGATCCTTGAGGATGTCGTGCCCGAACACCTCGACGCTGCCCGAGGTGGGGCGCACCAGTGAGGCCACGGTGCCGATGATCGTGGTCTTGCCGGCGCCATTCGGCCCGAGCAGGCCATAGAAGTCGCCGGGACGGACCTCGAGATTGATGTCGCGAAGGGCCGTGACGCCGCCAGGATACGTCTTGTTCAACTGACGAAGAGAGAGCGCGTTCATGCTGAATTGGACCGGATTGGTAGACCGCGGAATCGCGGCGGAAAGACGCCAAGGCTAGCCCCTTTCGCGCCGCCGGTGCAAGCAATGGGGGCGGTGCCGTGATTGGACAGTCAAGCCGCCGACGGCGTAAACTTCGGCGCTGAAACAGTGGACGGGAGGGCTTCCGCGGAACCCTCCCGTTTTTGCGAGCAGACGGGGTACAGGCGTGACTCAATTGGCGATTCTGGGGCTGGAAGACGGCTCGATTTTCAGGGGGACGGCACTGGGTGCCAGCGGCCAGACGGCCGGCGAGGTCTGCTTCAACACGGCAATGACCGGTTACCAGGAAATCTGCACCGATCCGTCCTACTACGGGCAGATGGTGACGCTGACCTATCCCCACATCGGCAACACCGGCGCCACGCCGCTGGATGAAGAGTCCCTGGGCCCGCAGCTCGCGGGACTGATCATCCGCGACGCGCCGGTGCGCCTGAGCAACTGGCGCTCGCGCACGCCCTTGCCGGACTACCTCGCCGAACACGGCGTTGTCGGGATCTGTGATATCGACACCCGGCGGCTGACCCGGCTGCTGCGCGAAAAGGGCGCGCAGAACGGCTGCATCATTGCCGGTGACGCCGCTGATCCAGCCGCCGCCGTCGCCGCGGCCCGGGCCCACCCGCCACTGACCGGCCGCGATCTGGTGCGCTCGGTGACCACGACCGAAGCCTATTCGTGGCGGCTGGGCAGCTGGTCGCTGGCGCGGGGCGAGCGCGAGGGCGATGCGGTGGCCGATGCCGATCTGCCCTGGCACGTGGTGGCCTATGATTTCGGCATCAAGCGCAACATCCTACGGCGTCTGGTGGACAGCGGCTGCCGGGTCACGGTGGTGCCCGCCGATACGCCGGCCGAGACGGTACTGGCCGATGCCCCGGACGGCGTCTTCCTGTCCAACGGGCCGGGGGATCCCGAGCCGCTCGATTACGCCATCGAGGCGACCCGGCAGTTCCTTGCCGCCGGCATGCCGGTGTTTGGTATCTGCCTGGGTCATCAGCTGCTGGGCCTGGCCGCCGGCGCCGGCAGCGTGAAGATGAAGTTCGGCCATCACGGCGCTAACCATCCGGTGGTGGATGCCGACACGCAGCGCGTCATGATCTCCAGCCAGAACCACGGGTTCGCCGTGGACGCTGACTCGCTGCCGGACAACGTGCGGGTGATCAACCGCTCGCTGTTTGACGGCACGCTGCAGGGCATCGAGCTGACCGATACGCCCGCCTTCAGTTTCCAGGGCCATCCCGAAGCCAGCCCCGGCCCCCATGACGTGTCCCCGCTCTTTGCCCGCTTCGTCGATTTGATGGCCGCCCGGCAGGCGGCCCGTACCACCAGGTAGACATCCCCCTATGCCCAAGCGTACCGACCTCCAAAGCATTCTGATCATCGGGGCCGGGCCGATCGTCATCGGCCAGGCCTGCGAATTCGATTACTCCGGCGCCCAGGCCTGCAAGGCCCTGCGCGAGGAGGGCTATCGCGTCATTCTGGTCAACTCGAATCCGGCGACCATCATGACCGATCCGGAAATGGCCGATGCCGTGTACATCGAGCCCATTCAGCCCCAGGTGGTGGCGAGCATCATCCGGCGTGAACGCCCGGATGCGGTGCTGCCCACCATGGGCGGGCAGACGGCATTGAACTGCGCGCTCGAGCTGGACCGTCGCGGTGTGCTTGAGGAATACGGGGTCGAGATGATCGGCGCCACCAAGTCCGCGATCGACAAGGCCGAAGACCGCGAGGCGTTCCGTCAGGCCATGGCGCGGATCAATCTCGAGACACCGACCGCGCGCATCGCCCAGTCCATGGACGAAGCCCACGAGGCGCAGCGTGCCATCGGGTTTCCCACCATCATCCGGCCGTCCTTCACCCTCGGCGGCAGTGGCGGCGGCATCGCCTACAACGCCGAGGAATTCGCCGAGATCTGCGAGCGCGGGCTGGATCTGTCGCCCACCAATGAACTGCTCATCGAGGAGTCGGTGCTGGGCTGGAAAGAATTTGAAATGGAGGTGGTGCGCGATCACAGCGACAACGCCATCATCATCTGTGCCATCGAAAACCTCGACCCGATGGGCGTGCACACCGGTGACTCGATCACCGTGGCGCCGGCGCAGACGCTGACCGACAAGGAATACCAGATCATGCGCGACGCCTCGCTGGCGGTGCTGCGCGAGATCGGTGTCGAGACCGGCGGCTCCAACGTGCAGTTCGCGGTCAACCCCGACGACGGGCGTCTCGTGGTCATCGAAATGAACCCCCGGGTATCACGTTCCTCGGCGCTTGCCTCCAAGGCGACGGGCTTCCCCATCGCCAAGGTGGCGGCCAAGCTTGCGGTGGGCTACTCGCTGGATGAGCTGCGCAACGAGATCACCGGCGGGCGGACGCCGGCATCGTTCGAGCCCAGCATCGACTATGTCGTGACCAAGATCCCGCGCTTTACCTTCGAGAAGTTCATGCGCACCAAGCCCGTGCTCACCACGCAGATGAAGTCGGTGGGCGAGGTCATGGCCATGGGGCGGAATTTTCAGGAATCGCTGCAGAAAGCCCTGCGCGGGCTCGAGAACGGTCTGGAGGGCCTTGACCCACGGGTGGTGCCCAGTGACACGGCGCTCGACCGGGTGGTCCAGGAAGTGCGCCAGCCGGGCCCGGAGCGCTTGCTGTGGGTGGCGGATGGTTTCCGGGCCGGCCTGACTCTCGAGCAGCTGTTCGAGCACACCTGGATCGATCCGTGGTTCCTGGCCCAAGTGGGTGATCTGATCGAACGCGAGACAGCGCTCGCCGCCACCGATCTGCAGCGGCTCGACGCCGACGCCCTGCGGCGGCTCAAGCGCAGCGGCTTCTCGGATGCCCGCCTCGCCCGTGTGCTGGGTGTCACCGAGGCCGAGGTCCGCGCCCGCCGGCACGCAATGGGTGTGCGGCCGGTCTACAAGCGCGTCGACTCCTGCGCCGCGGAGTTCGCCACCGCAACCGCCTATCTCTACTCAAGCTACGATGAAGAGGACGAGGCCGAGCCGAGCGATCGCGAGAAGATCATGATCCTGGGCGGCGGGCCCAACCGCATCGGTCAGGGCATCGAGTTCGACTACTGCTGCGTTCACGCGGCACTGGCCCTGCGCGAGGACGGTTACGAGACCATCATGGTCAACTGCAACCCGGAGACCGTCTCCACCGACTACGACACCTCGGACCGGCTGTACTTCGAGCCGCTGACCCTCGAGGACGTGCTCGAGGTCGTCGAGGTCGAGAAACCCGCCGGTATCGTCATCCAGTACGGTGGCCAGACGCCCCTCAAGCTGGCCCGCGATCTCGAGGCCTGTGGCGCGCCCATCATCGGGACCACGCCCAACTGCATCGATCTGGCCGAGGATCGCGAGCGCTTCCAGGGCCTGATCAACGAGGCCGGGCTGCAGCAGCCGCCCAACCGCACCGCGAGCAGTGCCGACGAGGCCTTCCGGCTGGCCGAAGAGATCGGCTATCCGCTGGTCGTGCGGCCGTCCTATGTGCTGGGCGGTCGGGCGATGGAGATCGTCTACCAGGAATCCGAGCTCGCCCAGTACATGAACGAGGCGGTCCGGGTCTCCAATGAATCCCCCGTGCTCCTCGACCGCTTCCTCGATGACGCCGTGGAGGTGGACGTTGATGCCATCTGCGACGGCGAGGATGTCCTGATCGGCGGGGTGATGGAGCATATCGAGCAGGCCGGCGTGCATTCCGGCGACTCGGCCTGCTCGCTGCCGCCCTACAGCCTGGCCCCCCAGGTGGTGGACCGGCTCCGCGAGCAGATGCGGGCCATGGCGCTGCGGCTGAACGTGGTCGGCCTGATGAACGCCCAGTTCGCCATCAAGGGCGACGAGGTGTTCGTGCTCGAGGTCAACCCGCGGGCGTCCCGCACGGTGCCGTTCGTCTCCAAGGCCACCGGCCTGCCCCTGGCGAAGATCGCCGCGCGCTGCATGGTGGGCCAGAGCCTGGCCGATCAGGGCTGCACCCGCGAGCGGATCCCGCCGATCTACTCGGTCAAGGAGGCGGTCTTCCCGTTCATCAAGTTCCCCGGTGTCGACCCCATCCTGGGCCCGGAGATGAAGTCCACCGGCGAGGTCATGGGCATCGGCCCGGTCTTTGGCGAGGCCTATGCCAAGTCCCAGCATGCCGCCGGGGTGGAGCTGCCGCGCAGCGGCCGGGTGTTCATCAGTGTCCGGGACGCCGACAAGCCGGTGATCGCGCCGATCGCCCGGGACCTGGTGCGCAAGGGCTTCGAGCTGGTCGCCACCCGCGGGACCGGTGATGTCCTCGAGCAGGCCGGCATTGCCTGTGAGCGCATCAACAAGGTCGCCGAAGGACGCCCGCATATCGTCGATGCGATCAAGAACGGCGGGATCCAGCTGATCATCAACACCACCGAAGGCCGGCAGGCGATCGCCGATTCGTTCTCGATCCGTCGGGAGGCGCTGCAGCATAAGGTGTGCTACACCACCACCATTGCCGGTGCCCGGGCGACCGGCCAGGCCTTGGGGTATCTTGAATCCGATGATGTGCGTTCACTCCAGGATCTGCACAGGGAGGCCAGAGCATGAGTAAGACACCGCTCACCGTGCGCGGTGCCGAGCAGCTTCGTGACGAGCTCAACCGGCTCAAGACCGAGGACCGTCCGCGGGTGATCAACGCCATCGCCGAGGCGCGGGCCCATGGCGATCTCAAGGAAAACGCCGAGTATCATGCCGCCCGCGAGCAGCAGGGCTTCATTGAGGGGCGGATCGCTGAGATCGAGTCCAAGCTCGCCAATGCACAGGTCATCGACGTGACCACGCTGCCGGCCAACGGCAAGGTCGTGTTCGGCGTCACCGTGGTGCTGGCCGACGAGGAGGATGGCACGGAGAAGACCTATCAGATCGTTGGCGAGGACGAGGCGGATATCAAGAACGGCCGTATTTCGGTGCAGTCACCCATCGCCCGCGCGCTGATCGGCAAGGAAGAGGGCGATGTCGTCGACGTCCAGACACCCGGAGGCCACCGAGGCTATGAAATCGTCGAGGTCCGATACGAGTAACCGCCTGTCGCGGCTCGACGCCATCAAGCTCGAGCTCGCCGTGGTGGTGGGTCTGCTGGTGGGAGTGCTGATCGTGATCTGGCGGGTCGACATGAGTCACTGGGCGGATCTGGCACTGCTGGCACTGAGTGGTTTCGGCGCCGGCGGCTGGATCGCCTGGCGCACCCGGGGCGTACTGCGGGACCATCAGCGTGGCGCGTAGCAGCGGCAGTCGGCGCTGGCTCGACGAGCACTTCAACGACCCCTACGTCCGCGAGGCTCAGCGCCGGGGCCTGCGCTCCCGGGCCGCTTTCAAGCTCGAGGAGATCGACCAGCGGGATCAGCTCCTCAAGCCACGCCAGTGCGTGGTCGATCTGGGAGCGGCGCCGGGGGGATGGAGCGAATACGCCGCCCACCGCGTGGGGGCGAGCGGCTGCGTGATCGCCGTTGACCGGCTCGAGATGACGCCGCCACCGGGGGTGACCTTCGTCCATGACGACTTCGACACCGATGCCGGGCTCGCCGCGGTGGATACGGCACTCGCCGGTCGGTCGGTCGACCTTGTACTCTCGGACATGGCCCCCAATTTCGCCGGTCAGAAGGCGATTGATCAGCCGGCGGCCATGCGGCTCGCCGAGCTGGCCCTCGACTTCTGTGACGATCGGCTGAAACCTGAGGGTGGGCTGCTGGTCAAAACATTTCAGGGACAGGGCTTTGATGAACTGCTCCAGGCGATGCGCCAGGCATTCCGCCGGGTTCAGAGCCGCAAACCCCCGGCCTCACGCGGCCGGAGCCGAGAAGTCTATCTGCTGGCCCGTGGCTTTCGGGCAGTGTAGGCTGCCGAATTATTCGATCTGTAGAGGTGAGCCGTCTTGAACGACATGGCCAAGAATTTGCTCCTCTGGGTGGTCATCGCCGTGGTGCTGATGTCCGTTTTCAGCAATTTCCAGGGGCAGGGGACCACCGCCCAGGAAATCCCGTATTCGCAGTTCCTGACCGAGGTCGAGAACAGTCGGGTGGATTCGGTCACCATGAAGGGGCCGGTCATTCGTGGTACCCGCGGCGACGGGTCGAACTTCACGACCTACAGCCCCGAGACCGATAACAGCGCCCTGGTGGGGCAGCTGATGGACAGCGGCGTCAATATCAGCGCCGAAGAGCCCGAGGGGCGCAGCATGCTGCTGCAGATCCTGATCTCGTGGTTCCCCTTCCTGCTGCTGATCGGCGTGTGGATCTACTTCATGCGTCAGATGCAGGGCGGCGGTGGCGGCCGTGGCGCCATGTCGTTCGGCAAGAGCCGCGCCAAGATGATGTCCGAAGAGCAGGTCAAGGTGACCTTCAAGGATGTCGCCGGCGTGGAAGAGGCCAAGCAGGACGTGGTCGAGCTGGTGGAGTTCCTCAGCGACCCGTCCAAGTTCCAGCGCCTCGGGGGCAACATCCCGCGTGGCGTCATGATGGTCGGACCGCCCGGCACGGGTAAGACCCTGCTGGCCAAGGCCATTGCCGGTGAGGCGAAGGTTCCGTTCTTCAGCATCTCGGGCTCGGACTTTGTCGAGATGTTTGTGGGTGTCGGCGCCTCCCGGGTGCGTGACATGTTCGAGCAGGCCAAAAAGCAGGCGCCCTGCATCATCTTCATTGACGAGCTCGATGCCGTCGGCCGCCAGCGCGGCGCGGGAATGGGCGGCGGCAATGACGAGCGCGAGCAGAC
This sequence comes from Spiribacter aquaticus, assembly GCF_007625215.1. Taxonomy (NCBI): domain Bacteria; kingdom Pseudomonadati; phylum Pseudomonadota; class Gammaproteobacteria; order Chromatiales; family Ectothiorhodospiraceae; genus Spiribacter; species Spiribacter aquaticus. Next base: position 354,750 of record NZ_VMKP01000002.1, on the reverse strand, counting down.
CCTCAACCAGATGCTGGTTGAAATGGACGGCTTCGAGGGCAACGAGGGGATCATCGTCATCGCGGCGACGAACCGGCCCGATGTGCTCGACCCGGCGCTGCTGCGGCCGGGGCGGTTCGACCGGCAGGTGGTGGTGCCGCTGCCGGACGTGCGGGGGCGTGAGCAGATCCTCAACGTCCACATGAACAAGACCCCCCTGGCCGACGACGTCAACGCGCGGACCATCGCCCGCGGATGCCCGGGATTCTCGGGGGCGGATCTCGCCAACCTGGTCAATGAGGCGGCCCTGTTCGCGGCACGCCGCAACAAGCGGGTCGTGGATCAGAACGACTTCGAGGATGCCAAGGACAAGATCATCATGGGCGCCGAGCGCAAGTCCATGGTCATGGGCGAGGACGAAAAGCGCCTCACCGCCTACCACGAGGCGGGGCATGCCATCGTCGGGCTCAACGTGCCCGATCATGATCCCGTGCACAAAGTGACCATCATCCCCCGCGGCCGCGCGCTGGGTGTGACCATGTTCCTGCCCGAGGAAGACCGCTACAGCTATACCAAGCAGCGGCTGAACAGCTCCATCTGCGGGCTTTTCGGCGGCCGTATCGCCGAGGAGCTGATCTTCGGGGCCGAGCGGGTCACCACCGGTGCCCAGAACGACATCGAGCGGGTCACCGAAATCGCCCGCAACATGGTCACCAAGTGGGGACTGTCCAGCAAGATGGGGCCGCTCGCCTATGGCGAGGACGAAAGCAATAACGCCATGGGGCTGCCGATGGGGCAGAAGAACATCTCCGATGAGACCGCACACTCCATTGACGAGGAGGTCCGGCGGATCGTTGAGGAGAACTATGCCGAGGCGACCCGGGTGCTCAAGGCCCACGACGACAAGCTCCATGCCATGGCCGACGCGCTCATGAAGTACGAGACCATCGATCGCGATCAGATCGACGACATCATGAACGGACGGCCACCGCGTCCGCCCAAGGAAAGCGAAGGCCCCTCGGGCACGGCACCGGGCGGTGGCACCGCCGACGAGGGCGACGGTCAGGTCGCCGATGACGGAGTCGGCGTCGGCAAGCCCGCCAGCGAGCATTAGTCCCGCCGTGACGGAGACGCTGGATTGCGGGGGGCGTGAGCTGTCGCTGCGTCACCCCCGCGTGATGGGTATTCTCAACGTGACCCCCGATTCCTTCTCGGACGGGGGTCGTTTCGTCGGCGCCCAGGCCGCCGTCGATCATGCCCGGGCCATGCAGGAAGCCGGCGCGGCGATCATCGATGTCGGCGGCGAGTCCTCCCGCCCCGGGGCCACCGGGGTCCCGGAGCAGGAAGAACTGGATCGGGTGATCCCGATGCTCGAGGCGCTCCACGGGGCCGTCGAGGTGCCGCTGTCCGTGGATACCACCAAGCCCGGGGTCATGAAGGCGGCGGCGGCGGCCGGCGCCGGCCTGATCAATGACATTACCGCCCTGCGCAGTCCCGGCGCGCTGGAGGCCGCGCGCGAGACCGGACTGCCGGTGTGCCTGATGCACATGCAGGGCGCGCCGGCGACCATGCAGGACAATCCCACCTACAGCGACGTCCTCGGCGAAGTCACCGCCTTCCTGCGCCAGCGGCTGGACGCCGCCGCGGCGGCAGGCATCCCGCGATCCCGGTTGCTGGTCGACCCGGGTTTCGGGTTTGGTAAGCGGGACCCGCATAATGCCCGACTACTGGCCGGACTGCCGGCCCTGACCGAGCTGGGCGTGCCAGTGCTGGCGGGCCTGTCGCGCAAGTCGCTGGTGGGCCGCGTGCTGGGGCGCGAGCTGCCCGATCGCCTGGCCGGCAGCGTGGCGGCTGCGGCGCTGGCGGCGTGGCATGGGGCATCCATCATTCGGGCGCATGACGTGGCCGAGACCCTGGATGCGGTGAATCTGATGGCGTATGTCCGTCAACATGGAGGAGGGGACGCATGACGCGCAGGTATTTCGGGACGGATGGCATCCGCGGTCGGGTCGGTGAGCCGCCCATCACCGCCGATTTCGTCCTCAAGCTGGGATGGGCCGTGGGGCGCGTCATCGGCGCGCGCCATGGCGCCGGGGAAGTGCTGATCGGCAAGGACACGCGGCTGTCCAACTATATGTTCGAGTCGGCCCTCGAGTCGGGGCTCTCGGCGGCCGGGATCGATATCCGTCTGCTGGGCCCCATGCCGACCCCGGGGATCGCCTATCTCACCCGCACGCTGGGGGCCAGCGCGGGCATCGTGATCAGCGCCTCGCACAACGGCCATCAGGACAACGGCATCAAGTTCTTCTCCGCCGACGGTTTCAAGCTTGACGACGCCGCCGAGCTGGCCATTGAGGCGCAGCTCGACGAGCCCCTCGCCACCGTTGAATCGGCCCAGCTCGGCAAGGCCACGCGGTTGATGGACGCCCCGGGGCGATACATAGAATTCTGCAAGGCCGCGCGTCCGGCCGGCCTTGATCTGCGCGGGCTCAGGCTGGTGGTGGACTGCGCCAACGGCGCGGGCTATCAGGTCGGCCCGGCGGTGTTCGAGGAGCTGGGGGCCACCGTGATCCGTCGCGGTACCCATCCCGATGGCCTCAACATCAACGTCGACTGCGGCTCGACGCATCCCGCGGGGCTGCAGGCGGCGGTCATCGAGCAGGGGGCTGATGCCGGCATCGCCCTGGATGGCGATGGCGATCGGGTGATCATGGTCGATCATCGCGGCGAGGTTCTCGATGGCGACCAGCTGCTGTGGATCATCGCCGCCGAGCGCGCCCGTCAGGGCACGCTGCGCGGGCCGGTGGTGGGCACGCAGATGAGCAATCTGGGGCTTGAGCGGGCGCTGCGCAGCCTCGATATCGACTTCCATCGTGCCCGGGTCGGGGACCGTTATGTCCTGGAAATGCTCCGCGAGCACGCGGGCACACTAGGTGGCGAATCCTCGGGGCACATCGTCTGCCTGGACTGCACCACCACCGGTGACGGCACCGTATCGGCGCTGCAGGTGCTGGGCGCGATGGTCCGGGCCGGGCGGCCGCTGGCGGATCTGCTCGACGGCATGACGGCCATGCCGCAGCACCGCGTGGATGTGCCCATTGAGCGGGGCAGCCGGCCCATGAGCGACGCGCGGATCACCCGTGCCGTGGAAGCCCTCGAGGCCGAGCTCGGCGAGCGCGGTCGGGTGCTGCTGCGCGCCTCGGGCACCGAGCCGCTGCTGCGGGTGATGGTCGAGGGCGAAGAGGCCGCGCAGGTCGAGGCGCAGGCCCGTGCGCTAGCCGCCGAAGTGCGGGCCCTGTGTGGTGTGACCGAGCCGGCCGGGGCCAATGTGAATTGATTCGGCGCGGTCCGATCAGTAACCTTCCCGGTTTTTAGCAGGGGACTGCCATGCGCACGCCGCTGATTGCCGGTAACTGGAAAATGAATGGCCTGGGCGACGACGCCCGCCACCTCGCCACTGCGGTGGCACAGGGCGTCGCTGGCCTGGGCGGCGTTGAGATCGCGGTGTGCCCGCCGTTCGTCCACCTCGACACGGTCCGTGACCGGGTGGGCGATGCACTGTCGGTGGGCGCGCAGAACTGCGCCGATGCCGCCGAGGGCGCCCGCACCGGCGAGGTCTCGGCGGCAATGCTGGCGGATCTGGGCGTGCGTTACGTCATCCTCGGCCACTCTGAACGGCGCCAGCATTATGGCGAGGACGACGCGCTGATCGCCGCGCGCTACGCCCAGGCCCTCGAGCAGGGGCTCCGGCCCATCCTCTGTGTCGGTGAAACCCTTGAAGAGCGTGAGGCCGATCGGACCGAATCGGTGGTGGCCAGTCAGCTGAATGGCGTGATCGACCGGCTTGATGCCAACATCGGGCTCGGCAACGGCGTGATCGCCTACGAGCCGGTCTGGGCCATCGGCACGGGCCGCACGGCGACCGCACAGCAGGCGCAGGCCATGCATGCCTTCATCCGCCAGACGCTAGCGGCACGTGATGCCGACCTGGCCGAGCGGATGCGACTGCTCTACGGCGGCAGCATGAAGGCGGCCAACGCGGGCGAGCTGCTTGCCGAGCCGGATATCGACGGTGGCCTGATTGGCGGCGCATCGCTCAAGGCCGATGATTTTGTGGCCATCTGCGCCACGGCAGCGCGGGGCTGACCCCCGTCAACAAACGGAATCGACTGACTGATGTACACGATTGTTCTGGCCATCCATCTTGGGCTCGCACTGGTGCTGATCGGCGTGGTGCTGCTCCAGCACGGCAAGGGCGCCGACGCCGGCGCCGCCTTTGGCAGCGGCGCTTCCAACACGGTCTTCGGCGCCCGCGGGTCGGCGTCCTTCCTAGGGCGGCTGACCGGCATTCTCGGCGTGGGCTTTTTCGCCACCAGCCTCACGCTGGCGATCATGGCCGGCACCTTCAGTTCCGGCGGCAGTGTCGTTGACGGGTCGGCCACCGACACTCCGGCCACCGAAAGCGCACCGGCGCCAGCGGCCGATGACGCGGGCAATGGTGAGGGCAGCTCGGCCCCGGCGCCCGCCCCCGACTGAGCTGGCTGCGCGGCCCCTGCGGATTGCCCGCCGGGGGCTGCGCTGGTAATATCTCGATTGTTCAAGGCCACCGTGCCGCGGATGTGGTGGAACAGGTAGACACGCTGTCTTGAGGGGGCAGTGGCGCAAGCCGTGCCGGTTCGAGTCCGGCCATCCGCACCATCTTGGTCCTACCAACCGTTTCGACTGAAAGGTGGCATTCGCCTATGATCGAGAGCTATCTGCCCGTCCTCGTGTTCATCGCCATCGCAATGGGGATTGGCATCGCGCCTCTCGCCGCGGGCTTCATCCTTGCACCCCGACGACCGGACCACGAAAAACTGTCGCCGTACGAGTGCGGGTTCGAGGCGTTCGAGGACTCGCGCATGCAGTTCGACGTGCGTTACTACCTCGTCGCCATCCTGTTTATCATTTTTGATCTGGAGATCGCTTTCCTGTTTCCGTGGGCCATCGTGCTCGACGAGATCGGGCTGTTCGGTTACGGCGCCATGGCGATATTCATTGGCGTTCTCCTGGTCGGTTTCCTCTATGAGTGGAAGAAGGGGGCTCTGGAATGGGAATAGAAGGCGCTCTCGACAAGGGCTTCGTCACAACCTCGGCGGACAAGCTCATCAATTGGGCGCGCACCGGCTCGCTATGGCCGATGACCTTTGGTCTGGCCTGCTGCGCGGTCGAGATGATGCATGCCGGCGCGGCCCGCTATGACATGGATCGGCTCGGGCTGATCTTCCGGCCGTCGCCACGGCAGTCCGACGTGATGATCGTCGCCGGCACGCTGGTCAACAAGATGGCGCCGGCGCTGCGTCGGGTCTACGACCAGATGCCCGATCCCAAGTGGGTGATCTCGATGGGTTCGTGCGCCAACGGCGGTGGTTATTACCACTACTCCTATTCGGTGACACGGGGCTGTGACCGGATCGTGCCCGTGGACATCTACGTGCCCGGCTGCCCGCCCACCGCCGAGGCGCTGCTCTATGGCGTGGTCCAGCTGCAGAACAAGATCCACCGCACGAACACCATCGCACGCTAGGGAGAATCGCCATGGCCCTGACGGCTGACAAGGTGCTCGAACAGGTCCGTTCATCGCTGGGTGACCAGGTCGTCGCCAGCCGCTGCGAATACCGCGAGGCGGAAATCGAAGTCGCTCCCGGCGATCTCTATGCGGCCATGCAGATCCTGCGCGACGAGCCCGGGTTGGCTTTCAGCCAGCTGCTGGACATCGCCGGCGTCGACTACGCGGCCTACGGGCAGGATGAGTGGATCACCGAAGAGGCCACCAACACGGGCTTCAGCCGGGGCGTCGATGGCTTCAGCACCGGGCGGTTGGGGCTGACCGGCATCTACGGCGTCCAGCCGGTCCGCGAGAGCACCGGGCGCCGCTTTGCGGCGGTCTATCATCTGCTTTCGGTCAGCCATAACCATCGCCTGCGAGTGCGCTGTTTTGCCGCCGATGATGATCTGCCCATGCTCGATTCCATCGTGCCGCTCTATGCATCGGCCAACTGGCAGGAGCGCGAGGCGTTCGATCTGTTCGGGGTCATCTTCAACGGGCATCCCGACCTGCGCCGGATCCTGACTGACTACGGTTTTGTCGGCCATCCCTTCCGCAAGGACTTTCCGCTGATCGGCAATGTCGAAGTGCGGTACGACGAAAACCGGGGTCGAGTGGTCTATGAGCCGGTCTCCATCCAGCCGCGTGTGCTGGTGCCGCGGGTGATCCGCGACGACAACCGCTACGCCGACCCCTCCAAGCAGGAGGCCCCCGATGCCTGAGATCAGTAGTTACACCGTCAACTTCGGCCCCCAGCATCCGGCCGCCCACGGCGTACTGCGTCTGGTGCTCGAAATGGACGGCGAGGTGGTCCGCCATGCCGACCCGCACATCGGCCTGCTGCACCGCGCCACCGAAAAACTCGCCGAGACTAAGCCGTTCAACCAGAGCATCGGCTACATGGACCGGCTCGATTACGTGTCGATGATATGCAACGAGCATGCCTATGTGCTCGCCATCGAGAAACTGCTGGGGATCAAGCCGCCGGAGCGGGCCCAGTACATCCGCACGATGTTCGATGAGATCACCCGGATCCTCAATCACCTGCTGTGGATCGGCGCGCACGGGCTGGATGTGGGCGCCATGACCGTCTTCCTCTATGCGTTCAAGGAGCGCGAGGAGCTGATGGACTGCTACGAGGCGGTCAGCGGGACGCGGATGCACGCCACCTACTACCGGCCCGGCGGTGTCTACCGCGATCTGCCGGCGCGTATGCCCAAATACCGCGACTCGGAGTATCGCAGCGACAAGGACCTCAAGCGCATGAATGCCGATCGCGAAGGCAGCATGCTCGACTTCATCGAGGCGTTCTGCGACCGGTTCTCGGGCACCATTGACGAGATCGATACCCTGCTGACCGACAACCGCATCTGGAAGCAGCGCCTGGTTGACGTGGCCGTGGTCCCGCCCGAGCGGGCCCTGCAGCTCGGCTTTACCGGGCCCATGCTGCGTGGCTCGGGGGTCGAGTGGGATCTGCGCCGCAAGCAGCCCTACGAGGTCTACGACCGCATGGACTTCGATATCCCCGTGGGCACCAACGGCGACTGCTATGACCGGTATCTGGTGCGCATGGAAGAGCTGCGTCAGTCGGTGCGGATCATCCGCCAGTGTGCCGACTGGCTGCGGCGCAATGACGGCCCGGTCATCCTGGGTGATCACAAGGTGGTCCCGCCGAGCCGCGAAGAGATGAAAGACGACATGGAGTCGCTCATCCATCACTTCAAACTGTTCACTGAGGGCTACTGCACACCGCCCGGCGAGGTCTATGCCTCGGTCGAGGCGCCCAAGGGCGAATTTGGCGCTTACATCGTCTCCGACGGGGCCAACAAGCCCTATCGGCTCAAGCTGCGCGCTCCGGGTTTCGCCCACATGTCGGCCATGGACGAAATGGTCCGCGGCCACATGCTCGCGGACGTCGTCACGGTGATGGGAACCATGGATATCGTTTTTGGAGAGGTGGACCGGTGAGCACAGCCGAGAGCCCGGATCAGAATGAACTGACTGCGCCCGAGCGCGAGGAAATCGACCGCTGGCTGGCACAGTTTCCTGACACCCCCGAGGGGCGCCGGTCGGCCGTGATTCCGGCGCTGCATGTGGTGCAGCACAACACCGGCTGGCTGCCCCGCGGGCGGATGGACGCGGTGGCGGAGTACCTCGGCATGGCGCCGGCCCGGGTCTACGAAGTGGCCACCTTCTACGGCATGTTCGAGGTCGAACCCGGTGGCCGTCACCGGGTCAATATATGTACCAACATTTCCTGCATGCTCCGGGGGTCGGATGAGATCGTCGAGCATGTCGAGAAAAAGCTGGGAATCAGCCTTGGCGAAACCACCAGTGACGGTCGCATCACCCTCAAACGCGAGGAAGAATGCCTGGCAGCCTGCCGCAGCGCGCCCATGATGCTGGTGGACGAGGTGTTTTACACGGATTTGACGCCCGAGAAGGTCGATCGGATCCTCGACGATCTGGAGTAGCCATGACCAACGTCTGCTACACGACACTGCAATTCGACGAGCCGTGGACCCTCGAGAACTACCGGGCCATCGGCGGCTACGAAGCGCTGGAGCGGGTGCTCCGCGACGGCATCAGCCAGGAAGACATCATCGAGACGGTGAAGTCCGCCAACCTGCGCGGCCGTGGCGGTGCGGGGTTCCCGGCCGGCATCAAGTGGAGCTTCATGCCGCGCAACGCCCCCGGCACCAAATACCTTCTGGTCAACTCCGATGAGTCCGAGCCGGGGACCTGCAAGGATCGCGACATCCTTCGCTACAACCCGCACGCCCTGATCGAGGGCATGATCATCGCGGGCTATGCCATGGGCGTGGAAGTGGCCTACAACTACATGCGTGGCGAGTTCATCCGCGAGCCCAATGAGCGGATGGAGCAGGCCGTGCGGGAAGCCCGCGAGGCCGGCTATCTGGGCCGCGATATTCTAGGCTCGGGGGTCAATTTCGAGGTCTACAATTACGTCGGCGCCGGTGCCTACATCTGCGGCGAGGAGTCGGCGCTGATGGAGTCCATCGAGGGCAAGAAGGGTATGCCGCGCAACAAGCCGCCATTCCCGGCCCAGTCAGGTATCTATGGCCGTCCGACCACGATCAACAACACCGAGACCATCGCCTCGGTACCGTCGATCATGCGCAACGGTGCGGACTGGTTCCTCGAGCTGGGCAAGCCCAACAATGGCGGGATGAAGATCTTCTCGGTGTCGGGCCACGTCGAGAACCCCGGCAATTTCGAGGTGCCGCTGGGGACGCCGTTCAGTGATCTGCTGGCCATGGCCGGCGGCGTCTGGAAGGGCCGGCGGTTGAAGGCCGTCATCCCCGGCGGGTCATCGATGCCGATGATCCCCGGTGATCAGATGATGGAGCTGACCATGGACTACGATGCCCTCATGGAGGCCGGCTCGGCGCTGGGTTCGGGCGGTGTGGTGGTCATGGACGAGACCACCGACATGGTGCGGGCGCTGATGTGCATCAGTCGCTTCTACTACGCCGAATCCTGCGGTCAGTGCACGCCGTGCCGCGAGGGCACCGGCTGGATGTACCGGGTGATCAAGCGCATCTACGAAGGGCACGGTCGCCCCGAGGACCTGGAGCTCCTGGACTCGGCGGCCGGGCAGATCGCCGGCCACACCATCTGCGCCTTTGGCGAGGCGTCGGCCTGGCCGGTGCAGGGCGTGCTCAAGCACTGGCGTCACGAGTTTGAACACTACATCGAACACAAGCGTTCCATTGTCGAGGCGGCCGCATGAGCGCAGAAGTCAAGACCCAGAACCCCGAGACGGTCAACGTCACCATCGACGGCCAGTCCATCGAGGCGCCCAAGGGGGCCTCGCTGATCTCCGTCGCCGACGAGCATGGCATCGACATCCCGCGCTTTTGCTACCACAGCAAACTCTCGGCGCCGGCCAACTGCCGGATGTGCCTGGTGGATGTGGAGATGAACGGCCGCAAGGCGCCCAAGCCGCTGCCGGCCTGCATTACGGCCGTGGCGGACGGCATGGTCGTGCAGACCACCTCCGAGCGGGCGCTCAAGGCGCAGCGCGGCGTGATGGAGTTTCTGCTCATCAACCATCCTCTCGACTGCCCGATCTGTGATCAGGGCGGCGAGTGCGAGCTGCAGGATCTGGCGCTGGGCTATGGTCGCAGTGTTTCGCGCTTCTCCGAGCGCAAACGCGTGGTCAAGGATGAAAACCTGGGGCCGCTGGTCGCCACCGAGATGACCCGCTGCATCCACTGCACGCGCTGCGTGCGGTTTCTCGATGAAGTCGCCGGCACCTCTGAGCTGGGGGCGATGTACCGTGGTGAGCACACCGAGATCAGCACCCTGGTGGGCAGCGGTGTGCACTCGGAACTGTCCGGTAACATCATCGATCTGTGCCCGGTGGGAGCCCTGACATCGCGCCCTTATCGCTACACCGCCCGGGCCTGGGAAATGCTCAGTCACTCGAGCATCGCCCCGCACGACTGCCAGGGTTCCAACATCGATCTCCACCAGGTCCGCGGCACGGTCAAACGCGTGGTCCCGCGCGACAACGAGGCGATCAACGAGTGCTGGATCAGCGACCGCGACCGGTTCTCGTATGAGGGCATCTACAGCGATGCCCGGCTTGCCACCCCGCAGATCCGCGAGAACGGCGAATGGCAGAGCGTCGACTGGCAGACCGCCATCGAGGCGGCGGCCAATCACCTGCGGGACAGCGTTGAGCGTCATGGCCCCGAAGCGCTCGGGGCGCTGGTATCGCCGTCGTCGACGCTCGAGGAGATGTATCTGCTGGGCCGGATCGTCCGGGCCATGGGCAGCCACAACATCGACGCGCGGCTGCGCCGCGGCGACTTCCGTGACGGGATCGAGACCGCCGGGTTCGCCGGGCTCGAAACGCCCGTCGCCGACCTCGAGAATCTGGACGCGGCATTGGTCATCGGCGGCTATCCGCGCCATGAACAGCCGCTGATCAACCACCGCCTGCGTAAGGCCGCCCGCAATGGCGCCGAGGTCATGGTGCTCAACCCGCGGGCCTTCGACTGGAATCTGCCGCTCGGCGTGGAGCAGGTGGTCCCGGCGGACGCCATGCCCCGGGCCTTGGCGGGTGTCGCACGGGCCGCGGCGGCGCTCCGCGGGGTGGATGAACCCGCCGGACTCGAGCAGTGGCTGGGCACGGCCGAGGCCGACGAACCCGCCCGACAGATCGCGGCGGCGCTGGTGGGCGATGGCCGGCGCGCGCTGCTTCTGGGCGGTCTGGCTGACAGCCATCCGGCCGGCGCCGAGCTGCGCTATCTGGCGGCGGAAATCGCGCGCCTCACGGGTGCCGATTACGGCGAGCTGACGCCGGGCGCCAACACGGCGGGTGCCTGGCTGGCGGGGGCCGTGCCGGGTCGCACGGCCAACGGCGAAGCCACTGACGGCCTGGATGCCGCGGCAATGCTCGCGACGCCCCGTCAGGGCTATATCCTGATGAATGCCGAGCCTGAGCACGACTTCTTTGACGGTGAAACGGCCACTCGGGCGCTCGCCGGGGCCGAGGCCGTGGTGGCCCTGTCGGCCTATGACAGCCCCGCGCTGCGCGAGCATGCCGATGTGCTGCTGCCAATCGCGACGCTGGGCGAGACCGCTGGCACGTTGGTCAATGCCGAGGGCCGCTGGCAGACCTTCGCCGGCGTCGGCTATCCGCAGGGCGATGCCCGGCCGGCCTGGCGGCTCCTGCGGGTGTTGGGCAACGTGCTGGACCTTGAGGGCTTCAACTACCAGGCCCCGGATGAGATCCATCACGAGCTCCAGCGCCTGTCCGAAGGTACGGGGGTCGCCCGGCCGTCAGCACCCATCGCGGCGCAGACGCCGGCCCCGAGTGAGCTCACCCGCATCGGCTATCCGGCGATGTTCGGCGTGGATCCGCTGACCCGGCATGCCGCCTCGCTGCAGCAGACCGATCATGCGGCCCCGGCGCGGGCAGTAATGAATCCGGTGGACGCCGGGCGTCTCGGTGTCTCTGAGGACGATGCCGTCCATGTCCGCCAGTCGGGTGCGGCCCGGCGGCTGCCGGTGGCGGTCAGCGACGCCGTGCCGGCGGGCAGTGTCTGGATTCCGGCGGGCGTCGAAGGCAGCGCCGGTCTGGGTGCGCTGATGGGAGCCATCGAGGTGGTGGCGGACGGAGCCGCGGCATGAACGCATTGATCGAGTTGAGCTGGATTACCGCCAAGATCGTGGCGCTGATCGTGCCGCTGTTCCTGGCGGTGGCGTACATGACCTATGCCGAGCGCAAGGTCATCAGCTCGATGCAGCTGCGGCGGGGCCCCAACCGGGTCGGTTGGCATGGCCTGCTGCAGCCGTTTGCCGATGCCCTCAAGCTGCTGATGAAAGAGGTGGTGCTGCCGCAGAACGCCAACCGCTTTCTGTTCGTGCTCGCACCCATGCTCTCGATCATGCCGGCGCTGGCGGCCTGGGCGGTACTGCCGCTCGCCGACGGACTGGTCATCGCTAATGTGAATGCCGGTCTGCTCTACGTGCTGGCCATGACCTCCATGGGGGTCTACGGCATCATCCTGGCCGGCTGGGCCTCCAACTCCAAATACGCCCTGCTCGGTGCCCTTCGGGCCGGCGCACAGGTGGTGTCCTACGAGATCGCCATGGGCTTCGCGCTGGTCGGCGTGCTGATGGCGGCGGGCAGCCTCAACATGGGCGAGATCATCCAGGCGCAGCAGGGGCCATTCTGGAACTGGTTCTGGCTGCCCCTGCTGCCGCTGTTCGTCGTTTACTGGATTTCAGGGGTGGCGGAGACCAACCGTCTGCCTTTCGACGTGGCCGAGGGCGAGTCGGAGATCGTCGCCGGCTTCCACGTGGAGTACTCCGGGATGGCCTTCGCCATCTTTTTCCTGGCCGAATATGCGAACATGATCCTGATATCGGGACTTGCGGCCATTCTGTTCCTGGGCGGGTGGTATTCGCCGTTCGAGGGACTGCCGCTGCTGGGGCCGCTGTTCGGCTGGGTGCCGGGACTGGTCTGGTTCCTGCTCAAGGTGTGCCTGTTCCTGTTCCTGTACATCTGGTTCCGGGGTACGTTCCCGCGGTATCGGTACGACCAGATCATGCGGCTGGGCTGGAAAGTACTCATTCCGGTCACCGTGGTCTGGCTGATTGTTGTTGCGGGCCTCAGCCTGGGCGAGGTCGGTCCGTGGTTTTCATAGGTAGGTAGGCGACCATGCAGTCAGTGAAGGAATTTTTCGGCACGTTCATGCTGACCGAACTGCTCAAGGGCATGCGGTTGACCGGTCGGCACCTGTTCGAGGCCAAGTACACGCTCGAATACCCCGAGGAGAAGGCGCCGCAGTCGCCGCGGTTCCGCGGTCTGCACGCGCTGCGCCGGTATCCCAATGGCGAGGAGCGCTGCATCGCCTGCAAACTCTGCGAGGCGGTCTGCCCGGCGCTGGCGATCACCATTGATTCCGAACAGCGCGAGGATGGCACCCGTCGGACGACGCGGTACGACATCGACCTCTTCAAGTGCATTTACTGCGGCTTCTGCGAAGAGTCCTGCCCGGTGGATTCCATCGTCGAGACGCGCATTCACGAGTACCATTTCGAGGAGCGCGGCGAGCAGATCATGACCAAGCAGGATCTCCTCGCGGTCGGCGACAAGTACGAAGGCCAGCTGTTCAAGGACCGCGCCGCCGACGCACCATATCGATAAGCCTCAGGGGGGGTAGGGGCACGACGTGATTGAGAAAGCGATATTCTATTTTTTCGCGGCGATCCTGCTGCTGGCGGCGACGCTGGTGGTGACCGCCCGCAACCCGGTGCACTCCGCGCTGTCCCTGGTGTTGGCGTTTTTCAGCAGCGCGGCGCTGTGGCTGCTCATCGAGGCGGAGTTTCTGGGCATCGCACTCGTGCTCGTATACGTCGGGGCGGTCATGGTTCTGTTCCTGTTCGTGGTCATGATGCTCGACATCAACCTGTCGGTGATGCGCGAGGGGTTCGCGCGCTACCTGCCGCTGGGGGTCCTGGTGGGGCTGGTGATGGTCCTGCAGATGCTGCTGGTGATCGGCGCCGGCGTGATCGATCTCGAGCCCGCGCAGCAGGCGGCGGCCGGCGGGGCGCTGGACGGCAACAACATCCGCCTGCTCGGCAGCGTGCTCTATACCGTCTACGTGTATCCGTTCGAGCTGGCGGCGATCGTGCTGCTGCTGGCGATCATCGCGGCCATCATGCTCACCCACCGGCGGCGGGGTGATACCAAGCATCAGGACATTGCCGCGCAGGTCCGCACCCGGAAGGCCGATCGGCTGCGGATGGTGCGGATGCCAAGCGAACGCGATTCCGACTCATAACAACAACCGGGGCTTACATGTTAGCGCTCTCCGACTATCTGGTCCTCAGCGCACTGCTGTTTTCCATTGGCATGGCGGGCATCTTTCTCAACCGGAAGAACGCCATCGTCCTGCTCATGTCCATCGAGCTCATCCTGCTCGCCGTGAACTTCAACTTCATCGCCTTCTCGCATTTCCTCGGTGATATCCACGGCCAGGTGTTCGTGTTCTTCATCCTCACCGTCGCGGCGGCGGAGTCGGCCATCGGCCTGGCGATTCTCGTGGTGCTGTTCCGCAACCGGAGCACCATCAATGTCGCCGACCTGGATACCATGCGGGGTTAGGGAATGAAGTCGATCTATCTGCTTATCGTGCTGGCGCCGCTGTTCGGCGCCGCAGTGGCCGGGCTTGCCGGCAGGCGCATCGGCTGGAAGAACGCGCACCGCCTGACTGTGGGGGCGGTGGCGGTGTCGGCGCTGCTGTCGCTGGTGGTCCTCTACCAGCATGTCTGGGGCGGTGTCGGCGTTTTCAATGAATCGCTCTATCAATGGGCGCTGGTCGGCGGTCTCAACCTCGAGGTCGGGTTTCTGGTCGATCGCCTGACCGCGCTGATGATGGTGGTGGTGACCACGGTGTCGCTGGCGGTCCACGTCTACACCATCGGCTACATGTACGACGACGCCGGTTACGCGCGGTTTTTCAGCTTCATCAATCTGTTCACCTTCTCGATGCTCATGCTGGTGATGGCCAACAACTTCCTGCAGCTTTTCTTTGGCTGGGAAGCGGTCGGTCTGGTGTCCTACCTGCTCATCGGCTTCTGGTACCAGAAGGAAACGGCGATCTTCGCCAACCTCAAGGCGTTTCTGGTCAACCGGGTGGGTGACTTCGGGTTTCTGCTGGGGATTGCCGCGGTGCTGACCTACTACGGCAGCCTGGATTACGCCCAGGTCTTCACGGCCGCGGCCGCCGCGCCGGATCAGACCATGACGCTGTTCGGTACCGAGGCACTGGTGGCCACCGTCGCGGCGATCCTGCTGTTCATCGGGGCCATGGGCAAATCCGCGCAGGTGCCGCTGCATGTCTGGCTGCCCGATTCCATGGAGGGCCCCACGCCCATCTCGGCCCTGATCCACGCCGCCACCATGGTGACCGCCGGCATCTTCCTGGTGGCGCGGCTCTCGCCGCTGTTCGAACTCTCGGACGTGGCGCTGTCGGTGGTGCTCATCCTGGGCGCGGTCACCGCCCTGTTCATGGGGCTGGTCGGGCTGGTGCAGACCGACATCAAACGGGTGATCGCCTACTCCACGCTCTCGCAGCTGGGCTATATGTTCGTCGGCCTGGGCGCGTCGGCCTACGCCGCCGGCGTGTTCCACGTCATGACCCACGCGTTTTTCAAGGCGCTGCTGTTTCTGGGGGCGGGCGCGGTCATCGTCGCCCTGCACCATGAGCAGGACATGCGCCGCATGGGCAACCTGCGCCGTTATCTGCCGGTCACCCACATCACCATGCTGCTGGGGACGCTGGCGCTGGTCGGTACGCCGTTCTTCTCGGGCTACTACTCCAAGGACGCCATTATCGAGGCGGTGCATCTCGCCGATCGCTTCGGGGCCGGCTTCGCCTACTGGGCGGTGCTACTGGGCGTGTTCATTACCGCGCTCTACAGCTTCCGCCTGTACTTTCTGGTGTTCTGGGGCGAGGAGCGGATTGATCCCCATGCCAAGGAGCACATCAAGCAGCTGCCCCGGTACGTGCTGCCGGTGATGGAATGGCCGCTGGTGGCGCTGGCGATCCCGTCGGTGGTGCTGGGGTACTTCACCATCGAGCCGCTGTTGTTCGGGGACTTCTTCGGCTCGGCGATCCAGGTGGCGCCCGCCAACGATGTGCTGGCCGAAAAGGCGAAGAGCTTCCATGGGCCATTCGCCTTCGGCCTGCATGCGGCCGTCAATCCGGCGTTCTGGCTGGCCGTTGCCGGCGCGGTACTGGCGTGGTTCCTGTATCTCAAGCGGCCCGATCTGCTGCCTGCCATCAACGCGCGGCTGTCCCTTGCGGTACGGGTGCTCAAGCGCAAGTACGGCTTCGATGACGTCTACAACACCGTATTCGCCGGCGGTGGGCGCCTGCTCGGCCGGGCCCTGTGGCGCGGTGGCGATCAGGGGCTGATTGACGGTGTCATCGTCAATGGCACCGCGCGCACCGTCGGGCGGCTTGCCACGGCGCTGCGGGGCGGGCAGACGGGTTTTCTCTATCACTATGCCTTCGTGATGATTGTCGGCCTGCTGGTTCTGCTGACGGTGTTCGTGGGTAGCTGGCGGGGGTGGTTCTGAACATGTTGGGAGGTTGGCCTTTGCTGAGCCTGTTGATCTGGCTGCCGATCCTGGGCGGCGCGGTCGTCCTGTGGACGGGGCGCGATAACGCGGATCGGGCCCGTTGGTCGGCGCTGGCGGTCGCCGGGCTCACCCTCATCCTGGGGCTGGTGCTGTGGTTTGGCTTCGAGACCGGCGTCGCCGGGATGCAGTTCGTTGAACGGGCGCCGTGGATCGAGTCCTTCGGCATCGAGTATTACCTGGGCGTCGATGGCATATCGATGCCGCTGGTGGTGCTGACCGCCTTCTCGACGCTTCTGGTGGTGATCGCGGCCTGGGAGGTGGTGCGCTACAAACCCGCCCAGTACCTGGCCGCCTTCCTGATCATGGAAGGCATCATGATCGGGGTGTTCAGTGCCCTCGATGCGCTGCTGTTCTACGTCTTTTTCGAGGCCATGCTCATTCCGATGTTCCTGATCATCGGCATCTGGGGTGGGCCGAACCGCATCTACGCGACCCTCAAGTTCTTTCTCTACACCTTCCTCGGGTCGGTGATGATGCTGGTCGCGCTGATCTACCTGCGCGGCCAGGCGGGCAGCTTTGCCATCGAGGATTTCTATGGGTTGGGGCTGCCGTTCGCGGCCCAGGTGCTGATCTTTCTGGCGTTCCTGGCCGCCTTCGCGGTCAAGGTGCCGATGTTCCCGGTTCACACCTGGCTGCCCGACGCGCACGTCGAGGCCCCCACCGGCGGCTCGGTGATCCTCGCGGCGATCACGCTCAAGATCGGTGGTTACGGCTTCCTCCGCTTCAGTCTGCCGATCGCGCCCGAGGCCAGCATGGCGCTGGACTGGCTGCTGATCGGGCTGTCGCTGATCGCGGTGGTCTACATCGGCCTGGTGGCGATGGTGCAGGAGGATCTGAAAAAACTCATCGCCTACTCATCCATCGCCCACATGGGCTTCGTCACTCTGGCGTTCTTCCTGATCTTCCGCATCGTGGCCGGCGAGGGCACCCGCGATGGCGCGCTGCTGGCGCTTGAGGGCGGGCTGGTGCAGATGATTTCGCACGGCTTCGTGTCGGCGGCGATGTTCCTGTGTGTCGGTGTGCTCTATGACCGCATGCACACCCGGCGTATCGCCGACTATGGCGGGGTGGCCAACCGCATGCCGGTGTTTGCCGGGTTGTTCGTGTTCTTTGCGATGGCCAATGCCGGGCTGCCGGGCACCTCGGGGTTCGTCGGTGAATTCATGGTGATCCTCGCGAGCTTCCAGGCGGGTTTCTGGTATGCGGCCATCGCCGGGCTGACCCTCATTCTGGGCGCCGCCTACAGCCTGTGGATGATCAAGCGCGTGGTCTATGGCCAGGTCAGGAACACGCAGGTGGATGAGCTGCGCGACATCAATGCGCGTGAGCGCCTGCTGCTCGGCAGCCTGGTGGGTGTGGTGCTGTTCTTCGGCGTGTATCCGGCCCCCCTGATCAATGTCATGGCGCCTTCGCTGGAAGCCCTTCTGGGCATCGTGATGCCCGCTCTCTAGTATGCAGGCCAGAGGACGATAATGAATTTCGAAATGCCGCAATTCGCGATGGCCGCCCCGGAGATCTGGCTGGGGGTGATGGTCTGTGTCGTGCTGATCGCCGATCTGTTCGACCGCAGCCAGCAGAGCCGGCTTGCGTTCTTTCTGACCCAGCTGACGCTGCTGGGGGCCATCGGTCTCGCGCTCTACACCCACTGGGGTGTGGAGCGGGCGATCACCTTCAATGGCATGTATGTCAGTGACAGCCTCGCCGCGGTGCTCAAGGTGACGGTGGCCGGTCTGTCCATGGTCACTCTTGGCTATAGTCGTGATTACCTGCGCCAGCGCGATCTGCTCAAGGGCGAGTTCTACCTGCTGGCGCTGATCGCCAATCTGGGCATGTTCGTCATGGCATCGGCCAGCAGCCTGCTGGTCCTGTACGTCGGACTCGAGATGCTCTCGCTGAGCCTCTATGCCATGGTCGCCTTCGACCGTGACAGCCGCATCGGTGCCGAGGCGGCGATGAAATACTTCGTCCTGGGCGCGCTGTCGTCGGGGATGATGCTCTATGGCATGTCGATGATCTACGGCGCTTCCGGCAGTCTGCTGATCGACACCATCGCGAGTCACGCGGCGGCCGGCGATAATCTGCTGCTCATGGCCTTCGGCATGACCTTCGCGCTGGTGGGGGTCGCCTTCAAGTTTGGTGCCGCGCCTTTTCACATGTGGCTGCCGGACGTCTATCAGGGCGCGCCGACCTCGGCCACGGCATTCCTGGGCACCGCGCCCAAGATCGCGGCGCTGGCTCTGTTCCTCCGTCTGCTGGTGGACGGGCTGGGCGATCTGCATGATCAGTGGCAGGCAATGGCGGTGCTGCTGGCGGTCGGGTCGCTGGCGGTCGGCAATCTGTTCGCGCTGGTGCAGACCAACTTCAAGCGCATGCTGGCCTACTCCACCATCTCGCATATCGGCTTTCTGTTCCTCGGCCTGATCGCCGGAACGCCCGAGGGCTATTCGGCGGCGCTGTTCTATGCGATCAGCTACGGGATCATGGCCAGTGGCGCTTTCGGGATGATTATCCTGCTCTCGCGGCGCGGGTTCGAGGCTGAGATGATTGATGACATGCGGGGGCTCAACGACCGCCATAGCGGCTTCGCGCTGGTCATGCTGCTGCTCATGTTCTCAATGACCGGCATCCCCGGCACGGTGGGGTTCTATGCCAAGTGGCTGGTGCTGCAGTCGCTCATCGACACCGGCATGATATGGCTGGCCGTGGTGGCGGTCGTGTTCGCCGTCATCGGGGCGTTCTATTACCTGCGGGTGCTCAAGGCGGTGTACTTTGACCGGCTCGAGTCGCCAGTGCCGATCGAAGCGCCCGCCGGCCAGCGGGTCATCGTCGCGCTGAACGGCGGCGCCATCCTGCTGCTTGGGCTGTTCCCGGACCGGCTGATTGAAATCTGCCGGATCGCGTTGGGGCTCTGACCCGACGATGGCGACGCAGACAGCGATCATCGCGTTGTTGGTGGTGGCCATTATCGCCGCCAACCTGCCCTGGATGAGCGAGCGGGTGGCGTTTGTCGGGACGCCGCCCGCACGCGGTAAGTCGGAATGGATCCGGCTGGTGGAATGGCTGCTGCTGTTCTGTCTGGTCGGACTCATCGCCGCGGGGCTTGAATACCGCACCCAGGGGCAGCTGCAGGCGCAGGGCTGGGAGTTCTGGGTCATGAACCTGTCGCTGTTCGCGGTCTTCGCGCTGCCGGGATTCATCTACCATCACGATCTTCGCCGCCGGCTTCAGCGTCGCGGGCGGCGTCGCGAGTCTTGAAAAATGCGATCGGAGCGTCTAACATTCCTCGAGTCGGTTGCGGGGTGGAGCAGTCCGGTAGCTCGTCGGGCTCATAACCCGAAGGTCGCAGGTTCAAATCCTGCCCCCGCTACCAATTAGGCATCTTCGAGAAGGCCGCTTGCGGCCTTTTTTTTTGCCGGTGTTGCAGTGGCGACAGCCGGCGTTGAAATGGGCCTCGGGCCCATTTTTTGTTCCGGCAGGGACCGGATACGAACAGACATGAAAGCGCCCGAACACGTTACTGAACTGCTTGAGCCGGTCATCGAAGGACTGGGCTACGAATGTGTCGGCCTGGAGTTTCAGCCCGGCCGGCGCGATGCCTGTCTGCGCGTATTCATCGACGCCCCGGCGGGCATCACCGTAGATGATTGTGCCCGGGTCAGCCATCAGGTCAGTGGGGTGCTCGACGTTGAAGACCCGATTGCCGGGGACTATCACCTCGAGGTCTCTTCTCCCGGGCTCGATCGCCCGGTCTTCAAGTCTTCCGATTACCAGCGGTTCGCCGGCGAGACAGTGCGTCTGCGGCTTCGCGAGCGGATCGACGGGCAGCGCCGGATCAGCGGTCGACTTGAGGGGCTGACCGACGGGGGCGTGGCGGTGGCGTCCGAGGACGGTCGCCGGGTCGTGCCGCTGGAGGCCATCGACAATGCACATATTGAGCTGGAGCCGTAAGCCGCGGCGTAATCCAATCGGAGAACGGTAGACGATGAGCAAGGAAATTCTGCTGGTAGTCGACGCGATCGCAAACGAGAAGGGTGTCGAGCAGGAAGTGATCTTCCAAGCCATCGAGGCCGCCCTTGCCTCGGCGACGCAGAAGCGCCATGAGGGCGAGATTGGTGCCCGGGTCTCGGTCAATCGGCGCACGGGCGATTACGAGACATTCCGTGTCTGGGAGGTGGTCGAGGATGACGCCGAGCAGGAGTATCCCGATCAGCAGCTGACGCTCAGCGAAGCCCGTGCCATCGACCCCGAGGTCGAGGTGGGCGGCACCATCGAGGAGCCGCTGGAGTCCGTGGAGTTCGGTCGTATCGCCGCGCAGACCGCCAAGCAGGTGATCGTCCAGCGGGTCCGCGACGCGGAACGCGCGAAGGTGGTGGAGGCCTACCGCGACCGCACGGGTGAGCTGATCTCGGGCGTGGTCAAGCGCGTCGAACGGGGCAACGTGTTTCTGGATCTGGGCAGTAATGCCGAGGCGTTCATCCCCCGCGAGGAGATGATTCCGCGGGAAGCGGTGCGCCCCGGCGACCGACTGCGGGCCTGGTTGCGCGAGGTGCGTGAAGAGGCCCGTGGGCCGCAGCTGTTCGCCAGCCGCTCGGCACCCGAGTTTCTCGTCGAACTGTTCAAGCTCGAGGTGCCCGAGGTGGGCCAGGAGCTGCTCGACATATTGGGCGCCGCCCGCGACCCGGGCCTGCGCGCCAAGATCTCGGTGAATGCGCTGGACAGCCGCATCGACCCGGTGGGGGCGTGTGTGGGGATGCGTGGCTCGCGCGTGCAGGCCGTGTCCAACGAGCTCTCCGGTGAGCGCATCGACATCATCCTGTGGAACGAGAATCCCGCCCAGTTCGTCATCAACGCGATGGCACCGGCCGAGGTGGAGTCCATCGTCGTCGATGAGGATCGCCATAGCATGGATATCGCCGTGGGTGAGGATCAGCTCTCCCAGGCCATCGGTCGTGGTGGGCAGAACGTCCGCCTCGCCAGTGAGCTGACCGGTTGGGAGCTCAACGTCATGACCGCTTCCGAGGCTGAGGCCAAGAGCGAGTCCGAGGCGGCGGAGCTGGTCGATCGATTCGCTCAGTCGTTGGATGTGGACGAAGATCTGGCCGGGCTGCTGGTCGAGGAGGGCTTCTCGAGTCTCGAGGAAATCGCCTATGTACCGGTGGTCGAGCTGCTCGAGATCGAGGGCTTTGACGAGGACCTCGTCAACGCGCTTCGGCAGCGCGCCCGCGACGTGCTGGCCGAGCGTGAAGCCGAGGCCGCAGCGGCGGAGGCGCCTGCTGAGGACCTGCTCGGGCTTGAGGGTATGGACACGGCCGTCGCCGAGCAGCTCGCCGCGCGGGGAATCCAGACCATGGAGGACCTGGCCGAGCAGTCGGTGGATGATGTAAGTGATATCGAAGGTCTTGATGCGGAGCGCGCAGGAGCGCTGATCATGAAGGCCCGAGAGCCCTGGTTCGCCGACGCCGGCGAGGGTCAGGACTAATCTCGGTCAAGCCGGGACGGAGGTATTGAATATGGCGCAGAGCACAGTCCGGGATTTTGCAGACAGGACGGGCGTGCCGCTGGATCGGGTGCTGATCCAGCTCCGCGAGGCGGGGCTTGCCAGCGATGATCCCGACGCGACGCTCTCCGATGCGGACAAGTCCGCGTTGCTCGAGCATATCCGCAAGACCCACGGTCGGCGCGATGACAGCGAAGACGGTGGGCCATCGCAGATCACTCTCAAGCGACGCAGTCACAGTCAGCTCAAGATGCCCTCGGGCGGCGGCGAGCGGCGCAGTCCGCGGGGCAGCCGCGGCGCCGGCGCCGGCCGGACCGTGAACGTGGAGGTGCGCAAGAAGCGGACCTACGTCAAGCGCAGCGTGGTCGAGGCCGAGGCCGCCGAGCAGGATGTCCAGGTGCTTGAGCGTGTCCTCCAGCAGGATGTGACAGCCGCCGAGGAAGCGCGTCAGGCCGAGGCCCAGCGCCAGGCCGAAGCGGCGGCCCAGGCCGAGGCCGACCGGCAGGCCCGCGAGGCGTCGGAAGCCGCCGAGGCCGAGGCCCGCGCCGCCGAGGGTGGGACCGCGGCCGACGCCGAGTCCGCGACCGCCGGCAGCGAGACCGCCGCCGAGCCGGCCCAGTCGCCGGCCGATCTCGAAGCGCAGACGCAGAAGACCGAGTCGGAAGCGGCGCGCAACAAGGAAATCGAGGACGACAAGGAGCGCAAGCGCCTCGAGGCCGAGGCCAAGCGCGAGCGTGAGGCCGAGGAGCGGGCCGCCCGCAAGGCGTCGCGCGGCAAGGGCAAGGCGCGCAAGAAGGCCGAGTCCGGTGGCCGGCGGGCGCGCAAGGGCGGCGCCGCCGGTGCAGCGAGCTCGGCACTCCAGCAGGGGTTTGAAAAGCCCACCGCTCCGGTGGTGCGTGATGTCCAGGTGCCCGAGAACATTACCGTGGGCGACCTCGCCCAGCGCATGAGCGTCAAGGCGGCGGACCTGATCAAGGAAATGATGAAGCAGGGTGTGATGGCCACCATCAACCAGGCGATCGATCAGGACACGGCCGTCCTGCTGGTCGAAGAGCTGGGGCATCGCCCGCACATCGTGCGCGAGGACGACCTCGAGGACGAGGTGCTCAGTCAGACCACCGAGCCCGAGGGCACCGAAGAGCCGCGTTCGGCGGTGGTGACCATCATGGGCCACGTCGACCACGGCAAGACGACTCTGCTCGACTACATCCGGCGTGCCAAAGTGGCATCCGGCGAGGCGGGTGGCATCACCCAGCACATCGGTGCCTACCGGGTGCACTCCGAGCGGGGCGATCTGACCTTCCTCGATACGCCCGGTCATGAGGCGTTCACCGCCATGCGGGCCCGCGGGGCGCAGGTCACCGACGTGGTCATCCTGGTGGTGGCGGCCGATGACGGCGTCATGCCGCAGACCGAAGAAGCGGTCAAGCATGCCCGTGCGGCCGGTGTGCCGCTGGTGGTGGCGGTCAACAAGATCGACCGCGAGGAGGCCGATCCCGATCGCGTCAAAAACGAGCTGGTGGCCCGCGAAGTCGTCCCCGAGGAATGGGGCGGCGATACGCAGTTCATTCCCTGCTCGGCGATCAACGGCCAGGGCGTCGAGGAACTGCTCGAGGCGGTGGCGCTGCAGGCGGAGCTCCTCGAGCTCAAGGCCGTCCGCGACTGCCCGGCCTCGGGCGTGGTGGTGGAATCCAGCCTCGATCGTGGCCGCGGTCCGGTGGCGACCATTCTGGTGCAGAACGGCATCCTCGAGCAGGGCGATACGATCATCTCGGGCACCGAGTTCGGTCGTGTCCGCGCCATGCTCGACGAGCGGGGCGAGCGCGTGAAATCGGCGGGGCCATCGACACCGGTGGTCATCCTGGGGCTTTCGGGACTGCCCGAAGCCGGTGACGAGGTCCTGGCCGTCGAGGACGAGCGCAAGGCCCGCGAGCTGGTGGACCGGCGCCGCGAGAAGAGCCGCGACAAGCGCCTGCAGGCGCAGAAGGCGGCCAAGATGGACGAGCTGTTCAACTCGATGCAGGACGAGGCGGTGAAGACCGTCAATCTGGTCATCAAGGGCGACGTGCAGGGCTCGGTCGAGGCGCTGACCCAGTCGCTGGCCAACCTGTCCACCGACGAGGTGCGCATCGTGCCCGTGGCCACCGGCGTCGGCGCGATCAACGAGTCCGACGTCAACCTGGCGATCGCCTCCGAAGCCCTGCTGATCGGCTTCAACGTCCGTGCCGATGCCAAGGCCCGGCGCCTGGCGCAGGAAAACGACGTCAAGCCGCATTACTACAGCATCATCTACGACGCCATCGATCAGCTGCGCAATGCCATCAGCGGCATGCTTGAGCCGGAGACCCGCGAGAATATCATCGGCACCGCCGAGGTGCGCGAGGTGTTCCGCTCGTCACAGCTCGGCCAGATCGCCGGCTGCCTCGTGGTGGACGGCGTCGTGCGGCGTCGCAACCCGATCCGGGTGCTGCGCGAGAGCGTGGTGGTGTTCGAAGGCGAGCTCGAATCATTGCGCCGCTTCAAGGACGACGTCCGCGAAGTGCAGTCGGGCACCGAGTGCGGCATCGGCGTGAAGCACTACAACGACGTGCGCGCCGGTGACCAGATCGAGTGCTACGAGCGCATCACCGTCGAGCGGACCCTCTAGGGATGCCACGGGACTTCTCACGGGCCCGCCGCGTCGGCGACCAGATCCAGCGCGAGCTGGCCGGGCTCATCCGGGACGAGGTCCGCGATCCCCGCGTGGGGTCGGTCACCGTCTCGGAGGTCCAGGTCAGCCGCGACTTTTCCTACGCCGATGTGTTCGTCACCGGTCTGGGGATGGACGCCGATGAATCCCGCGACATGGTCCGGGTGCTGACCGGCGCCGGCGCCTTTCTGCGCCATCAGCTCGCACAGCGACTGACCCTGCGCAAAGTGCCCACACTGCGCTTTCAGTACGATCCCACCTTCGAGCGGGGTGCGCGGCTCAACCGCCTGATCGACGATGTCCAGCCGGATGACGGGTCGGGCTCGCGGGATTCGGACTGACCCGGGGCGATGGGGCGTCGCAGGGGCCGCGCGGTGGACGGGATCCTGACGGTGGACAAGCCCGCCGGGCAGACCTCCAATCAGACCCTGAGACGGGTCAGCGGCTGGCTGGACGCCCGCAAAGCGGGGCATACCGGCAATCTCGATCCGTTGGCCACGGGTCTGCTGGTGATGTGTTTCGGTGAGGCCACCAAGATCAGTGGCTGGCTGCTGGATGCCGACAAGGCCTATGTGGCGACCGTGCGCCTGGGGGTGGTCACGGACAGCGCCGATGCCGACGGCACGCCGCTGGATGAACGGCCGGTGCCCGCCGTTGATGCCGGGCACCTCGAATCGGTGCTGGCGCGGTTCCGCGGGCCCATCGAGCAGGTCCCGCCCATGGTCTCCGCACTCAAGCATCAGGGGCGTCGCCTGCACGAGCTGGCCCGCGAGGGCCGGACGGTGGAGCGGGCGCCCCGGCCCGTGACCATTCACTCGCTGACCGGCGAGTGGATCCAGGCCGACCGGCTGCGGCTGACGGTCAGCTGCTCCAAGGGCACCTACATCCGCAGCCTCGCCGCCGACATCGGCGAGGCACTGGGCTGCGGCGCCCACATTGAAACGCTGCGGCGCACCGCACTGGGGCCCTTCGACGGTGATGGCATGTGGACCCTCGACGCCCTTGAGCAGCGTTACCAGAGCGGTTCCGGGGCGCTGGATGCCTGCCTCCTGCCGCCCGACCGCGGACTGCGCGGTTATCCGGCGGTGACGCTCCCCAGCGGCGAATCGGCGCGTTTCTGCCAGGGGCAGGCGGTGGCCCTGGCGGCCGACGAAACGGCGCCGACCGGGCTCTGCCGGGTCTATGCCGAGGCGGAGGGTTTTCTTGGCCTGGGTGAGCGCGCCGGCGACCGCGGCGTCGCGCCCCGGCGTTTGCTTGTTCAGCGACGCCCCCACGGATAGAATATCGAATTGTTGTTAATCAGTTTTTCATTCAGGAGTCATTGATGTCGCTCAGCGCGCAGCAGAAGCAGGAGATCGTCCGTGATTACGGGCGGGCGGAAGGTGATACCGGATCCCCGGAAGTGCAGATCGCGCTTCTCACCGCCCGGATCCAGTACCTCACCGATCATTTCGCCACCCATAAACAGGACCATCACTCCCGCCGCGGGCTGCTCAAGCTCGTCAATCAGCGTCGGCAGCTGCTGGATTATCTCCACCGCAAGAGCCTCGAGCGCTATCAGACGGTGATCAAGCGACTCGGCCTGCGTAAGTAAGCCGCTCCACAGAAGACCAGGGGATAAAACTCAGTGACTCCAACCGCCGTCAAAAAATCTTTCCAATACGGGGAACACAACGTCACGCTCGAGACCGGCAGGATTGCCCGGCAGGCGAGCGGGGCGGTCATGGTCAACATGGCCGATACCGTTGTCCTTGTCACGGTCGTCGGCAAGCGCGAAGTCGTGCCCGGACGAAGCTTTCTGCCGCTCACGGTCAACTACCAGGAGCGGACCTACGCGGCGGGCAAGATCCCTGGCGGATTCTTCAAGCGCGAGGGCCGGCCGTCCGAGAAGGAAACCCTGGTCTGTCGTCTGATCGACCGGCCGATCCGGCCGCTCTTCCCCAACGGCTTCACCAACGAGGTGCAGGTCGTCGCCACGGTGATTTCCATGAATCCCGAGGTCGATCCCGACATCCCGGCACTGATCGGCACCTCGGCGGCGCTCGCGGTCAGCGGTATTCCGTTCGATGGGCCTATCGGCGCCGCGCGCGTCGGCTATCGGGATGGCGGATTCGTCCTCAACCCGGCGATCTCGCAGCTCGAGGACTCCGCACTGGACCTGGTGGTGGCGGGCACCGAGCAGGGTGTTCTCATGGTCGAGTCCGAGGCCGACCGGCTGCCCGAGCAGACCATGCTCGACGCGGTGCTGTTCGGTCACGAGCAGATGCAGTCGGCCATCATGGCCATCAACGAGCTGGCGGCCGAGGCCGGTAAGCCGCGCTGGGACTGGTCACCGGAGACGGCCGACCAGACGCTGGCCGAGCGGGTACGCGAGCACGCCGAGAAGCCGCTCACCGACGCCTATGCCGTGGCCGACAAGCAGGCCCGGCAGGAGGCTGTCGCCAGTGTGCGCGAGACCGTCAACGCGGCGTTGGTCGCCGTCGACGACAGCGAGCAGGGCTGGTCCGCGGAAGCGGTGAGTGATGCCTTCAAGGCGCTCGAGAAGACCATCGTGCGTGGTCGGATCCTCGCCGGTGAGCGGCGCATCGACGGGCGTGACAACCAGAGCGTGCGGCCCATCGACATCGAGGTCGGGTCGCTGCCGCGCACCCATGGCTCGGCGATCTTCACCCGCGGCGAGACCCAGGCGATCGTGGTCACGACCCTCGGCACCGGCCGCGATGCGCAGATCATTGACGGCATTGAGGGCGAGCGCCGCGAGCCGTTCATGCTGCATTACAACTTCCCGCCCTACAGCGTCGGCGAGGCCGGCTTCATGGGCTCGCCCAAGCGCCGCGAGATCGGCCATGGCAAGCTCGCCAAGCGCGGCGTCCAGGCAGTGATGCCAGAGCCCGAGGACTGCCCCTACGTGGTGCGCGTGGTCTCCGAGATCACCGAGTCCAACGGTTCGAGTTCCATGGCGTCGGTCTGCGGGACCAGTCTGTCGCTGATGGACGCCGGCGTACCGATCAAGGCGCCGGTGGCCGGTATCGCCATGGGGCTGATCAAGGAAGGCGATGACTTTGCCGTGCTCACCGACATCCTCGGTGACGAGGATCACCTCGGCGACATGGACTTCAAGGTGGCCGGCACCGATAGTGGTGTGACGGCGCTGCAGATGGACATCAAGATCGATGGCATCACCCGCGAGGTCATGGAACAGGCCCTGAGCCAGGCCCGCGACGGGCGGTTGCATATCCTCGGCGAGATGAACGGCGTCATCGCCGAGCACCGCGAGGAGATGTCCGCCTACGCGCCGCGACTGATCACCCTGCGGATTGATCCGGACAAGATCCGGGACGTAATCGGCAAGGGCGGCGCCACCATCCGCCAGCTCACCGAGGAGACCGGCACCACCATCGACATCACCGATGAGGGCGTGGTCACCATCGGATCGGTGGACAAGGCGGCCGGCGAGGAGGCCCGGCGCCGGATCGAGCTGCTGACCGCCGACGTCGAGGTCGGACAGGTCTATGAGGGCAAGGTCATCAAGTTGATGGACTTCGGCGCCTTCGTGAACATCCTCCCCGGTCGCGATGGGCTGGTGCACATCTCGCAGATCTCGGACCGGCGGGTGGAGAGCGTCTCCGACGAGCTCGCCGAGGGTCAGAACCTGCGGGTGAAAGTCCTCGAGGTGGATCGCCAGGGCCGTATCCGCCTGAGCATCAAGGCGCTTGGCGAGGAAGAGGCCGAGAGCTGATTACCGCTATCGTCCCGCCCGGACGGTCAGAACCCCCGCGGTCCCTCGGGCCCCGGGGGTTTTTCATGTCTAGAAGGCGCGCTGCTGGCGGCGGAACTCGACCATTTTTTCCTGGGCGTCAATCGCCTCCTCAAGCCGGTTGATGCCCGCCTCGGGGAGCAGTCCGAAGAGCTGGATCATGATCTCAGCGGTGGTCAGCGAATCCCCCAGCGCGGTGTGACGCCCACCGACGCCCACCCCCAGCCGCCGGGCGACGCCTTCAAGGGTGTGCTCGCCGGTGTGGTCGTGCAGCAGGATGGACAGCAGCAGGGCGTCGAGCGTGGGATGATCAAAGCGCACCCCGCAGCGGCGCTGCCTGAGGCGCAGAAAGCGCATGTCGAAAGCGATGTTGAAGCCCACCAACACGGCGTCGCCGGCGAATGCATGAAAGCGCCGGATCACCTCGTCCACCGGCGGGGCATCGGCCACGTCTTCGTCATGAATCCCATGAATACTTGATGCCAGCGCGGGGATCGGGCGCTCCGGGTTGGCGAGTAGCTCGAAGGTCTCGCCGTGCATGACCCGTCCCTGGTGGATGCGCACGGCACCGATGGCGACGATTTCATCGCCATGACCGGGCTCGAGGCCCGTGGTCTCGCAGTCAAAGACGACATAGTCGAGGTCGCCGAGCCGGGTGTCGGCCGCCTCGCCCAGCGCCCGCACCGGCTCGGCCTCGTCGGCGGCGAAGTCGTAGTACTCGGGCCGCGCGGCGACCGGGGTGGGCGCCTCGGTCTTCGCCGGCGCACCGGGCAGTGGCAGTCGAAGCAGCGCCCGGTGGGGCCGTGACAGGTCCGGCTGACTCCACACGGTGGTGTCATGACGCTGCAGCACCTCGCGCAGGGTCACCGTCCCGCCGACATCATCGAGGCCCGCATCCAGCCACTCGTCGAGCTGATCGGGGCTGACGACGTCGCCCGACCAGTTCATATCCAGATAGACCAGGCTGCCCTGACCGCGTCCGGACACGGCGACGGCGCTGACCGCCAGGGTATCGGCCAGACGCATCAGCAGCGCCTCGATCACCTGGCTGAGCAGATAGGGTTCCGCGGACACCCACACATCGGCGCTGCACTGCACCCGGGGCAGCCGGCCTGCCGCGGCGTTTTTCTTGATGCCGGCGATCAGGCTGCCGAGGTGCAGGTCCTCCAGCCGCCAGTTATCGGTGACCATCGAGGCGGTCTCGTCGGACAGGTGCGCGAAGGCATCGGTCAGGCGTCGGGTCTCTTCATGCAGCATGCGCCCGAAGCGCTCGGCGTCCTCGCCCATCTGCGCCTGCTGGGCCAGTCGCAGGCTTTCGCTGACGGTGCACAGGCTGGTCAGCGGATCGCGCAGCGACTCCACCGCCTCGCGCAGGCTCTGCTCGCGCCGCAGCACCGCCCGGGTCTGGCGCGAGACGTCGGTGAGGGTGATGACAAAGCCGTCGGTCCCCGGATCGTCGGTGATCAGCCGCGCCACCCGACAGCGCAGCAGTCGCTCGCCACTGGCGGTCGCGCAGACCAGTTCGGTGTCGGCGTTGCTGGCGGCATCGGCGGATGGATCGATCAGGCTCAGCGCATGCCGTAGCGGCCCGTCGTTGAGGACTTCATGCAGATAGCGCCCCAGACCCAGCGCCGGTTCGGCGTCCAGCAGCACGCGCGCGGTGCGGTTGTAGAGGGTGATGCGACCGTCGTCGCGGCAGACCACGACGCCTTCGCGGATCTCGCGCAGGATGGTCTCGAGCCGGGCCTTGCGGGCTTCGATGCGGGTGGTCCATGCCGAGGCGGCTTCTTCCATCTCGCGGCGACTGCGTGCCAGGGTGCCACCGAGCTGCTCGATGGTCTCGGGCAGGCGGCCCAGCCAGTGCCGCGACGGCAGCTCCAGCCGATGGCCGGGGTTGGAGCCGGCGATAATCCCGGCCCCGCGCTCGGTGGCACTCAGCGGACGGGTCACGCGCCGATCCAGCAGCAGGCCGCCGATAAGCGGTGCCAGCCCCGCCACCGCACCGGCCAGCAGCGGATGCAGCCCACTGAGCAGGAATGCCGCGGGGCCAGCGAGCAGGGCGATGGCCGCTGTCGATCCCCATAGCCGCTTGCGCAGCCGCGGGAGCCGAAAGGCTCTCACCCTCAGGCGGCTCCGCTCGCCAGCGACCGGATCCGGCCGAGGATGGCCGCGGGATCGAACGGCTTGACGATGAAGTCCGTGGCACCCAGCGAAAACGCCTTCTCGCGCTCCACCTCGAGGCTGTGCGAGGTGAGCATCAGGATCGGCAGGCCCATCGGGCCTGACCCCTGTAGCAGGCGCTGGCAGAGGTCGTACCCGTTGCGGTCGGGCAATGTGGTGTTGACCAGGGCGACATCCGGGGCGGCCTCGGCCATCGCTGCCTCGGCCTGGTTGCCGCTGTTGGCCAGTGCCACGCGAAAGCCCGACTGCTCGAGTAGAAAACGCAGGGCACTGGTCAGGTTGGATTCATGGTCGACAATCAGAATTGTTTTAACCATCAGCCACTCAGCATCCGTGGATGCTGCCTCCTCCTCTTTTCCGCCAGTATAGGCTACTCCCATGCCCGTTTGTCGAGGTACGCTGCCGGTAGACGCCGATGAACCACGCGGGAGACAGCGATGAGCGACGACACGGCCGATACCGATGCCTCGGTGGTGCGCGGATTTCTGGACGCGCATGCGCCCTTTGACCGCCTGCCGCGGGCCCTGCAGCAGCATTTCCGCGAGCATTGCGAGGTCTGCCGCTACACCGCCGGCACCGTCATCCTCGAGCCGTCGGTGGAGCCCGCCGGGTACTTCTACCTGATCGTCGACGGGCAGGTGCGCGCGGAGCGCCCCGGCGGTGAGCGCTTTGAGATGGGCCCCGGGGATAACTTTCCCATGGCCGCAATGATCGGTCAGCGGGCCACGCGCACGGTCTATCGCGCCAGCACGCCCACCCAGTGTCTGCGCGTTCCCCGGACCACCTTCGAGCACCTCGTCAGCGAAAGCCCGCTGTTCCGCGACTATTGTCTGCGCGGGGTGAGCGGGCTGCTCGAGCAGGTCCAGCAGGATATCCAGCACCGTGCCGCCGGCAATCTGGGCAGCGATACCACCATGGATACGCCGCTGGGAGAGCTGATGAACCGCCACCCGCTGACCTGCGAGGCGCATACCTCGGTGCGGGAGGCCGTGGCCACCATGCATGCGCGCAAGGTGGGCAGCGTGCTGGTCACCGACCCGGACGAGCGTCCGCAGGGCATCTTCACCCTGCATGACCTGCGGGGCGTCGTCGCCGAGGGCAGTCACCTGGACGAGTCGCTGGCGGCGGTGATGACCCGCGAGCCGGTCACCCTCGACACCCAGACCTATGCGTTTGAGGCGGTGGTGGAAATGGCGCGTCACCACATCCGGCATATGATCGTCACCGATCCGCAGGGCCGGCTCGCCGGTGTCATTTCCGAGCGCGACATCTTTGCCCTGCAGCGGATCAACCTGGTGCATCTGACCCGCTCGATCACCGGCGCCGAGGACGTGGACGCGCTGGTGCTGGCCCGCGGCCAGGTGGGGGCGCTGATCGACAGCATGATGGCCCACGGCGCCGGCGTTGAGCAGATCACCCGCATCATCACGCTGCTCAACGACCGCACGGTGACCCGCGCCATTGAACTGGTCCTGGCCGAGCGCGACGACCCCGGCGTGGCGTTTACCTGGATTGCCTTTGGCAGCGAAGGTCGACGCGAGCAGACGCGGGTGACCGATCAGGACAACGGGATTCTGTTTGACCCCGGCGATGAGACGCCGGAGGCGGTACGCGAGCGTCTGCTGCCGCTGGCACGGCGCATCAACGAGGTGCTCGACGCCTGCGGTTTTCCGCTGTGCACGGGCAATGTCATGGCGAGCAATCCGGGGCTCTGCCTGAGCTTTGCGGAGTGGGAGGCCACCTTTGGCCGGCTGGTGGCCAGTGCCACGCCGGAGAACGTGCTCAGCTCGACCATTTACTTCGATTTTCGGCCCGTGTGGGGGGATCTGGTCACCGGCGAGGCCCTGCAGCGCCGGGTGGTGGAGCTGGCGGCCGGCAACTCGGTCTTCCTGCACACCCTTGCGGCCAACGCCCTGGCCATCAAGCCGCCGCTCGGCGTGTTCCGGGACTTCGTCACCGATCGCGATGCCGATGGTGTGCATCGACTGGATCTCAAGGTGCGTGGCCTGACCCCGTTCGTGGATGCCGCCCGGGTGCTGGCCCTGCAGGCGGGGATCGCCGATGGACACACCCAGACGCGTCTACGCGAGCTGGCCCGCGCGGGGGTGCTGAGCGCCGAGGATGCCGGGGCGTTCGAGCGCTCGTTCGCCTTTGTGCAGCTGCTGAGGATGCGCGAGCACCAGCAGCAGTCGGTGGCCGGCGACACCATGGGCAATCGGCTGGATCCGGAGAACGTCAATCCGATGGATCGGCGGATCCTCAAGGAGGCCTTCCGCGAGGCGCGGCGGCTTCACAAAAAGCTCGAAGTGCGGTTCCAGCTATAAAAAAACCCCGGTGGCGGGGCCACCGGGGTTTTTCTGACGGGCCAGGGCGCTCAGGAAGCGCGCGGGACCCGGATGCTCTCCACTAGTTCCTGGATGTTCTCCGGCGGCGGCGCCGTTGCCCGTGACACGAGCGATGCAACGATGACGTTGATCAATGCGCCGATGGCACCGATGGACTGCGGTCCGATCCCGAACAGCCAGTGCTCCGGCGTGTCCGGCAGCATGTTGGTGCCAGGGATGAAGAACCAGCCCTTGAAGATGAACACATACACCAGGGTGAAGCTGAGACCCGAGAGCATGCCCGCGATGGCGCCGGCACTGTTCATGCGCCGGTTGAAGATGCCGAGCATGAGAACCGGGAACAGCGACGAGGCCGCCAACCCGAAGGCCAGTGCAACGACCTGTGCCGCGAACCCTGGTGGGTTCAGACCCAGGTAGCCTGCCACAAGGACCGCCACACCCATTGCGATTCGAGCCGCTAGCAATTCGCTCTTCTCGCCGATCTTCGGATTGATGACGCCCTTGATCAGGTCATGGGAGATCGATGAGGAGATCGCCATGAGCAGTCCCGCCGCCGTGGACAGGGCCGCCGCAAGGCCACCCGCGACGGTCAGGGCGATCACCCAGTTGGGTAACTGCGCGATCTCGGGGTTGGCCATGACCATGATGTCACGGTCAACGGTCAGCTCATTGCCTTCCCAGCCATAGGACTCGGCCGTGGGCTCGAAGGCCGGGTTGTCGCTGTTGTAGTACTGGATACGGCCGTCATCATTCTTGTCGTCCCAGGCGAGAAGACCGGTCTCTTCCCAGCGCGAGAACCAGCCCGGCACGTTCTCGTACGCCAGGTTGCCGTCTTCGGCCCCGATCTCGCCCGGCTGGACGGTGTTGATCAGGTTGTAGAACGACATCGCGCCCACGGCCGGTGCCGTGGTGTAGAGGATGGCGATGAAAATCAACGTCCATCCGGCCGACAGTCGGGCATCCCGGACCCGCGGCACCGTGAAGAAGCGCACGATGACGTGGGGCAGACCGGCTGTACCGATCATCAGCGACATGGTCAGGAAGAACATGTTGAGCGTGGTGCCCTTCATCGCCGTGTACTGCGAGAAGCCAAGATCAACAAGGATGTTGTCCAGCTTGTTCAGCAGATAGGTGCCATCGGCGACGGTCCCGCCCAGACCCAGCTGTGGTGCCGGATTGCCGGTGATGGCCAGCGATATGAAGATGGCCGGAATGGTATACGCGAAGATCATCACGCAGTACTGGGCGATCTGGGTATAGGTGATGCCTTTCATACCGCCGATCACGGCATAGAAAAAGACGATCGCCATCCCGATGAAAAGCCCCACTTCGTAGCTCGTCTCAAGAAAACGCGAAAACGCGACGCCAATGCCCTTCATCTGACCGATGACATAGGTGATCGAGGCAACGATCAGGGCAATGACCGCAATGACGCGGGCCGTCTTGGAGTAGAACCGGTCGCCGATGAATTCGGGGACCGTGAACTTGCCGAATTTGCGCAGATACGGCGCAAGCAGTAGTGCCAGGAGCACATAGCCGCCGGTCCAGCCCATCAGGTAGACGGAGGCGTCATAGCCCAGAAAGGCGATCAGACCGGCCATTGAGATGAACGATGCCGCGGACATCCAGTCCGCTGCGGTGGCCATGCCGTTGGCAATGGGGTGAACCCCCTTGCCTGCGACGTAGAATTCGCCGGTGCTTCCGGCCTTGGCCCAGATCGCGATACCGATGTACAGGACGAAGGTGGCGCCGACAATCAGATAGGTGGTGAGTGCGAGATCCATGTCGAATTCCCCTCGTTACTTTTCGTACACGTCGTATTTTCGATCCAGCGCGTTCATTCGGAACACGTAGACGAAAATCAGGACGATGAACGTGTAAATCGCGCCCTGCTGGGCGAACCAGAAGCCGAGGGGATAGCCCGCAATCATTATGTTGTTGAGCAATGGGGCGAGAATGATGCCCAGTCCATAAGAGACGACAAACCAGATGATCAGCAGTGTGATCAGCAGTCTGACGTTCTCCTTCCAGTAGGCCATGGCGGCCTGTTCCTGATTAGAAGCCATGCTTCCGCTCCTCCTGCGGTGATGTCGTATGACAGTGTCGTCCAGCGACCTGTCGCTTTTTGTGATTATGGATGCGTCGAAATCTCGTCCGGTTGGTCAGATCCTCCCTGGCTCGATTCATTGTTTTGAGATCGCCCGGCGACACCCCTGAGGGCCTCGCCGGGCAGTGGTTGCTACTGGTTGGCCCGCTGGCTGATCAGATCATCCACCACACCGGGGTCGGCCAGCGTACTCGTGTCTCCCAGACTGTCCAGCTCGTTGGTGGCCACCTTGCGCAGGATGCGCCGCATGATCTTGCCTGAGCGTGTCTTGGGCAGGCCCGGCGCCCACTGGATGACATCGGGCTTGGCGATGGGGCCGATTTCGCTACGCACGAGACTGGCCAGTTCCTTTTCCAGATGGTCACTGGGCTCTGTGCCCTGCACCAGCGTGACGTAGCAGTAGATCCCCTGGCCTTTCAGGTCGTGGGGGTATCCCACCACCGCCGCCTCCGCGACGGCATCATGCAGCACCAGCGCACTCTCGATTTCGGCGGTGCCCATGCGATGGCCGGAGACATTGAGGACGTCGTCCACCCGCCCGGTGATCCAGTAATAGCCTTCCTCGTCGCGGCGCGCGCCGTCGCCGGTGAAGTACTTGCCCGGATAGGTCGTGAGGTAGGTGTTCATGAACCGCTCATGGTCGCCGTGGATGGTGCGCATCATGCTGGGCCAGGCCTGAGTGAGGCACAGGTTACCCTCGGTGGCGCCCTCGAGCACGTTGCCCTCGTTGTCCACCAGCTGCGGTTCAACGCCAAAGAATGGCAGTGTGGCGGAGCCGGGCTTGAGGTCGATGGCGCCGGGCAGTGCCGAGATCATGATGGCGCCGGTCTCGGTCTGCCACCAGGTGTCGACGATGCGGCAGCGCTCGTCGCCCACTACGCGGTAGTACCACTCCCAGGCCTCCGGGTTGATGGGCTCGCCAACCGTGCCCAACACCCGCAGCGACTGGCGGGAGTGCTTTTTGACCAGTTCCTCGCCCTGACCCATCAGTGAGCGGATCGCGGTGGGAGCGGTGTAGAAGATGTTGACCTGATGGTCGTCGATGATCTGCCAGAAACGCCCGGCATCGGGATAGGTCGGAACACCCTCGAACACCAGGCTGGTGGCGCCGTTGGCGAGCGGCCCGTAGACGATGTAGCTGTGGCCGGTGATCCAGCCGACGTCGGCGGTGCACCAGTAGACCTCGCCGTCGTGGTAGTCGAAGACGTACTTGAAGGTCATCGCGGCCTGCAGCAGATAGCCCCCGGTGGTGTGCAGCACCCCCTTGGGCTTGCCGGTGGACCCCGAGGTATAAAGGATGAACAGCGGATCCTCGGCGTCCATCGCCTCGGGGGCGCACTCATCGGACGCGGCAGCCAGCGCCTTGCCATAGTCGATGTCGCGCGCGTCGTTCCAAGACACCGGGTTGCCGGTGTGGCGGACCGTGATCACCGAGTGCACGGCGTCGAGGCCATCAATGGCCTTGTCGACGTTTTCCTTGAGCGGGACCGGCTTGCCACTGCGCAGGCCCTGATCGGCGGTGATCACGGTGCGGCAGTCGGCATCGACGATGCGATCGCGCAGGGCATGCGGCGAGAACCCGCCGAAGACGATGGAATGCACCGCCCCGATCCGCGTGCAGGCCAGCATGGCGACCACGGCTTCCGGGATCATCGGCATGTAGATCGAGACCCGGTCACCCCGCGAAACGCCGCGGGACTTGAGCACGTTGGCCAGCCGACAGACATCGGCATGCAGTTCGCGGTAGGTGATGTGCCGGGTGACGCCCGGCTCGTCGCCTTCCCAGATGATGGCGTTGCGATCACCGTGGGTGTCGAGGTGCCGGTCCAGGCAGTTGTAACTGACGTTGAGCTTGCCGCCTTCGAACCAGCGGATCTGCCCCTTGGTGAGGTCGTTATCACTTACGCGGTCCCAGGTCTCGAACCAGGTGAGGAAGGCCTCCGCCTGTTCGGCCCAGAATGCGTCCGGCGCTTCCAGTGACCGGCGGTACATGCGCTCGTACGCTTCGCGGCTGAGCAATGCGTGATCGGCGGTTTCCGGCGGCACCGGATAGCGTTTTTCTGCGGCCATGCCGTTTTCTCCTCGTAAATGACAGCGTTCGACGTCTGTTCTAAATCTTATAAGCCCTATACTGCGGGTGTTGGAGGCCTGATGCCAAGCCATCGCGCGCAATTGCCCCGGATTGCCAGTGGCCAACCGCCCATTCCAGAAGCATCGCGGGTGGGGCATCCGCCAGGTCGGCCGGCGGAGGATGCCCGAGAAAGGCCAGCGCGTCGGCCACGGCGGCCCCCGCCCGACGGGTATCCACGGGCGGGGCCGCGTTGGTTTTGCTGAGCTTGCGGCCCTGGGGGTCGGTGGCGACGGGCACATGCAGGTGGCGCGGCTGCGGGAGGCTCAGGGCGCTGCGCAGCAGCATCTGCGGTGGCGTCGCGGGCAGCAGGTCGGCACCCCGGACCACATCGGTGACGCCCAGCGCGGCGTCATCCACCACCATGGCCAGGTGATAGGCGTGCAGGCCATCGCCACGGCGGATCACGAAGTCGCCGATCACGGCCGCGGGGACCAGGGACTGTGGGCCCAGGCGCCGATCCTCGAAGCCGAGGGGGCCATCGGGTACGCGGAACCGCCAGCTGCGCGCTTCACGGCCGGCGGGCAGGCCGTCGCGGCAGGTCCCGGGATAGATGATACCGGCCGGGCCGGCCTCGCCGCCCGCGGCCACCTCGCGCCGGGTGCAGGCGCAGGGGTAGGCGTCGCCACTTGCCTGGAGCCTTTCGAGGGCCGCCTGATAATGATCGCGCCGCGCGTCCTGGACCTGCACCGGGCCGTCCCATTCGAGGCCCAGGGCCTCCAGTGCCGCGCGGATGTCACGTGCGGCCGAGACCCGGGCGCGGCCGCGGTCGACGTCATCGATACGCAATCGCCACTCGC
Organism: Spiribacter aquaticus; assembly: GCF_007625215.1. Lineage (NCBI taxonomy): Bacteria > Pseudomonadati > Pseudomonadota > Gammaproteobacteria > Chromatiales > Ectothiorhodospiraceae > Spiribacter > Spiribacter aquaticus. The sequence goes on along the minus strand of NZ_VMKP01000002.1, from coordinate 316,990 downwards.
CGCCGGCCGCCCGTGCGTCCAGCCAGCTCGCCAGCGCCGCGATCAGCGAGCCGCGGTGGAGCGGCCCGGTCGGGCTGGGGGCGAAGCGGCCGATGTAGCGCGTGTCGGTCATAGCACCATCCATGCGTTGTTGCCTCAGCTTGCCATGCGGGTTGCTACACTGCGAGTCCAGTCATTCGCTGAGGTCGCCGTGCCACGCCCTGATCTGTCCGCGCGCAGTCACCGCATCCAACCGTTTCACGTCATGACCCTGCTGGCCCGGGCGCGCGAGCTTGAGGCGGGCGGCGCCGACATTGTCCATATGGAGATCGGTGAGCCCGACTTCCCCACGGCGGCGCCGGTGCGTGAGGCGGGCCGCCAGGCGCTCGCCGACGGGCGGACCGGGTATCAGCCGGCGGCGGGGCTGCCGGCCCTGCGTGAGGCCATCGCCGGGCACTACCAGCGTGACCATGGCGTGGAGGTCGATCCCGGTCGCATTCTGATCACCCCGGGGGCGAGCGGGGCGTTGCTGGTGGCCCTGGCCATGCTGGCGGATCCGGGCCGCAACGTCCTGCTGCCCGACCCGGGCTATCCGTGCAACCGCAACTTCGTCGAAGCCGTGGACGCCACGCCGCGGGCGGTGCGCGTGGACGCCGGCAGCGATTATCAGCTGACGCCCGGGCTGGCGGCCGCGGCCTGTGACGAGCGTACGGCGGCGATGCTCGTGGGCTCGCCGGGCAATCCCACCGGCACGCTGGCGAGCAGCGCGGATCTGGCCGGACTCGCGGCCCTCGGCCAGCGCCGGGGCATTGGGCTGATCGTCGATGAGATCTATCACGGACTGCATTACGACGGCGCGCCCGCCCAGGCGTTGGCGCATGCGCCGGACGCGATTGTGGTGAACAGTTTCTCGAAGTACTTCGGTATGACCGGCTGGCGGCTTGGCTGGATGGTGGTCCCCGCCGACTGGGTGCCGGTTGCCGAAAAGCTGCTGCAGAACCTGTTCATCAGCGCCTCGACGCCCGCCCAGTATGCGGCGCTGGCCTGCTTTACCGAGGCGTCCCGCGAGATCTTCGAGGCGAGACGCGAGGCGTTCCGCCAGCGTCGGGACTTTCTGCTGCCGGCGTTGCGCGACCTCGGCTTCCACATCCCGGGCAATCCTGCCGGGGCGTTCTATCTGTATGCCGATATCACCGCGCTCGGCGATGACAGCGCCGATCTTGCAAGCGGACTGCTTGAACAGGCCGGTGTGGCGGTGACCCCCGGACTGGATTTTGAACGCACGGCACCCGAGCGGCATCTGCGCTTCGCCTACACCACCGACACCGACCGACTGGCAACGGCGGTGAGTCGCATCCAGCGCTATCTGGCCGCCGGTGGCTGATCCCGCGGAGGTACGCTGCACAGTTCAGACCGGGTCAGGAAGCGTTTGCCCTCGGGCGCTTCCAGTGAGAATCCGGAGCCACGCCCCTCGATCACGTCGATGATCAATCGGGTGTGCGCCCAGAGCGCATACTGGTCGCCGCCGATGTAAAAGGGCTGTCCGCCGATGTCGCCAAGATGGACATCGCGCGCGCCCACCCTGAATTCGTCGCGGGGATAGCACATGGGTGCACTCCCGTCACAGCAACCGCCGGATTGGTGAAACAGCAATGGCCCGTGGCGCCGCTGCAGCTCGGCGATCAGTGCCTCTGCCGCAGGTGTCGCCACAACGCCCATTTCATTCGTGCTCATTTTCGTCTCCTCGTCCGCAGCACCGGGCGGGCGTGACCCGCCCGCCCGGCGTTGTCCGCCCGCCTAGAACAGTCCCATGGGGGACTCGCTGTAACTCACCAGCAGGTTTTTGGTCTGCTGGTAGTGCGCGAGCATCATGAGGTGGTTTTCGCGACCGAAGCCTGACTGCTTGTAGCCACCAAACGCCGCGTGCGCGGGGTAGAGGTGATAGCAATTGGTCCAGACACGGCCGGCCTGAATGCCGCGGCCCATGCGATAGGCCGTGTTGACGTTGCGCGTCCACAGGCCCGCGCCGAGCCCGTACAGCGTGTCATTGGCGATACTCAGGGCGTCATCCCGATCGTCAAAGCCGGTGACCGAGACCACCGGGCCAAAAATCTCTTCCTGGAAGACGCGCATGCGATTGTCGCCCTCGAAGACGGTGGGCTGAACGTAGTAGCCACCGCTCAGTTCGCCGCCCAGGTCCAGACTCTCACCGCCGGCGAGGACTCTGGCACCCTCCTGCCGGCCGATATCCAGATAGGCCATGATTTTTTCCAGCTGATCGCGCGATGCCTGCGCGCCCACCATCGTCTCGGTATCAAGCGGATTGCCCGTTTTAATGCGGGCCACCCGGTCAAGCGCAGCATCCATGAAGTCGCCATAGAACGAGCGCTGCACCAGTGCCCGTGACGGGCAGGTGCAGACCTCACCCTGATTGAGGGCGAACATCGCGAACCCCTCGAGGGTTTTCTCCCGGAAGCCGTCATTGGCGGCAAAGCAGTCATCAAAAAACACGTTGGGTGACTTACCGCCCAGCTCCAGCGTGACCGGAATCAGGTTTTCCGATGCGTACTGCATGATCAGTCGCCCGGTGGTGGTCTCTCCGGTGAAGGCCACCTTGCTGATCCGCGGGTTCGAGGCAAGCGCCTTGCCCGCCTCGGCGCCGAAGCCGTTGACGATATTGAGCACACCGGCCGGCAGCAGGTCGGCGATCAGCTCGGTGAGCATCAGAATGCTGGCCGGTGTCTGTTCGGCGGGTTTGAGTACCACACAGTTGCCGGCCGCCAGCGCCGGCGCCAGCTTCCACGTGGCCATCAGGATCGGGAAATTCCAGGGAATGATCTGACCGACCACACCGAGGGGTTCATGGATCTGATAGGACACCGTGTCGTCATCGAGCTCGCCGAGTGATCCCTCCTGGGCACGGATGACGCCGGCGAAATAACGGAAGTGATCGATCGCGAGCGGCAGATCGGCCGCCAGCGTTTCCCGGACCGGCTTGCCATTCTCCCAGGTCTCCGCCACGGCAAGCGCCTCGAGGTTGGCCTCCATGCGATCGGCGATGGTGTTCAGAATGACGGCGCGCTCGGCCACCGCCGTCCTGCCCCAGGCCGCCTTTGCCGCGTGGGCTGCATCCAGCGCCTTTTCGACGTCGGCTGCCTTGGAGCGCGGAATGCGGCAGAAGGTCTGCCCGGTGACCGGTGTGGGATTATCGAAGTACTCGCCGTCGAGCGGGGCCAGCCAGTCGCCGCCGATGAAATTCTGATATTCGCTTTTGAAATGGACGATGGCGTTCGTGCTGCCGGGATTGGCGTAGATCATGGTCTCTCCTCCGTTTTTATGGGTCGGGACGCGATGCGTGCCCGCACCAGGCACCCAGCAAGATCCGCGCCAATTGATGGCTGCGCGCCCGGCGCTTGCGTCGCGCCCGGGACTGGGCGATCGTGCTGTTCAACCTGTCCGCTAGAGACGGGTGGCCGGTGTGCCGTTTTAGAACAGTCTGTCGCGGACTGCGACAGAGGAGGAGGGCGATGGACGAGCGGCCGTTTAACGATCGCGCCCGGCTTGCCGGCGCGCGGCGTCAGCTGTTGGCGGGTGAGCGCACGCCGGCCGGTGTGGCGGATGGGGTGGCGGCCTCCTGGCAGCGGGTGGCGGCGGCCGGGCTCTCACCGCGGCAACAGGCGGCTGATGCCGTTTTTGATGCGGCGGCGTTGCGGGCGGCCCGGGCCGACAACGAGTCGCTGATCGCGCTGGCGCTGCCGGAAATCGAAAACCTGTATCACCAGATCAGCGGCAGCAACAGTGCCGTATTGCTCTGCGATGCGCACGGCACGATCCTCGAGCGCCACGGTGACCCGCATTTCCATGCCCGCAGTCAGCGCGTTGCACTGGCGCCGGGTGCATGCTGGGGCGAGCCGGTGCGCGGGACCAACGCCATCGGCCTCGCGCTGGCACAGGCCGGTCCAGCGTCGGTCCACGGCCCCGAGCATTATCTGCAGTGCAATACGTTCCTGACCTGTGCGGCGGCGCCGATCCGTGACACGGCGGGGACCGTGATTGGCCTGCTGGATGTCTCCGGGGATCAGTCGGCCCGTCAGATCCATGCCCTGGGGCTGGTGCGGATGGGCGCACGAATGATCGAAAACCGCTGGCTCACGGCGGAGTTCGCCGACAGCTTTCACCTTCATCTCCATGCGCGGCCGGAGCTGCTGGGCACCCTCAGCGAGGGGATTCTCGCGCTCGATGGTGATGGACGGGTATTGGCCCTGAACGAGGTGGCGCGCAGCTACTTCGGTGACGACTGCGTGGGCGAGCGCTTCGAAGGGCTTTTTGAGGAGACGTTCGAGGGCTTGCTGCGCAGTGACGAATCGATGCCGCTGCGGCGGACTCTCAGTGGGATCATGACCTGCCTGCGACTGGTCGCGCCGCCGTCGCGCATCCACGGTTCGACGCCGGCGGCTGCGCTGTCCGATGGCACGACGTTCGAGCGGTTGCACGCCGGGGATGACGCAGTGGCGGATACACTCCGTCGTGCCCATCGTGTCTTCGTCCGTAATATCCCCCTTCTGATCGAGGGCGAGACCGGCACCGGCAAGGAATGGGTGGTGCGGGCCCTCCATGCGGCGGGGCCGCGGGCGAACGGGCCGATCGTCGCCGTCAACTGCGCGGCAATCCCCGAGAGCCTTGCCGAGGCCGAACTGTTTGGTTATGCCCCGGGGGCGTTTACCGGTGCAAACCCGCGCGGTGCCGACGGTCGCATCGCCGAAGCCAATGGCGGAACACTCTTCCTCGACGAGATCGGCGACATGCCGGTCGCGCTTCAGACCCGACTGCTGCGGGTCCTCCAGGAGCGCACCGTCCTGCCGGTGGGTGGCGGTCAGCCCCGGGCGGTGGACTTTGCGTTGGTCAGCGCCACTCATTGCGATCTGGCAGCCCGGGTCAAGGCCGGTGCGTTTCGCGCCGACCTTTACTACCGGCTGTGCGGACTGCGGATCGAATTGCCGCCGCTTCGCCGGCGCAGCGATCGTGAGCCGCTGATCGACCGGCTTCTGGCCGAGGAGGATCCCATGGCGAGGCTTTCGCCGGATGCCCGCGCGCGGCTTCTCGCCTATTCATGGCCCGGCAATCTGCGTCAGCTGCACAGCGTCATGCAGACGGCGCTGGCGTTACGCCGACCGGGCGCGCCGGTGACACGGGCGGACCTGCCTGATGTCATCCTGGAGACGGACGTCGGAAACATGTCGGCTGAGGCCTGTCCGGATACCGACCTTCGAGCCGTGGAGCAACGCCATATTCAGGCGGCACTGGCGGAGCACGGCGGTAACGTCAGTCGCGCCGCGCAGACGCTGGGCATCAGTCGCAGCACCCTCTACCGGCGCATTGGTTCCTCCTCCCGGGGAAAATGAGTATCTTGAATGCTGCACGGCAACAGGGACGCCCGCGTGGATGCGGCTCAGTAAAATCCGCCTGAGCGGTTTCAAATCCTTCGTCGACACGACGCCGGTCCCGCTGGGCTCGGGCATCACCGCCATCGTCGGCCCCAACGGCTGTGGCAAGTCCAACATCATCGATGCCGTGCGCTGGGTCATGGGCGAGCGGTCGGCCAAGCATCTGCGTGGCGGCTCGATGGCCGATGTCATCTTCAGTGGATCCGGCAGCCGCAAACCCGTGGGGCAGGCCAGCATCGAGCTGGTGTTCGACAATGCCGACGGTTCACTGGGCGGGCAGTACGCCGGTTTCAGCGAAATCGCCATCCGCCGTCAGGTCAACCGCGACGGGCAATCGGCCTATTTTCTCAACGGCAGCCGCTGTCGGCGTCGCGATATCACCGATGTCTTCCTGGGGACCGGGCTCGGGCCCCGCAGCTACTCGATCATCGAGCAGGGCACCATCTCGCGACTGATCGAGGCGCGCCCCGAGGCACTCCGCGGCTACCTCGAAGAGGCCGCCGGGATCAGCCTGTACAAGGAACGGCGCCGCGAGACCGAGCGGCGGATCCGCGACACCCGCGAGAACCTCGAGCGGCTCGATGACATGCGCGCCGAGGTCGCCCGCCAGCTCGACCGGCTCAATGATCAGGCCCGGACGGCCGAGCGCTACCGCCAGTTGAAGGCCGATGAGCGTCAGTGTCATGCCGAGCTGACCCTGCTGCGTATCCGCCAGCTCGAGGCTGAACAGGCCGATCTGCAGACCCAGCGAGCCGATGCCGAGACCGCCCTCGAGGCACGCCTGGCGGAACAGCGGCGCTGCGAGCGCGGGATGGAATCGGTGCGCGCCGAACAGACCGCGGCGAGTGATCACCTGAATGCCGTGCAGGCCGAGTACTACGAACTCGGATCGACGCTGGCCGCCCTCGAGCAGCGTATCCGCCACGACCAGGAGACGCTCAGCCAGAGCCGCCAGGCCCTTGAGCAGACACGGGCCGCTATCGCTGAGAACGACCGTGCCCTCAGTGACGACCGCGATGAACGTCAGACGCTGACGGCGACCATCGACACCGAAACGCCGGCGCTCGCCGCCGCTGACCAGGCCCTCGCGGAGGCCGAGCAGACCGTTGCCACGGCGGGCGCCCGCCTCGATGAAGCCCGCGAGCAACGCGATGCGGTGGGGCAGGAACACGCCGAGGCCGAGCGCCGGATGCAGCTCGAGCAGACCCGGATCGATCAGCTCGAGGCCCGCGTCGCCGATCAGGACCGGCGTCTGGCGCGCATTGCCGAGGAACTCGATCTGCAGGCGGGCGAGGACGCTTCCGCCGACGCCACCGACCGTGCCGATATCGAGGCGCTGGTGGCCGATCGTGAACCGCTGGACGCCCGTATTGCGGCGGCCGATACGCAGCTGGCCGCGGCGGCCGAGGAGCGCCAGTCGCTGGATGCCCGGATCGATGAGCAGCGCTCGCGGCTGAACGCCTGCGAAGCCCGGCGCGAATCGCTGCAGACCCTCCAGGACGAGGCCCTGGGCCGGCATGACGAAATGGCCCGCTGGCTGCAGGCCCAGGGGCTTGAAGGACATCGGCGCCTGGGGGATCAGCTTGCCGTGGCGCCTGGCTGGGATATGGCGGTGGAGTGGGCCCTGGAGCGCGCGCTGGAGGCCGTGGAGGCCGGCGACGCCGACCCGGACACGCCCCAGGCCGGCGAGGTGATGCTCTTCAGTGCCGTACCCGGGGCCGACGCCCCGCCCGATTCGCTGGCCGCGAAGGTGGCGGGTCCGGCCGCGGTGACCGATCTGCTGGCCCGTATCCGGACGGCGGATAGCCGGGCCGAGGCGCGCGGCTGGCTGAGCCGCCTTGCGCCGGGCGAGTCGGTGATGACCGCGGATGGGGCCTGGTATGGCCATGGCTGGCGGCGTCTGCGCGCCACCGCGACCGATCCGGAAGCCGGCGTGGTGGCGCGGAGCCGGGCCATCGAGGCCGTCACCGCCGAGATTGCTGGGGCGCGGCATGCCCTGGATGATCTCATGAGCCGGCGGGAGGCCACCGATGCGCGCAGCGCCGACGCAAAGGCCGACCGGCAGCGGGCGGTGGAGGCTCGTCAGAGCCTGGACCAGGCACTCGCCGCGGCACGCGCCCGACAACAGGCGGCCATCGATCAGCAGCGGGCACAGGCTGAGCAGCGCCAACGGCTGATGCGCGAGCGCACGGAGCTCACCGAGTCGCGGGATGAGGCCCGCGCGGCCATCGACCGGGCCGTGGCCGAGCGCGACGCCGCCCGGATTCAGGTGCAGTCCGCCCGTGATCGACGGATCCCCCTGGATGAAGCGCTGGACACCGCCCGGGCGGGCCTGGAGCGCGCCCGGGCGGCGGCCGCGGCGGCCCGCGATCAGCGCCAGGCGGTCGCCCTGCGTCTGGAGCGGGCCGAGACCGCGCGGCAGTCACGGGATCAGGCCATCGCCCGGTTGGCCGCCCAGGCCAGCGAGTTGCAGCAACGCGCCGATGAACTGCAGGCCACCATCGACGCCCTGGGTGACCCGGACGCCACCCGGGCGAATGAGCGGCAGTCGCTACTGAGCCGTCGGGCCGAGCGTGAGAGCGCCCTCGAGGGTGCCCGTCGGCGTCTTGATGATCAGGCCGCCATGCTGCGCCAGCTCGACACCGAGCGATCGCTGGCGGAGCAGGCGGTGCGCGAGCGACGTGAGACCCGCGATGGCCTGCGCCACCGCGAGGTTGAGGTGGAGGCACGGCTTGCCGACCGGCGTGAGCAGTTTGCCGCGCTGCCGGTGGACGGCGACGCCATCGCCGGAGCGTTACCTGAGGACGCCGATGAATCGGCCTACATCGCCGAGCTCGAGCGCCTTGCCGCGGCCATTGATGCACTGGGGGCGATCAATCTCGCGGCCATTGACGAGCAGGCCACGCTGGCCGAGCGCAAGACCTATCTAGACGACCAGCAGGCCGACCTGAGCGCCGCCCTCGAGACGCTGGAGAACGCCATTCAGCGCATTGACCGCGAGACGCGAAGCCGTTTCCGGGCCACGTTTGACGAGGTCAACGCCGGGCTGCAGCGGCTTTTCCCGACGCTGTTCGGCGGCGGCGAGGCCTATCTCGAGATGACTGAAGCGGATCTGCTCGAGACCGGCGTCACCCTGATGGCCCGACCGCCCGGCAAGCGCATCAGCAACATCCATCTGCTCTCCGGGGGCGAAAAGGCGCTGGCGGCGGTGGCGCTGGTGTTCGCCATCTTCGAGCTCAACCCCGCCCCGTTCTGCATGCTCGATGAGGTCGATGCCCCATTGGATGAAGCAAATGTGGGGCGTTTCTGCGATCTGCTGCGCAGCCTGTCGGATCGCGTCCAATTCATCGTGATCACGCACAATAAGGCCACCATGGAGGCAGCCAGCCACCTGGCCGGGGTGACAATGGCGGAACCGGGGGTCTCGCGGCTGGTGGCCGTGGACGTCGAGGCGGCCGTGGAAATGACCGCCGGCGAGACTTGAGTTGAGACAGGTGGCGTTGCAACCTGACAGGGAGATGGGGGAACGGAACTGGGAATGAACGAACTGCGCTGGATTCTTCTGGGCCTTGGCGTTGTGATCATCGCCGGCGTCTATGGCTACACCCGCCTCCAGGACTGGCGCCGCGACGGCCCACCGTGGCGGCGTCGCGCGCGCCCGCAGCGCGAGCCCTTCGCCGACTATCAGGAGCCGGCGCTGGACGCCGGCGACCCGCTGGCCGGGGAACCTGTCGCCGACGATCCCATCGCTGACGATGACCTGCCAGCGGCTGACCCCGCGGAGACACCCGGCGGCGAGGGCATTGTCGGCCCCGCCCGGGTCGTCCACTCGGAGGACGAGCTGGAGGACGAGCTGGAGGATGTGCGGGGTCGAGCGGTCGGCGAGGAGTGGATTATCGCGCTGTCGGTCATGGCGCCCGAGGGGCGACCCTATGATGGCGGATCCATCGCCGAGGTGCTCGAGGCGGCGGGACTCGGTCTGACCGATCAGGGCGTTTTCGAGCGCCCGCTCAGCGTGAACGGCGAGACCATCGCGCTCTATACCGTGGCCAGCATTGTCGAGCCGGGTACCTTTGACCGGACCGACCCGGCGGCCACCACCACGCCGGGGATCGTTTTCATCATGCAGGTGCCCGCGCCGTTCGACGGGCTGGCGGTTTTCGAGCGCATGCTGGCGACGGCCCGGCGCGTGGCCCAGAGCCTGGGGGGCCAGTTGCTGGATGGCCGGCGCTGCGATCTGACACCCCAGGCCATCGAACACTGGCGTGAGGCGCTGCTCGAGTACCGACGCCGGGCACGGGTCGCCGATCGGCGGCCGGGCGGCCGCCCATGAGCGCAGCGGACGCCCCGGCGGAGCGTGCCGCCCGCCTTCGCGACCAGCTCGAGACCCACAATTACCGCTACTACGTCCTCGACGATCCGACCATCGCCGATGCCGAATACGATCGGCTGATGGACGAGCTCATGACCCTCGAGCGCGATCATCCCGAGCTGCAGCGGGATGATTCGCCGACCCGGCGGGTGGGCTCGGCGCCGCTGTCGAGCTTTGTCGAGCGGGCCCACGGCGAGCCCATGCTGTCGCTGGCGAATGCCTTCAGCGAAGCGGATGTGGCCGACTTCGACCGGCGTCTGCGCGAGGCGCTGGGCGTCAGCGACATCGACTACATGGCCGAGCCCAAGCTCGACGGTCTGTCCGTCAACCTGCGTTATGAATCGGGACAGCTCGTGACGGCGGCGACGCGCGGTGATGGCCGCGTGGGCGAGGACATCACCGCCAATGCCCGTACCATCCGCAGCATCCCGCTGCGCCTGCAGGGTGATCAGGTGCCGGCGGTGATCGAGGTCCGCGGCGAGGTGGTGATCCAGCGCGCCGACTTTGAGGCCCTCAATGAACGCCGTCTGGCGCGCGGTGAACGCCCCTTCGCCAATCCGCGCAATGCCGCGGCGGGTAGCCTGCGCCAGCTCGATTCGCGGATCACCGCGCATCGCCCGCTGACGCTGTTTGTCTTTGGCACGGGCGAGGCCAGCGAGGCGTTGCCCGCCACCCACGAGGCGGTCCTCGAAACCCTCCGGCAATGGGGGTTCCGGGTCAATGACCAGGTCCAGCGCGTGACCGGTGTCAGCGGCTGCCTCGCCTACCAACAGCATCTTGTCGAGGTCCGTGACCGCCTCGACTATGAAATCGATGGTGTGGTCTACAAGGTCAATGATCGTCAGGTCTGGCAGCGGCTGGGGGCCACGGCGCGGGCACCGCGCTGGGCGCTCGCCCACAAGCTGCCGGCCCGCGAGGCGTCCACCCGGGTCAGGGCCATTCTGCCCTCGGTGGGCCGGACCGGCGTCATCACTCCGGTGGCCGACCTGGAGGCGGTGGAAGTCGGCGGTGTGACCGTGACCCGCGCGACGCTGCACAACCTCGACGAGGTCCATCGCAAGGATGTCCGCGAGGGCGATGCGGTGATGGTCCGCCGGGCCGGCGATGTCATCCCCGAGGTGGTCAGTGTCATCGAATCACGCCGGCCCGCCGACGCCCGGGCATGGCAGATGCCGGCGGCCTGTCCGGTCTGCGGATCCGACGTCGTGCGGATCGATGACCAGGCGGCGCATCGCTGCATGGGCGGGCTCTACTGCCCGGCGCAGCGCATGGGGGCGCTGATGCACTTTGTCTCACGGCGGGCGATGGACATCGATGGGCTGGGTGAAAAGCTCATCGAGCAGCTGGTCTCCCACGAGCGGGTGCGCACCGCCGCCGATCTGTATGCCCTGACCCGCAGCGATCTACTCGGCCTCGAGCGCATGGGCGAGCGCTCCACCACCAATCTGCTGAGCGCGATTGAGGCCTCGCGGGAGACCACGCTGGCGCGGTTCCTCTACGCCCTGGGCATTGATCAGGTGGGTGAGGTGACCGCCCGTGCCCTGGCAACGCACTTCGGCAGCCTGGAGGCGCTCATGGCCGCTGACGAGGAGGATCTCACGGCGGTGCCCGATGTCGGGCCGGTGGTGGCGGAATCGGTGCGCCAGTTCTTTGCCCAGCCGCATAATCGCGAGGTGATCGAGGCCCTGCGCGAGGCGGGCGTGCACTGGCCCGACCCCGGATCAGCGGCCGAAGCGGCACCCGCCCAGCCGCTGGCCGGGCAGACCTTTGTGCTGACCGGCACCCTCGAGGGCCAGACCCGCGATCAGGCCCGTGCCCGCATCGAGGCCCTTGGGGGCAAGGTCACGAGCAGCGTGTCCAGTCGCACCGATTATGTCGTCGCGGGCGCCGAGCCGGGCTCGAAACGCGACCGCGCCGACAGTTTGGGGGTGACGGTCCTCGATGAGGCGGGCTTCAACGCCCTGATCAACTAGACGTCAGCCGTTGTCGGGCTGGGCCCAGGCCGCCTCGTAGTCGATGTCGGCCTCCTCGCGCAGGCTCCCGAGCTCGGCCTGGATGCGCTCGTTGACGATGCTCATGCGCAGCTGACCCGCCACGTCGGAAAACGCGGGCGCGTCGGTCTCACGGGTGTCATCAAGCCGGATGACATGAAAGCCGAAGCGCGTTTCCACGGGCTCGTCGGTCACCTCACCGGGCTCGAGTTCGGCGACCGCCGCCGAAAACGGCTCGACCATGTCACCCGGGGCAAACCAGCCCAGATCGCCGCCATCCCGCGAGGTGCCATCCTCGGAGTACTGCCCCGCGAGCTCGACGAACGCCTCGCCGCTGTCGAGCCGGTCGATCAGGGCGGCCGCCTGCTCGCCATCCGAGACAAGGATATGCCGGGCCTTGTACTCGCGCGGGGCTTCCCCGCCATAGATCTCATCGTAGCGGTCGCGCAGCACCGACTCGGCAACCGGCTCGGTCTCGGTAAGCTGGCGCACAAAGCCCTGGGCCAGGGTGCGGCGGCGATCGTTGTTGAGCTGCGCGGCGACGTCCGGGTTTTCATCGATGCCCGCGGCGTCACCGGCCTGGGCGAGCAGCATCAGGTTGATGATCTCCTCGAGGAACTGACGGCGCTGCGGCGGCGGGATCTCGGACTGGCCCTGGGTCTGCTGTGAGACCAGCTGATCGAGCTCGCGGGCGGTGATGGTCTCGCCATTGATCTCGGCAAGCACCTCGACCTCGGCGCTGTCCGCGCCATCGGCCGATTCCTGAGCCTGGGCCATGCCCATTCCGGCGCCAAGGGCGAGGGCGGGCAGGGTCAGGCGAAGGGCGGTAAGGGGACTGAATGACATTGTAGTACTCATTGGCTTTCGGGGGATTGGGAGCGGGCCTCGGCGGGCGTCAGCGCCTCGATGCTGAGGGCGTGGATGCAGTCATTGCGCATCGCATCCCCCATCGCGTCGTAGACCAGACGATGCCGCTGGAGGCGACGCCGGCCGGCGAAGTCGTCGCTGACGATCCGCAGGCTGTAGTGGCCGCCACCGGCCTGGGCGCCGGCGTGGCCGGCATGCCGATGGCTGTCATCCTGGACCTCGAGCGAGTCGATGGACAGGCTGTGTTCCAGTCGCGACCGGATCATGGCCGGCCGCTCGCTGCGCGGGACATCACTCATGGCAGCACCTTCTTGAACGGCTTGACGGTGACGGCGCTGTAGACCCCTGCGGCGACATAGGGGTCGGCGTCGGCCCAGGCCCGGGCGCTCGCCAGCGAGTCGAACTCGGCGATCACGACGCTCCCGCTGAAGCCCGCCTCGCCCGGGTCGTCGGCATCGATGGCCGGGTTGGGGCCGGCCACGAGCAGACGGCCGTCATCGCGAAGCTGCCGGAGCCGCTCGAGATGCGCGTCGCGGGCACCGGCCCGACGCTCGCGGCTGTCGCTCACGTCTTCACTGATAATCGCGTAGTACATAGGCTTCCGTTCGTTAGACTGTCGGGACGCTATCATAACTGGGTGCGGTGGACACCCGAGGAGTTGCCCCATGAGTCAGTATTTCGAGATTCATCCGCGAACCCCGCAGCCCCGGCTTATCCGGCGCGCCGTCGAGATACTCCGCGATGGCGGGGTGATCGTCTATCCCACCGGCACCACCTATGCGCTCGGTTGTGCGATGGGCGAGAAGGCCGCCGTCGACCGCATCCGCCAGCTGCGTGGGCTTGAGGAGCGGCATCACTTTACCCTGGCCTGTCGTGATCTCTCGGATATCGGCAGCTATACCCGCCTGGACAACACGGCGTTCCGCCTGCTCAAGGCCCATGTCCCGGGCCCCTACACCTTTGTGCTGCGGGCCACTGCCGAGGTCCCCCGTCGGGTGCAGCACACCCGCCGTAAAACCATCGGTATCCGCGTGCCGGATCACCCGGTGGCCCAGGCGCTGCTCGAGGCGCTGGGCGAACCGCTGACCACCAGCACGCTGCTGCTGCCCGGCGAGACCGATCCCATGACCGATCCGGTGGACATGCGTGAGCGCCTCGGCCGCCAGGTGGATGCCATCATCGATGCCGGTCCCGGCGGGCTCGAACCGAGCACGGTGGTGGATCTCAGTGGCGAGCGGCCCGAAGTGATCCGGCGTGGCGCCGGTGATGCACACGTTTTCGAGGGCTGATCGGCTATGATGGGGGCCAGTCAACGGTCTATGCGGAGGTCACCTTGAGCCAATCGCCAGCGAGTCGCGATCGCATCCTCTCGGGCATGCGCCCCACCGGGCGCCTGCATCTGGGGCACTACCACGGGGTCCTGCGCAACTGGACCTCGCTGCAGGCCTCCCACGAGTGCTTTTTCTTTGTCGCCGACTGGCATGCGCTGACCACGGCCTACGAAAACCGCGAAGTGATCTCGCAGAGTGTCTGGGACATGGTGGTGGACTGGCTCGCCGCCGGCGTCAATCCCAATCTCTCGACGCTGTTCATCCAGTCACGGGTCATGGAGCATGCCGAGCTGCATCTGCTGCTCTCGATGATCGCCCCCCTGGGCTGGCTGGAGCGGGTGCCGACCTACAAGGATCAGATCGCCGAGCTGCGGGACCGGGACCTGGCGACCTACGGGTTCCTCGGCTACCCGGTGCTGCAGAGTGCCGACATCCTGATCTATGGGGCGAGTGGCGTGCCGGTGGGCGAGGATCAGGTCTCGCACGTCGAGCTGACCCGTGAGCTGGCGCGACGGTTCAACCATCTGTTTGGTCGCGAGCCCGGGTTTGCCGAAAAAGCCGAGGCGGCCATCGCCAAGATGGGCAAGAAACACGCCCGGCTCTATCGATCGCTGCGGCGGCGCTATCAGGAGGCCGGCGATGGCGAGGCGCTCAGCGAAGGTCAGGCGCTGCTCGAGAATCAGCAGAACCTGACCATCGCCGACCGCGCCCGTCTGGCCGGTTACCTCGACGGTGGCGGGCGCAGCGTACTCACCGAGCCCGAGGCGCTGCTCACCCGGGCGCCGCGCATGCCGGGCCTGGATGGCCGGAAGATGTCCAAGTCCTACGGCAACACCCTGTCCCTGCGCGAATCGGACGCCGACATTGATCGCAAGATCCGCACCATGCCCACCGACCCGGCGCGGGTGCGGCGGAACGATCCCGGCGAGCCCGAAAAATGTCCGGTGTTTGATCTGCACAAGGTCTACGCCGATGACGCCACGCGGCGCTGGGTCGAGGAGGGCTGCCGGTCGGCGGGCATTGGCTGTCTCGACTGCAAGAAACCCCTCATCGACGCGGTCCAGGCCGAGGTGGCGCCGATCCGCGAGCGGGCCGCCGAGCTTGAGGCCGATCCCGATCATGTCCAGCAGATCATCAACGATGGCTGTGACCGGGCCCGCCACGTGGCCCGCGACACGATGAAGGAAGTCCGCTCGGCCATTGGACTGGACTACCGCCAGCGATGAGCATTGCGACGGTGCGGGGCGAGCCCTACGAGGCGCTGCCCCACGACCTCTACATCCCGCCGGATGCCCTCGAGGTGTTCCTCGAGACCTTCGAGGGGCCGCTCGATCTGTTGCTGTACCTCATCCGGCGGCAGAATCTGGACATTCTCGATATCCCCATCGCCCGCATCACCGATCAGTACATGCACTACGTTGAGCTGATGAGCGACCGGCGCCTGGCGCTGGCGGCGGAATACCTGGTGATGGCCGCCATGCTCGCCGAGATCAAGGCGCGCATGCTCATGCCGCGGGCACCCCGTGAGGATGATGACGGGGACGACCCCGACCCGCGTGCTGAACTGGTGCGGCGGCTGCGCGAGTACGAGCAGTTCCGGGCGGCCGGCGAGCGGATCGATCAACTGCCGCGGGTGGCGCGGGATGTGTTCCCGGCCCAGGCCGGTCACCCCCCGGCAGCGGCGACCCGCCCCGCGCCGCCGCTGGCGCTTGATGAACTGTTTGACGCCTTTGCCGCGGTCATGGCGCGGGCCGATCTGAATACCCATCACGCGGTCCGCCGCGAAGCCCTGTCGGTGCGCGAGCGCATGACCGGGACGCTGGCCCGGCTCCAGAGCGAGCGGTTCGTGCCACTGACTGAACTGCTCGATGCGCGCGAGGGGCGCGCCGGTGTGGTGGTGACCTTTCTGGCCGTTCTCGAGCTGCTCAAGGATGCGCTGCTCGAGATCGTCCAGTCCGAGGCGTTCGCCCCGCTGTACCTGCGCGCCCGGGGCACGCAGGCGTCTGGCGCTGAGACGGCATGAGCGCGGCGGCCGAACCCGCGCCGGAGGTGATCCTCGAGGCCGCTCTGCTCGCCGCCGGGACGCCGCTGGATCTCGCGCAGCTGCAGGCCGTGTTCGGCGATGATCCGCCGGATCGTGCCAGCCTCGAGGCGGCCCTGGCACGGCTTGAGGCGCAGCTCGCCGACCGCGGTGTGGAGCTCTGCCGGGTCGCCGGCGGCTGGCGGCTGCAGGTGCCCGAGCGCTGCGCGCCATGGGTGGCCCGATTGTGGGAGGAAAAACCCGCCCGCTATTCCCGGGCAGTGCTCGAGACGTTGGCCATCATTGCCTATCGACAGCCTGTGACGCGGGCCGAGATCGAGGCGATCCGTGGAGTCCCGCCGAGTACCGCGATCATGCAGACACTCCAGGAGCGCGGCTGGATCCGGGTGGCCGGCCATCGGGACAGCCCCGGCCGGCCGGCGGTATTCGCCACCACCCGCGATTTTCTCGACCATTTCAATCTTGCCAGCCTCGATGAATTGCCCACATTGACCGAACACCCGGAATAGGGGAGCGAATGACCTCGGAGAAACTGCAGAAAGTCCTGGCCCGCGCGGGCATCGGCTCGCGCCGCGAGATGGAGCGTGTCATCGACGAGGGTCGCGTCGAAGTCAACGGCCGCCGGGCAAGCCTTGGCGACCGTGTCGACGAGCGGGCCCGGATCCGCGTCGATGGCCGGGTGGTGGGCGCTGCCGCGCGCAGTGCCGGCGAGCGCCAGGTCATCGCCTATCACAAACCCACCGGCGAGGTGGTCACGCGTCATGATCCCGAGGGCCGGCCCACCGTCTTTCGGCGCCTGCCGCGGCTGCGCAGCGGGCGCTGGTTGTCGGTCGGCCGCCTCGATATCAATACCTCGGGGTTGCTGCTGTTCACCAACGACGGCGAGCTGGCCAACCGGCTGGCCCATCCCTCGTATGAAATGGTGCGCGACTACGCGGTGCGCATCTTCGGGTCGGTGGACGACTCGATCTGCCGGCGGTTGCTGGCCGGCGTCGAGCTGGATGACGGTCGGGCGGCCTTCGAGTCGCTGCAGCCGCTGGATCACGGCGAGCAGGCGAATTCCTGGTACCGCGTGCGGCTTCGTGAGGGCAAGAATCGGCTGGTGCGGCGGCTATGGGAATCCCAGGGTGTGCAGATCAGCCGGCTGATCCGCGTCCAGTACGGCCCCTATGAAATGCCGCCGCGGCTGCGCGAGGGCCAGATTCAGGCCTTCACCGCCGGCGAGGTCCGCGATCTGGCCCATCGCGTCGGCCTGGCCGAGGCCGAGGCCGGTGACGGCGACCGTCGCCCCCGCGCCCACCGTCGTAACCGCTCATGAGCGGGCAGTCACGCGGCCTGCTGGCCCTGCTGGATCGGCTTACCCGGGCGTTCGGCCCCCAGCAGTGGTGGCCGGCCGAGAGCGCCTTCGAGGTGCTGGTCGGCGCCGTGCTCACCCAGAACACCGCCTGGCGTAACGTCGAGACCGCCATCGCCCGACTCCGGGCCCGGGACTGGCTGTCGCCATCGGCCATCGTCAACGCACCCGTCGATGAGCTGCGGGAGTGCCTGCGCCCGAGTGGCTATTACAACGTCAAGACCCAGCGCCTGCGCGCCGCCTGCGAGACCTGGCTGGCACTGGGCGGTGAGGCGGGGATCGACGCGATGCCCACTACGACGGCTCGGGCCGAGCTGCTGGCGGTCAGGGGACTGGGGCCGGAGAGCGTCGATGACGTCCTGCTCTACGGTTTCCACCGGCCGGTGTTCGTGGTGGATGCCTACACCCGGCGGATCTTCTCACGGGTTGGCGTGGTGCCGGCGAGCATCGGCTATGACGATCTTCAGGCGGCCTTCGAGGCCGAACTGCCGCGCGATGCGGCGCGCTTTAACGAGGCCCACGCACTGATCGTGAGCGTGGGCAAGGACTACTGCCGGCCGCGGCTGCCGCGCTGCAGCGCCTGTCCGCTGCAGCCGGCCTGCGATCACGGCCGTAGCCAGCTGGACGGGGCCTAGCGCTCGTAAGTGCCGATCAGGCGGCTCATGCCGATCACATGCGGCTCGACCTGTTCGAGGAACTGGCGCATGGTCAGCCCGGGCTCGAGCTGCAGGGCCTGATCAAGCGCCAGCACCCAGAAGTAGTAGTGATGCACGCCGTGCCCTTCCGGGGGCATGGGCCCGCCATAGGTCTGACGCCCGAAGTCGGTCACCCCGTGGGTGTAGGCCTCGCTGCCTTCCTCGAGCGAGGTCACATCGTGGGGGATGTTGTAGTAGACCCAGTGGACGAAGCCGTAGCTGCCGGGATTGACCAGCGGCGCATCGGGATCGTGGCAGATGACCGCAAAACCCTGCGTGCCTTCGGGCGCGCCGGTCCAGTGAAGCGCCGGTGCAATGTCTTCACCCTCGCCGGTATAGCGCACCGGAATGGGCTGATGGGGGCCGAACGCGTTGCTGCGCGCCTGCATGGCCGATAGGGCAAATCCCATGGGGTTATTCTCCAGTCCCGTTCAAATGTTGCGCATGCTTGCACTTCCACCGGCCTTGTCACAAGCCTGCAATCTCTGTCAGCGCGAGACCCGGTACATGGCGCCATTGGCCGGCGTCGCCGCCGGATCGACAAGCGTCGCCACAGCGCGGGCAGCGATCTCGGCCGTGGGTACTTCATCGACCGTCTCACCGGTAAAAAGTTGTCGCCGCAGCGTGGACTGGATGGCCCCGGGGTCGACGCTGCAGCTGATCACCGGATGCGCCGCCGAATACTCGGCCGCCAGCGTGGCCGCCAGCCCCTCCACCGCCCATTTACTCACCCCATACGCCCCCATCGCCGCCTGACCGCTGCGCCCGGCCGCATCGGAGATGAAGATCACCCGGCCCTGACTGTCGCGCAACAGACCGAGGAGCGCCTGGGTCAGCAGGAAAGCGGCGTTGATGTTGACATGCAGGCATTTGAGCCACGCCTGCGGATCGTAGAGGCTCAGTGGCGCGGGCGACCCGAAATCC
Organism: Spiribacter aquaticus; assembly: GCF_007625215.1. Classification (NCBI taxonomy): domain Bacteria; kingdom Pseudomonadati; phylum Pseudomonadota; class Gammaproteobacteria; order Chromatiales; family Ectothiorhodospiraceae; genus Spiribacter; species Spiribacter aquaticus. Next base: position 297,992 of record NZ_VMKP01000002.1, on the reverse strand, counting down.
GCCGCCGCATGCACCACCGCATCGACTCCGCCCAGGGATTCGGCCAGCCTGTCGGCCAGCTCGGCATAGTCATCCGGTCCGGCGCCCATCAGATCCAGCGGATAAAGCGCCGGCTGACCATGGCCGGCCGCCTCGATGCGGTCGTGAAGGGCTTCCAGCCCGTTCAGTGATTTGTCGAGCAGAACCGTATCGGCGCCCTGCGCGGCCAACTGCTCGGCCAGCGCACTGCCCAGCGCCCCCGCGGCGCCGGTGATGAGGATGCGCTGCCCGGACAGGCGGGTGGGATCGAGGGTGGCATCGGCGGGGGCAGGCAGGGGCTGGTTCATGTTGAGGAGGACTCCGGAAGCGGGTGGACTTTGTGCGGACGCCGCGCGGTCCGCCAGGCGAGCCAGAGCTTGCGCAGGGGCGTCAGATGGACCTGGCGCTCGGCCACGGCATAGCCGTCGGCGGCCATGTCGTCCAGCAGGCGCCGGTGCAGCACCGCCAGCACCAGCCCGTAGGCCTGTGCCGGCCGCGCCGAATAGGGCAGTCGGGTGATGGCGCTGTCCAGAAACTGCCGCGCGCGATTGCCCTGACGGGACAGCAGGCTGCGCACGGCATCCGCCTGATCGGCCGCCAGCAGATCCTCGCTGCCGAGCCCGCTCAGGGTGAGTTCGTCTTCGGGAATGTACAGCCGGCCGGCGCGGACGTCCCGGCGCAGGTGGCGCAGCATGCGCGTGAGCTCAAGCCCCATGGCGAGGTCGTGGGCGAACGGCGCGGCCTCGAGGCCACTCGAGCCCGTCATCCGCCAGGCCAGATCCGCCACCGCGCCGCCGGCACGGTGGCAGTACAGCGTGAGCTCGCGCAGCGTCGGGTAGCGCCCGTACTCGAGGTCCATGCGGCTCGCCTCGATCACCTCGCCGAGCCTGTCCATCTCCAGCTGATGGGCCTCGAGGGCGGGGAGCAGGGCCTGACTGACGGGATGCCGGGGCGCCCCCGCGGCGAGCCGTTCGAGCTCTTCCTGCCACCAGTTGAGCTTGACCGCCCCCACCCCCGGGTCGCTGACCTCGCGGGGGATCTCGAGTACCTCGGCGCGATAGGCGGCCAGGGCGGCCAGACCGTCGCGCGCCGCCGGCGGTGCGAACAGCAGGGCGTAATAGGTGCTTGAGCCGTCCGGCGCGACCTTGCGCCGGCAGTATTCGACCGGTTCCATAATCTAGACCGCGATGGCTTGACGGTGGGGCGCTGCCGGGTCCGCCACCCAGCGCAGCAGCTCGGCGGGCTGGCCGATCAGGCCATCGGCACCCCAGTGCTCGACATGATCGTCGCCACTCAGGTAGCCGTAAAGCGCCACCACGGTCAGCGCGCCGGCCTGATGGCCGGCGCGGATGTCGCGCTCGGTGTCGCCCACCACCAGACAGGCCGAGGCGGGCAGATCAAGCTGCCGGGCCGCCTCGGTGATCTGGTAGGGATGGGGCTTGCGCCGCGCCAGGTCGTCGCCGGTGACCACGCAGGCCGGCCGGCCGGCATAGCCCAGATCCGCAAGCAGCGGAGTGGTCAGCCAGCCCGGCTTATTGGTGACGATGCCCCAGGGAATGGCCGCCGCCTCGAGGGCTTGCAGGGTTGCCTCCATGCCTGCATAGGGGCGTGTGCGGCGACTGACCGATTCGGCATAGATCGCCAGAAACCGGTCGCGGAGGGCATCGAACCCGGCATCGCCGGGATGGCGGTTGAAGCCGCGGGCAATCATCGGGATGCTGCCGTGCCCGACCGCATGCAGGAATTCCGCATCGGCCATCGGCGCCAGTCCCTGTTCGCCGCGCAGCCGGTTGAGGCTGTCGATCAGATCCGGTGCCGTGTCGAGCATTGTCCCGTCCAGGTCCAGCAGCACGCCATGGGCGCGCTCCCCGGTGGCGGCCGTCATGGCGCCTCCGGGCGGTGGCAGTGGGCGAGGTAGTTGACCGAGGTGTCGCCGCCCAGCGTGTACTCGCGGCTGATCGGGTGGTAGTGCAGCCCGGTCAGATCGCGCAGCTGCAGCCCGGCCTGGCGCGCCCAGCGGGCGAGCTCGGCCGGGCGGATGAACCCTCGGGCGTCATGGGTGCCCCGCGGCAGCAGGCCGAGGACCCGTTCCGCCGCCACCACCGCCAGCAGCCAGGCCCGGGTGTTCCGGTTGATCGTCGAGAAGAACACCGACCCGCCGGGGCGCACCAGCCGGGCGCAGGCCCGGACGATGGCGGCCGGGTCGGGGACATGCTCGAGCAGCTCGAGACAGGTCACGCGGTCGAATTCGCCGGGCTGGGCCTCGGCGAGGGACTCGGCCGCCATGCAGCGGTACTCGATGTTCGGAAACCGCCCGCGGGCGTGACGCGTAGCCACTTCGAGGCTGTCGGCGGCCAGGTCGATACCCACCACCGACTGCGCGCCGCGTGCCGCCAGCCCCTCGCTCAGCAGTCCCCCGCCGCAGCCCACATCCGCAACCCGCTGGCCGCGGATCGGCCCGCTGTGACGCTCGATATAGTCAAGCCGCAGCGGGTTGATGGCATGCAGCGGGGCGAAGGGGCCTTCCGGGTCCCACCAGGCGTCCGCGGCGTCGTCGAATTTGGCGATTTCATCCGCGTCCGCGTTCTGCTCGCGCATGGGGCCTGTCCGTTCGTGGTCCGCTTGAATAATGCTGTCATGGTAGCACGGCAGCGCCTGTCGGCGCCGGATATGGGATACTGCCGGCTTTACCCGCAATGCAGGAGTCATCGCCATGAAAGCCTTCCCCCTGAGTCTCGCCCTGGCCGCCGCGATCGGCACCGGCGCGGCGGGCGCCGCCAACCCGCAGGTGGTCTTCGAGACCACCGCCGGCGACATTCGCATCGAGCTGTTCCAGGACGACGCACCGGTGACCGTCGAGAACTTTCTCGGCTATGTCGACGATGGCTTCTATCGCGGGACCATCTTCCACCGGGTGATCCCCGACTTTGTCATTCAGGGCGGCGGCTTCACCGCCGGGCTTGAGCGCAAGCCCACCCGTGAGCCGATCGTCAACGAGGCCGACAACGGCCGCCTGAACGAGCGGGGCACCCTGTCGATGGCGCGTACCCGCGACCCCGACAGCGCGACGTCGCAGTTCTTCGTCAATCTGTCCGACAACGCCTTCCTCGATCATGGCGAGCGCGATTTCGGCTATGCCGTTTTTGCCCGGGTCATCGATGGCATGGCGGTGGTGGATCGCATCGCGGCGGGCGAGACCGGGCGCCGTAACGGCATGGCCGATGTGCCGGTGGATCCCGTGGTGGTGGAGGCGGCACGGCGGGTGGATGGCGACTGAGCGTCGCCGCGCCGCCGCCGTGCCGCGGCCGCCCGCGCGTGTTAGACTAGTGGCTTAATTACAGCGAATTCTACGACGGTCGAGACCCCCCGCCATGTCCAGCGTTGCCAAGGAAATCCTCCCGGTCAATCTCGAAGACGAGATGCGTCAGTCCTACCTGGACTACGCCATGAGCGTCATCGTGGGCCGAGCCCTGCCGGATGTGCGCGACGGGCTCAAGCCGGTGCACCGGCGCGTGCTCTATGCGATGCGCGAGCTCGGCAACGACTGGAACCGGCCGTACAAGAAATCCGCCCGGGTGGTGGGTGATGTCATCGGTAAGTACCACCCGCATGGCGACACGGCGGTCTACGACACCATCGTGCGCATGGCGCAGGACTTCTCCATGCGCTATCTGCTGGTGGACGGGCAGGGCAACTTCGGCTCCATCGACGGCGACAATGCCGCGGCGATGCGATACACCGAGGTGCGCATGGCGCGCATGGCCCATGAGCTGCTCGCCGATATCGACAAGGAAACGGTGGACTTCGGCGACAACTACGACGGCTCCGAGCAGGAGCCCGAGGTCCTGCCCACCCGCGTGCCCAACTTTCTGGTCAACGGTGGCTCGGGCATCGCCGTGGGGATGGCCACCAACGTCCCGCCGCACAATCTGAGCGAAGTGGTCGACGCCTGTCTGGCGCTGATCGATGACGACAGTCTCGACGTCGAGGCGTTGATGGCGTACATCCCCGGTCCCGATCTGCCCACCCGCGGCATCATCAACGGAGTCGAGGGCATCCGCGAGGCCTACCGCACCGGGCGCGGACGCATGGTGATGCGGGCGCGCTGCCGCTTTGAGCACGATCCCGCCAATGGCAAGGCGTCGATCATCGTCGAAGAGCTCCCTTACCAGGTCAACAAGGCCCGACTGCTCGAGAAAATCGCGGAGCTGGTCAAGGAAAAACGCATCGAGGGCATCACCGAGCTGCGTGACGAGTCCGATAAGGACGGCATCCGCATGGTCATCGAGCTGCGCCGCGGCGAGGTGCCCGAGGTGGTGCTGAACAATCTCTACCAGCACACCCAGCTGGAGACGGTTTTCGGCATCAACATGGTCGCCCTCCACGAGGGGCAGCCGCGCCAGCACAACCTGCGCGACGTGCTGGATGCGTTCATCAGCCACCGCCGCGAGGTGGTCACCCGGCGCACCGTGTTCGAGCTGCGCAAGGCCCGGGACCGGGCCCATGTCCTCGAAGGTCTGGCCGTTGCGCTGGCCAACATCGACGAGGTGATTGCGCTGATCAAGGCGTCGCCGTCATCCGCGGATGCGCGGGCCGCGCTGGTCAGCCGCGACTGGGCCCCCGGTATCGTCAGCGAGATGCTCTCGCGGGCCGGGGCCGAGGCGTCACGCCCGGAATCACTCGGGGCGGGTGTCGGCTGGCTCGACAGTGGCTATCGCCTGACCGAGGCGCAGGCCCAGGCCATCCTCGATCTGCGCCTGCACCGGCTGACCGGCCTCGAGCAGGACAAGATCGTCGACGAGTACCGGCAGATCCTCGAGACCATCGCCGATCTGCTGGACATCCTCGCCAGCAGTGACCGGCTCATGCAGGTGATCCGCGACGAGCTGACCGCCATCCGCGAGCGCTACGGCGACGAGCGCCGCAGCGAGATCCTCGAGACCCGGCTCGATCTGTCCATCGAGGACCTGATCCCGCCGCAGGACGTGGTGGTCACGCTCTCGCACAGTGGCTACGCGAAGTCGCAGCCGCTCGACGGCTATCAGGCCCAGCGCCGCGGCGGCAAGGGCAAGGCCGCCACCCAGATGCGCGGCGAGGACTTTGTCGACAAGCTCTGGGTGGCCAACACCCACGACACGCTGCTGTGCTTTTCCAGTCGCGGCAAATGCTACTGGCTCAAAGTTTATGAGTTGCCCCACGGCAGCCGCGGGGCGCGGGGCAAGCCGATCGTCAACCTCCTGCCGCTGGAGGCCGACGAGCGCATCAATGCCGTGCTGCCGGTGAGCGAATTCGACGCCGATCATTTCGTGTTCATGGCGACGCGCCAGGGCACCGTCAAGAAGACCCCGCTGGTGGACTTCTCCCGGCCCCGCGCCAACGGCATCATCGCCCTCAATCTCGGCGACGACGACAGCCTGGTGAACGTGGGCGTCACCGATGGCCAGCGCGATGTCATGCTGCTGACCAACGCCGGCAAGGCGATCCGCTTCAATGAATCCGAAGTGCGGGCCATGGGGCGCACCGCCACCGGCGTGCGCGGTGTGCGGCTGGGAACTGATCAGACCGTCATCCAGTCCCTGATACTCGATGAAGGCGATGTCCTCACGGTGACGGAGAACGGCTTCGGCAAGCTGACCCCGGTGGCGGACTACCCACTGCGTGGGCGTGGCGGGATGGGCGTGATCAGCATCCAGACCACGGCGCGCAATGGCGGCGTGGTGGGAGCGCTGCAGGTCACCCAAGACAACGAAATCATGCTCATCACCAACGGCGGGACGCTGGTGCGCACCCGGGCCGCCGAAATCTCGGTGCTGAGCCGTAACACTCAGGGGGTCAAGCTGATCGCCCTGTCCGAGGAGGAGGCGCTGGTCGGCCTGGCCCGGGTCGAGGCGCTGGGTGAAGAGGCCGGCGCCGACGACGGGGCCGGCGACGACTGAGCCCCTCCGATACGCAGTCAATCAATCAGCGGGAGCGCATTATGTCGCGTGTATACAACTTCAGCGCGGGGCCCGGGACGTTACCGGAACCGGTCCTGCGCCAGGCCGCCGAGGAAATGCTCGACTGGCACGGCACCGGGATGTCGGTGATGGAAATGAGCCATCGCGGCAAGTCCTTCGTGTCCATCGCCGAGCGGGCCGAGGCCGATCTTCGTGAACTTCTCCAGGTGCCGGACAACTACCGGGTGCTGTTCCTGCAGGGCGGTGCCACGGCACAGTTCTCCGCAGTGCCCCTGAACCTGATCGGCGATGCCTCGAGCGTCGACTATGTCAACACCGGCAGCTGGTCGAAAAAGGCGATCGCCGAGGCGCGCAAGTACACGGCGGTCAACGTGGCGGCCGAGGGGGGCAATGGTGATCCCATGGCCATTCCGCCGCAGGCCGAGTGGCAGTGCGATCCCAACGCCGCCTATCTGCACTACTGCGCCAACGAGACCATCACCGGCGTCGAGTTCCCCGAGATCCCGGATGCCGGTGACGTACCGCTGGTCAGCGACATGTCGTCGACGTTCCTGTCCCGGCCGCTGGATGTCTCGCGGTTCGGCGTGATCTACGCCGGGGCCCAGAAGAACTTCGGTCCCGCGGGACTGACCGTGGTCATCGTCCGTGATGACCTGCTGGATCGTGCCAGCGCCCAGGTGCCGGCGATCTGGGACTACCGGCGCCAGGCCGAAGCCGACTCCATGCTCAATACGCCGGCCACCTACAGCCTCTATATCGCCGGCCTGGTCTTCCAGTGGCTCAAGGACGAGGGCGGGCTGGCCGCGATCGGCGAGATCAATCGCCGCAAGGCCGCCAGGCTCTACGAGGCCATCGATGCCTCGGCGTTTTACCGCAACCCGGTGGCCCCGGATGCGCGCTCGTGGATGAACGTGCCGTTCGTGCTGGCCGATGATTCGTTGGACGCGACCTTCCTCAAGGAAGCGAGTGCGGCCGGGCTGGAGACCCTAAAGGGGCACCGCTCGGTAGGCGGCATGCGTGCCAGCATCTACAATGCGATGCCCGAGGCCGGAGTGGATGCCCTCATCGACTTCATGGCCGATTTCGAGCGACGCCACGGATAACCGAGAAAAATGTACAAGATCCTGACATTCAACAATATTTCCACCCGCGGACTCGAGCGCCTGCCGCGCGAGCGGTTCGAGGTCTCCTCCGAGATCCAGCACCCTGATGCGGTGCTGCTGCGCTCCGCCAAGCTCCACGACTGGGCGGTGCCTGACACGCTCAAGGCCGTAGGGCGGGCCGGTGCCGGCGTTAACAACATCCCCATGGCGGCGATGAACGAGCGCGGCATCCCAGTGTTCAACGCCCCGGGCGCCAACGCCAACGCGGTCAAGGAGCTGGTGCTGGCCGGCATGTTCCTCGCCGCGCGCAACATCTGCCCCGCCTGGGCCTTTGCCCAGACGCTTGAAGGCGATGATGCCGCGATGAACAAGGCGGCCGAGGCCGGTAAGAAGCAGTTCACCGGCTTCGAACTGCCCGGGCGCACGCTGGGCGTCATCGGCCTTGGGGCGATTGGCGTCAGCGTCGCCAACGCCGCCGCCGCGCTGGGCATGAAGGTGGTGGGCTACGATCCCAAGATCACCGTGCGCAGCGCCTGGAATCTCGAGTCGGGGGTATACCGGGCGCAGAGCGTCGACGAGGTGATGACCGCCTCTGACATCGTCACCCTCCATGTACCCGAGGTGGATGAAACCCGCGGCATGATCAACGCCGCGCGCCTGGCGGCCTCGCGCGAAGGCCAGGTCCTGCTCAACTTTGCCCGCGCCGGCATCGTCGATGACGACGCCATCATCAAGGCACTGGACGAGGGTCGGCTGAGCCGCTACGTCTGCGACTTCCCGGCCGCGGCGCTCAAGGGCCACGATGGCGTGGTGGCACTGCCGCACATCGGCGCCTCGACGGATGAAGCCCAGGAAAACTGCGCGATCATGGCGGCCGACGAAGTCCGTGACTTCCTTGAGACGGGCAACGTCACCAACGCCGTCAACTTTCCCGAGCTCATCCTGCCGCGCAATGCCGGGGGCGACCGCCTGACCGTGGTCAACGCCAACGTCCCCAATATGCTCGGGCAGATCTCCTCGGCGCTGGCCGAGGCGGGCCTCAACATTGACGACATGTACAACAAGTCGCAGGGCGAACTGGCCTACAGCGTCGCCGATGTCGACGGCACGATCCCGCCAGCGGTCATCGAGCGCCTGCAGGGCATTGATGGCGTGCTCATGGTTCGGGTCATCTAGCGACTGACAACGGGGGGCGAGCGTGAACGACGAAACGCTGAAGCGCATCCGGGCGCGCATTGACGGCATTGATGACCAGATCCTGGCGCTGATCAATGAGCGGGCCGCGGCGGCGGCCGAGGTGGCCGGTGCCAAGCAGGCCGCCGGCGAGTCGGCGGATTTCTACCGCCCGGCGCGCGAGGCGGAAGTCCTGCGGCGGCTCCGCGATGCCAACCCCGGGCCGCTCAACGATGGCGACGTCACGCGTCTGTTCCGCGAGATCATGTCCTCGTGCCTGGCCCTGCAGCGTCCCCTGACCGTGGCCTTTCTGGGGCCTGAGGGCACCTTCACCCAGGAAGCGGCGCTCAAGCACTTCGGCCACTCCGTCGACAGCCGGCCCATGGACAACATCGATGCGGTGTTCCGCGAGGTGGAGTCGGGGGAAGCCGCCTATGGCGTCGTGCCGGTGGAAAACTCCACCGAGGGCATGGTCACCCACACCCTCGACCGACTGCCGTCCTCGCCGCTGCAGATCGTCGGTGAGGTGGAGATGCCGGTGGTTCACAGCCTCGCCACCCGTGCCGCCGATGTCGCCTCCATCCAGCGTGTCTACTCCCACAGCCAGGGGCTTGCCCAGTGCCGGTCATGGCTCGACCGCCACCTGCCGGCGGTGGACCGTATCCCGGTGGCAAGCACCGCCGAGGCGGCGCGGCTGGCCAGCCTCGATGACAGCGCGGCGGCCATCGCCTCCGAGGCGGCCGCCGAGCGTTACGAGCTGCCCATCCTGCAGGCGGCCATGCAGGACGGATCGCGTAACGCGACGCGGTTTCTGGTGCTGGGCCGCGAGAGCCCGGAACCCACCGGCGAGGACAAGACCTCACTGGTCATCGCCCGGGAAAACCGCCCCGGCGGACTGGCGGGGCTGCTCGCGCCGCTGGCGCGGTACGGGCTGAACATGACCCGGCTCGAATCCCGGCCATCGCCGGAGGGCATGTGGGAGTACGTGTTCTTCGTCGATCTGCTGGGGCATGCCGAGGATCCCGATCTCAAGCGCGCGCTGGGCGAGATGCAGAAACTCGCCAGTCTGCTCAAGGTGCTGGGTTCGTATCCGCGCTCGGTGGTCTAGGGCGCGCGCTTGAATACCGAGCCACAACGGATCTGTCTGGTCGGCGTCGGCCTGATCGCCGGGTCGCTCGGGCTGGCGCTCAAGCGCGCCGGCGTCACCGAGCGCATCACCGGCCTTGGGCGCGATCCGCAGCGTCTGGCCCGGGCCCGGGCCGTCGGCGCCATCGACCACGCCACCACCGACCCGGCCGAGGCCCTGGCCGACGCCGAACTGCTGGTGCTGGGGGTGCCTCTGGGTGCCACCGCGACGGTGATGCGCGAGCTCGCCCCGCATCTGCGCGATGACCTGGTGATCACCGACGTGGGCAGCGCCAAGGGCTGCGTCGTCGACGACCTGCGCACCGTCCTCGGCGGGCTGCCTGCGGGGTTCGTGCCGGGTCATCCCATCGCCGGCACCGAGCATAGCGGCGTCGAGGCGGCATTCGCCGAGCTGTTCGATGGCCGCCGGGTCATCATTACGCCGTTGGAATCCAGTGCCGGGGCGGCGGTCAGCGCCGTCGACTGGCTCTGGCGCCAGGCCGGCGCCGAGGTGACGGCCATGTCGGTCGCCCACCACGACCGGATGCTGGCGATCACCTCGCACCTGCCGCACCTGCTCGCCTTCGGCCTGGTGGATATGCTGGCCCAAGACCCGGACCACGAGGAGATCCTCGGCTACGCCGCCGGTGGATTCCGTGACTTCACCCGCATCGCGTCCAGCGACCCGGTGATGTGGCGGGACATCTGTCTGGGTAACCGCGACGCGGTGCTCGAGGCGCTGGGCCATTTCCGCCGCGACCTCGAACAGCTGACCGAAAAAGTCGAGGCGGCCGATGCCGCCGGGCTCGAAGGGGTGTTCCGCCGCGCCAAGGCGACCCGCGACGCCCACAAACATGGATTTGAGCGCTGATGCAGTCACGGACACGATCATGACGGAAAAGCCCGAACGCCGGTTCGTCGTGGAGCCGGGCGGGGCCCTGAGCGGCACGCTGCAGGTTCCCGGCGACAAGTCGATCTCGCACCGCGCGGTCATGCTCGGCGCCATCGCCGAAGGCGAGACCGCGGTCAGCGGCTTTCTGGACGGGGATGACGCCATGGCCACCCTCGCGGCGATGCGCGCCCTGGGGGTCGCCATCGACGGGCCCGAACAGGGGCGGCTGCGCATTCAGGGGGTCGGATTGCGGGGGCTGCAGGCCGCCGCCGGGGCGCTGGATCTGGGCAACTCGGGCACCTCCATGCGGCTGCTCGCCGGGCTGTTGGCCGGCCAGCGGTTTGCCAGTCGACTGGTGGGGGATCGCTCGCTGATGAAACGGCCCATGCGCCGGGTGACCGAACCGCTGGCGCGGATGGGGGCGAACATCCACACCGAGCCCAGCGGGACTGCCCCGTTGGTGATCGAGCCGGTGGCCGCCCTCGAGGGCATCGACTACCCACTGCCGGTGGCAAGCGCCCAGGTCAAATCCGCGCTGCTGCTGGCCGGGCTGTACGCGAGCGGCGAGACCCGCGTTACCGAGCCCGCCGTCACCCGCGACCACACCGAGCGGATGCTCGAGGCGTTTGGCGCGGATGTCCGCGTGGCCGGATCGCAGGTCAGCGTGCGCGGGGGCGGCAGCCTGCAGGGCGGCGCGGTCGTGGTCCCCGGCGATATCTCATCGGCGGCCTTCTTCCTGGTCGGCGCGTCGATTGCCGGGACGGGGCCGCTGACACTGACCAACCTCGGGCTCAATCCCACCCGCACCGGCGTCATCGACATCCTCCAGCGCATGGGGGCGCGGATCCACGTCGAGCGCGAGCGCAGCGGTGCCGGCGAACCGGTGGCCACGCTGACCGTTGAGCCGTCGCGGCTGCAGGGCATCGCGATTCCGCCCGACCGCGTGCCGCTGGCGATCGACGAGTTTCCGGCCCTGTTCATCGCGGCGGCCTGCGCCGAGGGTGAGACCACACTGACCGGGGCCGAGGAGCTGCGGGTCAAGGAAAGTGACCGCATCGCGGTCATGGCCGATGGGCTCGGTGCGCTCGGCATCCAGGCCGAGCCGACGCCCGACGGGATCCGCATTGTCGGCGGACCGGTGCGTGGCGGTCACATCCAGGCCCGGGGCGATCATCGCATCGCCATGGCCTTTGCCATGGCCGGACTGGTGGCGGATGCGCCGATCACCATCGATGGCTGCAGCGAGGTGGATACGTCGTTTCCCGGGTTCGTCGACCGCGCCCGCGAGGCGGGCCTGCGGATCCGCAGCGAGGAGGGAGGGGCATGACGGAGCATTCCGCGGTCATCACCATCGACGGCCCCGGCGGTGCCGGCAAGGGCACGATCGCCCGGGCGCTCGCGCAACGGCTGGGTTTTCATCTCCTCGACAGTGGGGCCATCTATCGGCTGCTGGCACTGGCGTCGCTGCGGGACGGGATCGCACCGGACGATCTGGCGGGCCTGACCCGGCGCGCCGAACAGCTGGACATCGATTTCCGGACCGACGGCGAGCACGCGGGGGAGGCTATACTTGACGGCCAGCCCGTGGCCAACGCCATCCGCGATGAGGCCTGCGGCGAGCGCGCCTCGGTGCTGGCCGCGCTGCCACCGGTGCGCGAGGCACTCAAGGCACGCCAGCGGGCGTTCCGCCAGCCCCCCGGACTGGTCGCCGACGGGCGCGATATGGGGACCGTCATCTTCCCCGATGCACCGGTCAAGATTTTCCTGACCGCGAGTGCCGAGGAGCGGGCGCGCCGGCGGCATAAGCAGTTGATGGAACAGGGTGTTACTGCTAGTCTCGACGATCTTCTGACAGAGCTGAAGGCTCGTGACGCCCGCGATTCGCAGCGTCAGACCGCGCCGCTCAGACCGGCAGAAGACGCGGTCACCGTGGATACGACCGGGGCGTCGATCGACACGGTGGTCCAGACAGTGATGGAGCAGGCCAGGGCCTGTCTCCAGTAGGGGGTGCCGCCGGAGCGGCGCCGTTTTTTTCAGCAACCAAATGGATCGGCCTGTCGATCCCGGATCAAATCATCCCATGAGCGAAAGCTTTGCAGAACTTTTCGAAGAGAGCCTTGTACAGACCGATATGCGGCCGGGCTCCATTGTCACCGCCCAGGTGGTCGCCATCGACGGCGAGGACGTTGTTGTCAATGCGGGACTGAAGTCCGAGGCGGTCATCCCGCTTCGTCAGTTCACCAATGAAAACGGCGAAGTCGAAGTCAGCGTCGGTGACGAGGTGGAAGTCGCCCTCGACGCGGTCGAAGACGGGAGCGGTGAAACGCGCCTGTCCCGCGAGAAGGCCAAGCGCGCCCGCGCCTGGCGGGTACTCGAGGCGGCCTACGAGAACAGCGAGACCGTCAACGGTCAGATCAGTGGCAAGGTCAAGGGCGGGTTCACCGTCGATCTCGGGCACATCCGCGCCTTCCTGCCGGGCTCGCTCGTGGACATCCGACCGGTGCGCGACACCACGTATCTCGAGGGCAAGGATCTCGAGTTCAAGGTGATCAAGCTCGACGCCCGCCGCAACAACGTGGTCGTGTCGCGCCGCGCGGTGGTCGAGGAAGAGTACAGCGCCGAGCGTGAAGCGCTGCTCGAAAAGCTCCAGGAAGGCCAGTCCATCAAGGGCATCGTCAAGAACCTCACGGACTACGGCGCATTCGTCGATCTGGGGGGCATCGATGGCCTGCTGCATATCACCGATATGGCCTGGCGCCGCGTCAAGCACCCGTCCGAGGTGGTGGATGTCGGCCAGGAGATCGAGGTCAAGGTCCTCAAGTTCGACCGCGAGCGCAACCGCGTCTCGCTGGGCCTCAAGCAGCTGGGCGAGGATCCGTGGGAGGCCATCGCGCGCCGCTACCCGGAAAGCAGCCGGGTGGTGGGCAAGGTCACCAACATCACCGATTACGGTGCGTTCGTCGAGATCGAAGAGGGCGTCGAGGGTCTGGTCCACGTCTCCGAAATGGACTGGACCAACAAGAACGTCAACCCGGCCAAGATGGTGTCGGTGGGCGACGAGGTCGAGGTGATGATCCTCGACATCGACGAGGAGCGCCGCCGCATCTCGCTGGGCATGAAGCAGTGCCAGCCCAACCCGTGGGATGAGTTCGCCGCCACCCGCAACAAGGGTGACCGCGTGACCGGTACCATCAAGTCGATCACCGACTTCGGTATCTTCGTGGGGCTCGAGGGGGGCATCGATGGTCTGGTGCATCTCTCGGACCTGTCCTGGAGCGACGCCGGCGAGGAGGCGATCCGCGACTTCCAGAAGGGCGAAGAGGTCGAGGCCGTCGTGCTGTCGGTGGACCCGGAGCGCGAGCGCATCAGCCTCGGCGTCAAGCAGCTGGCGCAGGATCCGGTGTCGCAGTGGGTGGCCAACCATCCCAAGGGCACCGTGGTTACCGGGACTGCCAGCGAAGTCGACGCCAAGGGCGTGGTCGTGGATCTCGACGAAGAGGTTCAGGGCTATGTCCGCGCCGCCGATCTGGCACAGGAGCGCACCGATGATGCGCGCTCGCTGGTCAGCCAGGGCGACGAGGTCGAGGCCAAGGTGATGGCGGTCGACCGGCGCAATCGCATGATCAGCCTGTCGGTCCGGGCCAAGGACCAGCAGGATGAGCGTGAGGCGCTTGAAGGCTTTGGCAGCACCGGCGCGGCCGGTACGACGACGCTGGGCGATCTGCTCAAGGAGCAGATGGGTGACCGCGGCAACGACAGCTGAAGCCGTCGGCAGTGTGGGTGGCGCGCCGCAGCGACGGCGTGCCACCGGCACCGTAACGGGGGTTGAGTCGCCATGACCAAGTCCGAACTGATTGACCGGATTGCCGGCCAGCAACAGCAACTCGCTCAGCGGGATGTCGAGCTGGCCGTCAAGACGCTGCTCGAGCAGATGAGTGAATCCCTCGCCGGCGGCGAGCGTATCGAGATCCGCGGGTTCGGGAGTTTCGCTCTCCACCATCGCCCGCCACGCATCGGCCGTAATCCCCGCACGGGAGAGCCGGTTTCCCTGCCCGGCAAGTACGTCCCGCACTTCAAGCCCGGCAAGGCGATGCGCCAGCGTGTCGATGAAAGCGGGCGGCGGTCCGCGGGGGAGGACGCATGAAACGCCTGATCGTCCTGCTGCTGGCGCTCATCGTGGTGGCGCTGGGCCTGAGCTTTGCCATGCTCAACTCCGAGCCGATCACCCTTGATTTCTACCTCGGGGCGCTCTCGCTCCCGGTATCACTCTGGCTGGTGCTGGCCCTCGCGGTCGGTGTTCTGCTGGGCCTGGGCTCGGCATTGGGGATCCTCACCCGCCAGCGCTGGCAACTGAAACGGCTTCGGCGCGAGGCTGCCTCGTCGCGCGAAGAGGTCTCGGAACTACGCAAGTTGCCGCTCCGGACTCACAACTGACCATGTGGCAGGCGCTCTGGCTGCTGCTCCCGCTGGCAGCCCTGTCCGGTTGGTGGATCGGCCGCCGGTCGACGCGGTCGGGATCACCCACTCCCCGCCTGCCGGCGGATTACTTCCAGGGCCTCAATTACCTGCTCAACGAACAGCCCGACCGGGCCATTGAAGTGTTCACCCGCATGGTCGAGGTGGATTCCGAGACCGTTGAGACGCACCTGACCCTGGGCAACCTGTTTCGCCGGCGGGGCGAGGCCGACCGGGCGGTGCGCATCCACCAGAACCTGATCGCGCGCCCCTCGCTGGCTCCCGAGCAGCGTGCGGCGGCGTTGCTGGAGCTGGGTCGAGACTATCTGGCTGCGGGCCTGCTGGATCGGGCCGAGACCCTTTTCATTGAGGCGAAGGAGTTCCCCGGGTTCCGGGTTCAGTCACTCCAGTCGCTGCTCGAGATCTATCAGCAGGAGGGCGAGTGGGAGGCGGCGATCGCGACCGCCCAACGGCTGCAGCGCGCCGACGGGCGCAGCCTGCAGACGGAAATGGCGCAGTTTGCCTGCGAACAGGCCGAGCGCCTGCGCCGCCAGCATGGCGACCCGTCAGCCATTCGCCAGATCCTGCGCCGGGCCACCCATCTCGATCGCAACTGTGTGCGGGCGTCGCTGCTAAAGGCCGACCTGGAGCGGGATGAGGGGCGCTGGCGGGCGGCGATCAAGGCCTGCCAGGCGGTTAAACATCAGGATCCCGACTACATCCCGGAGGCGCTGCCGCGACTCGAGGCCGCCTGCCTGGCCATCAACGACCGCCACGGGTATCGCGATGAGTTGAAGCGCCTGCTCGACCGCCAGCCCACGGTCTCAGTGATCGTCAAGCTGAGCGAGCTGATCGAGGCCGACGAGGGGCGTGAGGCGGCCGTGGAATTTCTCGCGACGCAGCTCCGCGAGCGCCCGTCGGTGCGCGGCCTCAATCGGCTGATCGAGCTCAATATCCAGGACGACGACATGGACCCGCGCCGCCAGCGTGATCTGACGGTCCTGCGGGAGCTCTTCCAGGCCCTGCTCGCCGACCGGTTGCCGTACCGCTGCGTCAGCTGCGGGTTCGAGGGCCGTCAATTGCACTGGCAGTGCCCCAGCTGCCGCGCCTGGTCCACCATCAAGCCGCGTCGCGGACTGGAGGGAGAATGAACCCCGCGCCAAGCCTGATCGTTGCGCTCGACTACGACGATCCCGCCGCCGCCCGCCGCCTGGTGGATACGCTGCCGGTCGGTCGGTGTCGGCTGAAAGTGGGCAAGACGCTGTTCACCCGGGCCGGTCCGGCGCTGATCGAGGAATGGACCCGCGCCGGTTGGGAGGTCTTCCTGGATCTGAAATTCCACGATATCCCCAACACTGTTGCCGGGGCCTGCCGGGCCGCGGCCGATCTGGGTGTCTGGATGGTCAACGTTCATGCCCTCGGGGGGCCGGCGATGCTGGCCGCGGCGCGGGCGGCGCTTGACGCGCGCTCGGGGCCGGCGCCACTGCTGACGGCGGTCACCGTGCTCACCAGCCACGACCAGGCCACCCTGGATGCCATTGGGCTGCGCGGGACACCCGCCGATGCGGTGGCCCGGCTCACGGGGCTGGCCACCGCCGCCGGTCTGGATGGCGTGGTCTGCTCCGGCGAAGAAGCCGCCGCCGTGCGGGACCAGGCCGGGGCGGGTTTTCGGCGGGTAACGCCCGGGGTGCGCCCGGCGGACGCGGCCCGCGGTGATCAGCGCCGGGTGCTCACGCCCGCCGGCGCGATTCAGGCCGGGGCGACGGATCTGGTGGTGGGTCGGCCCATCACCGAGGCCGCCGATCCGGCGCAGGCCGTGGAAACCCTGGTCTCTGAGATCCAGCTCACAGCGGCGGCGATGGACGCGGGCTAGGCTTCGGGTGTCATTAGCCCAACCAAGGAGCCTGCTATGACTGTTTCGCGTTCCCTCGGCCTACTGGCCGCTTCCAGCCTGATCGCCGGTGCCGCCGTCGCGAGCACTGATCCCGTCAACGTCAATGAGGCGGGCATCGACCGTCTTCAGCAGCTCAACGGAGTGGGGCCCGCGACTGCCGAAGCCATCATCCAGGACCGGGAGGAGAACGGGCCTTTCGAGCGCATTGACGCCATGACCCGGGTCAACGGCATCGGCGAGGCCACCCTCGAGAGTCTGCGCGAGTCGGTGACCCTCGACTGAGTCTCGGCCCGCAATCACTCATGCCCAGCCACCGCCGGCAGGCCTGACAGGTCTGCCGGCTTGGTTTATGCTCAATGCCAAAACAACAAGTGTCCAACAGGGAGAGTAGTGGCAATGACTCAGCGAGTGCGCAAAGCCGTTTTTCCGGTTGCCGGCCTGGGAACGCGTTTTTTGCCGGCGACCAAGGCCAATCCCAAGGAAATGCTGCCGGTCGTTGATAAGCCACTCATCCAGTACGCCGCCGAAGAGGCGGTGCGGGCCGGTATCGAAACCCTGATTTTCGTGAACGGGCGCAATAAGCGCAGCATTCCCGATCATTTCGACAAGGCCTACGAGCTTGAAACCGAGCTTGAGGAGTCGGGCAAGCTCGAGCGCCTTGAAGCGGTCCGCAACATCGTCCCGCCCGAGGTGGCCTGCATCTATATCCGCCAGTCCGAGGCGCTGGGTCTCGGTCATGCGGTGCTCTGCGCCGAGCCAGTGGTCGGCGACGAACCGTTCGCCGTCATCCTTGCGGACGACCTGATCGATGATGAGCGCAACGGCGGCTGCCTCGCCCAGATGGTGGAGCGCTACGACGAACAGGTCGCGAGTATTCTCGGTGTCGAGCGTGTGCCTCCGGAGCGCACGGACCGCTATGGCGTCGTGGATACCGAGGCGGTATCGCCGCGTCTGGGCCGGTTGAAAGGCATTGTCGAGAAGCCTGACCCGGCGCGGGCGCCTTCCAATCTGGGCGTTGTCGGGCGTTATGTGCTCGATGGCCGTATTTTCGAGAAACTCCGCGCCACCGCGCCCGGTGCGGGTGGCGAGATACAGCTGACCGATGCCATCGCCGCGCTCATGCAGGATGCCCCCGTTTTCACCTACGAGTTCGAGGGCACCCGCTATGACTGCGGGGATAAACTCGGCTACCTGCAGGCCACCGTCGAGTTCGGGGTCAAACACCCCGAATTCGGCGAGGCGTTCGCCCGCTATCTGACCGAGCGCTGACCGGTCATTCCGCGGCCTTCCCTGCGTCTGATTCCTCGCGCAGGCCGATACGGCGCAGGATGGCCATCGCCGGACACCAGCGGGTAAAGGCGGACTGCAGCAGATTGACGCCGACAAACGCGGTGAACAGATACCAGGCCGGATGCACCCAGGTGCCGAGTGCCACGCTCAGCAGCACAAAGAATCCGGCCATCGCCCGCAGGCCCTCATTAACACTCATTGGCAGTTCCTCCTAGAAGCTGTATCGAAGTCGCAGGTAAAGGTTGCTGTTGTCTTCGAGCTGCGTGTGAAAGGTCCAGTCATCCTCGCCGCCGAACAGGTTGGCGCCCGCTGTGCCGGTCAGTGAATCACTGAAGCGGTACTGCGCCCGGGGCCGGAGGTAGTAATCGGCGTCCGAGGGTGAATAGAACGTGAACATCGACAGGGTCAGATCCTGTCGTGGGCTCTGCCAGGTGATGCGGTTGGTCAGCAGATGCCGGTATTCGTCAGGCGCATAGCGACGCTGTTGCCGCGGCAGGGCGGCGAGCAGGGCGTCGTGGTCCTGGATCCACTCCAGCGAGTACTGCCAGCCCACGGTCAGATCCGACAGCGGCTCGCTCTCGTATCCCGCCAGCCAGCGCCACTGGTCGTTGGGCCGGTCCGGGTCCCGGCCGCTATCGTCCTCACCGTGGTAATAGGCGGTCTCCAGATTGCCGATCCCGCCGAGGACCGGCGCGCGGACGCTCGCTCCCAGGGATGACAGACGCGGGAAGTAGGCCTGGCCGTCGGCGTCCCGGGCGCTCGGCTGATTGTCGAACCCGTGGTAGGCGTAACCCGCCACCTCCACGCCGTTGAGGGTCTGGTATAACCGCAGGGCCAGTTCGCTGTCGCCACCGAAGTCATCGCGATCGCGTGGATCGAGCTTGGGCGGCGCCGCCACCCGTCGACCCGCCCGTGGACTGAAATAGGACAGGCGCTCGCCGCTGATGAACCGGTTGGGGACCGCCCGGGGCATCCAGACAAAGTCGACGTTCAGCGGGCCGAACCAGGAGAGCTTCAACGCGTCCGTGGGAGCTTTCAGATACTCGTCGCTGCGGCCGCTGAAAAACGCGACATAGTCCTTGGGGAACAGGTCGTTGAGGAAGACCAGATCACCGGTGCCCCAGGTGATGATCTGGCGACCCACGACGACGTCGGTCTGCGCGGTCAGCCGGCCGGTCAGATTGGCTTCGCGCAGGTCGCCGCGGCCGCCGTCCTCGACCCCGTCGAGCCAGACATCGCCCTTCAGGTTGGCGGTGTAGTCGCCCAGCCGACGCTCGCCTTCCAGCTGCAGGCGCGTCTCGGCCAGGGTGAAGTCGTCATTGACGGCCGGATCGGACTGCAGGCGGGGCGCCACCGCCCCCTCGATGAATCCATACCACTGCCAGCCGGTCTGCTCCTCGGCCCAGGGGTCGCTTCCCCAGCCCTCGTCGTCCCAGCCCTCATCGGTGTCCTGGGCGCCGGCGAGTGCCGGTGCCAGTCCGCCCAGGGCGATGAGCAGAACCAGCCTTGCGGCGATGGGTCGTGCTGTGTGGAGCATGAGCGATGGCCTCCTGCACTCAGTTCCGGCGCAGCCATTCCCGTGGCGGGTTGCGCAGCGAGCGCTCGCTGAAGATGTCCGCCGGCAGGCCAATGTCGTATTCCGAATAGCGGAACTGGGTGACGGTATAGCCGCCGCTGTCCAGATCCGTCATGCGCGTCTCGGTCCCGGTGGGGTAGCCGTCGATGGTCTCCACCTCGGTGATCTCCATGCGCCGGTACACCTCGCCGTCCTCGCGCTCGTATTCGGTGCGCATGGGCAGCAGGGTGTCGCGGTCGATGCGTGTGCGGTAGCGCGCGAACGCCACCGCGGCAGGATCGCGCGGCGTGCTCTCGATGATATAGGCGTCGTCGGTGGTCTCGATCAGAGCATGCCGGTCCTCGCCAACACCGCGCCCGGAAATGTCCTCGTAGTAGAAATGCGAGCCGACAAAGCTGGTCCGCTTGTCGCCCGCGGCGATGCGTTTGACCAGATCGAGGGCCGGCAGATACAGCCAGCGATCATCACTCTCGCCGACGTGCTTTTCCACACGAAAGACCGTGCCGCGGATATCCGCCGGGCGACTGAACACCACCAGATAGCGCTGATCGCCGCCATCCGCGACGTCCTGACGCAGCAGCGTGAACTGCCGGCGCTGCCGATTGCCGTCGCCATCGACGATCATCATGCGGGCCGCGGAACGACCGTCGTCGCCGGCGTAGTAGGAGGCCTTATTGGCGGCCTCGACGATCGCGGTGGCATCGGTCATCTGGGCCTGAGCCGCGCCGGTCAGCAGGCCGGCGGTGAGTACCAGGGCAAGTCTGAGTGCAGGCGTCATGAGTGCACCTCCGTCGAGTCATCGGTGTGGGGGGTGGTATCCGGCATGAACTTCGACCGCCCGAGGGACAGGATCGCCGGCAGCAGGACGATCGAGGCCAGGGCCGAGGCGGCCATGATACTCGCCAGAAAGATGCCGACCGTGTTGTAGGGCACGAGTGGCGCCGCCAGCAGGGGCGTAAAACCCAGCGCGATCACGATGGCGTTGCGGCTGATCGCGCGGGCGGGTTCGCCCAGCACCGATCGCATGCTCTCCATGAACCGGCCGGTGCGCCGATAGGCCTCGCGGCTGCGCTCGATGAAGTGGATGGCGAAGTCCACCGACAGACCCAGCGTCAGCGACGAAAGCACTGCGATGGGCATGTCATAGGCCTTGCCAATCAGCCCGATGACGCCATAGATCAGCGCGATGCTGACGGTCATCGGGATCATGGCAAGCAGGCCAAAGCGCAGTGACCGGAACAGCGCCAGCATCATGATCGCCACCATCACCCAGGCAATCGCCAGACTCTGGGCCATGCCTTTGACCATGGCGTCCTGCCAGACCACGTTGATGTAGTTCAGACCGCCCCAGCTCATGCTCACGCCCTCGGGCAGGGGGTTCTCGGCCACATAGGCCTGAGCGCGGTCCACCACGGCCTGCATGTCCTGATTGTCACCGCTCGAGAGCTGCAGCCAGAGATTGGCCGCCTGGTAGTCCTGCGTCACCATCCGCCACAGATCGTGTGGGCGGTGTGAGCCCTGAAAGCTCAGCAGCGTCTGGGCGACGCCCCGGCGCGAATCCGGGATGCGATAGTCCGCTGACTCGCCACTGCGCAGTTCGCGATAGACGGTCCGCACCAGGTCAGTGAGGCTGTTGACCTTGCCCACCTTGGGGGATTCCACCAGCGCCTGCTCAAAGTCGGCCATGTAGCGCAGCACTTCGGGGCGCTGGAAGTAATTCAACGCGCCGCGGGTCTCATCCACGGCCGTGAGCAGTGACTCCCAATAGGGAACGGCGGCCTCGTCGGCGGTGAATACCCGATCCGAGAGATCCGAACCGAGCGCCTCGAGCTCGGCCTCGAAGGTCTCGCTATCCGCCCGTGCCGATGCCCGCATCCGCTCCCACGGGGCCTGCAGCGAGACGCCTTCCTGCTCGGCGTTATCGATGATTGAACCGGCGGTCTCGCGCAGGCGCTCGGGAGCGTCTTCGGCGACATCCGATTCAAGCCGCAGATAGGCGCTGTAGGTGCCGGCAAAGTGCTCGTTGAGCACCCGGTCGGCCACCCGGATACGGTGATCCGACTGAAACCAGCGGACCGGGTTGTCGTTGACGGTGATCTGGCTGATGCCATAACCGGCGATGATGATCGCGATCACCGATCCGCTCACGACCCATTTGGCATGCCGAAGCGCCAGTCCACCCAGCCCCTGCAGACCCCGGGCAAGGGGTGTGTGCTCCGGGTCGCGGCGCTGGCTCGCGGCCTGCATGGCGGCCAGCCGCTCGGGCCGGAGGCTGACCACATAGGCGGGGATGAACACGATGGTGAGGATAAACGCCAGGATGATGCCCGCCCCGACGAACAGCCCGAACACCTGCACCGGCGGAATCGGGGTGAACGCCAGGGAGGCGAAGCCGATGCCCGAGGTGATCGAGGTGTAGAGCATCGGCGTGAACAGGTGACCCATGACATCTTTCATGGTCTCGCGCGCCCCCCGCTCGGGCCGATAGCGGTCCGCGAACTCGCTGATGATATGAACCGAGTCGACCACCGCGATGGGCATGAGAAAGATCGGGATCATCGAGCTCATGATATGCACGGTATAGCCCATGCCGATCAGCGCCCCCATGGTGGTGAGCACCACGGCGAAGGCCATCAGCATGGGCGCTGCGACCAGCGTGACCGAGCGGAAGAATCCCCACATCAGGGCAAAGATCACCAGCGCCGCCAGCGGGGCGGAGATGGCCATCTGGATGAACATCTCGACGCCGAAGGTATCCTCGGCCACTGGCAGGCCGGTGATGTGGTATTCATCGCTGCTGTCGAGTCCCGCGATCAGTTCTTCGATCTCGCCGGCAATGCGATGGCTCTGATCCTTGGACTCGATGGGCACGTAGAGCGCGGTGGCCTCGCCGTCGCCCGAGATGAGGGTGTCGCGGAACAGCGGCAGATCGAGCGTGGCCTCGCGGATGCGGTCGGCGCCGGCCTGGGTGGTCGGCGGCGTGTTCATCATCCACTCGAAGCGGATGGTGCCAGGGCCGGCCTGGGCGATATTGTCGACGGTGGCCAGCGAGAGCAGGTCGCGGCGGATGACGCCGTCGATGTCCGCCACCGAATCGCTGAGCGAATGGACGGCCGCCAGCGAGCGCGGGTTGAACACGCCTTCTTCGCGCTGTTCATTGACCACACCCACGACAATCATGTCATGGAGGTTGAACTGGTCCTTGATCGCGTTGTGGCGCACCCGATCGGACTGGTCGGCGGGCAGCATGTTCTCAGGGTCGGTGTCGATCTGGATGAGCGGGATCAGGGCCGTGCCGACGAGGGTGAGCAGCAACGTGGCCACAAAGACCATTCGCGGGTGGTGCATGGCAAGACTGGCAATCCGGCGACCCATGAGTGCTCCTGATCCTTGAAAGAAATCTCACTATATGCGTACATGCTCACATAGTAAAGGAGTTGACCATGCCGGATATTGATCCCCAGCGCCCCGAGACCATGGAGCTCATCGCCCAGTACTTCCGGGTGCTGGGTGACGCCCAGCGTCTGGGCATCCTCCACTGTTTGCAAGACGGCGAACGCACGGTGGGCGAGATCGCGACGCACACCGGCGCAAGCCCTTCCAATGTCTCCAAGCACCTCGCCACGCTGCGGGCCGCGGGGCTTGTCGGGCGTCGCCAGGCCGGCAATCGCGCGTATTTCGAGATTACCGCGCCGTTCATTTTCGACCTCTGCGACATCGTCTGCAGTGGCGCCCGCGAGCGGCTCGCCCGCGAACAGGCCAATCTCCCCGCGCCCTGATCCGCCATCGGCGGCCGAGTTTCGGTATACTGGCCGATCCATCGAAACAAAGCCGTCGAGGGATGCTGCCCATGGCCGATCGAGCCGTCGGTTCCCCGCGAACCGAATCCGCGATCCGCGTGGACGCCGCGAGCAAATCGTTCGAAAAGGGCGTCCGGGCCGTCGATGCCGTCGATCTTGAAGTCGGCGCGGGGGAGTTCTTCACGCTGCTGGGACCCTCGGGCTGCGGCAAGACGACGTTGCTGCGACTGCTGGCCGGGCTCGAACAGCCTGACAGCGGACGCATCACCATCGGCGGACAGGTGATGGACGGCGTCCCGCCGCACCGGCGCAGTGTGAACACCGTGTTCCAGTCGTATGCGCTGTTCCCGCACCGCAATGTCCGGCGCAATATCGGCTTTGGCCTCGAAATGCGGGGGACGGACGCCGGCGAGATCGACGCGCGAACCCGGCGCATGGCTGAACTCATTGGCATCGACGGTCTGCTCGATCGCGAAGTCGCGCAGCTATCCGGAGGGCAGCGCCAGCGCGTCGCCCTGGCCCGGGCGCTGATCAATGAGCCCGATGTGCTGTTACTCGACGAGCCGCTGTCCGCCCTGGACGCCGATCTGCGCGGGCGGCTGCAGCTCGAACTGAAGCGTCTCCAGCGGCGGTTGGGCATGACCTTCGTGTTTGTCACCCACGACCAGCAGGAGGCCATGGTGATGAGCGACCGCATGGCGGTGCTCGATGCCGGACGGATCGTTCAGGTGGGCCCGCCCGATGCCATCTACGAGGCACCGGCGGCGCTGTTCGTGGCGCGCTTCATGGGTCATCAGAATTTCGTCCCCATTCATGGCCGCGACGCGGCGGGCGTCGATACCCCGCTGGGGCGCCTTGAGGGCGCATTCGGCACGGGCGATCATCTGCTGCTGCGCCCCGAGACCATCCGCCTGGGTGACGAGGCGCAGACGGTCCCCAACCGTTTCGAGGCAACCGTCGAGGAGCGGCTCTACCGGGGCGAGACCACCGAGTATCGCCTGGCCTGCGGGGGGCTGCGACTGCTGGCGAGTCGCGCCAACCGCGGCCAGCCCGAGCACCAGGTGGGCGAGACCATCCGCGTCGGCGTCTCACCGCGTGGCACCGCGACCGTTTCAGATTAGGAGGCCGCATCGATTGTCCGGACTGCGTCGCGATACCCGCTATCTGCTGGCGACCACCGCCCCCGGGGTGTTTTTCATTGTTGTCTTTCTGGTCCTGCCCAGCGCCTACCTGGTCGCCATGGCATTCCTCAGTAATGGACCGTACGGTCTGCCCACCGCGCCGCTCACGCTGGATGCGTTCCGCGAGCTGGCCGGCTTCGGGTTCCTCGGCTGGTCGCCCGGCAACCTCTACACACTGATCCGCTCGGTCTGGCAGAGCCTGCTCGCCACTGCCATTGTGATCGTCATCGCCTATCCGGCCGCTTACTTCATCAGCCGCCAGCCGGTGCGCTGGCGGGCCGTCATGCTGCTGGCGGTGGTGGTGCCGTCGTGGACCAATCAGGTGATCCGATCGGTGGGCTGGATGAATATTTTCGCGCCGGACACCGTGGTCTCGGACCTGGCGGTGCGCGTAGGACTGACCGAGCCGCAGATGGGGCTCTTCCCCTCGCAGTTCGCGGTGATCGTGGGCCTGGTCTACAACTTCCTGCCGTTCATGGTGCTGCCGCTCTACGCGGCGTTCGAGCGCCTCGACACCGAGCAGGTCGAGGCCGCCCGTGATCTGTTCGCTTCGCCGGTGGCCGTGTTCCGGCATGCGGTCTTTCCGCAGACCCTGCCCGGACTGATGGCCGGCACGGTGCTCGTGGCGATACCGGCGTTCGGTATGTACGTGGTCACCGAGCTGCTCGGGGGTGGCAAGGCCACCATGATCGGCAACCTGGTGGCCCGGCAGTTCGTCCAGGCCAGCAACTGGCCACTGGGCGCCGCTGGCGCGATCATCATGATCGTGGTGACGCTGGTGGGGCTCAAGGTGCTGCGCGACCTGGGCCGGCGCGTCGGCGGTGACCGTGAGGTGCTGCTATGACCGCTCGGGCAATGGACCGCGGCCTGCGGGTGTTCTGGTATCTGCTGCTCGCGTTTCTCTACGCGCCGCTCGCGGTGGTGGTGTTCTACTCGTTCAACGCCATCAACTCATCGGCGCGTTTCGCCGGGTTTTCGCTGACCTGGTACCAACAGCTGTTCAGCAACGATGCCATCATCGGGGCGCTGCTCAACACCGTGGCGCTTGCGCTCACCTCGTCGCTGATCGCCATCGTGATCGGCGGGATGCTGGGCTACGGGTTCTACCGCTACCGGCTGCGACGGCTCAGCTGGCTGATCTGGCTGATCTACCTGCCCATGGTGATGCCCGACATCATTTTCGGCATCGCCGAGATGATCTTTTTCATCGCCATCGACGAGCGCCTTGGCATTCTGGCGCCGGGGCTGGGCACCATGATCATCGCCCATGTCACGTTTCAGGTGCCGTTCATCGCCCTGCTGGTCAATGCCCGGTTGCTGGCGCTCGACCCGCAGCTGTTCGAGGCGGCGCAGGATCTCTACGCCGCGCCCTGGCAGCGTGCCCGCTTCTTTCTGCTGCCGGTGCTCTCGCCGGCGATCGTCTCGAGTTTCCTGCTGGCGTTGACATTGTCCATCGATGACTTTGTCATCAGCTTTTTCACCGCCGGCCCGGAGAGCACCACACTGCCAATCTATATCTGGAGTGCCATCAAAAAAGGGGTGACGCCCGAGGTCAACGCCATCGCCACGCTCATGATTGGCAGCGTCTTTCTCATGGCCCTGATCAGTCTGGTCGTCCAGCGACGGCCATCGGCCTCATCCACCACCAACAGGAGCGCCTCATCATGACGCATCCAACGCTCAGGGCGGGTCTGCTCGCCACCACCCTCGCCACCGCTGCGGGGTCCGCCAGCGCCCAGTTCGAGGGTGAGACCCTTTATCTATTCAACTGGTCGCAGTACATGGATCCGGCGATCATCCAGCAGTTCGAAGATCGCCATGGCGTCGAGGTCGTCCGCAATTACTTCAACTCCAACGGCGAGCTGTTCGCCAAACTGCAGGCCGGCGGCGACAGCCAGTACGACGTCATCGTGCCGTCGAATTATTATGTCCCGCGGCTGATCAACAGCGACCTGGTGCAGCCGCTCGATCACGATCGGCTGCCCAATCTGGATAACCTGATGGACGCCTTCCTGGACCCGTCCTTTGACCCGGGCAACGAATACAGCGTTGCCTACCAGTGGGGCACCACGGGCCTGGTCTACGACGAGTCCGCCCTTGGCGATGTCCCGAACAGCTGGTCGGTCCTGTTCGACCCGACGGTCAACCCGGATGCCCCGTTCGCGGTGCCCGAGGACGCCCAGGTGAGTCTTGGGGCGGCGTGCGCCTATCAGGGCGAGGGCTATGACTGCATAGGCCGGGATGCCCTTGAGGCGGCGGCCCGTGAAGTGCTCGACGCCAAGCAGCGTGACAACTTCGCCGGCTTTGTCCAGGGCACGCCCATTCTCCAGCAGCTCGTGCGCGGCTCGGTGGCCGCCGGGATGACCTTCAACGGCGATTACCTGTTCTACAAGAGCGAGGACCCGGAAGGCTTCGAGGATATCCGCTTCGTCATCCCCGAAGAGGGAGCCGAGCGCTGGGTGGATAACATGATGATCCCCGCCAACGCCCCCAATCCCGAACTCGCCCACGCCTTCATCAACTATATCCTTGAGGCCCGGATCGGCGCCCAGCTGTCCAACTGGAACTACTACTCAAGCCCCAATGCAGCGGCGCTGCCCATGCTTGATGCGGTGTTGCAGGAGCCGCCGATCCTGCCCACCGACGAGCAGATGGAACGGCTGACCTTCATCCCCAGCCTGCAGGGTGAGTCGCTCGAGTTCCTGCAGCAGATCTGGCGCGAGGTTGAATCGCGCTAGTCCCGGTCAGTCAGCGTCGTCCACCGGCCGCCGGGCAGTGCCCATGTAGAGGATCGCGGTCAGTGGCAGACGGCCAAAGGTCAGGTCCCCGCGGCGGTTGATGCCGCGGGGACCAAGGCCGGTGAACGATCCCGCCTCAAGCCCGGCGCGGGCGAGTGCCGTGCGCAGTTCGGTCGGCTTGATGAACAGCGCCGGGTCGTGGGTGCCCCGGGGCAACAGCCGCAGGATATCTTCGGCGACCGTAATGGTGGCAAGCCGCGCCAATGGGTTGCGGTTGATGGTATCGAACAGAAACAAGCCACCGGGTCGGAGCACGCGGTAGACCTCCGCGAGCACCTGATCGAGGTCCTGCACGTGCTCGAGGACATCAACGCAGACCACGGCGTCAAAGCCCTGATCGGGGTAGGGCAGGGCCTCACCAACGCCGGTGGTGTAATCAATGGCCCGCCCCTCGGCCCGGGCATGCTGCTCAGCCGCGTCGATGGCCCGTGCGGCTGGGTCGATGCCGCTCACACGGGCGCCGCGGTCGTCTAGTGCCTCGGCCATGAATCCGCCAGCGCAGCCCAGATCGAGTACGGCGCGGTCGCGCCAGTCGATCTGCCGGTCCATCCACGCCAGTCGTCCCGGGACCAGGTTTTTCAGGGTTCGCACCCAGCGGATGTCGTCCGACCACCACTGATCCGCGACGTCGTCATAAAGGGCCAGATTATTGCGCATTGTGATCCTCGCCTCGGCGGTGCAATCGGGGTAGGGCATAGGGTACGGCGTTTTTGTAGCGCGCGAAGCGCTCGCCGTAGCGCGCCGCAAAGCGACGCTCCTTCAGCCGCGGTGCCAGCAGGCAGTAAGCCGTGTAGCTGATGGCCAGCAATAGCTGATCCGGCGTCCACACCGGCACCGTCCAGAGTGTGAGGGCGAAGGCCACATAGATCGGCTGGCGGATCACCCGAAAAAGCCCTTGTGTCGGCATATCGGGAAAGCGGGGTTTGATCCGGGCCAGCAAAGACATCCATCCCAGCGCGCCCGACTGGACCTCGACGCCGGCATCAAAACTCGCCTTGGTGAGCATCAGCCAGGCCAGTCCGTAGGTAGCGACGATTACCCAGAAAACCATGCCCTCAGCGCGCCACCAGACGATACCGCTGGGCGTCCAGAGCGTGAAAAGCGCCAGCAGCTGCAAAGCCGCGATCAGGGCATAAGTGGTGGTCGCCAGGGTGCCGCCGTGGGGGCCGGGGATCAGCCGACTGAGCCATCGCCCGCCCCGGCGGGTCAGCAGCAGGGAGTGAACCAGTGGGAACTGCAGGATCAGCAGCGCGTTGACACCCCAGGCCCAGGGTTGGGGGATACGCCCGAAGGTCGCGCTCATGCCGTTGAACATGGCGATCATCATGGCAAGCACACCGCCGGCAAACGCGAGATGTGTCACGATACCCATACCGAGTGCCAGGGCGACGCGGCCCTTGCCGGGCGGCGGGCGTAGCGCTGCACCCATCAGCTGCAACATTCCGGTGAGACGCGGGTCCCAGCGCATGCACTCACTCCGTTAGAAACATGAGAGAAGGCGAAGGATGACACAGGAGCGGCATGACTGGGCGGAATCGCTGGATGGACTGCTCGAGCAGGCCTGGAAGCGATTTGGCCGCGGAGTGGCTGACCGGCGGGCGGCGGCGCGGCATCCCACGCTGGCCACCATTGATGCGAACGGCTGGCCTCAGGTGCGGACGGTGGTGCTGCGGGGCGCGGATCGGGCGGCCTCACAGCTGCGCGTCTATACCGATCGAAAAGCAGGCAAGGTTGCAGAACTCGCGGCGGCGCCCCGGGCTTCGCTGCATGTCTGGGATCAGACCGCGCACCTGCAGATCCGGGTGATGGCTGAGGCCGTGGTCCATACCGGGACGGCTGTTGAGTCGATATGGAGTGGGCTTTCGGCGCATGCGCAGCGCTGCTACGGCTTTCAGCCGGCGTCTGGCCTGGCCATTACCGATGCGCTGGATTATGCCGTCTGGCCCCAGCCTGAAGATTTCGCGGTCATCGAGCTGAACGTCGTCTACCTCGAGGCGCTGCACCTCGGCCATCGCCATCGGCGCGCGGGGTTTGATCGCTCTCAGGATTGGGCGGCGCAGTGGCTGGTGCCCTAGGGCGGCGGCGCAGTCGATGCAGGGAGGTGACTACTTGTTCGGAATGGCTCCCCGGGACGGATTCGAACCGCCGACCAAGTGATTAACAGTCACTCGCTCTACCACTGAGCTACCGGGGAATCGCTCTCTAGCTCGCTGCGTAGTCTAGCGTTTTACGCCGCGCCGTCAACCGGCGCGGCGCATCAAAACGGCACCTACCCGCGCCCGAAGGCGCCCTCGAGGCGATCCATCGCCTTTTCCAGATTCTCCATGCTGGTGGCGAAGGAGATCCGGGCATGGCCGGGCGCACCAAACGCCGTGCCGGGCACCAGGGCCACGTTGGCCTCGGCGATCAGGTGCTCGGCGAGCGCCGTGTCGGTATCCACGCCGTCGATGGCAGCAATGGCACCGCTGACGTCGGGGAACGCATAGAAGGTGCCGTCTCCGGCGATGCAGCTCACGCCTTTCATGGCATTAAGCCGCTTGACGACAAAGTCATGGCGCTCGCGGAATGCCTTGACCATGGGCCCGATCACGCTCTGGTCTCCATTGAGTGCTGCAACGGAAGCGGCCTGCGAGATCGAGCTGGCGTTGGAGGTGCTCTGGGACTGGATCTTTTTCATGGCACCGATGACGTTCGCGGGGCCGGCGGCATAGCCGATGCGCCATCCGGTCATGGCATAGGCCTTGGAGACGCCGTTGACGACGACCGTGCGCTCAGCCAGATCCGGGCAGACCATGGCGATGTTGCTGAACGGCTCGTCGGTCCAGAGGATCGGCTCATAAATGTCGTCACTGGCAATGAGCAGGTCGGGGTGGCGGCGCAGGACCTCGCCCAGTGCTTCGAACTCGGCCCGGCTGTAGGCGGTCCCAGTGGGGTTGGAAGGACTGTTGAGGACCACGATCCGGGTGCGGTCGGTGATGGCGGCCTCAAGCTGCGCCGGCGTGATCTTGAAGCGCTGCGACTGATCGGCTTCGATGATCCGGGGGACACCATCGGCGAGCAGCGCCATGTCCGGGTATGAAACCCAGTAGGGGGCCGGGATGACCACCTCGTCACCACTGCCAAGCACCGCCATGAACAGGTTATAGAGGCTCTGCTTGGCGCCTGAGGACACCAGGATCTGGTTGGCGTCGTACTCGAGGCCGTTGTCGCGCTCGAACTTTGCCTGAATGGCCTGCTTGAGGGCCGGCGTGCCGTCGACCGGGGTGTAGCGGGTCTGACCGGCCTGGATCGCCTGCACCGCGGCGGCGCTGATATGATCAGGGGTATCAAAATCCGGTTCGCCGGCACCCAGACCGATGATGTCGTGACCGGCCGCGCGCATTTCCGCGGCGCGGGCCGTGACCGCCATGGTCGGGGAAGGCTTCACGCGCCCGACGCGCTCAGAGAGTTCAATAGCCAAGGATGGTCTCCGTTTTTTTACCGTTTGCCGAGATGATACGCCAAACATGACAGGGCCTGCATTGCCATGACTGACGAGACACTGCGTTTTCAGCTGCAGAGCGACTTCGAGCCCGCCGGTGATCAGCCGGCGGCCATCGAGACCCTCGCCAACAGCCTGCACGCCGGCCACCCGCATCAGACCCTGCTGGGGGTGACCGGGTCGGGCAAGACCTTCACCATGGCCAGCCTGATCGCGAAAGAGCAGCGCCCGGCGGTGGTGCTCGCGCCCAACAAGACCCTGGCCGCGCAGCTCTACGGCGAGATGAAGGCGTTTTTCCCCAACAACGCCGTCGAGTATTTCGTCTCGTACTACGACTACTACCAGCCCGAGGCCTATGTGCCGTCCTCGGACACTTTCATCGAGAAGGATGCCTCGGTGAACGAGCACATCGAGCAGATGCGCCTGTCGGCCACCAAGGCGATCATCGAGCGCCGCGACACCATCATCGTCGCGTCGGTGTCCTCGATCTACGGGCTGGGTGACCCCACCGCCTATCTCGAAATGGTGCTGCATCTCGAGGTGGGGGAGTCCGTCGATCAGCGCCGGATCCTGCGCCGGCTGGCGCAGTTGCAGTACGCGCGCAATGACTATGACTTCGCCCGCGGCAACTATCGGGCCCGGGGCGATGTCATCGATATCTTCCCGGCCGAGTCCGAGGACGAGGCGGTGCGCGTCGAACTGTTTGATGACGAGATCGAGAGCCTCGCCTGGTTCGACCCGCTGACCGGCGAGGTCCTGCGTCGGGTCCAGCGGCTGACCGTCTATCCCAAGTCCCACTATGTCACGCCCCGCGAGACGGTGCTGAGCGCGGTGGAGAAGATCAAGGTCGAGCTGAAGGAGCGCCTCGAGCAGCTCCAGGGCGCCGGCAAACTGCTCGAGGCCCAGCGCCTTGAGCAACGCACGCGCTTTGACCTGGAAATGATGCAGGAGCTTGGCTACTGCAACGGCATCGAGAACTACTCGCGCTATCTGTCGGGACGCGGGCCGGGCGAGGCGCCGCCGTGCCTGTTCGACTATGTGCCGGATGACGCCATGCTGTTCATCGATGAATCGCATGTCACCGTCTCGCAGGTGGGCGGCATGTACCGCGGCGACCGGGCCCGTAAGGAGACGCTGGTGGAGTATGGCTTCCGGCTGCCTTCGGCACTCGACAACCGGCCTCTGAAGTTCGAGGAGTTCGATACCATCGCGCCGCAGCGCATCTATATCTCGGCGACGCCCGGGCCCTATGAAAAGCAGCATTCCTCGGCGGTTGCCGAACAGGTGGTGCGGCCCACCGGCCTGGTGGATCCGGCCATCGACGTGCGCCCGGCCAGCACGCAGGTCGATGATGTGCTCGGCGAGATCAATGAGCGCAGCCGGGCTGGCGA
The DNA here is from genome assembly GCF_007625215.1 of Spiribacter aquaticus. NCBI lineage: Bacteria > Pseudomonadati > Pseudomonadota > Gammaproteobacteria > Chromatiales > Ectothiorhodospiraceae > Spiribacter > Spiribacter aquaticus. The sequence continues at coordinate 265,858 of NZ_VMKP01000002.1, read as the reverse complement.
GCGCGTGCTGGTGACCACGCTCACCAAGCGCATGGCCGAAGATCTCACCGAATACCTGGCGGAAAACGGCGTCCGGGTTCGCTACCTGCACTCGGATATCGACACCGTCGAGCGCACCGAGATCATCCGTGACCTGCGGCTGGGGGCGTTTGACGTGCTGGTGGGCATCAACCTGCTGCGCGAGGGACTGGATATCCCGGAGGTTTCACTGGTGGCCATCCTCGATGCCGACAAGGAGGGTTTCCTGCGCGCCGAGCGCTCCCTGATCCAGACCATTGGCCGGGCGGCGCGGAACGTCAACGGCCAGGCCATCCTGTACGGCGATCAGATGACCGATTCCATGAAAAAGGCCATCGACGAAACCGAACGGCGGCGCGAGAAACAGATCGCCCACAACGAGGAACATGGCATCACGCCCCAGGGCATCCAGAAGGCCATCGCCGATGTCATGGAGCGGGGCGGGGCGAGCGCGCCGGATAGTGCCGAGCACTACGCGCAGGTTGCCGACGAGGCCAAGGCCTATGCCGATCTGAGCACCGCCCAGGCGGTCAAGCGCATCAAGGAGCTGGAGCAGAAGATGCATCAGCACGCCCGCAACCTCGAGTTCGAGGAAGCCGGCAAGCTGCGTGACGAGGTCAAGCGGCTGCAGCGTCATGCGCTGGGTGAACCGGACCGGGACAGTGCATGATCGAGCTCGACCAGCGCGCCAGTCCCGCCACGGTCGATCTGACGGCGGTCATCGTCGCCATGATCGACGGCGAGCCCTGCATCCTGACCGTCCAGTCCGGGCCGGGTGAGCCCGATACGCTGCCCTGCGGGCCCCTGCAGCCCGACCACCGGACACTCCAGGCGGGCCTGCGCAGCTGGGTGGAGTACCAGACCGGGCTGCGGCTCGGTTACATGGAGCAGCTCTATACCTTTGCCGACCGCAACCGGGCCGGCGGCGATGACGGCCCGCCGGAACAGGACGTTCGCCCCGTCTCGGTGGCCTATCTGGCCCTGGTTCACGACGCTGATCCGCAGACCGGTCGCGCGACGGCCTGGCAGCCCTGGTATGACTATCTGCCCTGGGAGGACTGGCGCACCCAGCGCCCGCCGGTGGTCGATCGACTGCTCGCGGCGCTGGCCGACTGGCGGGATCAGGCGCCCAGCGCGCCCAAACGCCGGCGGCGGGCCGAGCGGCTGCGCCTGACCTTTGCCAATGGCTCGACGCCCTGGGATGAGGAGCGCTCGCTGGAGCGTTATGAGCTGCTCTACGGCGCGCGGCTGGTGGCGGAGGCGTGGCACGACGAGGGCGCCGAGCCACCGGAATCCGTGGCGACGCGCGTTGATCAATCCATGGCGACGGATCACCGTCGCATTCTGGCAACGGCCATGGGCCGGCTACGGGGCAAGATCAAATACCGCCCGTTGCTCTTTGAGCTGATGCCGCCCACTTTTACCCTGCTGCAGTTGCAGCGCACCGCCGAGGCACTGTCCGGCACGCGGCTGCACAAGCAGAACTTCCGTCGCCTGGTGGAGCGCCAGCAGCTGGTCGAGGCCACGGGCCAGCATGAAACCCGCACCGGCGGGCGGCCGGCAAGGCTGATGCGGTTTCGACCAGCCGTTACCCTCGAGCGCCCGGCCCCGGGGGTGGGCATCAAGACGGGCAGTCGCAGCACCCACCGCTATTGATTGAACTCTGCCCGCGGGCTTATGCTCCAACTCAGCATAAGCGGCATTTTGTTGACGCCAATAATGCTCAGATCGAGCATAAGGAGCGGTTCATGGCAGAGGTAATGGAGCAGACGGCCGCGGCCGAGCAGCGTTTGAAGGACGTGATTCCGCCCATCGAATGGCCCGCGCTGGAGCCCGACATCGATGCCATTCACCGCCTCAAGGCTGAACGCAACGCCGTCATTCTGGCCCACAACTATCAGACCCCCGAGATCTTCCACGGCGTCGCGGATATTGTCGGCGATTCCCTGGCGCTGGCGCGCCGGGCGGCCGAGACCGATGCCGATGTCATCGTCCAGGCCGGGGTGCACTTCATGGCGGAGACCTCGAAGCTGCTCTGCCCCGAGAAGACCGTGCTGATTCCGGATCTTGCGGCGGGCTGTTCGCTGGCCGAATCGATCACCGCCGCCGATGTGCGGGCACTGCGCGAACGCCATCCCGGGGTGCCGGTGGTGACCTACGTGAACACCTCCGCGGCGGTGAAGGCGGAATCGGATATCTGCGTGACCTCGGGCAACGCCGTGGCCGTGGTGGAGTCACTCGGCGTCGACCGGGTGATCTTTCTGCCGGATGAGTACCTCGCCCACTATGTCGCGCTGCAGACCGATGTCCAGATCATTGCCTGGCAGGGCCACTGCGAGGTGCACGAGCGATTCACCGGCGACGAGATCCGCGCCTACCGCCAGGCCCACGATGACCTGATGGTCATCGCCCATCCCGAGTGCCCGCCGGATGTGCTCGACGCCGCCGACCAGGTGGGCTCGACCGCGCAGATGATCCACGCGGTCAAGACCCGCCAGCCGCGACGGGTGTTGATGGTCACCGAGTGCTCGATGAGCGATAACGTGGCGGCTGAAGTGCCCGAGGTGGAATTCGTGCGGCCCTGCAACCTGTGTCCGCATATGAAGCGCATTACCCTGCCAAAGATCCGCCAGGCGCTGGAGCAGCTTGCCCCGCGCGTCGAGATTGACCCCGGCGTGGCGGATCGCGCCCGTCAGGCGGTCACGCGGATGCTGGCGGTCCAGTGAGTCGGGTCGCAGCCACGTCACCCCCAGTGATTGTCGTGGGGGCGGGGATCGCCGGGCTGGCGACGGCGCTACGGCTTGCACCGCTGCCGGTGCGGGTCCTGACCGCCGGTGCCCTGCGCGAGAACACCGCCACGGCCTGGGCGCAGGGCGGCATTGCCGCCGCGCTGGGCCATGACGATGCCCCGGCTCTGCATCAGGCGGATACCGAGGCCGCCGGCGTCGGGCTGGTGGATCCGGCGGTTGCCCGGGCGGTCACGGCGGCCGCACCCGAGTGTCTCGCGCAGCTCGAGCAGTGGGGCGCGCGCTTTGATCGCACCCCCCAGGGCGACTGGGCGCTGGGCCTGGAGGGCGCGCATCGCCGGCGCCGGGTCGTGCATGTCGGCGGCGACGGCAGTGGTGTGGCGATCCTCAACGCGCTGATCCAGCAGGTCCGTTCCACGCCGTCCATTACCGTGTCCGAGAATACGCCGGTCAACGGCCTGCTGGCCGACGCCGGCGGCGTCCATGGCGTACGACTGGCGGAGGGGGCATTGCCGGGCCGCGCCGTGGTGCTGGCCACCGGCGGCCTGAGTGGGCTTTACGCCGAGACCACCAACCCCCTGGGCGCCGTGGGCGCGGGCATTGCGATGGCGGCCCGCGCCGGCGCGGGCGTCACGGATGCCGAGTTTGTTCAGTTTCATCCCACCGCCATGGCCGTGGGGCGCGATCCCATGCCGCTTGCCACCGAAGCGCTTCGCGGCGAGGGCGCGACCCTGGTCAATGGCGCTGGCGAGCGGTTGATGGCCGATACGCCGGGCGGTGATCTGGCGGCGCGCGATGTGATCGCCCGGCGGATCCATGCGGCGTTGGCGGCGGGCGATCGGGTCTACCTGGACGGGCGCCGCGCGATTGGCAGCGCCTTCGCCGAGCGCTATCCATCGGTGCATGCCGCCTGCCGCGCGGCCGGCATCGATCCGGCCACCCAGTTGATTCCGATCCGGCCGGCGGCCCACTACCACATGGGCGGCATCGCGGTTGATGACCGGGGACGGACTGACCTGCCCGGCCTCTGGGCCTGCGGCGAAGTGGCCTGCACCGGGCTCCACGGCGCCAATCGCCTGGCCAGCAATTCCCTGCTCGAGGGGCTGGTGTTCGCGCGTTGGATTGCCGAAGACATTGCCGCATCGCCCGTCCGCTCAGTGGCGGATGCCGGCGATGGACCGACGCCGCCCACCGCGACGGTCCCCACCGCGCCATGGGTCGCACCGTGGATCCGGGCGCTGATGAGCCGCTCGGTGGGTGTGGTCCGCGACAACGACGGGCTGGCGCGGGCAATCGATGCCCTCTCGGCCGTAGCGTTTGATCGGGACGATCCGCAGCGCGACCATGCGCTGACCGCGCTTCTCGTCGCAACGGCGGCGCAGCGGCGCTGCGAGAGCCGGGGCGGGCACCTGCGCCGGGACTTTGCACACACGCAGTCACCGCCGCCGGCCAGGCAGGCGTTGACGCTTGCCGCGCTGTGCCCGCAGCCGCCGGCGACTCACGAGCCGCTGGTAGCGGCAGGCGGGCCGGTCCGATGAGTCGTGTGGCACTGACACAACCCGGCCTTGAACCGCTGATCCGGGCGGCGCTGGCCGAGGATCTGGGCCGGGCGGGGGACATCACCAGCAATGCGGTCATCCCCGCTGATACCCCCATGGAGGGGGTCGTGCGCAGTCGCGAGGCCGGGCGCATCGCCGGAGCCGAGGCGGCGGCACTGGCCTTCAACCTAGTGGACGGGGCGGTGAACGTCGCGGTGGCACAGCCCGACGGGGCGCGGGTCGAAGCCGGCACGACCGTGCTGTCGGTTGATGGTCCGGCCCACGCGATCCTCGCGGCGGAGCGTGTCGCCCTCAACCTGCTCTGTCATCTCAGTGGAATCGCTACCGCCACCGCGGCGCTGGTCGATGCGGTGGCGGACTGGCCCGCCCGCATTGCCTGCACCCGCAAGACCACGCCGGGCCTGCGGTCACTGGAAAAGCAGGCCGTGCGCGCCGGCGGTGGGGTCAATCACCGCTTTGGGCTCGATGATGCAATGCTCATCAAGGACAACCACATCGCCGTGGCCGGGGGGATTGCACCGGCACTGGCGCGGGCCCGGGCGGCGGCGGGGCATCTGGTGAAAATCGAGATCGAGGTCGACACCCTGGATCAGCTCGATGAGGCGCTCGCCGGCGGGGCGGATGCGGTGCTGCTGGATAATATGGACCCGGCCACGCTGGCGGCGGCCGTGCGGCGGGTCGATGGCCGCGCCGTCACCGAGGCCTCGGGCCGTGTCAGCCGCGACACCGTGGCCGCGGTGGCGGCCAGTGGTGTCGACATCATCTCGGTGGGTGCGCTGACCCACAGTGCGCCGATCCTCGACCTCGGCCTTGATGCCGAGCCCGCCGGGGCGTGATCAGCCCTCGGCGGGGCGGCCGTAGTAAGGATCGCGCGGCAGCTTGCCGACCCCGGGGTTGAAGGTGTTGGTCGGGTCGAGACGGCGGTAGAACGCGGCCAGCGGTGGCTTGGCCGGATACAGATGCCCGACATTATGCTCCGCCGGGTATTCCGCGCCCCGCGCATCGAGGATCTCGAGCATTTTCGCCTTGTGGGCCGCCACATCGGCGCCCTTGCGGAATACATAGTCCTGGTGGAACACGTTGCAGAAGAAATGCCCGTAGTAGAGCCGGTGCACCAGGTCGCGGCTGATCGATTCGGGCAGTTCCTCGAACCAGTCCCGATCGTTGCGCGCGAGGGCGATGTCCAGCGCCAGGATGTCCTCGACTTCGTCATGATGGATGGTCTGGTAGCGCACGCCCGCCCCGGCCGCCGCAAAGCGATGCAGCATCGCCCGCTCGGCCTCGTCCGCGGTGCAGCGGAACCACGCCTCGGGGAAGCACTCGTCAAGAAACCCCTCGGTCTCCTCGACCATGTCACCGTTGACCCGCAGGATCAGGTGATGCTCGAAGCGGTCGCGCCACTCCACCACCCGCGCCGGTAGCGGATCCGGCAGCAGCCGGGAGAGGCGCTGGAGGACGTGATCAGTGATCGGGTCGGGGAGCAGCGGCAGCGGGCGGAACAGCCGGTCGATGCGGTTTTTGAGGGCGAACGCCCCGGGTAGCCGCGCCGTGCCGAGTTTCTTGATGATCAGAAAGCTGTCCTTGCCGTAGCGCCGCGCTACGTCGAACAGCTCGCGGTGCAGGTACTCGGCGGTGATCGGCAGTTTGCTCGCCTCGCGCAGGAACCGCGCGCGGAACTGTGCGAGCTGCGCGGTATCGTTGCTGCCGATGTAGTAGGTGCGCACGTCCGACTCCTGCTCGAAGGTGTCCATGCGTACGGCGAACACCATGACCTTGCCGGCGCTGCCGGATACCCCGTAGAGCAGGCGCGGGTCGTTGTTGAATCGTGCCGCGCCGGGTTCATCGGCCCCGCGGATGATCTCGGGATAGCCATCGTCGCTGGCCTTGCCGGCGTGCCAGTCCACGTCCTCGGGCCGGTAATCACCGCGCTCGAGGCGATCGAGGATGGTCTCGGGGGTGTCACCGAGTGCCACTCCCAGCTCGTTGATCAGCTCAAGCTCACCGTGCGCGTTGATCCGGGCATAGACGGCGAGCTCGGTGTAGGCGGGCCCACGCCGGCAGAGTGCGCCCCCGGAGTTGTTGCAGACACCGCCCACCACGGTGGCGCCCAGCGACGTCGAGCCGATCACCGAATGCGGCTCACGCCCGTACGGCGCGAGGGTCTGGGTGAGCTCGAACAGCGTGGCCCCGGGCAGGGCGATGGCTTGCTCGGCGTCGCCGAGCAGCTGCAGACCCTTAATGCGCATCGCGTTGATGGCAACGGCCGGGCGGTCGTAGTGGTCCTTGGGGGTCGAGCCCTCGGTAAGGCCGGTGTTGGCCGCCTGCGGCACGATCACCGCGCCGGCCTCGACCGCCGCCTGAGTGCAGTGCCAGAGCTCGACCAGCGAGCCCGGATGTACCACCGCCACCACCTCGCCGCTGCCCGAGCGGTAGCCCGTGCGGTAAGGCCGCGTCGCCGCCTCGTCGGTCAGTACGTGTCCGGCGCCGGCGATCGCCGTCAGGCGCTCGATCATTGCCTGGGTCTGGCTCATGGATCTGTCCTCCCGGCCGCGTTCAGACGGCCCAGCGTCCGGCAAAGTCCTCGGGCACATGCAGGATGTTGCGGTCGACGGCATTGATGTCGCGATGGCCACACAGCGCCATGGTCGTATCAAGCTCCTTATGCAGCACCTCGAGGGATCGGGTGACCCCCTCCTGGCCCATGGCGCCCAGGCCGTATACCCAGGCCCGGCCGATCATGACCCCGTCCGCCCCCAGCGCGAGGGCCTTGAGAATGTCCTGGCCCGAGCGGATGCCTGAGTCGAAGTACACCTCCATGCGATCACCCACCGCGGCGATGATGTCCGGCAGCACCCGAATACTGCTGAGTGCCCCATCGAGCTGGCGTCCGCCGTGGTTGGATACGACGATGGCATCGGCCCCCAGTTCGGCGGCGCGTTCGGCATCCTCGCGGTTCATGATGCCCTTGAGCACCACCTTGCCACCCCACATGTCCATGAGCTGTTTGACCCGATCCCAGTCGAGGGAGTGATCGAACGCCTCGGCGGTCCAGGAGGACAGCGAGCTGGAATCGGTGACGCCCTGGGCATGACCGACCACATTGCCGAAGGTGCGCCGCCGGGCGCCCAGCATCTCCAGCCCCCACGACACCTTGGTGGCGAGATTGGCGATGGACTTGATGGTGAGCTTGGGCGGAGCGCTCAGCCCGTTTTTCAGGTCCTTATGGCGCTGACCCTGCACCTGCAGGTCCAGCGTGATGACGATGGCCGAGCAGTTCGCCGCCCGGGCCCGCTCCATGAGCCGGCGCATGAAGTCATCATCGGACAGTGTGTAGACCTGGAACCAGAAAGGCCGGGTGGTTTCCGCCGCCACATCCTCGATCGAGCAGATGGACAGCGTCGAGAGCGTGAAGGGCACGCCGAAGTCCTCGGCCGCCTTGGCGGCAAGGATTTCGCCGTCCGCGTGCTGCATGCCGGTCAGGCCCACCGGGGCCAGTGCCACCGGCATGCTCACGGTCTCGCCAAGCATGCGGCTTTCGGTGGTGCGCCGGGTCATGTCGATGGCCACCCGCTGACGGAAATAGATCGACCGGAAGTCGCTGGTGTTCTCCTCGAACGTCTGCTCCGACCAGCTTCCGGTCTCGCAGTAGTCGTAGAACATCTTCGGCACCCGGCGCCGGTAGATACGCTTCAGATCGTCAATGCAGGTGATAACCGCCACGTCATCGGCCTCCGCGATTGGTGAGCATGAATGCCAGCACAACCCCTAGAAAACCGAGCCATCCGGCGTACCAGAAGTTCGTGCCACCGGTGATGATCGCCATTCCCAGCAGACCCGCGGCGATCATGTAATACGCCATGGGGATCAGGGTCTTGCGGATGACATCGCCTTCCCGACCCAGCAGGCCCACGGTGGCGGACGCCGCGACTACGTTGTGCACGGTCACCATGTTGCCACCTGCGCCGCCGACCGCCTGTAGCGAGACGACCATCGAGGCGCCGAACGAGCCCAGACCGATCTGCTCGGCCGTGGAGATCTGGAAGAACGAGAACATCATGTTACTGATGGTGTTGCTGCCCGCCAGAAAGGCACCCAGGCCGCCCACCGTGGGGGCAAACAGTGGCCAGAGCTGGCCGGTCAGCGCAGCGACGCCCTGGGCAAGCATCTCGGGCATGCTCGCGACCTGATCAAGGGTGCCCATCGGGATGCCGCTGGCCAGTGCCGACTGAATGGCACCCACCGTGTCGTGGCCGTCCGGCGCGGAGTTGATGAATACCTGCACCATGGGCACGGCAAAGATCAGTGCCGAGCCGGCCGACACGATGGTCCGGCCGGCGGTCTTCCAGGCGCGACCATAATCGCCATGGGTCCACATCTTGTGCAGAAAATAGGTGATCAGCGAGGTGACCAGCAGCACGAAGCCCGGCAGATACAACGGCTGCGAGGCGGCGGTAATGCCCGAGCCGAAGACGTTGGGGATCGCCAGGGTCACGGCATCGGCGCGCAGCGCATCGGTGACCGGCGGTATCACGCGGGTGATGACCAGCAGGCCGGCAACGATGATGTAGGGCATCCACGCCTGCAGCTGGGAAAGGGGCTGGTTCTCGTCCCGCGTGGGCTGTACCGCATCCTGCAGCGAGCTGATCCACTCGGGCTGCCAGTGTTCGCGGGGCTCGAACTCGAAGGTGTCCTTCGGCAGAAACCAGCCGCGACGCGCCGCCGGGATGACGATGCCAAGCCCGATCAACCCGCCGATCAGTGCCGGAAACTCCGGACCCAGCAGGGCGGCCACGGCGTAGTAGGGCACTACAAACACGACGCCCGCGAACAGGGCGAACTTCCAGGCGCGCAGGCCCTCGACGAACGAGCGATTCGCGCCGAAAAAGCGCGTGAGCATGCCTACCATGATCAGCGGGATGAAAACCCCCACCAGCGCATGGAGCAGCGCGACCTGCATGCCGATCTGGTCAAGGTATTGGGCATAGGGGATGCCGGCCGCCTCGACCATGCGATCGGTCACCGACTGGTCGGACAGCCCGGCGTTGACCCCGACGATGATCGGCGTGCCGATGGCGCCGAAGGAGACCGGCGTCGACTGGATGATCATCGCCGAGACCACCGCCGCCATGGCGGGAAACCCGAGGGCGACAAGCAGCGGCGCGGCGATGGCGGCGGGTGTGCCGAATCCGGAGGCGCCTTCGATCAGCGCGCCGAACAGCCAGGCAACGATGATCGCCTGAACGCGCCGGTCGGGCGAGATGTCCTCGAAACCTTTCTGTATCACGCTGATCGCACCGCTCTCGCGGAGCGTGTAGAGCAACAGAATGGCGCCAAAGACGATGAAAAGGATGTTGAGGGCGGTGACGACCCCGTTGACCGATGCACCGGCCACGATATTCAGATCGGTCCCCCAGAAGCCAAGGGCCACGGCCACCGCGACGGCATAGGCCAGCGGCATGGCGTACTTCGCCGGCCAGCGCAGCATCACCAGGAACACGGCGACGGTCACCAGCGGCAACAGCGCCATGAGAACGATCAGCGCCAGGTTCATGGCCAATCTCCTCCAGTCAGGCGTTCGTTTTTATGTCCTGTCAGTGCCCGCAGGGCACCTCACTCAGTCCCAACCGATATAGTTTGCAGATCCTGCCTACGGGCTGCAATCAGTGCGGGATGAGCGTCTGGAAGGCGAACATTCCCATGAAGGCCAGCACGATGACGATACCGACGCCCGAGGCGGTCAGTCCCTTGTTGGCATCCGGGATCATCTCGGCAAAGACCATCCAGATCATCGCCCCGGCCGCCAGCCCCAGGCCAATGGGCAGGAAAGGTTCGAACACCGACACGAACAGATAGGCGGGAATGGCCATCAGTGGCTGCGGCAGGCTGGAGAACACCGACCAGCCGGCCGCCTTCCACACCGATACACCCCTCGGCACCAGGACCAGGGCGATGGCAAGCCCCTCGGGGATGTTGTGAATGGCAATGGCCGTGGTGATGAACACGCCCAGCTCCTCACCGCCACCATAGGCTACGCCCACGCCGATTCCCTCGGCGAAGGAATGGATGGTCATGATGCCGACGATCATCAGCGCCTTGCGGGCGTTGGCGCCCTGCAGGTCGCCAATGTCAGGGGTGTCATGCTGATCCACCCAGCGATCGGCCAGCACCACCAGCACCAGGCCACTGCCGATGCCGATCAGGGTGCGCCAGGCGTCCAGGGTGTTGCCCTCGGAGACCAGACTGTGACTGGCCGCGAGCATCAGCCCCCCGGCCAAGGCCGCACCAATCGCCAGCCAGCGATCGCCGACCCGGTGCGCGAAAGCAAGGGGAAAGGCGCCGATCCCGGTGGTGATCGCGGTGATCAGCGCGGCGATGAACACGGTGAGTAGCGAGACTTCCATAGCCATGGGCGTCATCCTGAGGATTGCGTTATCAGTTTGGAACTATTGCAAATATGATAACGGACAGCCCAGGTGATCCGAGTGACGAAGTCACAGAGAAGGCAATCTCCGCTCACCCATCGAGGCGGATGAAAAACCCCGGGCCGGTCTGGTCAAAGCCTTCGCCGGCCTGGCGGAAGCTCACCGACCCATCGAGCCGGCCTTCGTAGACCAGATGCGCCTCGTCGGCCATGGCCGCCGACGGAGCGATGAGCCGGGATGAGCGTCCGGTGACCGTCATGACGGTAGGGTGGTGTTTCGCCATGTCCAGCTCGAAATTCACCGCGGCAAGCGCCTGACGCATCGCCTCAAACTGCTCCCCGGCCTGCAGGTTGACCCGATGGAGCCCGTTGAACGTGCGTGACTCGGTCAGCGAAAGGTAATAGGCATCACGCGCAGTGCGCGAGGTCCGCACCGGGATCTCGCCCTCAATCGTCACTTTCAGCCCGCCATCGACGTTCTCGCGTGAGAAATCCGAGATGTCCATGTACTCATCCAATACGCTCCAGACATCGTCGACCTGCGCGCTCTGGCGGGTATTCAACGGGCGGTCATGGGTGAAAACGGCCTGGAACTCGGCCACGACCTCGTTGCCCGCGAGCGCCGAGCGCAGCTGAGTGCTGTTGACGGTCAGTTCAACCTCATCCGCCCGGCAGCCGGCCAGCGCGATCGCCACGGCGCTCAGCATGAGAATGCGTCGGGTGCTGCGATGGATCATTGCGAGCAATGGACACCTCCAGTGGTGACTGCGTTTATCATGGTGACCCGCCATCCGGCACAGGGAGCCTTCGTGAAGTACGATACACGCCCAGGTCGTCTGGCGGCGATGATGGGCCTCGCGCTCACCACGGCCGTGACGGCGTCTGAGCCGGGGCTGCGTCTCGCCCCCGAAGCGCTGCGCCAACCCCCCGAGCCGCCCACTCAATCATTCAGCGTGCACGAGGCCACGCCGCATCGTCTGGTCGCGCCGGATGATACCGCGCTGCCGCTGAGACGCTGGGGCCCGGCGCCCGAGGCCGGGGAATCACCCGAGGCGGTGGTGCTCGGGCTGCATGGATTCAACGATCATGCGGGTGCATTCGTGGCCACCGCCGCAGCGCTGGTGCCGGAGGGCATTGCCGTGTACGCCTATGACCAGCGCGGCTTTGGCGCGACCGGGTCACGCGGCGACTGGCCCGGCACCGGCGTGTTGGTCAGCGACGCACGCTGGGCGTTGGGATCACTCCAGCGCCGCTACCCCGACACCCCCATCGTCGTGATGGGGTTGAGCATGGGCGCGGCCGTAGCGACACTCGCGCTGGACGATGCGCCGACGCTCCATCCGGAAGCGGCCGTGCTGGTCGGGCCGGCCTTCTGGGGCGGTTCGGCCATGCCCGCCTATCAGCGGTTCGCCCTGTGGGCCGCCGAAAGGATGGCGCCGGGGCTGCGGGTCAGCAACGAGTGGATCGGCATTGAGCCGAGCGATGATCCAGCCGTGCTGCAGGCACTTGAGGCTGATCCGCGGTGGATTGGCGCGCCAACGCTTGAGGCGATTGTCGGCGTCAGTGATCTCATGGATCAGGCGCTCCGCGGCGCCTCCGGGTTCAATGGCCCCGCCACACTCATTCAGTACGGCAGCGCGGATGAGGTCATCCCCCCGGCGGCGGTCTGCGCGCTGTTCCGGGCTCTGCCCGACGACGCGCCTTGGCGCGCCGCCCTCTACCCCGGGGGTTATCACATGCTAACCCGCTATACCGGCGCTGCGGCCGTGCTCGCGGACATCCGCCGGTTCATCGCCGATCCGGGTGCCGTGCTGCCGTCCGGCGAGGGGCTTGAGCCGGCCGCCGCCCGGCGGGCTGTGTGTCAGTCAGCAGGCGGCTGAAGCGGCGGCGTTCAGAAGCGCTCGGCGCGCAGGACCTCGCAGTCGGCGACACTGACCACACCAATATGGCGATCCACCACCTCAAAGGCGGCATCAAGCAGCGAGTCGACGCGCTCGGGGCGGACGATGCAGACGACATTGACCATGCCGCCCGCCCGGCTGACCTGTCCCTCGCCGCTCCAGTGCCCGGACCGGCCCGAGCCACCAAGGACGGGCAGCACACTGAATCCGGTGACGCCCGCCTTGATGAGCGCCGCGCTCAGGCGGTCCTCCATGATCGACTCGATGATGATTTCGACGCGTTTTGCCTTGTGAGTCTGCATGGCATCAGCCTCCGGTCAGGGTCTGTGACAGGGCCAGATAGATCGGTATCCCCAGCGTAAGGTTGAACGGAAAGGTTACACCCAACGACAGGGTCAGGTAGATCGAGGGATTGGCCTCGGGCAGCGCCACGCGCATCGCGGCCGGCACGGCGATGTAGGATGCTGACGCGGCGAGGGTCATGAACAGCAGGACGCCGCCGGTGCTCAGCCCCAGCGCCAGCCCGGCCGCCAGACCGAATACTGAGCCGATCAGTGGCATGACCACCCCGAAGGCGAACAGCCCCGCCGTCAGGACCGACTTCGCCTCGCGCAGGCCGCGCCCGGCCACCAGTCCCATGTCGAGCAGGAACAGGCAGAGCACGCCCTGGAAGGGTTCCTCGATGAATGGCGCGATCATCGCCATGCCCTCGTCGCCGGTGATCCCGCCGATCAGAAACGATCCCACCAGCAGGACGATGGAGCCATTGAGCAGGATCTCACGGACCAGCCCCTGCTCCATTTCTCCGGACTGCTGGCCGGAGCGGGCGATGATCCAAAGCGCCGAGAGAATGGCCGGCGCCTCCATCACGGCGGCAACCGCGACCATATAGCCCTCGGGCGAGAGCCCCGCCGACTCCGCCACCGAGGTGGCCGCGACAAAGGTCACGATCGAGATCGAGCCGTAATGCCCGGCGACGGCCGCGGCGTCGGTGACCGAGAGTCGCGACATCACCCGCAACAGTCCGAACGCCACCAGGGGGAGGACGAACGAGAGGATAATCCCGGCCACCAGCGAGAGGACCAGCGTGGCATCGACACCGTGATTGGCGACGCTCGCGCCGCCCTTGAAGCCGATCGCAAACAGCAGATAGATCGACAGGCCCTTGGCGATGGCCTCGGGGATGGACAGGTCCGATCGCGCGAAAGCCGCCGCGACGCCGAGCACAAAGAAAAGAATGATCGGCGAGGTGAGGTTGTCCGCCGCCAGCGCCAGGGTGCCTTCCATATCTGCCTCGTGGTTGTCTCAGGGTCGGACGTCGTCTGAATCGTTGCGAAGCCTACCTGATAACGGCGTAACCGCCTATGCTCAGGCACAGGGGCACAAGTAATCCCCTGATACGATAGGATCGACGCCATGTGGATACAGCGCGAAACCGGACTGGCCCGTGGACGCGGGCGCCGATGCTGATGGGGGAGCGATGATCGCCGATCGCAGTCTTTGGCTGGGAGCACTGCTGGGTCTGCTTGGCGGGGTGCGGGTCTGGAGCATGGCGGCGAGCGGTGCCGCGTCGCTGCCCCATATTCTGGCTGCGCTCACGGTGCTGGTGCCGCTGACGCTTTTCGGGGTGTTTCTACGCCGAGCCTGGCCGGCTGGGCTGGCGCTCGCGATCGTGGTGGCGATTGAGCTTTCCCTGGCCTGAGCGACGGGAGACGATGATGAGTGAGAAACGCTACAGCGCCGCGGTCCAGACTGCGCATGATTACTACGATAGCGAGGACGCCGACAATTTCTATGCGCTCGTGTGGGGCGGCGAGGACATCCATGTCGGTCTCTACGACCATCCGCAGGAGGCCATTGATACCGCAAGCCGTCGCAGCAATCAGGTCATGGCCGAGCTGACCCCCGGACTCAACGCCGATACGCGGGTCATCGATCTGGGGTCCGGCTATGGGGGTGCGCTGCGCTACCTCGCCCGCCACTATGGCTGCTCGGGCGTCGGCCTGAATCTCAGCGCGCGGGAAAATGCGCGTGCACGGCGCCAGAATGCCGAGCAGGGCCTCGCCGAGCGCATCGAGATTGTCGGTGGCAATTTCGAAGACGTGCCTTACGCCGATGACAGTTTTGACGTCGTACGCTCGCAGGAGGCCTTTCTGCATAGTGGTGATCGGCGCCGCGTGATGGAGGAGGCGGTGCGTGTGCTGCGCCCGGGCGGAACCCTCATCTTCACCGATCCGATGCAGGCGGATGACCGCAGCAATGAGGGGCTGCAGCCCATTCTTGATCGCCTGCACCTTGAGTCCCTCGGCTCCCCGGCTTTCTATCGCGACACGCTCGAAGCCCTCGGCCTTGAAGAACTCAACTTTGATCAGCGAGGCGACATGATCGCCGCGCATTACGGGCGGGTGCTTGATGTCCTGACAGACGAGGAACCGCAGATCGCCCAGGCCGTGAGCACGGCGTACATCGAGCGCATGAAGCGCGGCCTGCAGCATTGGGTGGATGGGGGCCATCGCGGCGACCTGACCTGGGGCATTTTCGTTTTTCGTAAGCCCTGATGGCGGGGATTTCGCGTGTCCACCTACGAACGCCTCAATGCCGAGGCATTGATCCTTCGCAAGCAACAGATCCTTGTGCTGAGCCTTGTGACGATACCGGTCGTGGTCGTGGCTTATGGCCTGGCGGACCGCGCCGTACAGGGGCTGACTCAGGGCGCGGTCGCGATGGTGATCACCCCCGCAATGGCTCATGGCGCCCTGCTGCTGGTGTCCCGGTGGTATCGCGCGGCCTGTCAGCGCGCCTCGGCGATCCGCGTCGAAGTCAGAACCCTTGAGCAGGCCCTCGCTGCGCGCTTTGGCGCATTCCGCCGCCGGCGGCAGGGAGAGTCGTTTAAAAAGGCGTACGGGCTTGCGGGGCGGGATGTCCCGAGCCTGGAGGAGGCGCTTGCCGTGGGCATGTACCGCGAGGGCCGTGAGGTCTTCGTGACCGCCTTCGTGCGCCAGGGCGTGGTGGTTCGGGCGACGGCGTCAATCGGGTCCCGGTATCGGTGCCGGCCGGCCGACGACCCGGCGAAGTGGCGCGATCACCTGGATCGACTGGGTTGCGACGAGATCCGTCAGTATCACAACCATCCCGTCCACGAGGGTGGAACGGCGCCCTCGGCCGGCGATACGCGAAGCAGCCGGCAGCTCAAGAAGTTGCTGGGGCCCCACTCGCACAAGCTGCGCTCGTTCATTGTCTTCTGGAATCGACCGGGCGAATGGCGGGTCATTGAATACGATGATCGGGGCGGTCATTGGGACCACTTCGAGTTCGATATCGCGCATTAAAAAACCGCCGGTGGGTGGCCGGCGGATCAGAGCGGATAAAGCCAGCCAATCAGCAGGCTGAGCGTGATGATGCCGAGGGCGGTTGAGAAGAAGATCCCGGTAGAGGCCTGTGCGGGGCGAAGTTGATAGCGCTGGGCCAGGACGTAGACGTTAGCGGCGACTGGCAGCGCGGCTTGGAGAATGCCGACGGCGATCCAGACGGGAGGCAGGTCGAATACGCCGATCAGCGCGACGGCCACCAGCGCCGGATGTACGATAAGTTTGAGAAGGCAGATCCAAGCGGTCTCGCCTGCGCCCTGACTGATCGGACGGCCAGCGAGTGTCGCGCCCAGCGCGAAAAGTGCGCACGGACCGGCGGCATCAGCCAGTAAACCGCCATAGCGGATCAGCGGGTCAGCGACGGGCACATCGGTGAGATTCAGCGTTAGTCCGACCACCCCAGCCATGACGATCGGGTTTTTCACCACGCCCGCGGCGATCCGCCAGGCCAGTGCGGAGAGCGCACGCGGGTCGCCAAGATCCGCCTCGATCAGCGCCGTCGCGAGACCGAGCATCACAATGGTATCGCCCATCACAATCGCAACGGCCGGTAGCGCTGCCTCGCTCCCGAAAAGCAGGATGACAAGCGGCAGTCCGATGAAGCCGACATTAGAGAACACGGCAGCGAGCGCCTGTATCGATGCATCGGCGAGCCGGAGTCCAATGAACCGTCGGGCGATTAATAGCGCTGTGAAGAACAGCGCGATCCCCGGTAGATAATAACCGGCGATGAGTGCGCCGAGATCACCTGACGCAGCCGGTGCCTGATAGATTTCGATGAGCAGCAGGGCGGGGAGCGCGAAATAAAACACAAAGGTGTTCAGACCGCCGACTGTGTGTTCACTGAGCATCCGTGCCGAGGCAGCGAGGTAGCCGGTGAAGATCAGCGCGAAGAAGGGGAGCGCGAGGTTGATGACGGCCTGCACGATTCCGGCCTCAGCCCCGCGGTCCGCTGTCGGCAGGTTCGATCAGCACGTAGTTACACCTCAGGGTCTGCCGGCTCATGAACGCTGGATCTGCAAGATCGCGCATTAAAAAACCGCCGGTGGATGGCCGGCGGTTCGAGGTATTCCGGATTGTGGTCCGGAGGGCGGTTTAGTTGCCCTTGGTCGCCTTCTGGGCGGCCGAGACGGTCTCCTTGGCGGTCTCCGAGGCGCTCTGGGCGCTGGACTCGACCAGCTTGCGGGCCTCGTTGGCAAAGTCCTGATTCAGGGCCACGACCTTTTCACCGTCCGCCTTGACGCGCTCGCCCAGGTTCTTGGCGGCTTCCTGCTGCTTCTCGGCGTACTGGTGAAGGGCGGTCGGGTCCTTGATATCCAGCGCGGCGCGGGCCTGCTGCATGCCAAGATCGGTGTAGGTGCGTGCCGCCTCAATCTGGGCATCCATCACTTTCTGGGTGTAGTCCATCGCCAGCTTGGCGTAGCTGCGGGTCGGGCCCATGAAAAGCTTCTCGGCCTGCTCGGTGTACTTGGTAAACATATCGGTATTCATCATGTCGTCCTCATCGCTCGTTTGGGGCATTTAACGGCTTTCGCCGTCTTGTTGCAGTGCAATATATCAAGTCGGCTGATGCAGTGCAACATCTCAGATGCCAATCGCGATGATTCGACTACGGAGGGCCGGGACGACCGACCGTTCCTTCCCGGCGCGGATCGGCTGCGCCGCGGATGACCCCATCCGGTAGGCGCTCGATGCCGTGGAGCCCGCTGGTCATGGTCTCGACTTCGACCTCATGGCCCAGTGCCTCAAGGTCGGGAGCCAGGGCCTGCGCCTCGGTGCCGGCCTCCACCTGCGTCGCGCCGTTGCGGTTGACGAGATTCCCGGTCTCAATCGCCGGTTTGATCTCTCCGCCGCGCATCAGCACATCGGCCACGCGCTGTGCCACATAGCCAATGATCCGTGTCCCGCCCGGTGAGCCGATGATCAACCGCGGTTGGTCGTCCCGGTCGAGGGCGATCATCGGTGACATGGAGGACAGGGGGCGCTTGCCGGGTTGGACCCGGTTGGGATGCGGGCGTCCATCGGCCGCCGCGGGATCAAACCGAAAGTCCGTGAGCTGATTATTGAGCACAAAGCCGCCCACCATCAGGCGCGAGCCGAAGGGCATCTCGACTGAGCTGGTCATCGAGACGGCATTGCCGGCGGCGTCGAGTACGCTGAAGTGACTGGTGGAGTGATTGATGGGCTTTGCGCCGCTCATGGCGGTGTCGGGATCGTTCAGGCCCGGGCGCGCCTTGCCCATGGACTGCGTCGGCGAGATCAGCCCGGCGCGCTCAGTCAGATAGCGCTCACTCAGCAGAGTCTCCACGGGGACTTCGACGAAGTCGGTGTCACCGAGGTATTCGTTGCGGTCCGCGAAGCCAAGGCGCGACGCCTCGAGCAGTAAATGCGCCCAGGCGAGCCGGATACTGTCATTGTTTTCAGCGCCCGCGATCTCGAGCAGGCGGAGGATCTGCAGAACGGTCATACCCCCGCTGCTGGGGAGCGGCATGCCGCAGACTGAGTGCCCCGTGACCGATCGGCAGACGGGCGGGCGCTCAACCGCCCGATAATCCGCCATGTCCTGACGGGTGAGCTTGCCCCCGTGGGCCTGCACGGTGGTCACGATGGCATCCGCAATCGCGCCCTCATAAAAGACGTCCGCGCCGCGGTCCGCGATTGCCGCAAGGGTTTCGGCAAGGGCCGGGTTGGTCAGTGTCATCCCGGCGCTGACCGGCGCGCCATCGGGGAAAAAATACCCGGCCATGGGCTCGAACGCCGCCAGTGGCAGATCGATGCGCAGCATCCCGGCCAGCCGGGGTGTCACCTCGAAGCCGGCCTCGGCAAGGCGGATGGCCGGCTGAAAGAGTGATCCCCACGGTAGTTCGCCATGTTCCGCATGGGCGAGCTCGAGCATGCGCAGGGTGCCGGGTACGCCCACCGACTGGCCACCAGGGACGGCATCGAGGAAGTCCATCGGGGCGCCGGTCTCGGTGAGGAAGTGGTCGGACTCAATCGCTGCGGGAGCGGTCTCGCGCCCGTCATAGGCCTGCACATCGGTGGTTGCGCCGTCGTAGTGCAGCAAGAACGCGCCGCCGCCGATCCCGCTGGACTGCGGTTCAACCAGGGTCAGGACGGCCTGTATTGCGATCGCCGCATCAATGGCGGTGCCGCCGGCCTCGAGGATCTCGACCCCCGCGTCGGTCGCCAGCGGATGGGCCGCCACAACCATGCCTGACTGTGATCGGTGATCGGCCCCGGCCGTCGCGAAGACAAGCAGCAGGGCAGCGCAGAGCAGCAGGGGGTATAAGCGGATCAAAGGCTTTACGGACATGGGGTTCACCACTGATTTTCGTCATCATAACGTACAATCTGATCACCCCAGTGGTGCTGGGTTTACACGAGCAAGCCCAGAACGATGTTGTTAGAGTCTTGAGCCTGTGGAGCCATTACGAATGACCCGCTGGGGAGGCAGTGATGTCCTTGAACAAGATCGGTCGGAATGATCCAACCCTGGGTGGGCCGGCCACGGCGGCGATCGAGGAGCTCGAGCAGGCGATTGGCGATCGGGAGTTCGGCTCCACGGAAGAACTGCAGGCGTTCCTGGATTCGTTTCAGTTCCAGCGCAACCATCGTTGTTTCGAGGATTTTCGCGGCTTATCCCCTGACCAGATGCGGCAGCTACTGCATTTTCCGCTGGAATCCCCCGACGTACTACAGGTCAGTACCGTGCTTGAGAGCGAGCCCGATGCGCCCCTCGCGCAGCTGTTCGGCCTGCTCGCCGAGGCCATTGGCGGGAAGGGGCTTAAACCCACCGCCAAGGGCAACTTCCCGCGCAATCCCTGCCGCGAGATCATGCAGGCGTGGCGCAGACTCATCAATTTGCCGCCTGCCCAGTCGGCTGAGTGAGGACTTCGATTTGAATCAATCAACCATCGCCGAGGCGCTTTCCGCCGCAGAACGCGAGGCGGTTCTTGAATACACCAGCGGCTGTTTCGTGCTGCCCGACCACAGCCCGCATGGGCCGGATCACTGGCATCGTGTGCGCCGCAACGGGCTGCTGCTTGCCGGCGCTACCGGTGCCAATCGCCGGGTCATCGAGCTGTTTGCCTTCTTTCATGACAGCTGCCGCGAAACCGATGGCTGGGATATAGAACACGGCCCGAAGGGCGCTGAACTGGCGCTTGCCTACCACGCCGAGGGACTGTTGCCGGCCAGTGACGCGGAGCTCGATCTGCTTGTCATCGCCTGCCGGGGCCATACCGTCGAGCGCACGCATGCCGATGCCACGATCGCGACCTGCTGGGATGCCGACCGCCTGGACCTGCCGCGGGTGGGGATCAAGGTGGATCCGCAGTATCTATGCACCGATGCGGCGAGGGATCCTGTTGTCATCCGCGAGGCAGAGGGCAGGGCGGTGGTGGGTTGAAACGCCCTTTACAGCCACCGCCGGACCCGGCGGCAGTAGTCGCGATAGGCCTCGCCGAATTTATGGGCGAGCGCCTGCTCCTCGGGGTCGATCTGCAGGCGGGTCAGGGTGCGTATGAACACCGGCACCATGAGCAGCCCGGCCGCATTGCCGAGCCATAGTGCCCAGGCAAGGAGCAGCGCGGCGTCCGCGAGGTAGATGGGGTTGCGGCTGACCGCATATGGCCCGGTGGTCAGCAGATGGCGGGCCCGCTCCGGGTGCATGGGGTTGAGCGTCGTCTTCTGCCGGGCAAACCACAGTGCCGCGGCCAGCATGATGCCAGCGGCGGCCGCGGCGAGCGTCACCGCCATCGGGGTCAGCCAGGGCGCCTCAAACCGCGTCGCGGGTGCCAACCAGTCGATTCCCCAGACGGCGGCGACGGCGAACAGCAGGATAACGGGCGGTGGCAGCCGGGTGTTCACAGTCACGTCCATTATTGCCCGGTTAATCTTGTATCCTAAGCGATATGTGGATTCAGCGGGAAATTGAACTCGCCCGGCCGCGGGGCTTTCATCTGGTGACTGAGGCGGTGTGCGAGGCGATGCCCGAGATCGCTCAGCTCCGTGTCGGTCTATTGCACGTGTTCATGCGGCACACCTCGGCATCGCTGACGATCAACGAGAATGCCGACCCTTCGGTTCGCGTGGATTACGAGACCAGCATGAACCGACTCGTCCCCGAGGGGCCGACCGGGTACACCCATACCATCGAGGGCCCGGATGACATGCCCGCCCACATCAAGGCGAGCCTGATGGGCGCGAGCGTGCAGATCCCGATCACCGAGGGGCGGCTTAACCTCGGCACCTGGCAGGGCATCTACTTCTGCGAGCACCGCGACCGGGGCGGGCCGCGGACGCTGGTGATGACGTTGCAGGGTGAGTGAAAGGTTTTGCAAGCCCGCCAGGCGATCAAATCCGCTTCAGCGGCAAGAATAATCGGGTGCTGGAGTGGCCTAGGGGCATGAAACCGTATTGCTCGTAAAAGTTGTGGGCGCTTTCGTTGATCGCGTCGACTATCATTGCGTAAATGCCGATCTCTTCGCTCACGCCCAGGGTGCGTTTGATGGCATCGGCCAAAAGCAGCCGGCCAATGCCTTGTCCTTGAACATCCCTCCGCACGGCCAATCTGCCAAGTAACGCCGCCGGGATTGGATGGCGTGGCAATCTGCGCGCGTGGTCCTCCGGGAGGTCGTTCAGCGCTATCGAGAGGCTGGAGAGTGTGTAATACCCTAGAATGACCAAAGGGTTGTCGTATGTAGTTGCCACGAATACCCGACTGGTCTGGCGTTTGACATCCTGTCGTGCACGCTTACGGAGATATTCGTCGAGAGAGGGCTCAGCGCTGGAAAAGCCGGTTCTATCGTGTCGAGAACTCAGCGCTTCGATGACGAGGTCGTGCATCCCTCTCGAGGCCTGTGCTAATGATTCGCGACGCGATATTGATGTTCCTCGAGCGCCGCGACGAGCCTCGGGTTGAATCGAACAGGCTTGTCCAGCGCCTGAAAGAATTCATTGGCATTCTGGGCGGCTAGCTGCATGGTCTCATGTTCATGGATCTTCTCTTCGGCGTGCGTGATCGCGCTGGCTAGGATGAAGCTGCTCACGGTCTTGCCTTCAAAGCTCGCGGCACGCTCCAGCATTGCTTTGGCCTGAGGCTGTAGCCTGAGGTTAATTCGCTCCTGCTTTTTGTCCGTGTTTGCACTCATGCGATCGGTCTCCATGAAGAACATGGTCTATAACGTACGTCAAAAAGGTGCCTGCGCCAAGAGGCTAGCGCTGCTGTTGGGCATGGCGGTGATCACCGCCTGTTCGCTCGGAATGGAGGACCACATGCCGCATGTAGAGATGGGCCCGGAGGGGCAGTTCATCACGCTGCCGCAAGGGCGGGTCCACGCCATTGTGAAGGGCGAGGGCCCGGACCTGGTGATGATCCACGGCGCGAGCAGCAACGCGCGGGATTTCAGCTTTGATTTGATCGACCGGATGGCTGATGAATTTCGGGTGATCGCCTTTGACCGGCCGGGGTTCGGCTATTCGGACAGCCTCGGCGAGCCGCTCAGCCCGATGGAGCAGGCCGAGATCCTGCGCCGAGCGGCCGGGCAGCTCGGGGTTGATCAGCCCATTGTGCTCGGGCATTCCTACGGTGGCGCCGTGGCCCTTGCCTGGGCGTTGCGCGCCGGTGATGACGTGGCGGGTCTGACGCTGCTCGCGCCGGCCTCTCACCCATGGCCCGGAGGGCTTGGGTTCTGGCGTGAGCTCTCCGCTTCACCCCTCGGGCAGCATATTGTCCTGCCGACGATCTCGCACATCGCGCCCCGGCAGCTGGTGAATGCCTCGGTTGAGCGCGTCTTCCAGCCCAATGAGGTGCCCGACGGGTATCTGGATCATCTTGGGCTCGAGCTCACGCTAAGGACCCGCC
Source organism: Spiribacter aquaticus (assembly GCF_007625215.1). Taxonomy (NCBI): domain Bacteria; kingdom Pseudomonadati; phylum Pseudomonadota; class Gammaproteobacteria; order Chromatiales; family Ectothiorhodospiraceae; genus Spiribacter; species Spiribacter aquaticus. Next base: position 242,979 of record NZ_VMKP01000002.1, on the reverse strand, counting down.
AGATGCAGATCAATGCGCTTCAGATCGACCGGCTCGAGGGTTATCTCGAGGCAATGGTCCCGGAGTATCCCGACCTGAGCATTCCCATTGAGGTCGTGCATGGACGGGCCGATCGAACCGTTGGCCTTCAATACCACGCGGAGCGCCTTGCCGCGGCCGTCGATAGCGTCAACCTCACCCGTGTCGAGGGGATGGGTCATATGCCCCACCACGCCGATCCCGAACGGGTCGCCGATGCCATCCGCCGCACGGCCGAGCGATCTTCTCTAGCGGAAGATCAGGAGGATCTCGCGGCTTTTAAGGACCGGGTCGCCGAACCGACCATCTCCTATGAAGCACTTCTGGATGACTTGCGGGCCCATGGGAAGATATAACCTACAGTTGTGGTGGAGGTAAGCTGCCTGGGGTGTGATCACGCCAGCCGGCTGCCGTTGGGGACGGCGCCATCAGGGGCACATAACACAACGGCCCCATCCGCCCGGTGAAAACCGGTGACGAGGCATTCCGACCGGAATGGTCCAATCTGTTTGGGCGGGAAGTTGATGACGGCCACCACCTGGCGGCCAAGCAGGCTCTGCCGATCGTAGAGGTCAGTGATCTGCGCGCTGGAGTTGCGCTCGCCGATCTCCGGGCCGAAGTCGATGCGCAGTCGCCAGGCGGGCTGCCGGGCTTCGGGAAATGCCTCCACTTCGATCACCGTGCCGACGCGCAGCTCAACGCGGGCGAAGTCCTCAAATTCGATGGTGTCCATGACGTCTGAATATACGCCTCATCATGAGTGATCTGTGAAACGCATTTTTGTCTACGGGCTGTTGCGACCGGGTTTCGAGGGCGCCGGGTTGCTGGGTGATGCTCGGCCGCTGGGCGCGGCGACAACATCGGGTCTGCTCTACGACCTTGGCGGCTATCCGGGCCTGGTACCCGGCGATGGCGTTGTCCACGGCGAGATCTGCGCGGTGGACGACGCCCGTCTACCCGCGCTCGACGCCTTCGAGGATTACAACCCCGCTGATCCCGCCGGCTCGCTCTATATTCGCACGACGGTGATGGCCTGGCTTGTGGCCAGCGGCGAGGCGATCCCAGTCCAGGCCTATCGCTATAACCGCCCAGTGCCGGAACATGCGTGGATACCGGACGGAGACTATGCGCGGTATGCCGCTGGACGGGGCTAGCATTACCTGCGACACGATATGACGCCTCATGCCATTAAGGTCTTTTCCGCAGGGAACGCGATCGGGCTGTGAGGCCGGATTTGGCCAGGGAAGGCCACCTGCTTCTGTTCAATGTTACTCGACCCGGGTAGCGTCTAGGTCGAACTCACCTGAATGGAGCAGTAGCCATGAAGACCTCTTTAGCTCGATACGTCAGGCGGGCGCTCATTCTCGGGGGTGCAGCGATCGTGCTCGTCGCCTGTAAAGCCGACGAGGTGGAAGTCGAGCTCGATGTCCAGCAGCTCCAGTCGGCGGCGGATGGTGCTGAAGTGATGGCAGAGTTCGAGGCCGTATTCTCCAACCTCGGAGAGCTCGACAACGAGCAGCGGGCGCAGGTCGATGCTGTCCGCGACATCCTCGAGCAGTACATGGCGATTGACGATTTTGAGTTAGAGACCACAGATACCGGCTTTGAGGTCACGATCGAGGGCGAGATCCCCGTTATTAATGCGCCACGTGCCGATCATGCCTACTTCATTGCCGTGAGCGAATCGGCCAGCCTGCCCGCATACCATCGCGTTGCGTTACAGACGGGTGATGATTTCACGGCCATGGAAGGTGAGATGTCCGCGATCAGCTTCATGCTGAGTCCAGATGCCCACCATCCGACAAAATTCCGGGTCGATGGCGAATCGAGTAGTCTGCTTGCACCGGCGGCGGAAGTGGACGGTCGTGCATATCTGCTCTACGACGCACCGCTTGAAGACCGAGTCCGACTCATCCAGAAGGATGGCCCTTTCGATCGGGTTGGAGCTGGGTTTTTCATTCGCCTCGCAGACTGATGCGAGTGAGTGCTAGTGATTTGTGGCAGGTACGTAACACCGATGCGTTCGGCGAGTGCCAAAGCGTCGGCATGATACTCCGCGTTGTAGCGGGCCTTCTTGCGCTTGGGCATGTCGTTGGCTGCTGTTGCCATGGTTTACCTCCAGTCTATTAACTTACTCAGGTGTCCACTGCCGGTGGGAAAGACGAGGCCCTCTTACTTTCGGGCCCGCTGCAAGGCCTTCAACCAACCGCATTCCTCTTGTACCAGGAGCTCACAGGCAACGGTCGCGCGGGTAAGGCCGCACCAGAGGAGCGCTGTTTCGCGGTCGCACTGGACCGGTTCGCCGGATAGGTCGATATCCGTCAGGACGATAGCCGGCGCCTGCTGGCCCTTGAAGCGGTAGATGGTTTCGGCGTGGAGGGGGCCAACCGTGTGGACGGGGTTGCCGTCGTCGTCGTATCGGCCGGTGAAACGCCGAATCCCCTTACCGGCGACGCTGCTCAGATCCCGATAAACGGCGGACGACTGCCCCCGCAGACTGACGATGGCGATCTGTTCGGCCTGAAAGCCCTGACGCATCAAGGCCTGGACCCGCTGCTCCAGTTGTTCACGTTGCCCGCCCTCGGTCGCATAGGTGGAGACAACCGGGATGCAGCCATCCAACGGGTTGGCCCAGTCCACGTGCTTGTCGAGGAGCCCATCAATGAAGCGGGCAATGCGCGCGGGTGTCCGGAAGTTACGATGGTTGCTGTAGCGAACAAAGCCTTCCAGCGGTACCGGATCGTTGCCGAGGAGCGCCTGCTCGGCGTCTTCCAGCCATAGGCAGCGATAATCGGGTTTCATGGCGAGCCTGAGCACCTCGTACCAGTCGGGCTTGAAGTCCTGGCCTTCGTCGATGATCAGTACATCAAACGGCCCGGCCTGATCAGCGATATCCGTCATCTGCTCGACAAGCTCGTCCCAGAATGCGCTGCCATCGGATTCACTGGCTTGTAGGCGGTCCGCATCACCGAACGCCCTGAGCCACTGCCGGCAGTGGCCGTGGAAGTTGTTGACGTTCTCGGCGTTTCCCAGGCGGGTCTGCAGTGCGTCGGCCAAAGGCCGATTGAAACAGACGAGTAAGGGGTTCTCGCCGTTAGCGATCGCCTGTTCGTACGCCTCGATGGCCACCAGGCTTTTGCCGGCCCCCGCCGCCGCCTGGATGCGCAGGCGCCAGGGGCTGAAGTCGAGCGCGGCAGGCAGTTCCTGGAGCGGGCTCGCCAGTCGCTGATAGACCGCTTCATGCCGCTCCGTCGTCCGCGTCATATCCCGCTCGAGCGAGAGCGAATGCATGAGGAAGTCGCGCATCAACCGCGGCGTCTGGTCCTGGCTGTGCGCCGCGGGCAGCAACTGCTCCACGCGCATTGCGAGTGATTTGTCGTCCCGGGCATCGACGATGCCTTCAATCGAGAGGCCGGCGGCATTCACCTGTTCGACCCGATGGTCCGGGCAATAGAGTAGGGATGAGACGGTGACCGGTGGCAGATCGGCCGCCTTTAACGCCTGCAGAAACAGCGCCCGCGAGCGGTGCATCTGCTCAACGACAGACTTCGGCTGCACCTGGCCGGCGTAGCGGATGCCGAGATCATCATCCGCCTCCTGCAATGATCCGTTCTTCTGCTCAATCAGCAGGACGTCGCCGGATTGATTGACGATCACAAAGTCGATCTCACCGAATGCCTGCCGGCGGGGCGTGAGGTGGGCGACATGGCGGCTATAGAAAACCGTGTATTCGGCAGATAACTCATCAGCGAGGCGCTGCAGCGTCGCCAGCTCGGCCTCCGAGGCACCACCGAGCCGGAGCTCGGCGATATTGGTGGGCATGACCCGTGCCTTTCCTGGTGCCATCCTTGATTCCTTTTTGTGCCAGCCATGGCGATGCCCTAAACCTTGAGCCCGCAGCCAGCCAGGGCGCAAGGGCCCGGCGGATATCACTAGACCCGGGTCAAGGCGCATCCAACCCGGACCGCGCTCAGCAGCGTCTCGAGTCGCTGCCCTTCCCGGTCATACCGACATGCGTGGTCCGGGGTGTAATTGATGATGAATCCAGTGACCGGGCCATAGAGGGGAACGCCCGCCGGTGCATGATCCTGACAGTAGGCAATGAACGACTCGCTGGGTAGATTCGAGGGGAATGTCAGGACCAGTCTCGCCGGCGCGTTAATGAACCCCGCCATGGCCGTGGAGCTCGGGGTGTTGCGGGCGGTGGTCCAGATGGCATGGGGGGTGAAGTGGGCGCGGTAGTCGGCTTCGGCCTGCGCCTCGATGGCCTCGCGGGTGGCCCGTGCCGCGGTGACGATGCGAGGAATGGATAGGTCCAGCGCGTTGGCAAGGCGCTCACAGAGGTTGTCTTCCGGACATTCACCGGTTGCCGCGAACGCATCGAGCCGCCGCAGCGCCTTACTCGGGTTGCTCGGGCTCAAGCGCTGGCCGATATCCCCGCGGGACAGGTCGAGGGCAGCCATGCGCCCACGAAGCAGTTGCTCGAGCGCTGTTGGCTCAAGCATCGGCGGCCTCCCGTGCGTCGTTGCTCCCGTGGGCCTGCCCGGTCGCACCTGTCGCGAGTCGAAAGAAATAGAAGCGCTGGTCGATCTGTTGGCACTGATAGCCACGGATGCGCCGGGCGAGCAGGGCGGTTGCACGGTTATAGACCGTCGCCTTTCGGGTGCTGTTCGGCGCGATGACGAAGTAGCTCGGCCGGGCCCGGTTGATCCAGCCGTTCATGCGCCCCTGCACGGCGCGCATCAGCCGGAAAGCGTTGACACCGGTATCGATGTCGTCGAACAGCTCGATACGCGGCACATAGTCCTCCCATTTCTCGAAGGGATCGTATTCGCGGTAGAGATCAAAGAGGTGACCGCGGCCGGGGATGTGGCCGCCGGTGAGAGCGAGGGTGATCTGGCCTGCCTCGCGCAGGACAAGGACGTAGTCAAAGCCGTCGACTTTGAAGGCATGACGCTCGATGGATGGCATACCGGGCATGGTTTTGCCTCCTTTTCCGGCAGGGAGAGGATGGGCGGTGATGGCCCATTGCCGGGAAACAATACCTCGTGAGTGCGACATTAGCCGTCGGAGTGACGCGTTACGTTCTACGTCCAATCGCAGAGGAGGTCCCGCTATGTCATCCATCCAGTGGTCTGACACCCTGACAAATCAAACGCGCCAGGCGCTCGAGAGCCATGGACTGGATATGCTTGGCTTCGCCTGGGAATACACCAACTTTAAAAACGCCGATGGCGGCTACGGACTGATGCCGATTGATGAGCTGCTGATGGGCCGGTTCGTGATTTCCCGGCGCGAGATAGACACTGTGGAGTCCTTCGATACGCCGGATGCGGTCATCGAAGCAGGTTGGGTGCTCGACTGATGGCGGATCCCACGCTCAAACGCATTGCCGTGATCGGCTCCCGGGATTTTGAGGACTATGCACGGCTTGAGTCCGTGCTCGAGCCCCATCTGCCGGCTGTGCTTGTCTCTGGCGGTGCCAGGGGCGCCGATGCGCTCGCCGAGCGTCTGGCCGGCGTCCCGGTGGAGGTTCATCACCCCGACGGCACGGTGACCGATTGATGCTGACCCCGGCCCACTGGATCGCCCCGGATGGCGAGTGCCTCGACGTTCGCACCTCGCACATCGCGGCCGTCATTGCGGACCCGGCCCGCTTTGACGCTACCGATGAGTGGTTGCGAGCAGTCTATGCCGAGCACGGCGAAGCCGAGCGTTTTGGCTGCGAGGGCCGCGCGCGGGCCGCCATTATTCGACATCTGGTTACGGCGGGCTGGATTCGGACGCGACGGTGCATTCGGCCAAGCACTTACTGGAGCGTGACGATCTACGATCTGGGTCCCGGGACACGCCAACCACTCCAGAACTGGGTGGATACCGGGCTGACGGCCGACTGGCTGAAACCCGCGAGCGAGCTGCGTATTTATTGCGTCTCGGAAGATAAGACCTCAATCATGAAGGTCGCGGAGCTGAAGGCTTGGAGGTAGCCGCTAGAAAGCGATGCAGCGAATGGTCGCATGCGGTGACTAACGCCGGAATCGGATGGCCTCGCCAGAGAGACCGACAAGGTATAAGCCTTCGCTCCGGAACGCCTCCAGGGTCCAAGGGTTTTGAGTCATATGCCGGAATACCATACCGAGGGCGGGGCTCTCGGGATCGAAGGAGACCTCGGGCAAACTCGCTGGCCCTCGCCGACGAAGAATCGCGAGCAGAACGCCGAGCAATCGGCCAAGCGCCATGACGCTAGCCCGAGTGCTGTAGCGACTGTCGACGTAATGACTCGCTTTCCTTGATTCGTCGCAGCGGGCGAGAAAAGACACTCGTCCATCCGATGCAATCGCGATGCACCATGGCACCCCGTCCAGGCGCGAATAGGTGACCCACCGCCCCACCTCCTCCTTTGCGCTCAGGTCGTCCATGGAGTGGTTCGTGCCGTACGCCTTCGGCGGTATGGGCTTTGCGTGCTCGCTGCGGCAAAAATCTCTAAACGACCAGAGTTCACCGGTCTCAGTCACGATCAACATGCTCATAGCGACAGCCTAGATAGGACTTGCGACCCCTGCTGTCGGAGTGTCCGTTTAACCTCGGTAATTCAATAGAGCGGGTGCAGCTTGGGGTGGCGGTTGAGGTCAACCATTAGTACCGTGATAGCCATCTAGGGCCAGGGAGCAGGTCATGTACGACATCATTGGCGACATTCATGGACATGCCAGTCGCCTTGAACAGTTGCTCGAGCGCATGGGCTACGAGCGGGACGCTGACGGATGGCGGCATCCGGATCGCCAGGCTATCTTCGTTGGCGACCTCATCGACCGCGGCCCGGAGCAGATCGAGACGTACCGCCTGGTGCGCTCGATGATCGACCGTGGCACCGCACTTGCCGTAATGGGCAATCACGAATTCAACGCCGTCGCCTTTAAGACGCCGCACCCGGAGCAACCCGGCGAGCGCCTTCGACCGCACACCGAAAAGAACCGCAACCAGCACGCGGCCTTCCTTGAACAGGTTGGCGAAGACAGCGCCCTGCATGACGAGATTGTCGCCTGGTTAAAACGCTGCCGCTCTACCTCGACCTCAAGGGGCTGCGGGGCGTGCAAGCCTGCTGGCACGACGAGGCGCTCGAGACTCTGAGGCCGCTTCTCGATCAGCAGCAGTGTTTGCGGGAAGCCGCTTGGCAGGGCGCTGCGCGCAAAGGAACTGATGCGTATGCCGCCGCTGAAACCGTGCTAAAGGGCCTTGAGATACCGCTCCCGGCGGGCGAGACCTTCTTCGATAAGGACGGCTATGAGGGCCATCATATCCGCACGCGCTGGTGGGGAACGGGCGCTGGGACCTATCGGTCCGTCGCCATACTGGATGACGCTACTCGGGAAACTCTCTCAGATCAGCCAGTCCTCCCCGAAATTTTGCCGGGGTACGTTGACGAAAAGCCCGTATTCGTCGGCCACTATTGGCTCCGGGGGACGCCTGAGCCCATGAGTGATCGAGTAGCCTGCCTTGACTATACCGTCACAGAACCGGCGCCAGAGGGGAAACTGACGGCCTATCGCAGGGAGGGAGAGGCAAGTATTAATGCCGATGGTTTTGTGGGGGTCTGACGCCAAGATAACTTAGGTAGCGGATGCAAGTTGCTGATGGACACATTTTTATTGCCGCTTTAGTGGCCATGCTGATGCAATGGCCGGCGTATGTCATGTTGGCGAGGGCTTTCATAGCCCACAGGCCTAATTCGGCCCAAGTGCCTGCTCGGTGCAGCGCCGTATTCTGGTGTATGTCCAAGGGAGCCTTCATTGGGTTACTAAGTCCACAAACTCAGCGCCCCCAAAAGCTCCTCCGACGAAACTCTACTGAGAGATTACAACTAGCGCTTGCTGGCTTGGACGGGACACATGATTCTGGTGGGCGCCTTGACCAGTTAACCTCGCGCCCTCCAGAGATTTTCGCAGACTGATTGCACCGGTTACGGTCATCCAGAAAAATCCAAGGAACTATCGCATGTCGTTGATCTCGGAATTCCTTTCTAAGGTACAGTCTATTTATGCCACCGGCAACGCGACCGAACCTTCCTATCGCTCTGCCTTTGAATCTCTGTTTGCGGCGCTGGGCGATGACATAAATGCTCTGAACGAACCCCAACGTGTGAAATGCGGTGCGCCTGATTTCATGGTGACTCGAGGCGATATCGTGATCGGTCATATCGAGGCGAAAGACCTGCACGTCGGCCTGCGCGACATGAAAGACGCCAATAAGAAGCAGCAAGAGCGGTACAGGGCCGCCCTATCCAACCTGATCTACTCCAACGCGCTGGATTGGGACTTCTACCGTAACGGCGAACTGGTTGCATCCGTCACCATTGCCGATTTCGTCACGGGCATTGAGCCCAACCCCGACCAATTTGAAACTCTTGAAAACCTTCTGAAAAATTTCATCGCGCAACGCCCCCAAACCATCACGTCGCCCAAAGAACTCGCCGAACGGATGGCAGGCAAGGCCACCCTGATCAAAGACGTTTTGAGTAACACCCTGCGCGAAGATGAAAATCTGCAATCAGAGTTGGCAGCCCAATACCACGCCTTCAAGGAAAACCTAATCCACGATATTACGCCTGAGGATTTCGCGGATATTTATGCCGAAACTATCGCTTATGGCATGTTCGCCGCGCGCCTGCACGATGCCTCGTTGGACACCTTCAGCCGCCAAGAGGCGCTTGACCTCTTACCAAAATCCAACCCTTTCCTGCGCAGCTTGTTTGCCTATGTGGCTGGCTATGACCTTGACGACCGCATCGCGTGGATCATCGACGATCTAGCCCGCGTCTTCCGCGCCTGCGACGTCGCAAAACTCATGGAAGGCTTCGGCAAGCTGACTGGCCATAATGATCCCTTCCTGCACTTCTACGAGACCTTCCTCGCCGCATATAGCTCGTCCAAACGGAAGGCGCGCGGTGTGTGGTATACCCCACAACCCGTGGTCAATTTCATCGTGCGCGCCGTCGATGATGTGCTGCAAACCGAATTCGGCCTGCCTGATGGCTTGGCCGATACATCCAAGGTAACAATTGACTGGGACGTCGGTCAGACTGACAAGAAAGGCAAAGCAGTCACGATTAAAAAAGATGTGCACCGCGTGCAGATCCTTGATCCGGCCACCGGCACCGGCACCTTTCTCGCCGAGGTGATTAAACAAATTGCGCCGACAGTCCAAGACGTCGCCCCCGGGATGTGGTCCCAATTTATCGAAGATGACCTTATTCCGCGCCTGCATGGGTTCGAGTTGCTAATGGCCTCATACGCCATGTGCCACATGAAGCTGGATATGATCCTGAACGAACTGGGCTATAACCCAAAAAAAGCGCCACCGCGCCTCTCGGTCTACCTGACCAATTCGCTGGAAGAGGCCGAACCAGCCAATCAAAGTCTACCTTTTACCCAATGGCTGAGCCGAGAGGCCAAGGGGGCGAATACCATAAAGCACGATCTGCCCATCATGTGCGTGATCGGGAACCCCCCGTATTCGGGTATATCGCAGAATATGGGAAGTTGGATCACAGGGCTAATCGATGACTACAAGTACGTCGATGGGAAACACTTTGGCGAGCGTAAACACTGGCTACACGACGACTATGTGAAGTTCATCCGGCTCTCTGAGCGCCTGATGGAGGAGAACGGCGAGGGCGTTCTTGGTTTAATCACCAATCACGGCTATCTCGACAACCCGACGTTTCGCGGGATGCGCTGGCATCTCCTAAACACTTTCGACCGAATTCATATACTCAACCTCCACGGGAACACAAATCGGAAAGAGATTGGGCCTGATGGAGAAGTCGACAAGAACGTTTTCGACATCCAGCAAGGCGTGGCAATCATTATTGCCGTAAAGACAGCCACCAAAAAGCAAGGTTTAGCAGAGGTTTGCTACGGCGACCTTTGGGGGACAAGGGAATACAAATACAAAGCCCTGGGTTCAGAAGGTTTTGGTGACCTCATCACACAGAAGATCGCAAGTCCTGCCCCGCAATATCCTTTTGTCCCGCGTGATATTTCACCGATTAAAGCCTATTGGGAAGGTTTCGATTTGACTGACTTTATGCCCGAAAACACAACAGGTATAGTGACAATGGGAGATGGCTTTGCGATTGCAGAGACAGCCTTGCAGTTGAATAAAAAATTAACGGATTTTATAAGCACGGATCACACGGAATCAAGTCTCAAAGAAAAGTATTCATTGGGGAAGAATTATGCAAAATGGATACTTGGGAACAAGTCAAACTTATCTACTGCCGATTTGAAACCGATACCGATTACATACAGGCCTTTCGATGTTAAGATGACGTACTTTGATAATCGCATTCTCTGGAGGTGGCGCAAGAGGGTTATGCGTAACCTTGTCGCTGCAGATAATTTTGCGCTTATCTTTTCGCGACAGACGGTAAGGTCAGATGCGCCCCCTGTGAATGTTCTGGTATCAAAGCATATCTTTGATAATCGTGGTGTCTATAGCAACAAAGGCATTTCCCAAGCTGCGCCTCTCTACCTCTTCCCAGACGGACAAGATTTCGATCAAACCCGCCGGGTTAACTTTGATCCCAAGCTATACGAGAGGCTACAAGAGCTGGCCAAACATCCCGAACACGGAACGCCAGACGAGGTTCAAGTATTCGACTATATTTACGGCGTCCTGCACTCCCCCGCGTATCGCGACACTTACGCCGAATTTCTGAAAATCGACTTTCCCCGAATCCCGTGGCCTACCACCCCCGATGAATTTTGGGAAGTTTCGTGCAAGGGCACCGAGTTGCGAAAGCTGCACTTGATGGATCCCGTCACCATCGGGCGAACGCCTTATCCCTTTACGACTGTGGACGGGACCCGTGGCGGCAACATTGTCGAAAGGCCCGAGTTCAAATATGGGAAGATTTGGATCAACGAAACGCAATATTTCTCGGATGTGCCCGAGGTGTCATGGGTTTTCTACATGGGAGGATACCAACCCGCTCAAAAATGGCTTAAAGACCGGAAGGGCCGAACGCTGTCCTTTGACGACATTAAACACTACCAACGCATTTTGAAAATTTTGTCAGAAACCGACCGCATCATGAATGAGAATATGGTGGATTAGTTCGCTCTTGGTCTTTGGATGGTTCCACGACTCAAGGGGTCGGTGTGATAAAAATTTCATACAGCCAATTCGTATGCTCCCCCGCCAAGCGGACAGTTTGAAAGTAGACACTTCGCCGGTTGTCTGCCGCCGGAAGTCCGCCGGCGGTACTCGTCCGAGCGAGTCATGGGGTCGCTCCTCGCTGTAGCTGATCATCCATGCAGCGCTCATCTCCCGGAGCTGGCTCAGGCTGGTGAACAGGTACGGGTCCAATAACTCATCGCGGAAGGAGCGGTTGAACCGCTCGATGTAGGCATTCTGGTATGGCTTGCCGGGCTGGATATAGGCAAGCTCAATGCCGTTGTCCTCGCACCAGTCGGTGAACGCCTGCGCGTGCATCGCAGGGCGGTTGTCGATGCGGATGCGGGCCGGCAGCCCTTTAACGGAGCCAACCTGCTTGAGCTCGCGCACCACCCGTGCTGCTGGCAACGATGTGTCGGGGATAACGCCGAGCGCCTCCCGTGTGCCCTCGTCGATGATGTTGAGACACCGGAACCGGCGGCCGCAGTGCAGCGCATCACTCACGAAGTTGAACGACCAGGTGTGGTTCATCTGCGCCGGCACCTCCAGCGGCTGGCGTTCGCGATCCGGCAGGCGCTTTTTGGTCCGCCGCTTCTGATTGAGCCCCATGGCCCGATATACGCGCCAGACACGCTTGTGGTTCCAGTGATGGCCCCGGTTGCGGAGCGTGCCGAAGCACTTCCAGAACCCCCAGCGTCGGTGGTCTTCGATAATGTGGTTGAGTGCGTCAATTATCGGGGCATCGGCCTGCGCCTGCTTCTCTGCTGTCTCTCCGCGATACCAGGCACTGCGCGCAAGATCGACAAGCCCACAGGCACGGGATATGGACAGCGACCAGAACTGCGTCAGGTACTCGGCCGCCCAACGGCGGTCGGATGGCCTTAGTGTTTTCCCAGAAGATCCCTCATGCCCTGATGCTCCAGGGCCATGTCGGCATACATCTTCTTCAACCGGTTGTTCTCGGCCTCCAGCTCCTTCAGGCGCTTCAGGTCGGAGGCCTCGAGCCCGCCATACTCCGACTTCCACTGATAGAAGCAGGCCGTACTAATGCCATGCTCCCGGCAAAGGTCCTTCACCTTACGACCGTTCTCGGCCTCCTTGAGGATCGAGACGATCTGGCTCTCGCTGAAACGGGACTTCCCCATTGCCACTTCTCCTATCGCTTACGCTCAAGGATGGCAGAAGTGTCTACTTATGACCTGTTCCCTACGGTGTCTGTCAACAAAGTTGTCGCCTCAAAGCGTTTCAGGCCACCCTGGCCAAGCTTGAGTCCCGGCGCTCCTTCTCCGGGTTGAGATGGACCGCGCCGACGGGGCGCCAGTCTCGGGTTTCCCGGCTCCAGCGGCGCGAATTCCGGGCCTTCGCCTCGGCGTAGACCTGCTGGCGTCGGGCAAGGATAGCCGCATCCTCGCCGTTGTGCCGCTCCACCGGCGTGATGTACTGGATGCCGCTGTGCCGGTGCTCGCGGTTGTACCATTGCACGAAGCGCTGGACCCATTTCCGGGCGGCTTCCAGGCTTCCGAAGCCGTTGGCCGGATAGGCTGGCATGGCCTTGCAGGTGGCGAAGATGGACTCCGAGAACGGGTTGTCATTGGACACCCGCGGCCGGCTGTATGAGGGCTCGATGTTCAAGGCCGTCAGTCGGGCTCTAAGGGTCGCCCCCTTGAACGGGCTGCCGTTGTCGGAGTGCAGCACCAGCGGCTGGTTGAAGCACTGCTCCTTGAGCAGGGCCTGCTCCAGGACCTGGGCGGCCAGTGCCGATGACTCCCGGGCTTCGACCTCCCAGCCCACTACCTTGCGGCTGTAGAGATCGATGATGAGGGTCAGGTAGAAGAACAACCCGACCACGGGACCCGGCAGCCATGTCGTGTCCCACGACCAGACCTGATTCGGGCCATCGGCCCGGAAGCCGGTCATCCATCCACTGCACAGGATGGCCATTGGTGTGACCCGCACCCCGCTCACGCAGCCGCCGTGCCGGTTCCACGGCAATCACTTCCCAGCCCCGTTTGGCGAGTGCGAGCGCGTCCCGGCCCGCCCCCGCGCCAACATCCAGCGCGGCGCCAGCGGTATCGGGAAGACAAGGCATTAGCTCGGCATGGACCGTCTCGAAATCGAGAGCGGTGTAGCGCTCGAAAAGCGCGTCGGCGTTGTCCGAATAATACTCCGCCATGATTACTTCACTGATTCCGGTCCGGTGTCCACAGGATGTATCGTTCAAGGCGTACCGACCAAATCAGCCGCCGGATCGCAGGACGAAGCCTTTGATCTGCGGGTGCTGGCCGAGTACGTGGCGACAGTCGGTTAGACGTTTAAGAACACCCGGAGCCCCCATGAATCTGCGCCAGAAATCCCGCACCACCTCCGCGATCCTGACATTCGTGTTCGGGCCTCTGGGCGTTTTTTACTCCAGCGCGGCAGGGGCCATCGTGTTGATTCTGGTGGCGCTTGCTAGCGCGGGCACGCTCATTGGCCCCGTGCTGTGCTGGATCGCGGCGATCATCTGGGGCGATCACACCGTCCGCCGGCACAACGAATCCGTCTACCGGCTGCTGAATCGACCGTCAGATGACGATGGGGATCGGCGTGACTGATGACGCGACGACCATCAATCGCCCAGCAGCATGGGCAGATAGGCCACAACGGCGCGCGCAATGCGCTCGAAAGGGGGCCTCGGCGTTGTCCGAGTAGTAATCCGCCACAGATGCATTCCTGATTTCGAAGTGCGTAGCGTGTCGCTTTCAACGCTTATACTGAATCCACATCCAGTAGTAGCCAGCCACCATGCCTGAATCCATCGTCATTCTCACCGGTGCCGGGGTGTCCGCCGAAAGCGGCTTGGGAACCTTTCGCGATGCCGGAGGAATCTGGGACCAGTACGAGCTCGAAGACGTCGCAACGCCGGAGGGGTTCGCTCGCAATCCGGCGCTTGTCCACGACTTCTACAATACCCGCCGGGAGAACGCCGCGCTTGCCCGACCCAATGCCGCCCATGAGGCGCTGGCCCGACTCGAGCGCCTTCTGCCCGGCCGGGTCACGCTGATCACCCAGAACATCGACGGTCTGCATGAGCGCGCGGGCAGCCGTCGGCTCTACGCCATGCATGGCCGGGTTGACCGGGCCGTCTGCGCTGCCTGCGCGCACTGCTGGCCATCGCCGCCACAGCTATCAACCCAGACGGCATGTCCGGCATGCGGGCAGAGCACCTGTCGCCCCGATGTGGTCTGGTTTGGCGAGATGCCCTATCACCTCGACGAAATCGAGCAGGCCCTGCGACGCGCCACGCAGCTGGTGGTCATCGGGACCTCGGGGACGGTATATCCTGCCGCTGGATTCGTGGAGGTGGCCGGCCAACTGGGCGCGTACACGGTGGAGATCAATTTGGGCCGCAGCGAGGCGAGCGATGCCTTCGACCGTGTCATCGAGGGTCCGGCCAGCGAGGTGGTGCCCGCTTGGGTGGACGAGGTCCTCGAGTCATGGTGAAGGCTCCTCATCTTTACGTCTCACCTGGTCCGAAAACCGGGGTCCACTTCAGGGTTCCACGATGAGCGATCTGATCATTTTCGAAGACGATGCCCAGCAGGTAGAAGTGCGGCTGGAAGGGGAGACCGTTTGGCTCAGCCAGTCGCAGATGGCGGCTCTGTTAGACACCTCGACGGACAACATCGGGCTGCACTTGAAGAATATCTACAAAGACGGGGAATTGCATGAACGCGCAACTACCGAGGATTTCTCGGTGGTTCGTCAGGAAGGCGCCCGGCAGGTCAAGCGCCGCCTCAAACACTACAACCTAGACGCTATTATCTCGGTGGGCTATCGGGTCAGCTCCATGCGCGCTACCCGCTTCCGCCAATGGGCTACCCACGTCCTTCGCGAGCATCTCACTCAGGGCTACAGCCTCAATCAGCATCGGTTGGGGCAACGCGGCCTGACCGAACTGGAGCAGGCCGTCCATCTGCTGGGCGAAACATTGGTGCGCCAGGAGCGGGTGAGCGACATCGGGCGCGATGTGATCGGTCTGGTGCTCGGGTATGCCCGTACCTGGCGCTTGCTGCTCGATTACGACGAAGACCAGCTCGGTGAACTGGCCGGAGGTCAGCCGGCACGCGGCGTGCTGAACCTGGACGAAGCACGTGGGGCGCTCGATGCGCTGGCGAACGAGTTGAAAAGCCGTGGCGAGGCCGACGAACTATTCGCTCGTGACCGGGGCGAGGGACTGGCCGCGATCCTCGGTAGCATCGAGCAGACCATGTTCGGCGAGCCGCTATACAAGACGCGCGAAGAACGCGCCGCCCATCTATTGTATTTCGTGATCAAAAATCACCCCTTTACCGATGGCAACAAGCGCTCGGGCGCCTTCCTGTTTCTCCTTTACCTGCGCCAGGAAGGTATGCCGTTGACCCTGAATGACAATGGCCTCACGGCACTGACCCTGCTTGCTGCGGCTGGTCATGCACCTGCTTGCCCCGGCGCAACCGAGCCACACGCCCAATGACTGAATTTTTCGCCACCGCTCCGCGCGGATTCGAAGAGCTGCTGGCCGCTGAGTTGCGCGACCTCGGCCTGGGCAGCGCGCGGGTGCAGCGCGGCGGAGTCGCCTTCACCGAATCGCTGGCGGGTGCCTACCGGGCGTGTTTGTGGTCCCGGCTCGCCAACCGCATCCTCCTGCCCATCGCCCACTTTGAGGCCCAGGACGAACAGGCCCTGTATACCGGGGTGCAGGGCATCGACTGGTCGCCGCATCTGGGGGTGGAGAACACGCTGGCGGTGGACTTCACCGGGGTGCGGGCGCGCATCGCCCATAGCCGATTCGCTCAGCAGCGCGTTAAGGATGCCGTGGTCGATCAGCTGCGTGACGCCAATGGCGGGCGGCCGTCCGTGGACACCGATCAGCCCGATGTGCGGGTGAACGTTCACATGATGGAAGCGGCGGTGACGGTGGCGATTGATCTGTCGGGCGAGAGCCTGCACCAGCGCGGCTATCGGCGCGAGGGCAGAAGGGCGCCGTTAAAAGAGAACGTGGCCGCGGCCATGCTGTTGCGCGGCGACTGGCCCGCACTGGCCGCCCAAGGCGGGGCGTTGATTGACCCCATGTGTGGCTCGGGCACGCTGTTGATCGAGGCGGCGTGGATGGCGACCGACACTGCGCCGGGTCTATTGCGCACACGGTTTGGTTTTCATCACTGGCGTGGCCACGATGATGCCCTGTGGAAACCCCTGATCGACGAAGCGCTGGAGCGCCAGGAGCGCGGGGCTGAAAATCCACCGACCATCCTGGGGTTTGATCAGGATGAGGAGGCGGTCGCCACCACCCGCGATCACCTGCGTCGAGCGGGTCTGGCTGATTGGGTGCCTGTGGAGTGCGCGGAGGTGGGCCAGCTGCAACGCCCGGCCGATCGGCCGCGCGGTCTGGTCATCACCAACCCACCCTATGGCCAGCGCCTGGCCGAGCAACATGAGTTGGTGCCGTTGTACCTGAGCCTGGGCCAGACCCTGAAGACGCGGTTTGCGGGCTGGCGGGCGATGGTGCTCAATGGCTCGGGCTGTGCGCTCGGCTTGAAACCCGAGCGCAGTTGGCAGGTGTTCAATGGGCCCATTGAATGCCGCCTCGAGCGCTTCGAGCTGCAAGCCGGAGGCGGGGACGCGACACCCGCGCAGGACCTGGTCAACCGCCTGCATAAAAACCAGCGGCAATTGAAGAAATGGCTGGCGCGTGAGGATGTGTATGCCTATCGGGTCTATGACGCCGACATCCCCGGGTACGCCCTGGCCGTGGATGTGTACAACAGCGAGGACGGCCGGTGGCTGCATGTCCAGGAGTATGCCGCCCCCGCCACCGTTGATGCCGGCAAGGCGCAGGCCCGCTTGCGCGCCGCTCTGAGTGCGTTGCCCGGCGCACTCGACACCGACCCTTCAAAACTGGTCTACAAGGTCCGCCAGCGCCAGCGTGGCGAGCAGCAGTATCAGCGCCTGGCGGAACAGGGCCAGTATCTGGAGGTGCAGGAAGGGCCCTGCCGATTGCTGGTCAACCTCACCGATCGTCTCGATACGGGCCTGTTTCTGGATCACCGGCCGGTGCGGCAGTGGATTGGTGAGAACGCCCGGGGTAAGCATTTCCTGAACCTGTATGCCTACACGGGTGCCGCCACCGTGCATGCGGGCCTGGGGGGAGCGGCCAGCACCACCAGCGTGGATCTATCAAAAACCTACCTCGCCTGGTTGCAGCGCAATCTGCATCGCAATCAGCTCAACAACCCCGTACATGCCCTGATTCAAGAGGATGTGATGGCGTGGCTGAAGGGCTGTGATCGGCGGTACGACCTGATCTTCTTGGACCCACCGAGTTTTTCCAGCTCAAAGCGCATGGCCGGCAGTCTGGACATCCAGCGCGATCATGTGGCGCTGATCCAGGCGGCGGCCGCGTGTTTGAGTGAGGACGGGTTACTGATCTTTTCCACCAACCGCAAAGGCTTCAGGCTCGACCCGGTGCTGCATGAGCAGTTCAGCATCGAAGACCGCACGGCGTGGTCTATCCCGAAAGACTTTCAGCGCCGCACCTGGGTACATGGATGTTGGTTTATTCGGTATGTCTGATCAAACGACGCATTCCGGCGCCAACGTCGCAGAGGCCATTCGGGGCGCATTGGGCTGATCCAGTGACGCACCGCGGCGACGGTGGCGAATGCGCCGGATGCCCTGGGCCCGTGATTACTTCCAGTATTGCTTCTGAAACGGATTGCTGAAGAAGTCTTTCACGTCACTGGAGGTGATTTTGGCATTGAGGAAACCGATGTCATAACCGCCGCTTACCGTATCGAGGGCATCATCCGGTAGCTCGTCGGACTGGGCTATGGCCTCCGCTATCGCGACCATATCGTCTGCGGTAATGGGGTGTCCGGCCTCATTGGCGGTGGCGAGAATGGCGTCGGCAATCCCATCCCGAGGGGCGGCTTCGACGGCTCGAGCCATCTTCGTCTGTAAGGCCGTGTCTTCGGCCAGCTGGTTCAGGAAGGCCTGTGCAGTCTCAGTCTTCATGGCTATTCCTCTTCGGTCATTTGCCAACCCCAACGTACCGACCTGGGAATAGCACACCTCACTGGCGGTCCAGCCTGTTTTGCCGGATATCTATTCGCGGCCGCCGATATCAGCACCAGGTCAGCCGCCTGGCAGCGCATGCGCCGGGACGGGACCAAACGGCATGGCCGACTGTGGACTCAGAACAGCGAACGGTTGAATATGCAGTCGGGCGGCATAAGCCTGAAACAGGCGCGATGCGTCCGGTGTTCAGGCGTGAGGGCTGCCGAGCAGTCCGGCATCACGCCGTTGGCGCGTCTGGTCGGTTCATCCCTCGCTGCGGTGGATCCCAAGTACATGGGCATCGGCGCGGCGCCGTCTGGATGAAGCGTGACTGTATCGCGGGTTGCATCGGCCAGCCAGGTTGCCCCGAAGCCGGGGTCAACGCCCGACGCCGCTACCACCAGAACGCTTTGTTGAACGGGTTGAGGGCGTTTTTCGGATTATCTGTCACCGCCCCTTGCCTGACCTGATTGCCGATATAGGAGATGGCGCCAAGCACGCCGCCATTCACGGCGTCCAGCTCATCGTCCGAGAGCTCCTCGGGCTGCAGGATGCCATTTTCATCAGTCACCTCGGCCAGCGCATCCTGCAGCCAGACCAGATCGTCGAGGTCGACCTCGAAACCGGCATCGCTGGCAAAGGCAATCACGGTCTCGCCGGTCTGACCCTCATCGCCGGATTCCAGCGCTGCCGAGAGCCGGGTCCGCAGGGTCTGGTCATCAGTCAGTTGGTTCAGGAAACGCTCTATTGCCTGTCTGGACATGTGGAATCTCTCCTTTGAATAGTCTCCACATCAGGGTGGGGTGTGTGATGCGTCGGCATTTGACCGTCTGTCCTGATGTCTTTGCGTAAACGCGCTCGCAGCCACCGGTTGCCCTGCGATACGGTCGCGGCGGTTTTTCGGATCCCCGATCCTTCAACCTGGAAGGCGGCTCATGCCCGTTTTCGTCCTTCTCGCCGGTGGGTGGCAAGATCCTCATGTTTGCCTGGGCAACGCTGATCTGGGCCGGCTGGAAAGCCAATCAGGGCGGCTGAGGCGGGCGGCAGTACCATGTATTTGCAATCGAGTCTCACCTGGTGACAGGCTCTGCTGAAAGGTTTCGTCGGTAATGCGGGCATTGGTCTGCCGACGAAGGGGGAGGGGCATGCAGGATTATCGGCCAGGCCGAGGCGAAGCGGCCGTTCAGGCGCCACCGCACGCGGTGTTCGAACTCGACGAGGTGCCCACGCGGGAGCGCTACGAGGTATGGCAGGACAGTATTTCCTGTATTTTTGAGGTGGATACGGCGAGGAATCGGCGCGAGGAGGGCTTCTTCGCGCGCGTTGATGCCCACATGCTCGGTCCGCTCATGCTGGCCCGATCGGCCACCACCGAGCATGACTGGCAACGCAATGAGGCCGTGATGGCCCGCGACGGCATGGATCATTACATGATCCAGCTCTTCGAGCGCGGGCAAATGAGCTGGGAGGTCGGCGCCGGGCGTCGCGAGCTACCCCGGGACGGTCTGGTGGTCTTCGATCTCACGCGTCCCGCGGTGTCCCGGACCACCGATTTCTGCAACCTATCGCTCATCATCCCGCGGGATTTGCTCGAGCCTCAGCTCAGACAACCCGATAGTCAGCACATGCGCATGCTCGCGCCGGCCCACCCCACGGTGCGGATGCTGCATGACCACATGCGCATGCTCAAGCGGTTTGCCGACTGCCTCACCCTGCAGCAGGCCAGCGAACTACTGCCCGTCACACTGGGCATGGTGAGTACCTGTCTCAACCACTCCATCACCGCGGAGTCGCCGTTTGAGCATAACGCCATCGCGAGGGTGCGGCTCGCGGCGATCCGGCGTTTCATCGAGGCGAATCTGGCCAATCCGCGCCTCTCCGCCGACTGGATCGCCGCGGAGGTGGGCATGTCGCGCTCCAAGCTCTACCAGCTCTTCGAGCGGTTGGGCGGTGTGGGGGCCTATATCCGGGAGCGACGGCTGCGGCAGGCCATGCTGGCCCTGGTCAGCCCCGAGGAGGCCCATCGCACGCTCCTCGATATCGCATTGGCCAGTGGTTACACGAGCGATGCGGCGTTCAGCCGGGCCTTCCGCCGTCGCTACGGTGTATGCCCGAGCACGGTGCGCCGCGAGGGGCTGGCCGCCACCGAGCCGGTTGCCGATCCGGGTTGTGTCGACCGTCGTTACGAGCACTGGCTCCACCACCTCTCGGCCTGAGTACACCCGCAAACGTCCCGCAAAGTAAGCCGAATGGGCGATCAAACGCGCACCACGCGCCCGGGATAGCGTTGGTCCATGCCCCAGTCAACGATGTTTCGCAAAAAGGCGCTGGATCAGTTGTCCTCGCCCGAGCAGCTGGATGCATTGATGGTGGTGACCTCGCGGCGCGGCTGGCTGGCCCTGGCCGGGCTCATGCTGCTGATCGTCGGCCTAGTCGTCTGGGGCGTCATCGGCGTGGTGCCGACCCGCGTCGACGCCCAGGGCGTTTTCATCCGCACCGGTGGCGTCCAGCCCGTCACCGTGACCACCGCGGGACGCGTTAGTGATCTGTCCGTTGGAGTGGGTGATCAAATACACCAGGGGCAGATCGTTGCGCGTCTGAGCCAGCCAGCGCTCCTCGCCCAAATGCGCGCCAAGCAGACCCGGGTGGATTCGCTGACCAGACAGCAAGAGCAGCTGCGTCGTCACCACGAACAGCAGAGGGCCTTGCAGTCCGCTTTCATCGATCAGCGTCGCGCCAATCTCGAGGAACTCCTCGCAATCAATCAGGAGCGCTACCAGATCGAGACACAGCTCGAGGAAAAAGGGCTGATTCCGCGGCGTGACCGGATTGAAACCGAGCGCGAAATTGCCGATACGCGCGCTGACCTCAAAGCGCTGGCGCTGGAGGATGCGCAGCGCGAGCAGGACCGGGTCAATCGACTCGAGACGGCCCGACTCGCGCTTGATCAGGCCCGCTCGGAACTCGAGAGGCTGGTCTCACGCTACCGCAACTCGGTGCAGGTCCTGTCTCCCCACACTGGC
This sequence comes from Spiribacter aquaticus, assembly GCF_007625215.1. Classification (NCBI taxonomy): domain Bacteria; kingdom Pseudomonadati; phylum Pseudomonadota; class Gammaproteobacteria; order Chromatiales; family Ectothiorhodospiraceae; genus Spiribacter; species Spiribacter aquaticus. The sequence continues at coordinate 221,683 of NZ_VMKP01000002.1, read as the reverse complement.
CGGGTAGTGGAGGTCAAGCACAATACCGGTGCGGCGGTCAGTGCCGGCGCTGAGCTTCTGAGCATGGAGCGCACCGGGCGGGACATCAAACGCCTCGAGGTGGCGATGTTCATCCCGGCGTCGGATGGCAAACAGCTTGAGCCGGGCATGACGGCGCTGATCTCGCCGGCGGCTATCCGACGTGAGGAGCATGGCTACCTGGTGGGGCGAATTACGCGCGTCTCCGACTATCCCGTCACCTTCAACGGCCTGATGCGCCTGCTGGACAATGAATCGCTGGTTCGTGGCTTGATGGCCGAAGGTTCGGTGTTTGAGGCGCAGGTGGACCTGATTCCGGATGCCGCCACGCCCAGTGGATTTCGCTGGACCTCCGGCAAGGGACCTGACGAGGTCATCCGCAGCGGAGGGATGGCCACCGTGCGCGTGACCGTAGCCGAGCGCCGGCCGATTACGTTGGTCATCCCGGCCCTCCGCCGCTGGCTGGGATTATCCGCGTAATGGCGACGTCGGCAACGCGCAAGGCCTCGAACTGGCGGGTACGAACACCCACCATCCTGCAGATGGAGGCGGTGGAGTGTGGCGCGGCAGCACTGGCCATTCTCCTGGGCTATTACGGCCGCTTTGTCCCCCTCGAGCGTCTGCGCATCCTCTGCGGGGTTTCGCGTGACGGCAGCAAGGCAAGCAACGTCGTGCGGGCGGCCCGCGGCTTCGGCATGGAGGCACGGGGGCGGCGCTGGCAACCCGAGGCCGTTCGTGCTCATGGCCGGCCCTGCATCGTTTTCTGGCAGTTCAACCACTTCGTGGTGGTGGAGGGATTCCGCGGGGAGCGCGTCTATCTGAACGACCCGGCGACGGGGCCACGGGTCGTGACGATCGACGAGTTCGATGCCGGGTTCACCGGCGTGGCGCTGGAAATGGCCCCGGGCGAGGGCTTTGAGCGGGGCGGCCGTGTCCGCGGTATTCGCGAAGCGGTACGCGAGCGCCTGCCGGGCAGCTGGGGGAGTGTTGCCTTCCTTGTGCTGGTCGGTCTGGCGCTGGTGATCCCGGGTCTGTTGGTGCCGGTGTTCAGCAAGGTCTTCGTCGACCATGTCCTGGTGGGCGGGCTCGAGGCGTGGGTGGCCCCACTCATCGCACTCATGGCGGCAACCCTGGTGGTGATGGCCATGCTGTACTGGTTGCAGCTCCAGGCACTGTTGCGATTGCGCAGCAAACTATCGATCAGTAACTCCGCACGATTTCTCTGGCATGTCCTGCACTTGCCGCTGGGTTTTCACAATCAGCGTTCGGCCGGTGAGATCGCCAACCGCATCACCCTCAATGACAGCGTTGCCGACGCGCTGGCGAATGATCTCGCGAGGAGCCTGCTCGCGATTATGACGGTGGTCTTCTACACCGGTCTGATGGTGTTTTTCGATCCGGTGCTGACGGTCGTGGCCATGCTGATCGCCGCGCTGAACCTGGTGACCCTGCGCGCCGTCGCGCGTCGGCGCAAGGATGGTAACCAGCGGCTTCTCATGGATGAGGGCAGGCTGATCGGGACATCGATGAGCGGGCTGCAGGCTATCGAATCGCTGAAAGCGACCGGATCCGAAGGGGATTTCTTCGCCCGCTGGGCCGGACAGCACGCGCGGGTGCTCAATGCCCGGCAGGCGCTGGGGGCGGCGAACGGGGTGCTGCTCTCGGCACCGCCTTTTCTCATGGCGCTGAATGCGGCGCTGATCCTATCCCTCGGCGGGCTTCGGGTGATGGAAGGCGCATTGACCATTGGTGGCCTGGTGGCTTTCCAGGCGCTTTCAACGGCGTTCATTCAACCGGTGAACGACCTGGTGGACAGCGCCGGGCGCATCCAGAAGATGAGCGGCGATATGCGCCGACTGGATGACGTGTTCGACTATCCGTGCTCACCGGGGCGGGACGATGATGGCGACGCGGCGTCGACGCGCTCGCAGCCGAGCGAGGATTGGCCCATACGCCTCGCGGGTCATCTCGAGCTGTGTGATGTCACTTTTGGCTATAGCCTGCATGAAGCGCCGTTGCTCGAGGGTTTCAATCTCTCGCTCGAGCCGGGTCGACGGGTGGCGCTCGTCGGTCATTCGGGATGTGGCAAGTCGACGATTGCGCGGCTGGTGATGGGGCTTTATTCGCCATGGTCCGGCCAGATTCTACTCGATGGCCGACCCCGGAACGCCTGGCCGCGGGCGGTACTGGCCAATTCGCTCGCCATGGTGGATCAGGATGTCGCCGTGTTCGATGGCAGTATCCGTGACAACCTGACCCTCTGGGATGACACGCTGCCGGAGGCGCAGATGGTCAGTGCCTCGCATGATGCCCTGATTCACGAGGTCGTAGCGGCGCGGCCTCACGGTTATGAGAGCCCGCTGCGAGAGGGTGGAAGTAATTTCAGTGGCGGACAGTTGCAGCGTCTGGAGATTGCCCGGGCGCTGGTCAATGATCCGACGATCCTGGTGCTGGATGAGGCCACCAGCGCTCTCGACCCGCTAACCGAGGCGGATGTTGAGCGCAACCTCCGCCGTCGCGGCTGCGCGGCCCTTGTGGTGGCCCATCGCCTGAGCACCATTCGTGACTGCGACGAAATCATCGTGCTCGAGGCCGGCCGTGTGGTGGAGCGTGGCACCCATGAGGGGCTGCTGGCCCGGAAAGGTGCCTACGCTGAACTCGTGGGGACAATGTAGTGGTGCTTGATGAGCGCGATCGGCTGGCTTGGCGGATGGCGCGTGAGCGTGCCGGGATGGCACAGGGGATGCGGGAGCTCGCCGAGCTCGTGCGACCGCTGCCGGCGGCCGGTCATGCCAGCGAGGATCCGCTCCGTGCCGCACTCGAGGTGATCGCATCAGTGCTCGGCTTCGAGCTCCGGGAGCCGCCAGCACGCAGCGCCCGCCAGGCCGACGGTGATGACTTAACGGCCAGGCTGCGAGCCATGATGCTCGCCTCCGGCTGCCGCGCGCGTCGGGTGCAGCTCATCGGGTGCTGGCATGCCGGCGGGGGAGCGCCACTATTGGGCTTTCTGGGTGAGGCGGCAGAACCCGTCGCCCTGGTGCCTGGCCAGGGCGTTGGTCCGACGTGGCGGATTCATGTCGCGGGCGAACCGCCGAGACGGCTCACGGCGCGGGATGTCGAGGCACTCCACGGCACCGCCTTCCAGGTTTATCGGCCTTTGCGTGGACGCCTTTCCGGCATGTTCGCGGTCCTCGGGTTCGCCCTGGAGGGCCGGCGGGTAGACCTCGGTGTGATCGGTGGGCTTGCGCTTACGATCGGCTTGCTCGGGCTGGTTATTCCGGTCGCCACGGGCTATCTCATCGATTCCGTCATCCCCGGCGCGGGCCGCCGCGAACTGCTGCAGCTCGGCATGGGTCTGATCGGGATTGCCGTCGCTTCGGCGCTGTTCCAGTTAACCCAGCGCTTTGCGCAGTTGCGCCTCGAGGGGCAGGCCGATGGACAGTTGCAGTCGGCGGTCTGGGATCGGCTGCTGAGATTGCCAGCGACGTTCTTCCGTGACTACACGGCAGGGGACCTGGCAAGCCGGGCGAATGGGATCTCGCAGATCCGCGAGACACTGTCCGGCACGACACTGAGTAGCCTACTCGCCTCGCTCCTCGCGCTCCTCAGCCTCGCGGTCATGATCGTCTACAGCCCTTCGCTGGCAATGGTCGGGCTTGGGCTTGTCATCGTTCTGGTCGGCGTCAGCGCCATGCTCACCTCGGCGGCACTGCGTCACGAGCGCGCGCTGGCGCGTGCCGCCGGTCGCATTGATGGCTTGCTGCTGCAACTGCTGGGCGGCTTGGGCAAGTTGCAGGCGGCGAATGCCGAGCGCCGTGCCTTCATGCGCTGGGTGAAGGCCTTCAGTTACCAGCAGCGCCATGTCATCGCGGCCGGTCGCATCCACAACGTCACCGGCACAATCAAGGCCGTCTACCCGATCCTTGGCAGCGTGATGCTATTTGCCAGCGTCGCCTTCCTGCTCGGGCCGGAGGCCATCAGTACCGGTGCGTTCCTGGCATTCAATGCCGCGTTCGGAATCTTCCTCGGCGGCATGCTGGGCCTGAGCGAGACGCTGGTCGGTATCCTCAACGTCGTGCCGCTCTACGAGCGGGCCCGGCCCATTCTGGAGGCAGAGCCCGAGTTCCATACCAGCAAGGCCGATCCGGGCGGGTTGAAAGGGGCGCTCGAGGTCAGTGATCTGCGGTTTCGCTACGATCCCGATGGGCCGTCGGTCCTCGATGGCGTGTCATTTTGCGCGCGCCCCGGCGAGTTCATTGCCGTGGTGGGGGAATCGGGGTCGGGCAAATCCACGTTGTTACGCCTTCTGCTGGGCTTTGAGCGGCCCGCAAGCGGCGGAGTCTACTACGACGGGCAGGATCTGGCCGGGCTTGACGTGAGCGCGGTGCGGCGGCGACTCGGTGTCGTTTTGCAGCAGCAACGCGTGATGGCCGGCGATATCTTCAGCAATATCGTCGGGAACACGGGCTGTACGCGCGCCGATGCCGAGGCGGCCGCCCGACATACGGGGCTGGAGGAGGACATCGCGCGATGGCCCATGGGGCTGCATACGCTGCTGGATGATGGCGGCCATACGCTCTCGGGCGGACAGCGCCAGCGCTTGCTGATCGCTCGGGCCATTGTCGACCGACCACGGGTCGTGATCCTCGACGAGGCCACGAGTGCCCTCGACAATGCCAGCCAGGCCCGGGTGAGCGAGAGCCTGGAGCAGATGAACTCGACGCGTATCGTCATCGCACACCGCTTGAGCACCGTTAAAAACGCCGACCGGATCCTCGTGCTCGACGGCGGGCGGCTGGTCGAGGCGGGGGATTACGAGTCACTGATTAAAAACCACGGGCTATTCGCTCGCATGGCCGAGCGGCAGGTGAGCTGAATGCCGGACGTGAGATTCTCCTGGCAGGGCCGGGGAGCGGCGTTTCTGCTCGTGCTGGCGGGCCTCCTGACAGCCTGTCTGGAGCAGGAGCCCGCCCGGGAGCGCACCCGGCATCTGGCCGTGGCTGAGCAGATAACGCTTGGACTTGCCTGGCCACTCGATCATCCCAAACGAACGCTGGTGGAGGGCGCGGAGCTGGCCGTCGGCGAGATCAACGCCGATGGTGGTGTGCTCGGGCGGCCGCTTACCCTGCAACTGCGCGACGACGAGCGCTCGGTGGATGAAGCGATGCGGATTGCCGAGTCTTTCGCTGCCGATCCGAGGCTCTCCGCGGTGATTGCGCATCTTGACTCGAGCCTCGCCCTTGCTGCTGCGCCCGCCTACGAGCAGGCGGAGCTGCCCATGCTGACGCCCGGCGCGACGGATGTGCATCTGACCGAGCGCGGGTACCAGTGGGTATTCCGCACCATGGTGAACAACGCGCACAGCGGCCGGCAGCTGGCGGATCGGCTGGTTTCGCAGGGCCATGAGCGGGTGGTTGTCTACTACCTGAACAATCCCTTCGGTCGGGATCTGGCCCGACAGTTCGAGTCGCGGGCGGCCGAGCGCGGTCTCGAGGTTGTTGACCGGCGCGGGTATGACGGCGTCGGCAGCAATCACGCGAGGCGCTTTCGCGACTGGCGGGATTTCTTAGCGTTTGACGCCATAGTTATCGCTGGGTCGCTGCCCGAGGGGGCGGCGATCATTCGGCAGATCCGTGCGCTGGGTGTCGATGTACCCATCCATGGGGGTATCGGGCTAGACTCCCCGGCGCTGGTGCGCTTGGGCGGTGACGCCGTTGGCGGCGTTCAGGTGACCACGGTGTTTCACCCGGACATGCCGGGCGAGCGGGTCGCTGAATTCGTGGCCGCCTACGAGGAGAAAACGGGGCAACGTCCCGACGCCGCGGCGGCGCAGGGGTATGACGCGGTCTATCTGCTGGCGGCGGCGATGGAGCGAGCGGAGTCGGTTCAGCCGGCGGCTATTGCCAAGGCGCTGCGGGCGCCGATGGGCTATTCGGGCGTCAGTGGTCTCTACCGCTTCGACCCGCATGGTGAACTGATTGATAAACCGGTGATTTTCCAGCAGGTTGCCGAGGGCTCACTGCAGTACCTGACGCACTAGTGTGGAGGGTCGGCCAAGGCGCCGGCTGCTGGACGAACGGCAAAGGATTCGCGTCAACAGGACAAGCCGCGGTCCCCGCTGGCTGCAAATGTATCGGTTACCCGCACGCTGAATACGGATCTTTCCATGCCCAGAGGGAATCCCGGCCCGCTGCTCGCGGGGCTGTGCGCGGCGCTGCCGGCAATGGCGCTGGCGGCGACGCCGGCTCTGCCCCCCGTTCCCGATGTTGCACTCGAGGTGGTCGAGTGTCCTTTTACACCGCCGCTGGGTGAGACACCGACCTGCCTGATGGCCGAGCTGCCGATGGATCACGGCGACGTGCAAGCCGATGGCAGCCTGCCGCCGCAAGCTCGGACCATCGGCGTCCATCTCACGCTACTCTCCAACCTCTCGTCCAGCCCCGATCCTGATCCCGTCGTCTTTTTGAGTGGCGGCCCCGGACAGGCTGGCTCGGACGCCATCGCGGGCTTTGGTGGCGCCGTCGAGTTGCGGCGCAACCGCGGCGTGATCCTCGTTGATCAGCGCGGCACGGGATTGTCCGAGCCGGCGCTGCACTGCCCAGAGGTATCGCCGCCCGAGCTCGACCGGAATCCCTTCAACGACGGGGCGGATGTTGATTCAGCCGCCGAGTCTGATCGCGAACGCGATCCCGACCAGGCGCTGGTGGAGCGCTTTACCGCCTGCCATGACCAATGGGTGAATGAGGACGTCGACCTCGCGCAGTTCGACACGCGGGCCGCGGCGTTGGACCTGCGGGCGATTCGCCAGGCGCTGGGCCTTCGGCACTGGAACGTCCAGGGCACATCCTATGGTGGACGCCTGGCACTCGACCTTATGCGAGTTGACCCGGCCGGGATCCGGGCCGTGGTCCTCAACTCACCGCTCACGCTGCAGTCGCAGGCAACGGCCGAGTTCATCGCCGAGCGTCCCCGGCGCTTCGAAGGGCTTTTTGCGGCCTGCGCGGCGGATGCATCCTGCGTCGAGCGATATGGCGATCTTGAGCGCAAGTTCAAAGCCATCGCGGAGCATTTTCAGGACAAGCCGGTGGTGTTGCAGTTCGAGGATCCAGCCTCCGGGGAGCCGGTTCGAGAAACCGTTGTGTGGGCCGATGTCGTTGAAGCGCTTTCCGGACATCTGGCTTTCAGCGAGTCGGCGACGCGGGTCCCGCGCTTCATTGTCGAGCTCTACGAAGTGGCGGAAGGTCGGCTCTCCCTCAATGACCGCGAGGTCTCAGCGATCTTTTCGGCGGCACTCAACGACGTCATTGCCGGGCTGACTCTGGGTCAGCACTTGTCGGTCAAGTGTCGGGAAGACTTTCCGGTGGACGATGCGGCGGCGCTTGAGTCCGTCGTTGAATCCAACCCGCTTTACTATCCGGCCGGCGATGATCTTCAGGTCTACCGGACGACCTGCCCGATCTGGGAGGTCGGGCAGGCGCCAGCCGCCTTCTCGGAGCCGATCCAGCCGGAACATCCGGTCCTGGTGCTGAGCGGCGATGCCGATGGCCTTATCCCGCATGCGGTGGCCCGACGCCTGGCAGAACGCCTGCCGAACGCGCAGTTCGTCAGTTTCCATGGCATGGGCCACGACGTCCATCTGAATCTGCTGTGCGGCCGGAGTGTGGTCGCGAACTTCCTGGATGCGCCGAACGAACCCATCGATCGCAGCTGTGTTTCTGATGTTGGACCGAGGTTTGAGTGAGGTCACCGGTCGTCCAGTTCGAGATGCGCGAGGTGCACCTGAGCGGGGGCACCGAAAAAATACCGGATGGGGCGATGGGGGTGAGCATGACATGATCATGCCCAGTCTGGGATGACCGGAACCCATATGCCAGGCGTTTGCGATGAAAACCTTGGGTCTGATCGACGGGATGAGTTGGGGGTCAACCGACGCCCAGCAGCATGGGCAGATAGACCACGCCCAGTAAAACCGTGATGAGGCATGCCAGATAGGGCAGAACCGAACGGGCGATACGCTCGAGCGGCTGCTCCGTGACCGAGGAGGCCACATACAGATTGATCGCCACCGGTGGGGTGATCATGCCAATGGCAAGGCCCACCACGATGATCAGCCCGAAGTGGATCGGGTCAATGCCAAGCTGTGTCACCAGCGGCAGGAGCACGGGAGTAAGGATGATCAGCGCGCTGGCCGTCTCGATGAACACGCCCGTGAGCAGAATGACCGCCACCACGAGCAGCATGATCACGTACGGGTTGGTGGACAGCGACAGGGTCGCCTCGGCAAGGGTGCCGGGGATGCTCCAGTTCGCCAGTGTCCAGCTGAGGACCGCCGATGTCGCGATCACGAACATGATGACCGCGGTGGTGATCACCGAGCGCAGCATGATCCGGTAGATGTCGCGCAGGCCGAGGTCACGGTAGACGAAAAGCGATACCAGCAAGGCGTAATTGACTGCCACCACCGCCGCCTCGCTGGGCGTAAAAACGCCTGAGAAGATGCCGCCGAGGATGATCACCGGCGTCATCAGCCCCCAGAACGCATCCCTCAGCGTGCGCAGCACATTGCCGATTCTGAACGCAGAGCCGCGCGGGTAGTTACGCCGATAGGCCTCGGTGATGGCGACGGCCATCAGCCCAACGCCCATGACGACGCCCGGTAGGAGACCGTTGACGAATAACTCGGTGACGGACTCCTGGGCGATCACTGCATAGATGATCAGTGGCACCGAGGGCGGGATGACAACCCCGATGGTGCCGCTGGCGGCAATCAGGCTGGCCGCCGATGCGGGTTCGTAGCCCTTGCGGCGCAGTTCCGGCACCAGGGCGGATCCAATGGCCGCGGTGGTCGCCGCACCGGAGCCGGAGATGGCCGCGAAGAACATGCCGGCGAGCACCGAGACAATGGAAAGCCCGCCTTTGAGAAAGCCGAACAGGGCGTCGGCGAATGCCACGAGCTTCTCGCTGACGCGCCCGCCGGCCATGATGTCGCCCGCGAGAATGAACAGCGGAACGGCGATCAGTGCGAATGAGTCGATGCCGGCGAAAAGCCGCTGGGGCAGGACCATCAGGGACAGCCCGTCGGCCCACAGCGCGGCGGTGGTGCTTGCGCCGATGGCGATCGCCACCGGCACGCCGAGGATGAGCAGGGCGAAGAAAACCCCGAACAGCAGCAGCGTCACGGGCGGCGCCCGCCGGTCGCATCGCCGGGCTGCCCGAGGATGGCGTCAAGCAGGTCGGTCAGCGCCATGTAGGCCATGATGGCGGCGCTGAGCGGCATGACGGCGTAGACCACCGACATGGGAATGCGCAGAGCCGCCGATTGCTGGAATGACTGCAACGCCATGTACTCCAGCCCGACCTGGAGCAGCACCGACATGAATGCAATCGTGACCAGGGCGATCAGGCCCTGGCAGATTCGCCGCCCGTGCGGGGGCAGGGCATCGGCAAGAACCGATACGGCGATATGCCGGCCGCGGTGGTAGGCCAGGCAGGCGCCGAGGAAGGTCAGCCAGATGAGCAGATAGCGGGCGGTCTCCTCGCTCCAGCTTGTCGCCGTGAAAAGGACCCGCGAGACGATCTGCAGTGACATGACGGCGATAAGCGCCACGATGCCGGCGACGGCAACGCGTTGCAGCACGGCATCAATGGCGCCTTCGATCGCCCGCAGTGACCGAAGCAAGGCCTAGTCCAGCTGCTCGCGGATGCGGCTCAGATACTCACCGAAGCGGTCGCTGTATTCGTCGTAGACCGGATCGACCGCCGCGCGGAAGGCCTCGAGATCAGGGTCTTCGACGACCTCCATGCCAGAGGCCTTGAGTTCGGCGAGCTGTTCGGCTTCCATTTCCTCGTTGACCTGGCGCTCATATTCGGCCGCCTCTTGGGCCGCCGCCTCGATCACGCCCTGGACCGGCTCCGGGAGCTCGCTCCAGACCGGCATGCCCATGACGAAGATCGCCGGCGCATAGGTATGACGGCTGAGCGTCATGTGCGTCTGCGTCTCGTTCAGCTCGAAGGAGTGGATGACGTTGACCGGGTTCTCCTGACCATCGATGGTGCCCTGCTGCATGGCGGTCAGCGCCTCCGTCCAGGCCATCGGCACGGCATTTGCGCCGAGTTCCCGGAAGGTATCGACGTAGACCGGGTTTTCCATGACGCGCAGCTTCAGGCCATCCAGATCAGACGGCTCGGTCACCGGGCCGCGACTGTTGGTCAGATTACGGAAACCGCGCTCCGCGTAGGCCAGGCCCTTGAGATTGACGCGCTCGAGCTCATCCAGAAGATCCTGACCAACCGGGCCATCAAGGACCTGGTAGGCCGCCTCGCGGGAAGGGAACAGGAAAGGCAGCTCGAAAACCGCGATCTCTTCGACGAAGTTGGCGACCGGGCCGTTCGTGATCACGCCCATATCGACCGTGCCGATCTGCATGCTCTCGAGTAGCGTTCGCTCGTCGCCGAGCTGAGCGTTGGGGAATATCTCCACCGAGACAGCCCCATCGGAGCGCTCTTCAACGAGCGCTTTGAATTTCTCCGCGGCGATATGGAAGCCGTCCTGCTCGTTGACGACATGTGCAAGGCGCAGCTCAATCGGCTCGATTTCGCTGAAATCGGCCTCGCTCTGGGCACCCGCGACGAGCGGAACCAATCCGAGCCCGAGCACCATCGCCCGCAGCGTGTTACGAAAATTCGCCATCAATCTCTCCTCCAGTTGACTGCGTGCCTGAGTTTTCCTTCTCAGGCGGGGTCAGTCAATTCCTGATCCTCCAGGTCAGCCAAAGGCCGAGCAGGCAGAAAAGCGCGAATACCCACCCCGAAACCGCGGCAGCCATGATGCCCGAGAGCAGCGTGCCGACGGTGCAGCCAAGCGCGGTCATGGCCCCCCAGCCCATGAGGACGCCGCCGGCAAGACTGCCTGCAGCCTTACCGACCGTCACCCGCTGCGGGCGAAAGTCGCCGGCCGCGAGCGCCGACGCCAGGGAGGCAAGGATCAGACCGATGATGAAGGCACCATTCTCTGACAGGAGGACGTTCTTGAGCGCCGTCGCACAGCCGGAGAAGCCATCGAGTCCCTGTAATCGATCGGGTAGCACTCCGAGGCCGCTACCGGCCGTGCGCGCCAGACTGCCAAGCTCGGCGGTGACGCCCAGTGGCGCGACTCGCAGGTAGGCCATCACGGCAAGCGCGCCGATCAACAGACCGCCCACATAGGTGGGCCAACGCTGCCCCATCAGTCGCCCGCGAAAGCTGGCTGGCCCTGCCGCTTTGGCAGGACCCGCCGGTCGATGCCAGCGCATGAGCGCAAGGGCCAGCAGGCCGAGCCCGCCGAGCTGTATCAGAATCGATCCGCCATAGCCCGCGAGGTCGGGCAGCCAGATGACAGGTGCCTGATCGATAGCCGCCAGATAAAGCGTGTTCCACGTGGCAAAGCCAAGCCCAAATCCGATCAGCACACCGCCGAGCGCAGCCACCGACCCGATGGCGCCTTCGCCCAGCCGATACAGATGGGCACTGATGCAGGAACCCGACAGGGTCATACCGCTGCCGAAGGTGAACGCTGCCAGGGCGAGTACCCAGCTTACGGGCCCGATATGCGCATCGGGCGGGAGGCGTCCACCCGCGGGGTCGGGGACAAACAGACCAAAGATCAGGTGATAGCCGAGTGTGCCCACCGCCAGGGCGGCAAGAATACCCAGCAGGCCGCGGGCGTCGCGATGGTCCAGAAAGTCCCGGGTCACGCAGAAAAAGCAGAATCGGGCCCGTTGGAGGAGTACACCGAATGTCGCGCCGAGCAGCAGACTGAGCGCCAGCGGATCGCCATTGCTCACACTGAGCTGCCAGGACCCGACGATGAGCCCGGCGGCTATGAGCGTGGGCAGCACCGTAGAGAACAGGAGGCGCCGGCGTAAGGCCGGCGCTGTAACGGCGGCAGTGATGTTCTCCATCTTATGGCCCGGTGTTACTGACCACCCCAGACCGTGCCGGCCAGGTTGGTGACCGGGACGCCGACTGAGTTGCCATACTCGGTCCACGAGCCATCGTAGTTTTTCACGTCGTAGCCGAGGATCTTCGAGAGCGCGAACCAGGTGTGGCTCGAACGCTCACCGATGCGGCAGTAGGTGATGACCGGCTTGCTGCCATCAACGCCGGCTTGGGCATAGATCGCGCGCAGTTCGTCGGCTGACTTGAAGGTGCCATCCTCGTTGACGGCGTTGCCCCAGCCCACATTGACCGCCCCCGGAATATGCCCGGCGCGCACCGAGAGCTCATCGACGCCGTCCGGGGCGATGATGCGGCCCTCGTATTCGGCGGCCGAGCGGATGTCCACCAGCTGGGTGTTAGCGGCCTCGCGACTCGCGACCTCGACCACTTCCGGCAGGAATGCACGGATGGACTCATCGGCCTCGCTCACCTCGATGTCGCCCGGTGGGTGGCTTGCCGGACGCAGGCTCAGGGGGCGGCCCTCGGCCTCCCACTTGTCCCGACCGCCATCCAGCAGGCGGACACTGTCGACCCCGTAGATATCAAAGATCCACGCGCCCCAGGCGGCAAACCAGTTGTTGGTGTCGCCGTAGAGAACGATTTCGTCGTCACCGGAGACGCCGGCATCGCGCAGCAGGGTCTGGAATGACGCCCGGTCAATGATGTCGCGGCGGACCGTGTCGACCAGGTCCGTGTGCCAGCGGAAATTGACCGCACCCGGAATATGGCCGCGCTCGAACTTGCCCGGATTGACGCTGACCTCGATGACGGTGAGGTCATCACGATCCAGGTTGTCGGCCAGCCAGTCGGTGGTCACGAGCGCGTCGGTATTGGGGTTGGCGGTCGCCAGCCCGGTGAAAAGGGCGAGGGCGATGCCCCCGGCGATATGACGGATGGTTGGGGTGGAAATCATGTCAAGCCTCCGATGAATTGTCGCTGCGGATTATCGGAGTCTAGACAGCGCCTTTTAAAACTGGAAAGAATTTATAGAGATACGTTAATGCTGATTAAGTATATGCGGCGACTCAGCGTAGCTGACTGTCTTTGCTGCCACGGCGGTTATAGGCCGATGGGTGGGTGCGGGCCTGATCGTGGGCTTGCTGGCACTCTACGCACAGGCGCACGCCGGGCAGCGCCTTGCGACGGCCCTCGGGGATGACGCTGTCGCAGTCCTCGCAGTGGGTCAGGCTCTCGCCGTGGGGCAGGGCGTCCTGGGCCCGTCGGACTGCGTCGTTGACGGCCCCCTCGATCTCGTCCTGTGCGGCGTCTTCGCTGCCAAATCCTTTCGCCATGGTGCAATTATCCGTGACGGCGCTCAGCTCCGCCGTTCGAGTCCCATTTGCCAGAAGTCGATTTCAAGCCGTGTCGCATCCCGAAACACGGTGACGAGTTCATCAAAACGTGCCGGGGTTACATCGACAAGACGGGCGTCGACCCAGGTGCGCTCGGCCGCCATGGCCGCCTGAAACTCGTCGCTTTCATACATCGCGATCCAGGCATCAAAAGGGTTATCGCCCCCGCGGACCGTGGTAGGCCGGCGGTTGATCCAGTTGGCGATCTCGCCATAGCCGATCACGCAGGGGGCAAGCGCCACATGCAAATCGAGCAGATCGCCGCGATGGCCGGTATCGAGCACATAGCGGGTATAGGCCATGGTGGCGCGGGCCTCGGGCAATGCCTCGAGCTCGGCCTCGCTGATGCCCCATTTGCGGCAGTAGTCAACGTGCAGACCCAGCTCCAGATCGACGATGGCCTTCAGCCCCTCGTGGGCCTGGCGCAGCTCGGCAAGCGTGCGGCTTTTGTAGGCAGCCAACGCATAGGCCCGCGCGAAGTGAATCAGGAACAGATAGTCCTGCTTGAGGTAGTGCTGGAAACAGTCACTAGGCAGGGTGCCGTCGCCGAGCTGGGCGACAAAATCATGCTGGATGTAGGCCTGCCAGTCGTTGGCACAGACCGCTTTCAGGTCATCAAAACGATAGCGTGAACCATTACTCATGGACTGAATCCTCGCACGCGGTGGGTGGTGGGCGCCACGCTTTGGCAGACTGATAGACTCAATCCCTCGTCAAAAGGAGAGGCCCAGTCGTGCAGCCCATCGTTCGATCGGTTTTTCATGCGCCCAGCCATACCTTTTCGTACGTGGTCTGGGACGCGGCAACCCGCCGGGCGGCGATCATCGACCCTGTGCTCGATTACGATCCGCACTCGGGCCGCAGCGGCACGCAGACCGCCGAGCAGCTGATCGCGGTGGTCGAGGCCGAAGGATTGCGTGTGGACTGGCTGCTCGAGACCCATGCCCATGCCGATCACATGAGTGCGCTCGCCTTTCTTAAAGCCCGCTTCGACGCCCCCACCGCCATCGGCGAGCGCATCACCGAGGTGCAGGCCCGCTTTGCCCGGCTTTTCAATCTGGGGGAGGATTTTGCGACCGATGGCCGGCAGTTCGATCATTGCTTTACCGACGAGGAGACTTTTGCGCTGGGCGATCTCCCTGCGCAGGTCTTCCACACGCCCGGGCACACCAGCGATCACATTACCTATGTGATCGGGGACGCCGTGTTTGTTGGCGATACGCTTTTCATGCCCGATGCCGGGACAGCGCGTTGCGACTTCCCGGCCGGCTCGGCGCGGGCCCTGTATCGCTCGATCCACCGTCTGTTTGCCGCGCTCGATGATGACCAGCGCGTGTTTCTGCTCCATGACTACGGCACCGACACCCGCGAGCCGGCGTGCCAGACCACCATTGGCGAGCAGCGCCAGGCGAATATCCATGTGGCGGAAGGCGTTGGCGAGGATGACTATGTGGCGATGCGCGAGGCCCGGGACGCCACACTGCCCATGCCCGTGCTGATCCTGCCGGCGGTGCAGGTCAATATCCGCGCCGGGCATTTCCCGCCGGCGGAATCCAATGGGCTGCGCTATCTCAAAATCCCGGTGGATGAGTTCGGCGCCCACTGGCAACCGCGCGAACACTGACCGCAGCGCTCTGATATCGTGATGGCATGACGACCGTTCAGGGCCTGCACCACATCACCGCCGTCGCCGCGGACCCGCAGCGCAACGCTGATTTCTACACGCGGGTCCTGGGGCTTCGTCTGGTCAAAAAGACCGTCAATCAGGACGATCCGTCCAGCTATCACCTCTACTACGGGGATGATCGCGGCCGTCCCGGCACGGCGATGACGTTCTTCCCGTTTCCGGGAGTGCCGGCGGGCCAAGCGGGCCGCGGTCAGCCCCTCGAGACGCGTTTTTCGGTGCCGGCTGGTGCCATTGCCGCCTGGCAGTCACAGCTCGCCGACGCCGGTATCACGGTCACGCCGGGTCATACCGATGTCCCAATGCTGCAGTTTCACGATCCCGATGGTCTGCCGCTGGCGCTGATCGGTGATGCCCCCTCGTCCATTGCCGCTGACACGCGCGGCGAAACCGCCATTCGAGGGTTTTCGGGCATGAGTCTTGCCAGTCACCGGCCGGTCGCCACTGCGCGAGTGCTGACCGGGCTGCTGGATTATGTCGAGTCGGGCGCCGGCGTGGGCGGCACGCGGTTTGTCAGCCTTGACGCGCCGCTCGCCCGACACATCGACCTGGTGGAGGACGTTGCACCGGGGCAGGCGGGCTACGGTACCGTCCATCATGTCGCGTTTCGGGTCGCGGATCGCCCGGCGCTGCTCGAGCGGCTCGAGCGCATCCGCGCCTGGCAGCTGCCATGTTCCGGTGAGGTCGATCGGTATTATTTCCGCTCGGTGTACTTTCGCGAACCCGGTGGCATGCTGTTCGAGATTGCCACGGATGATCCGGGGTTTGATGTGGACGAGCCGGTGGAATCACTGGGCAGTGACCTCAAGCTACCGCCGGCGCATGAGCCGATGCGCGCCACCATCGAGGCGCATTTGCCAGGGCTTGTAAGTCGGCCCCGATGACAACACAGACAGTGCTCACACCGGGCGGTTTGTGAGAACGTTAGGGGCGACGTGCTCAAATATCGCGGTTTTTGAGAACTTCAGGCGCGTGACAGGAGCCGGTCATGGCATCGTCGATTGACGACTACTTTCCACCGCGAGGGCCGCTCGAGACACTTCCCGTCATGCAGGCACTTGTCTCGGCCCATCGGCATTTGGCGGAGCTGAAGGGCGTCGCTAAAACGATACCCAACGAGGGCCTCCTCCTGTCGACGCTTTCCCTGCAGGAGGCGCAAAGCAGCTCTGAGATAGAGAACATCATCACTACGCAGGATGCCCTCTATCGCTATCAGGTCCAGCCGACCCAGGCCGACCCGGCGAGTAAAGAAGTGGCGCGTTATGCTGATGGATTGCAGGTCGGTCTGCAGGCCGTACGCCGGACAGGGCTGCTTACGACCAATGTTGTCTGCGAGGTTCAAGCCGTTCTTGAGGGGAATAGCGCCGGATTTCGGAGAACGCCCGGGACGGTGCTGGAAAACGAGCGGACCGGTGAGGTCGTCTATCACCCACCATCGCCCGAGCGAGTCCCTGACCTGATGTCACGACTTGAGCGCTATCTCCACGAAGAGACCGGTCGGATCATCAATGTCCTCGCACTGGTCCGTGAGGGCTTGCTCGAGGGTGTCGCGCTTACGGCAAGGCACACGACATGGCTTGTGGAGATGATCGGTCGGCTATTGCATACCCATAAGCACATCATCCGTGACCGTCATCGTTTCTACAGTCAGGATCTGATCAACAATATTTTTCGGCACCCCTACACCAAGGTTGCTTTTCTGGAGCGCGACTTGGGGGTCTCCCGGGCGACGGCGACACGATATCTCGACGCGCTGGCCGAGGATGGCATCCTCGCCAAACAAAAGCTCGGTCGCGAGAACTACTATGTCAACCGCGATCTGGTTTCGCTGCTATTCAACCTGCCGGCATTGGAGGACACCGACACACCATCGGCGCGATCGTCATGACAACCTTCAAGGTCGGTGAACAGGACCGCGATGGGCGGCAGAAGCGCATTGACTACTCAGGCCGCTACCTGCGGGCGAGCCGCACCGGTGGGGTGGCGCTGCGCGCCCATGTCAAGGCCGCCGGAATCAACCTGACCGGCAACACCAGCCATGGCTTTCGTGTCTCCACCCGGTTGGCGAAGAACACCCAGGTCGCCATGCAGAACGGCCGGTTCGTGCTCCGGGGTCGCTACGGACCCGATATCGCCAAGGTCAATCTATCAAAAAGCGGCGTGAGCGTTTCGAGCAAGGTGGGGCTCGGCACCATCAACTGGCTGCGCCCGGGCGCCTCGTCGGCAAAGTTCGCCGGCGTGCAGTTCCGGGGTCAGAAAGCGGCGGCCGCCAATGCAATCTATCTGGCGCTGATGGGGTTGGCGCGTCTGACCGGGGCGCTCTTCCGGCTCGCGGGGTGGAGCGTGCGGTTGCTGGCCAGTGCCCTGCAATGGGCCGTCGGGCGCTGGCAGCAGGCCCGCCAGGCCCGGGAGCGCATTGCCGTGGATACTGACACCGCGGCGGCGGCTGGCGAGGCTGTGCTCGGGGCACATGGCATCGTCCCATCCGCCGAACCGGTCCGCGATCTGTTCGCCGCACTCGTTTATCTGGCCGCCGTCATGGGGCGGGGTGATCGGGCGCTTGATGCGGCAATTGTTGACGCCCATGTCCCCGACAACCCGTTCACCGCGGTGCTGGTGACGGATGTCAATGCAGCGGGTGAGGTCCTCGAGGAGGCCCTCGCCGATCGTCCGGCCGCCGAATACCCCGCGGCGATCCTCGGCGTGATCCACCATCTGGCGGGCGCTTTCGCCGCGCGCGTCGATGAGGCCCTCCGTACCGAGGCGGTGTTCGCCATCGATGACGCCTGCCTGGCCCTGGGGCCGCGCACCATCCTGCAGGATGCGCTGCTCGACCGGCTGGTGGAATCCCTGGGTGTCGAACTCCAGTTGATCGGAGAGCGGGAATGACCGACGACCTCGGCGGCTTTGAGGCAGCGGTATGCCTGCATGAGCAGCTCCTGAGACGACCCGACCCGGAGGCCGCTGCGGCGCAGCTGTGCCCCGGCCGGCTTGATCCGCCAACCCGGTGGACAGCCGATCTTCATCCGATACGCGCCTATCAGGCGATCGACCTGACCCGGCTGGCACTGGCGGGGTATGACGACTTTCACGCCATTCCGGACGCGCCCCTTGACGCGGCAATTGAAGGGATTGTCGACGCCGAGGGGCCGGTGCATTTCGATACCCTGGCCGACCGCCTGCTGGCGGCCGCCGACGTGGGGCGGCTCGGCTCGCGCATCCGCGAGCGGATCGAGGCACGCCTCCAGGCCCTGTCGGCAACCCCCGATCTAAGCCAGCGGGGCGGGTTCGTCGCCCGTCCCGCGCAGTTTCTCAAGCCGCCCTATCGCGACTGGCGTGAGGCGCCGGAGAAAACCCGGCGGCTGGAAGCCGTCAGTGATGAGGAGCTCATGCTCGCGCTCTTCCGCGCGGTACTCGACGGCAACACCAACGATGCTGAGACCGCGATGAATGCGGGCATCCACGCCATCGGATTCACGCGGCTGACGGAGAACGCACGCGATCGGCTACAGGGACCACTGGCGGCGCTGCTCGATGCGGGAATACTGGAGGCGGTGGGCGACGGGCTTCGGGTGGCAACGTTACCCTGTCCAGTCGATGACACACGATCATAGCCACGACCATAGCGCGCATTTCGCTGCCCATAACCGCTCATTCGCCATCGCCGTGGTGCTCAATACGCTGTTCGTGGTGATTGAGGCGGTTTACGGCGTGATGGCGGGGTCGCTCGCGCTCATCGCCGATGCCGGTCATAACCTCAGTGATGTCCTGGGGCTCATCATGGCCTGGGCGGCCAGCTGGATGGCGGGCAGGGCCGCCACCGACGCCCGGACCTATGGCCTGAAAAAGACCACGATTCTGGCGGCGCTGTTCAATGCGCTGATCCTCATCGCCGCGGTCGGCGGGATCACCTGGGAGGCCGTCCGAAGGCTGGCTGATCCGGCTGATGTCGCCGGTCTCACCGTGATCGGCGTGGCGGCGATCGGGGTGGTGATCAACGCGATCACCATGCTGCTGTTCCTCAAGGGCCAGCGGGGCGACATCAATATCCGTGGGGCGTTTCTGCACATGGCCGCCGATACGGCGGTATCGGTTGGTGTCGTGGTCTCGGGCACGATGCTGGTGCTGACCGGGCTCGCCTGGATCGACCCTGTGGTGAGCCTCGTCATTGCGGCGGTGATCTTCATCGGCACCTGGCAGCTGCTCAAGGATTCGCTGGCGCTCGCCACCGACGCCGTGCCCCGGGGCATTGATCCAGCCGCGGTGCGGGCCCGTCTTGAGGCGCTGCCCGGTGTGAGCTCCGCCCATCATTTGCACATCTGGGCGCTGAGCACGACCGAGAACGCGCTGACCGTCCATCTCGTCAAACCCGATCCCGAGGGCGACGACAGCCTCATCAGCGAGGCTTCAGCCATGCTGGCCGAGGACTTCAATATTCAGCACACCACCATCCAGTACGAGCGGGACCATCAACAGTGTCCGACCGGTGGCGGTTGTTGAGTGATAACGTGCTCGTCATGAAGCCGATCATCGTTTTCGACGTCAATGAGACACTGCTCGACCTGACAACGCTCGAACCGCTGTTCGAGCGTTGCCTGGGTGACCGCCGCGCCATGCGGGACTGGTTTGCCGAGCTGATTCTCTACTCCCAGACCGTCACGCTCGCCGGGCGCTATGTGCCATTCAGCGAGCTGGCCATCGCGACGCTGCGCATGCGCGCCGAGGTGATGGGCGCTCGGCTTACAGCCACGGATGAACAGGCACTGGGCGAGTTGATCCGCTCCATGCCGGCCCATGCAGATGTCGTCCCGGCACTCGAGCGTCTGCGGGCCAGCGGTTACCGGCTGGTGACGCTGACCAACTCGCCGCCGTCCGCATCCCCGACACCGCTCGAGCGGGCGGGGATCGCCGAGTACTTTGAGGCGCATTACAGCGTCCATCCAGTGGGCCAGTTCAAGCCCGCGCCGGCCTGCTACCGCCAGGTGGCATCGGCACTGGGGGTGCCGCTGCGGGATCTATTGCTGGTGGCCTGCCACGGCTGGGATACCATCGGTGCCCAGGCGGCGGGCTGTCAGGCCGCGTTTATCAAGCGCGCGGGCAACGCCGAAATCCGGCTCGCGGATCTCCCTCGACCCGACTTTGCCGCCGATGATCTCGAGACGCTGGTCGCAACGTTGGTCGCTGCCTGAATGCGTCTCTGGGTTGATGCCGATGCCTGTCCGGTCGCCGTTCGGGAAATCCTGTTTCGGGCGGCGCAGCGAACCGGCGTGCGGCTCACCCTGATCGCCAACCAACCGATCCCCGTGCCCCCGTCGCCCCTTATCGACACCGTACAGGTCGCTTCAGGCTTTGATGTGGCCGATGACGAAATCGTCCGTCGGGTAGGTGCCGGGGATCTAGTGGTGACGAGTGATGTCCCACTGGCTGCAGAGGTCATCGATCGGGATGCGTTGGTCCTGACGCCCCGAGGCGAGGCGCAGACGCGCGAGAATATCCGCGCCCGGCTGCAGATGCGTGATTTCATGGAAACGCTGCGCGGCAGCGGCATCCACACCGGGGGCCCGTCGGGCCTGACGGCGGCCGATCGTAAACGCTTCGCGGATGCACTGGATCGCTATCTCGCGCACAATAACCGTTAAAATTTCAGAAGAGACGATGCCATGGATTTGATCGATCGTCGCCGTCGGCGACTCATGCATGGATTGGGGGTTGCCGGTGCGGTGACCGCGACCGGGACGTGGCCGATGCTTGGTCATGCACAGAACCCGACTCGCGGGGGAACACTCCGCATGGCGCTGCCGCTCGCCGAGAATCTCGAGCCGGTGACCATGAGTGGTGGCGGTGTCATCGCCATCGTCCAGCAGGTCGCGGAGTATCTGGTCTGGGCGGAGGATGACCTCAGCCTTCGCCCGGTGCTCGCGACCGACTGGTCATCGCAGGACAACGCCCGGATCTGGCACTTCAAGCTTCGGGAAGGCGTTGAGTTTCATAACGGCCAGGAGATGACGAGCGCGGATGTCGTGGCCAGCTTCCGGCGCATGGTCCAGCCTGACAGTGGCTCCTCCGGTGCGGCACAGCTCGACTTCCTCAAGCCCGAGAACGTCACCGCGGATGGACGCTATGGGGTGCGCTTTGCCCTGGATCGTCCAGTGGGCGCCTTCCCGTACTACACACACGTGTACAACGCAGTGATCCTGCCGGCCGATTACGACGGCGACTTTGCGAATAATCCGATTGGCACGGGCCCCTTCCGGCTGACCGATTATCGCCCGCAGGAGGGCGCCAGCCTCGAGCGCAATCCGCGTTACTGGAACGATCCGCTGCCTTACCTGGACCGCGTCGAGATGGACTTCTACGACGGCTCACAGCCGCAGGTGCTCGCCATGCAGGGCGGCGAGGCGGATGCCATGCTCTCGGCGGGCTATATCGATATCCGGCCCCTTTTCGAGGCCGACAACGTGCGCATGGTCACCCAGCCCACCGCGACGCACGCGCAGGTCACCATGCGCACGGATCAGAAACCTTTTGATGACGTGCGGGTCCGGCAGGCCGTCGCCCTGGCGGTTGATCGACCGAGGGCGATGGAGGTGCTGCTGGGTAGCAATGCGGCGATCGGCAATGACCACCCGCTCGCGCCGATCTATCCAGTCGGTGTGGAGCTGGATCAGCGTCAGAAAGACCTCGAACGGGCGAGGGCGCTACTCGCCGAGGCGGGCTATCCCGATGGCTTCCCGATCGATCTCCACGTCGGTCGTCTTGCCGAGCTCCCGCAGTACGCCGAGATGCTCCAGCAGATGTTGAGTCAGGTCGGTATTCAGGTTGATCTGAAGATCGAGCCGTTGAACGTCTATTACGATCATTGGACCGAGGTGACGTTTGGTGTGACGGACTGGGCGAGTCGGGCGACGCCGGGGCAGATCCTCAATGCGGCATTCCGCGGCGGCGCTGATTGGAATGCACCGAAGTGGACGAATGCCCGTTTCGACGCGCTGCTCGATGATTTCGAGCGCGAGCCGGATCCGGCGGCGCGTGCCGAGATCGCCGACTCACTCGCGGCAATCCTGCAGGAGGAGGTCCCGGCGGTGATCGGTTATTTCAAGGACGGCTTCCGACCGGTCAATAAGCGGGTGATGAATCTGCCCGGTAATATGTCGAACTTCCTTGATCTGACTCGCACCTGGGTGACCTGAACGCGTCCATGCTGCGCTATACCGCCCGGCGGCTGATGCTGCTTGGCCTGACGCTGCTCGTTGCATCGGTGCTCATCTTCACGATGACGACCGTGCTGCCGGGCGACGTCGGCCGGATCATTCTGGGTCCCTTCGCCCAGGAGAGCGCCGTTGAGGCGCTGAATGAGGAGTTGGGACTGAATCAACCCATCGTCGTGCGGTATCTCCAGTGGATAGGGGGCGTGCTGCAGGGCGACTGGGGTGAGTCGCTGTCGTTGAATACGCCGGTGCTGCCGCTCGCGTTGGAGCGGCTCGGCCGCTCGCTGGTGCTCGCCGCCCTGGCGATCGGCATCCTGATCCCGCTGGCCATTGGCGTTGGGGTTGCGGCCGGGCGTCGTCCCGGTGGGGCGCTCGATCGGGTGGCTTCCATTATGGGTCTGGCGCTGGGGGCCATGCCGGAGTTCGTCACCGGCGTTGTGCTCATCGTGGCCTTTGGTATTGCTCTTCCGTGGTTCCCGGTGCAGGCCGTGACAGGCTCCGGTGCCGGGTTCTGGGCGATGCTCCATGGCCTAGTGCTACCGGCGATGTGTCTGGTGCTGCTGCTGTTTGCCTATCTCTTTCGAATGACCCGGGCCGGCATGATCGCCGCGCTCGAGGCGGACTACACGCGCACGGCACGGCTGAAGGGTCTGCCCGAGCGGATCGTGCTTCGACGTCATGTCCTTCGCAACGCGCTCCTGCCGACGGTGACCGTGATCGGCGCGCAGCTCGGCTGGCTGGTGGGTGGACTGGTTGTTGTCGAGAGCCTCTTTCGTTACCCGGGCATCGGGAGCCTGCTCCACAACGCGGCCTCCAACAAGGACGTGCCGCTACTCGCAGGCTGCACGCTGCTGGTCACGCTGGTGTTTTCCCTTGCCAACCTGACCGCTGATCTGGTCTATGGCCTGCTCAACCCGCGGGTGCGCGATGCCGTCGCTGAGTAGTCTCTGGCGCCGCTCGCCGGGGCTCACCGTGGGGCTCGTCATGGTGGGGCTCTGGGTCGTCACCGCGGCACTGGCGCCCTGGGTGGCCCCTCATGCGCCGACCGCGATGGGCATCGGGCCAACCACGGCGCCGCCGTCCCTGGCGCACTGGTTGGGTACGGATGAGTATGGGCGGGATATCCTCAGCCGCGTTATCTACGGTGGCCGTTATGTGCTTGCGATCGCACCGGCATCGACCCTGCTGGGGCTTGTCATTGGGACGCTGTTGGGACTGATCTCCGCCTACAATGGCCGCTGGCTTGATGAGCTCATCATGCGCCTTCTGGATGCGGTCATGGCGTTCCCGATCGTGGTGCTCGCGTTGCTGGCGCTGACAGCGCTGGGTAGCTCAACGCTGAATGTCATCCTGGTGATCGGACTGGTCTTCGCACCGCTCATCGCCCGGACCGCCCGGGCCGCCGCACTGACTGAGGTCCGCAAGGAGTATGTCGAGGCCGCAAGGCTTCGCGGCGAGGGTTATTTTCGGGTGCTGATGGTCGAGGTCGCCCCCAATATCCGTGGTCCCCTGATGGTGGAGGGAACCATTCGTCTTGGCTATGCGGTTTTCACCTCGGCGACGCTCGGGTTTCTGGGGCTGGGCGTCCAGCCGCCCGCGCCGGATTGGGGATTGATGGTCGCGAGTAGCCGATCCCTGCTCACGACGGCACCCTGGGCGGTTTTGGCGCCGGCAATGGCGATTGCCTTTGTCGTCATCGGGTTTTCCCTGATCTCTGATGGCCTGCGGGATCTCGAAACGCAATGAGCACACCTCTGCTTGCCTTTGAAGATCTGTGTGTGTCGTTCCGTCGCAAGGGGCAGTGGCTTGAGGCGGTCAGCGGCGTGGATCTGGTCATCGGGCCCGGCGAGACGGTCGGTCTGGTCGGGGAGTCCGGGTGCGGTAAATCGACCCTCGCCATGGCAGCGCTCGGGTATCTGCCGGAAAACGCCCGGATACCAAGGGGCCGTGTCCGCCTTGCGGGCGAGGATCTCGCCGAGCTGACCCCGGCGGCTCTGCAGGATCGACGCGGCAACCAGGTCGCGGTGGTCTACCAGAACCCGGCAACCGCACTCAATCCTGCATTGACGATCGGCCGCCAGTTGACTGAGATTTTTGAGTACCAGCAGGGACAATCCGTCAAAGAGGCACGGCGCGCGAGCGTTCGCCTGCTCGAGCAGGTGCGCATCGCCGAGCCGACACAGCTACTCGATGCCTATCCCCATCAGATCTCCGGTGGCATGCAGCAGCGGGTGGTGATTGCGATGGCTCTGGCGGGTTCGCTGGACCTGCTGGTGCTCGATGAGCCGACAACGGCGCTTGATGCCAGTATCCAGGCGGAGGTTCTCGCGCTGTTCGAGACGCTGCGCGCGGAACTGGGACTGGCCATGCTGCTGATCAGCCATGACCTGGCCGTCGTTCGTTCGGTGTGCGATCGAGTGGCCGTAATGTATGCCGGTGAAATCGTTGAGTCGGCACCGGTCAGGCAGTTGTTCGAGCAACCGCGACATCCGTACACCGCATCGCTGATGGACTGTATCCCGAGGGGTGAGGCGCATTGGCAATCCGGGCGGTTGGCGTGGATCCCGGGTAATCCGCCGGCTCTGGATGATCGACCCATGGGTTGTGCCTTCGCGCCCCGCTGCCCGATCGCCCGCGATGCCTGTCGGCATCAGGCGATTCCGCTGCGCAGGCTTGATCAAACGCATCGCAGCCGCTGTCTTTTCCCGGAGGAAACCGCGCCACCGGGCGGTAACCGGCCGCCCGCCGAGCCCATCAGGCGATCCATTGGCGGGCCCGTTCTGGCCTGTGAAGACCTGGTGATGGAATACGGCGGCATTCGTATCCTCGACCGGGTCAGCCTCGATGTGCGCGAGGGGGAGACGGTGGCGTTGGTGGGTGAATCAGGGAGTGGCAAAAGCACGCTGGCAAGGGGGCTGACGGGACTGACCGAGCCGGTGGCGGGTAAAGCGCTGCTTGAAGGGCATCCGCTGTCGCGACAGCAGCGCCAACGCGGCCTTAACGCGCGTCGCGCGCTGCAGATGGTGTTCCAGTCCCCCGAGAACACCCTGAATGCGAGTCACCGCATCGGCCCTGCGCTTGCCCGGGCTATACGGGGGCTGGGTGGACTGAGTCGGGCCGAGGCACGGGCGGCAGTGCCCGACCGATTGCGTCAGGTTGCGCTGGAAGTCGATACGGCCGACCGTCGCCCCGGGCAGTTGTCCGGCGGGCAGCGCCAGCGGGTCGCGATCGCCCGCGCCTTCGCCGGTGACCCGCGAGCGATCATCCTCGATGAGCCCACTTCGGCGCTGGATGTTTCGGTTCAGTCGGCAGTCCTTGATCTGTTGATCGACCTGCAGCAGCGCCGTGGCACGGCCTATCTATTCATCTCCCATGACCTGGCGGTGGTGCGCTATATCGCCGATCGCATTGCGGTGCTCTACCTCGGTCGCATCATGGAGTCGGGACCCGTGGAAGGGGTGTTCGAGGGCCCGCGTCATCCGTACACCGACCAGCTGCTGGCCGCGATTCCCGGGGTGGGTGATGGCCCGCCGGTCACCCAGCCGCAACGCGAGAATCCCGGTGCGGAGGCACGGCCGTCGGGCTGTCCGTTTGCCGCCCGGTGTCCCTATGTGATGCCGCACTGCGCTGAAACGCCGCCCCCGGCCCGTGAACCGTCACCGGGTCGGGTGGTGCATTGTCATCTGCCGGTCGAGTCGCTACCGGGTGCGGCCCAGTAAAAAAATCGCCTGACCCTGATCGATATCAGGCGTGCTCGGGTGCACGATCGCGGGTCTCATCGGCAATCTGTCGGATTGCATCGACGAGGCTGCTGGCGGGCTGAGCGCCCGAGATCAGATAGCGTCCGTCGATCACGAAACCCGGCACGGCACTGACGCCCGCCTGCATGAATCGTTGCTCGGCCGCCCGGACGGTCTCCGCATAGCGATCGGATCGGGCGACCGCCTCGGCCGCTTCACCGTCCAGGCCAACCTGCTGGGCCGCCTCGCGCAGGACCATCGGATCTGATGGACGCTTCGCCTCACCGAAGTAGGCATCGAACAGCGCCTGCTGCAGCGCGGTTTCGCGGCCCTGTTCGGCGGCCCAGGCGAGCACGCGGTGGGCATCAAACGTATTGTGCGCACGACGCGCCCTCGCACCATCGAAATTCAGCCCCAGGTCGCTGGCGAGCTTGATCATTTCCCCCTGGGTGCGCTCAACACGCTCGGCATCCTGGCCGTATTTATTGCATAGATGCTCGAGTATCGGCTCGCCCTCGGGTGGCATGTCCGGATTCAGCTCGAACGGCTGCCATGCGAGCTCGACTTCGATCTCGCCGGCGAGCGTCTCCAGCGCCTGCTCAAGGCGTCGGTAGCCAATCGCACACCAGGGGCAGGCGATGTCAGAAACCAGATCGATGCGAAGGTTCTGCATGATCCATCTCCTTAGATGAGTCTGGAATAAGCCCATGAATACTCGGTATTACTGGCCTGACAGGCTGGCTGATACGCTCCAGCTCCGAACTATCGCAGGAGCAGATCACCATGAGTCGAGCCGACGAGTTTATTGAAGCTAACCGGCAGTACGCCAGCCAGTTCACGCAGGGCGGCCTGCCCATGCCCCCCGCGCGTCAGGTCGCCGTGGTGGCCTGCATGGATGCCCGGCTGGATGTCTATCGCCTGTTGGGCCTTGGCCTCGGCGAGGCACACGTCATCCGTAATGCCGGCGGCGTCGTCACCGACGATGTGGTGCGCTCGTTGCTTATTTCGCAGCGCCTGCTGGGGACCACGGAAATCGTCCTGATCCACCACACCGACTGCGGCATGCTGACCTTCAAGGATGATGCGGTCAAAGCCGATGTCGAAAAGGAGACGGGCCATCGGCCGGCGTTCGCGCTCGATGCGTTCGACGACCCCTATGCCGATGTCCGCCAGTCGATCCGCCGGTTGAAGGCCGTCCCCTATCTGCCCAATGGCGAGGCCATTAGTGGATTTGTCTATAACGTCGCTCATGGAACGCTGGAGCCCGTGCGCGAAGCGTAAAATCGATGAGCCACGCGTGATCAGTCATCCGGGGTCTGGAATCCCCGGCGCAGGGCATCGATCTGCTGGATATGGGCCGGGCCGATCTCGCAGCATCCGCCCACCAGCGTGGCGCCCGCGTCAATCCACTGCTGGACATGCCGGGCGTAGGCCTCGGGTGTCAGGCCCTCGCGGGCGGCCAATGACTCAACCGTGCCGCCGGGCCTGAGCTCGGCGGCCGCCTCAAAGCCATTGGCATAACCGCCAAACGGCACATCGTGACCGGCGAGGTCGGCCATGGCCCGCGTCAGTGCCTCGGGTGCCGAGCAATTGACCAGAACGGCTTCCGCCCCCTCGGCGACCACCGCCTGCGCGGCGTCGGCCAGTCGCTCACCGGATCGAAGCCTGCCGCCGTCCGCGTCATCCACTGTAAAGGCGACCCAGACGGCATGGCCGTGCGCCCTGGCGGCGCGCGTGGCCGCTACCGCCTCGCGGGTCAGTGTCATGGTCTCGGCGATGAAAAGGTCCACGCCCTGCGCCTGGGTCGCGGCGAGGCGCTCATAATCGCGCCGGCAGGTGGCGTCATCCGGGACGACGTCCGCATGGTAGCTCGCCACGAGGGGCGGCAGGCAGCCGGCGATGCGCACCGCCCGACCACTGTCACGCCGCGCCCGATGCGCTGCGTCAAGGGCGGATTCATGCAGGGGCTCGAACCAGGCCGAGTCACCGTCCCGGGCAAGACGCAGGGGCGTTGCGGCATAGTTATTGGTGATGATGATGTCCGCCCCGGCATCGATGTAATCGCGGTGGGCGGCGGTGACAAGCGCGGGCTCATCCATCATGACCTGGGCCGACCACAGTGCCGAGGCCCGCTTCTGACTGCGCTTGCGCAGTTCCTGTCCCATACCGCCGTCGAGAAGAGTGATCATGCCGAGTCCCCGGTGTGGTCGCGCGTTAAGGTATCTGCGGCTGAGACAGTGCGGTGGCGCAGAAGTTGAGCCGCGTTCCAGCCGCGTTGTCTGCTATCGTCGGGCGATGGGGTTACAACGCCGTCGCAATCTGCTGGCACTGCTCGTGGCGGTGCTGCTCATCCCGGCCATCGGCGCTGCCGACTGTCGCATCGATGACAGCGGACTGAGCGCGCTGGCGGCGTCGGCTGACCGGTTCAAGACGCTACGCACGCTGCATGTGGCGGTGGCGGGTGAGCCGGTGGTTGGCCGAGGTTTTCATGGGGCGTCGCCGCAGGTGGCCACCAATGTCAAGTCGGCGTCCAAGACGCTGATGGCGGCGGTGGTCGGCGCGGCGATCCAGCAGGGCGTGATCCGCGGCGTGGACGAACGGGTCGCCGACGCGTTGCCGGAGGCGATGCCGCCCCAGGCGCCCGAGCCCCTCCGCCACCTCACGCTTGAACATCTGTTGTCCATGCAGGCGGGGCTGGAGCGCACCTCCGGCGAGCATTATGGGGCCTGGGTGGCCAGTGACCACTGGGTGAAGGCCGTCCTCGACCAGCCCATGAAAGGCGAGCCAGGCGGCGAGATGCGCTACTCCACCGGCAACACTCATCTGTTGTCGGCCATTCTCCAGCGGCGGACCGGTGCCTCGGCGTACGCGCTCGCCAACCGCTGGCTCGCCCCGGCGGGTGTCCAGGTGACCGACTGGATCACCGACCCGCAGGGCGTCGCACTGGGTGGTAATCAGGTGGCCATGCGGCCGGCGGCGCTGCTGTCACTGGGGGAGCTCTATCGGCGCGGTGGCATCACCGCCGACGGCGAGCGGCTGCTCCCCGAGGGCTGGGTGAGGGCAAGCTGGCAGGTGCGCGGTCGCTCACGCTGGACCAACGATGGGTACGGCTACGGCTGGTTCATCCGCTCGTTCGCCGGCCATCCCGGTTACTACGGCTGGGGCTATGGCGGGCAGATGCTCTATGTGATTCCCGAGCTCGCCATGACCGTGGTGATCACCTCGGACCCCAACAAGCCCTCCGGCCGGACCGGCTATCGGGATGCGCTGCATGGTTTCGTCAACCGACTGGCGGATCGTGTCGCAGCGCTTCAGGGGGCCTGCGTGGCATCTTTTGGATAGAGCATGTGGACGCCTTTATTGCCGTCGACCACCTGGGTGATGCGTAGGTCGCCTAGCATGCTGGTCATCATGAAGGCCTGACTGCGATCGAGCCCGGTTCGTGTGGTCAGTAGCTGCACCATCTGCCGGACCGCCTGCTCCGCCGCCTGATCGAGGCTGGGATGCAGGCCCATGCTGATCCAATGGCTGGGGGTCTCTGCGAAGGGCGCAGATTCAGGGATGTCGCGGCGGACCGTCAGGCGGAAGCGTCCCTGCAGTGCGGTCTCCAGCGCATCGATGCAGACCTCGCCATCGCCCTGGCGGCCATGCCCATCGCCGACGCTGAACAGCGCGCCGTCGTTGAATACCGGCAGATAGAGCGTCGTCCCCGGGACCAGGGCCCGGTTATCGATGTTGCCGCCAAAGGCCCAGGGCACGGGGGAGGCGAGGCGCCCCCACTCCGGCGGTGGCGCGACGGCCATGATGCCAAAGAACGGGTCGAGCGCGATGGACTGTCCCCACGGCAGGGTGGCCTGATTCCGAACGCGGTCGATGTCGATCAGTATCTGCTGATAGTCGGTGAACTCGGCCGGCAGGATCCCCTTGAGGGGCAGGATCTCGCAGAAGCCCCAGTCCTGGCGGGGGGTGGCCGCGAGGATGTCGATCTGCAGGCAATCCCCGGGTCGCGCGCCGTCGACGTGGATCGGGCCGGTGAGGTGATGCACGCCCTCACCCCGCTCCTTGCGCTGCGCCTCGAGCACCGCGCGGTGATCGGGCAGGACGCGCGCCGGGTCGGCGGGCAGGTTTTCGGGCTCACCCGAGAGGGTGTCGATGACGACCTCGTCGCCCGACTGGACCTGCAGAACGGCGCGGCGGGCGGCGTCCAGATAACCCCAGGCGACGGTATCCGGCGTGGCGGTCAGATGATGGGGGGCGGGCATTCAGGCGCACTCCGGTGGCTATTGCAGGTATTTGTAGACGGTGGTGCGGGACAGGCCCAGACGCCGGGCCGCATCCGCGACGTTGCCCTCGCACTGTTCGACCATCAGGGCGATGGTCTGACCGTGGACGTCTCGCCACTTCAAGCCATTGTCGGTGAGCTGCATCAACGCCTCGGCGATCCGGCCGGCGGTGATCGGCGGGTCCACCGCGGTCGCAAGATCGGGGAAGTCTTCAATCCCCAGTTCAAAGCCGGCCGTCCGCACGCTGGCATGCTGCAGCTGGGATCTGAGTTCATGGAGGTTGCCCGGCCAGTGATGCCCCTGCAGCGCTTTAAGGGCGGCGGCAGTAAGGCGCAGATCGGGCTGGATCTCCGCCAGGCAGTGTTCGATCAGTTCATCCAGGTCATCGCGCTCGCGCAGTGGCGGCACGGCGACGCGAAAGCCGGCCAGTCGATAGGCCAGATCGGTGCGCAGTCGTCCCTGGCTGGCTTCCTGGGCGGGGCCCTCCAGTCCAGTACTGATGAGCAGCACATCGTTGTCCTGCAGCCGCTCGACCAGTCGCAGCAGGGCCGCCTGGGTGGTGGGATCGAATTCGCCGGGGGCGTCGATGCACAGGGTGCCGCCTTCGAGCATCGCGGGGGTGATCGCCTCGGGCGAGTCGCCGGGGCGTAGGCAGTGCCAGGCGCCCTGACGGCCGGCGCTGGCGTGGATGAAGCCGGCGAGGGCGGTCTTGCCGGTGCCGGTCTCGCCGTCAATGCTGATGCAGAGGCCACGGTGAGCGGCCTGGGGCAATCCCGTGAGGCGCTCGGCGAGGACCGGGTCCTCGAGGATCAGTGCGGGGGTCGCCGCCTGCGCGGCGCCGTCATCGGTGACAGGCCGGGTCGCCACGGGGACCGCCCGGGCGGACAGGGCGAAACTGGCGCGGTTTGACAGGCAGCGCATCGAGGCAGCGGAGCCGAAGCGGTCGCGCACCCGCACTGTCTCGCCCCGGCCCAGGCGGCTCGCCAGACTCTCGAGGGGTTCCTCGAAGACCGCTGAAAATGAGCGGCCGATCAGATCGCTCAGCCCGGCCAGAAAAATACCGCCGCGGCGATTGAACGCGACGATGCGGTAGTCCCGGTCCAGCACCAGTACCCCGACGCTCAGGGTGTCCAGATATTCCGGGCGGGGGTGGAACAGCAGGATCAGTTGATCCTCGCAACGCGAGCGGATCAGGCAGTTTTCAATATTGCCGGCGGACATCTGCAGCAGCGCGGCGGTGTGCTCCTGGCGGTGGGCGGCCGTGGTGGAGGCGTCAAGCAGCCCGGCAATGGCGCCGCGCCCGTCAAAGATCGGCGTGCAGATGCACGAGACCCCGGCGTTGGCACGCAGGTAGTGTTCCTCCCCATAGACGTGCGCGGGCCGGCCGGTCTTGAGCGCGATACCGAGGGCGTTGGTGCCGCGCACCACCTCGGTCCAGTCTGATCCGGGCACCACCGTATGGGCGGCGGCGTTGTCGGCGAACTGATGGTCCACCAGTGTCTGCAGAATCAGACCATCCGAGCTGCCCAGCGCGATCATGAAGTTGGACCCGGCGATCTGGTCGTAGAGCAGCTCGATCTCGGGCCGCGCAAAGCGGATGAGGTCGTCGTGGGATTCGCAGGCATCGCGCAGTGCGTCGGCATCAAGGTCCGCCAGGCGGGCCGGTCCCAGGGGATCGAGTCCAAGGTCAACGCAACGCTGCCAGCTCTCGGCGATATCCGGCGGCAGCGACGCGGTGGAGACACGCCCCCGCCGCTCGAGGGATTGCCGGGCCCTCGAGATCTCCCGCGACTGGATAGCCATATTGTCCTCCTCGCGCCGACCCCGATTTTTAGTGAACGCAAAGGCCATGGGGTTCTGACGTAACGACTTTGAAATTACCCCGCTTTACGGGGGCGATCAAGTCATCGCGACCGGAACGCACAGGAGTGTCCAGAGATTGGACGGTCGCTTTGGAGTGTTCAGTTTGTGGACACAAAAAACGTTTATAATCAGGTACTTGCAATTGCATCCCAGGCTCCTGTATTGATGATGTCGATCGCGACAAAAACAGGAGGAGATCGACAATGAGTGCACAGAAACTAGCGGGCAAGCGCGCCTTGATCACCGGTGGCTCAAGGGGCATCGGCAAGGGCATCGCCACGCTTTTCGCCGAGCATGGCGCGGATGTGGCGTTCTGCCATTACAACGATGCGGAGCGCGCCAGCGAGACCGCCCACGAGATCGAGGCGATGGGGCGTCGGGTCTACTCCGCCGAGTGTGATGTCAGCCAGCCCGCCAACGTGCAGGCGTTCTATGCCGATGCCAAGAACGCGCTCGGCCAGATCGACATCCTGGTCAATAACGCCGGTCACAACATCACCGAGCCGTTTGAGGACATCAGCGAGGCGAGCTTCGACCGCATGTGGTCGGTGCATGTGAAGGGCACCTACTTCATGACCCAGGCGGTGTATCGCGACATGAAGCCCCGCGGCGAAGGGCGGATCATTAACGTGACCTCGCAGCTTGCCTACAAGGGCGCCCCGGCCCTGACCCATTACTGCTCGGCCAAGGGCGCGAACATGACGTTCACCCGGGCCCTGGCACTGGAGTGCGCCGACACCGGCGTGCGGGTCAATGCGGTCGCCCCCGGGGTCACCCACACCGACCTGCTGACACCGCTCGCGCAGGAAGTCCTCGACGGCCTGAAAGCGGCGATTCCGATCGGCCGGTTCGGCGAGGTCGAGGAGATCGCGCCCTCGGCGCTGCTGCTCGCCTCGGATGACGGCAGCTTTTTCCACGGCACCTGCATCTCGCCCAACGGTGGCGAAGTCATGCTCTGATCGCGGAGCAGTCTAAAAAAGAGAGAAAAGAGGAGAGAATCATGCACAGTGAAAAACTGTTGCGTTCAGCCAAGGTCCTGACCGCGGCGTCGGCACTGGGGCTTGCGGCCGGCATGGCGTCGGCCGAGGACTACACCCGGTTCGGCATCGAGCAGGACGTCCCCGGTATGTGCAGCTACGAGTCCATTGATGCCAAGGACTACAGCGGTCGCGAATTGACCGTGATCACCCATGCGATTCCGGTCATCGGTGAGCCCACCAAGCTCCACGCCGAGCAGTTCTCGGAGCTGACCGGCGCCGACGTCGAAGTGGTGCATGTGCCGTTCGGGGACCTGTTCCAGCGCATCATGATCCCGTTCCAGACCGGTCAGGACGCCTACGACGTGCTGTTCTACGCCTCGCTGTGGCTGGGTGACTACAACCCCTATCTGGCCAATGTGCCCGAGGAGTATCAGTCCACCGCGGGTATGCAGGGCCTCACCGACACCACCCGCGATGTGGGGATGTGGGGCGGTGAGATGAAGCAGTACATCATGGATGGTGACCGCCATTACCTGAAATATCGCGAGGATATCTTCAGTGATCCGGACATGCAGGCGCGGTTCCTCGAGGAGACCGGCCGTGAGCTGGCCGTGCCCGAGACCTGGGAGGAGTACAACGAAGTCGCGCGCGTGTTCACCGGCTGGGACTGGGATGGCGACGGCGATCCCAATTATGGCTCGGCCGAGGTGGTCAAGCGTGACGATCTGATGTTCTCGGCGTTCATCAGCCGTGCGGCGCCGTACGCCAAGCATCCCGATGTCGGCGGCGGGTTCTTCTTTGATCTCGAGACCATGGAACCGCTCATCAACAACCCGGGCTGGGTCCGCGGGCTTGAGCTGTTTGTCGAGGCGCAGGACGCATTCCCCCCGGGCGGCACCAACTTTGGCCTGGGTGACGAGATCTTCTCGTTCGGCGGTGGCGAGACGCTGATGAGCTACAGCTGGGATGACGCACTCATCCAGGCGCAGCAGGCCGACAGCCCCATCCGTAACGATGTCCGCACCCAGATGCTGCCGGGCGCCCGCGAGGTGTGGAACCGTGAGACCGGCGAGTGGGACACCTTCGAGGAACCCAACCGCGCGGCCTACATTACCTGGGGCTGGACCAGCGCCGTGGCGCAGTCGAGTGAGAACAAGGACATGGCGTTCGACTATCTGTGCTTTTTCTCCAATGAGGCCAATACCCGTCACGATCTGCAGATCGGGCGATTCGGCGTCAATCCCTACCGCACCGATCACTTCGACGCCGACTTCTGGGCGGACGATCTGGGCTGGGATCGGGACATGGCCGAGCAGTATGTGGAAACGCTCGAGCGCATCGACAGCTACGACAATCGGGTCTTTGACCTGCGTGTCCCGGGTGTCGGCCAGTTCATGACCTCACTCGCGGCCGGTGTGGCCGAGGCGGTCGCCGGTCAGGCGACGCCGCAGGCGGCGCTGGATGGGGTTGCCGAGGAGTGGTCGCGGATTGTCGATCGGATCGGCAAGGACCGTGTCCGCGAGGCCTACGCCAACGTGGTCGAGATCGAGGACGCGCGCTAGCTCGTCATTCCGGGGGCGGTCCGGCGCGGTCGGGCCGCCCCTTCTGACCGAGTCGATGACGGTTTCGACGTGCGGAGCGGGGGCCCATGTACCGACAGAAACATCTTTTTCTCCTGCCCGGTCTGCTGGTGCTGGTGGCGATCATCATCTTTCCGCTGCTGTTCACCATCCGGGTCAGTTTTTCCAGCTGGGACGTCTTCCAGCCCGAGCTGGACTGGATCGCCGGTGGCAACTATGGCCGGCTGCTCGAGGACGCGCGCTACTGGGGTGCGCTGGGACGCCTGATGGTCATGGCGGTGGGGACGGTGCTGATCCAGTACGTCCTCGGTTTTGGCCTGGCCCTGCTGGTCTGGGGCGATCTGAAGGCACGGCGGTTTTTCCGGGTGCTGTTTCTGGTGCCGATGATGACAACGCCAGTGGTCATGTCGGTGATCTGGCGCACCGTGTTCCATGAAAGCATCGGCCCACTCAATGGCCTGCTCCAGGCGCTGGGGCTGCAGGGCGTGCCCTGGCTGTCCGAGCCGGCGCTGGCATTCGCCAGCGTGATGATGGTCGAGATCTGGCAGTGGACGCCGTTCATGTTCCTGTTGCTGCTGGCGGGTCTGGTGTCGTTGCCGCGCGAGCCGTATCTGGCGGCCAGGATCGATGGTGCGGGCCCGATCCGGACATTTTTTGCCGTGACCTTCCCGGCCATGGCGGGCATCTCCATCGCGGCCATCCTGATCCGGCTGATCGAGGCCTCGAAGATCATGGAGTCGGTGTATGTCATGACCTCGGGCGGGCCGGGCACCGCGACCGAGACCTCCACCTACTACATCTACATCCGCGGGTTGCGCGACTTTCAGCTGGGGTACGCGTCGGCGCTGTCAGTGACCTATCTGGTGATCATGATCATCAGCCTGACGATCATCGCCAAGGTGCTCGTGAGGCTCTTCGTGAAGGATCGAACATGAAAACCCTCTATCTGGCGATCAAGTACCTCGCGATCCTGTTGTGGTCGTGTTTTGTCCTGTTCCCGTTTCTCTGGGCGGTGACGACCTCGTTCAAGACCGCCAACGGCGTGACCGGCGGCGCGACCTGGATCCCCTGGCTGCAGTACAAGCCGAGCCTGCAGGGCTGGCAGTCGCTGTTTGGCGGCTCGGGCGGCACGGATATCAGCGGACCGTATCTGAACAGCATCATCGTCACCGGTTCGGCGTCATTGATCAGCATTGTCCTCGGCACGCTCGCCGCCTACGGCCTGTCGCGGTTCACCTTCCGGGCCGGCTTCATCCGCAATGCCGATATCACCTTCTTTTTCATCTCGCAGCGGATCATGCCGCCGATCGTCCTGGCGATTCCGTTCTTTCTGCTGCTGCGCCAGCTGGGGCTGCTGGATACGCTGGCCGGGCTGATTCTGGTGTACATCGCGCTGCTGCTGCCCATCGCGGTCTGGGTGATGGTGGATTTTTTCAACAACGTGCCGCGCCAGCTCGATGAGATGGCATGGCTGGACGGCTGTACGCCGCTGACGACGTTCTATCGGGTGATCCTGCCCAATTCCGTACCGGGGCTGATCGTCGCCGGTATGTTCTGCCTGATCTTTGGCTGGAATGACTTCTTTTTCGCCTTCACGCTCACGTTCACCGACACCCAGCTGCTGCCGGTGGCGATCGTCGCGCTCAACTCGTCGGTCACGCCGTGGTGGTCGCTGTCGGCGTCCGCTCTCATCTCCGTCGCTCCGCTGATCCTCTTGGCCTTCGTGGTCGAGCGTTTCCTGTCGCGGGGCGGCCTGGCCGGTGCTGTGAGGTAGTCCCATGTCGGCATTGACGTTGCAGAACATCAACTTAAGCGTCAGGGACGAGACCTGGCTGGATGACATCTCGCTGCATCTTGAACCGGGCGCGCTCTACACCCTGCTGGGGCGCACGGGGGCCGGCAAGACCAGTCTGATACGGGCCATTGCCGGTCTCGAGACGCTGGATGCGGGACACATCGAGCATGGCGGGAGGCGCTGGGACGGTCTGGCCCCCTGGCGCCGCCCGGTGGCCATGGTCTATCAGCAGTTCATCAACTACCCGCATCTCTCGGTGCTCGACAACGTGGCGTTCCCGCTGCGTCGTGCCGGTGTCGCCGCCGCGCCCGCGCGTGAGCGGGCCTGGCAGACCATCGAGCGGGTGGGGCTTGCAGCCATGGCGGACCGCCGTCCGGGTGCGCTGTCCGGCGGGCAGCAGCAGCGGGTCGCCATCGCCCGGGCGCTGACCAAGGATGCCCCGGTGCTGTTGCTCGACGAGCCGCTGGTCAACCTTGACTACAAGCTGCGCGAGCAGATGCGTGAGGATCTGGTCGAGCTGCTTGAGGGGCGACGCTCGACCATCGTGATCTATGCCAGTACCGAGCCGTCCGAGGCGCTGCAGATGAGCGCCCGGCTGCTGGTCATGGAAGAGGGGCGGGTCGTCCAGGAGGGCCCGCCCCGCGCCGTCTTTGACGCGCCGGCGAGCGTGGGCGCCGCGCGGGTCGTCAACGACCCACCGGTCAATATCCTATCAATGACGCTGGATAGCGACGCCGCGGAGGTGGAAAGCCTGGGCTGGTTCTCCCTCGAGACCCTGTTCGGCGTCGAACGCCTCGGGCTGCTGGGGGATCAGGGCCTGTCCCCCGGACAGTACTATCTGGGCCTGCGCGCCAGCGATCTGGCGCTCGCGCCCGAAGGCCGCCCGGCGGTGGTCACGCTCACCGAGGTCAGCGGCTCGGAGACCGTCACCCATCTGGACATGGCCGGCTGTCATCTGGTGCTGCACGAGCGGGCGGTGGTCAATCATCCGGTGGGCAGCCAGATCCACATCCGGCCGCGGCTCTCGACGGTATTCGTATTCGATCGCAATGGCCGGCGCGTGCATGTCGCGCACCCCGGTCAGCGCGCGGACTCAAGGCAGTAACACCCATGGCGGAGATCCACCTCGAATCCCTTGCGCATTCCTACGACCCGGCGGCGGCGTCGCCGGAGTACGCGCTCAAACCGCTCGATATGACCTGGCGCAATGGCGAGACCTACGCGCTGCTTGGCCCCTCGGGCTGCGGCAAGAGCACCATGCTCAACATCATCTCCGGCCTGATCCAGCCCAGCCACGGGCGGGTGCTGTTCGATGGCGAGGATGTCACCACGCGCGGCACAGCGGCCCGCAACATCGCACAGGTCTTTCAGGTGCCGGTCATCTATCGGTCCATGACGGTGCGCCAGAATCTGGCGTTTCCACTGGTCTGCCGGCGTCGTCAACGCGCGGAGATTGATCGGCGGGTGGGCGATGTGGCCGAGCTGCTGGGGCTGGAACATGTGCTCAACCGCCCAGCGGTGGCGCTCACCGCCGATCAGAAGCAGCTCGTCTCGTTGGGGCGGGGACTGGTGCGTGACGATGTCAGTGCATTGCTGCTCGATGAGCCGCTCACGGTCATCGATCCGCAGCTTAAGTTCGAGCTGCGCCGCAAGCTCAAGGCCGTCAATCAGGCCTTCAACATCACCATGGTCCTGGTCACCCACGACCAGAACGAGGCGCTGACCTTCGCGCGCAGCATCATTGTGATGAACCATGGCGAGATCGTGCAGCAGGGCGATCCGCAGACCCTGTTTGATAATCCGCGCACCGAGCATGTCGGCTACTTCATCGGTTCACCGGCGATGAACTTCCTCCCCGCGGTGAGGCAAGCCGATGCGCTGGGCGTGCTGGGTGGTCAGCTGCAGGTACCGATGACCCCGGCCATGGCGGGCAGTGATGATCTGAAAATCGCCTTCCGCCCCGAGCATGTCAACCTCGGTGGCGAAGGGCATCGCGTGAGGGCCCGCGTGGAGCGGGTCTGGTTCGAGGGGCTGGATCAGGTCCTCGAGCTGGACAGCGGCGGCACCCGGTTTCGGGCGCGGCTCGACGACTGGCGCGGGGTACTCGGCGATGACATCGAGCTGCGCGTGATGGATCGCCACCTGCGGGTGTTCTGTGATGGGAGTCTGGTGGAGAGCCGTTGAGAGTCAGCCGAACCCGTAGGCCTGACCGGCCTCCTTGGCCTTGTACATGGCCCGATCGGCGCGGCGCACGAGCGCATCCCAGTCCCTGTCCTCGCTGGGCGTGACGACGATCCCGGCACTGGCGCCGACCCGAAAGGTCAGTTGCCGGTGGCCGCTGCTCACGGTCATGGGCTGGCTGATGCCCTCAATCAGCCGGTTGGCGATAATGCCGGCCTCCTCACGTGCCGTGTCCGCATCGCTGTCGAGGTCGCGGGCGATGACGACGAACTCGTCGCCGCCGTAACGGTAGCCTGCATCATCAGGGCGCTGGAGGCTGTTGATGCGCTCGCCGAGCCGTGACAGGACGCGGTCACCCACCGGATGCCCGTGGCTGTCATTGATCTCCTTGAAGTGGTTCAGATCAATGAAGATAAGGGCGGCGTGAGAGGGCGGGTGGGCGTCGGTGCCGCGTCCCGGTCCGGTTGTCCGCGCCATGGTCATGTGCAGGCTGTGGCGGTTGGGCATCTGGGTGACCGGGTCGTACAGGGCGCGGCGCGCCTGCCGGTCGAGGTCGCGTTTATCGAGGGTGAACGCGACCACATTGGCGACATTGCGGATCAGATCAATCTCGCCGGTCAGGAAATGGCGATGGGAATGCACCGAGTCGTAGCCCATGAACCCCGCCACCTCGCCATTCATGACCATGGGCACGGCCAGCAGTGACCGTATGCCTTGGGCCTGCAGCGTGGCCTTTTCGGGACGGCGATCGGGCAGGGCGTCGACGTCGGGGATCTCCACGACGCCGTGTTCATCAAAAGCCGACCACCAGTCCTCTGCAATGTCGACAGGCAGGTCCTGGAGCATATGAATGACCGGATCGACGCCCGCCGCGCACCACTCATGGGTATTATCCAGCGCGTGACCGTCACGAATGCGGAAGATGTAGGTGCGGTCGGAGTCGGTAAACCGGCCGAGCCGCCCCAGTGCATCATGAATGGCGGCGTCAAGTTCGTCGGGACGCGCGCTCAGGAGATCGTTGACGATCTCCATACTGAGTCGCAATCCCTCACTGAGCCGCTCACTGGTCTGGGCTTTCGGTTCCAAGGCGGCCTCTCAAACTGCCAGGTAGGTGTCGTTATCACGAAAGCAGATGCGGTTGCGACCGCCTTCCTTGGCGGCATACAGCGCCTTGTCGGCGCGATTGAGGAGCGCTTCCTGATCAGTGGCGTCGTTGCTGTGGGCG
The DNA here is from genome assembly GCF_007625215.1 of Spiribacter aquaticus. NCBI lineage: Bacteria > Pseudomonadati > Pseudomonadota > Gammaproteobacteria > Chromatiales > Ectothiorhodospiraceae > Spiribacter > Spiribacter aquaticus. Next base: position 181,798 of record NZ_VMKP01000002.1, on the reverse strand, counting down.
AGGCCCATGCTGACACTGATGCCAATGACCGAGTCCCGCCATGGGACAGTGATATCGCGGGTCGCCTGTTGCAGGCGGACGGCGATGCGCTTCATGGCGGCGAGGTCGATACCGGTGGTGATCACCAGGAATTCCTCGCCCCCGGAGCGGCAGAGCGTTTCGCCCTGACGGATGACGCCCGACCAGACGCTCGCGACTTCGGCGAGCAGGCGGTCGCCGGCGGCGTGGCCATGGTGGTCGTTGATGCGCTTGAAATGGTCAAGATCGAGGGCAATGATCCCTACCGCCGGGCCACCGCGGGACCACTGCGCCCACGCCCGCTCCAGCTCGGCCATTCCGGCGCGGCGATTGGGCAGGCCGGTCAGCGTATCGGTCATGGACAGGGTCTCGAACTTGCGGCGGCTGATCACCAGCTGGTTCGCCGTGCGCCGCAGATCACGCCGGTCTGAGAGCCAGAGCGATTTAAGCTCGGCCAGCCGATGCGCCGGGGCCAGCCGGTCTGCCAGAGACTCAGCGGCCATTTCCCTTTCGAGGTACATATCGATGCCGGCTGCATACAACGGCGCCTGTGCCGGCTCATCAAGATGATCGCCGATCAGCACGATATAAACGGCGCGTCCCCATTCGGTGGAGCGGATCAGGCGCAGCAGTCTCTCCGCGGATCCGGTAATCGCCGCCTGGTCGATCACCAGCAGATCGGGCTGGTGTTCAACGGCGGTACGCAGCATCTGCTCCTGATCATCGCGGTGACAGGTGCCGAACCCCGCTGCCTCCAGCGGTTCGGTCAGTGGCGGATCCGAGGGCGTCTGCAGGACCAGTGCCCGCTTGCGCCCATCCTCATGGGGGTCGTCATGGCGATCGGCGGCCTGCGTCTCGGGGGCGGAATCAGGCCCGACCGGGTGCGATTCGGGCAGGCTGAATACCTGCGACCAGCTGAGCCATTCGTTGATGGCGTCGGCGAACCGGGCGCGGAGTCTCTGGCTATCCATATCCAGGGCGTCATGTGCCAGCGCCGTCACGCGATCAAGCGTCTCGTCATCGAGTGCGGCATCACGGGTCTGAAACCCCTGATTGGCCAGTCGGTAGGCGATATGAAGCAGTGCGGCAATGCGAAACCGGCGGCCGTCAGCGACGTCGCCGACTCGATCCAGTGACTCGTGGTGGACGGCGGGCCGGGCCAGCGGCTCGGGCACGCCGTAATCACGCATCAGTTCGTAGGACAGGTCGTTGTGATCAAAGCCGAAGCGGTGGCGCTCCTCGGCAACAAGGCTCGGGCTTGAGCCGGTCAGGATCTGTGTGTATTCCTGCGGATAGACCGTCGCGAGCGCCAGGCAGCCGACGCGCGCCAGCAACGCGCAGGCGAACAGATCCTCGGGAGGTGCGGTGTTGGATTGACTGGCGAGCTGGCGGGCGAGCATCGCCACCAGCAGCGAGTGCGAGGCGAAGCCCGCATAGTCAAAGGCTTCGCACTGTCGCTCCTGCTCGGGGTCGACCAGGGAAAAGGCCACCGCCACCTGCTTGACCGTCTCGAGCCCCAGGCGGGCGACGGCCTCGCGGATGGAGACCACCGGGCGGCCGGCCCTGGAGGCCGCATTGGCCAGGCGTAGCAGGCGCCCACTGAGAGCGGGATCGGTCTCGACCAGCCTGGCGATCTGAGTGATCGACGGCGTGTCGCTATTCCACAGCTGCATGATCGCCAGCGCCACCCCATTGGGGCTGGGCAGCTCATCCGCCGCATCCTTGAGGATCAGTCGCGATTGGTCCATGCGCTCAGTCAGGCTCTCCCCGCCGGTTCATCAATGCCGTCTCCACTACGATATCTGATTCGAGCGTTTGATGAACGGGGCATTTATCGGCGATTTCAAGTAATCGCTGACGCTGCTCGTCGCTGAGGTCGCCAGTCAGGTGGATGCGCCGATGGAACACGTCGACGCGTGAGCCGCTCTCGCTGCAGTGTTCGCAGTCGGTGCGATGGGATTTGTCGTGGGTGACATCCGTGTAGACATGCGTGAGCGGCAGGTTCTTGCGCCGGGCATACATCCGCAGGGTCATGCTGGTGCAGGCGCCAAGGCCGGCGGCCACCAGCTGATAGGGCGAGGGGCCGCGATCGGTGCCACCCAGGTTGGTGGGCTCGTCGGCGGTCAGCAGATGCTTGCCGGAGACACTGATGGACTGGCGAAAGCCCTTTGCACTGACTTCCGAAACCCGCGTCACCCCCTCGGGCGCCGCGGCAGGCGGGCGCTCCTCGGTCAGTGACAGATAGCGGACGGCCCAGGCCCCGATGACATCGGCGGCGTATTCCGCGTCGTCGGCGTCGGTGATCAGATGATCGGCATGATCCAGTGTGATGAAGCTTTTCGGATGCATCGCGCCCTGGAAGATCTCCGCGGCATTGCGGATGCCCACCGTGGTGTCATGGGGGGAGTGCAGTATCAGCAGGGCCGCGTCCAGATGCTTGAGCGCATCGTCGATCTTCGCCTCGGTGATGTCATCGAGAAACTGCCGCCGGATGGTGAACGCGCGCCCCGCCAGGTCGACTTTGGCTTCGCCGGTCTCGCGGATGGTCTCGAGCTGCTCGGCGAAAAGTCTGGAGACATGGCTGGGATCGGCCGGCGCGCCAATGGTGACCACCGCGCGTACGCCTTCGATCTGTGGAGCGGCCTTGATCACGGCGGCGCCGCCCAGTGAATGGCCGATGAGCAGCTGCGGGACACCCACCGCCTCGCGGAGGTAGTCGGCGGCATAGCGCAGGTCGTCGACATTGGAGGTGAAGTTGGTGTTCTCGAACTCCCCGTCGGAGTGGCCGAGGCCGGTGAAATCAAAGCGCAGTACCGCGATGCCCTGGGCGGCGAGGCGACCGGCGATGCGTCGCGCGGCGGGGATGTCCTTGGAGCAGGTAAAGCAGTGCGCGAACAGCGCCACCGCCCGCACCGGTCCATCCGGCCAGTCGAGCCGGGCGTTCAGGCGGGTACCGTCATGGCCGGTGAAGGTGACTTTCTGTGTGCTCATCAGTGATGCTCCCGGTCAGTGCGAATCATTCGATGGTGGATCATCAACGGCGGGCAGACCGCCCCGCAGGCTGCGCACCAGGCGGGGAAGGAAGGCCAGTCCCGCGACCAGCGCGATGGCGATCAGCGCTGCCTGCACCACATTGCCACCCCCAATCAGTGCCTGGCGGCCGGCATGCCCGATCCACACATAGGCCAGCGCGCCGGGGGCCATCGCGACCATTGAGGTCAAGACATAGACGCGCAGCCTGATGCGGGTCAGCCCGAGCATGTAGTTGAGGAGGTTGAAGGGGACCAGCGGCACCAGCCGCATGAGCGCCACAAAACGCCAGCCCTCCCGATCAATCCCGGCCTGCAGGCGGTTGAGCCGGGCGCCGCTGCGCCGCTCGATGGCGGGCCCCAGGCCGTGACGGGCGGCCGCAAAGGCGAGGGTTGCCCCGACAGTGGCACCCATCAGGCTGTAGAGCGTGCCCCAGAGCGGCCCGAACAGCGCGCCGCCACTGATGGTGAAAACCAGGCCCGGCAGAAACGCGACGGTCCCCAGCGCATAGGCGGCGACAAAACCGAGGCCCGCCCAGGGCCCCATTCCATTGACCCAGGCCGCAATGGCCTCGCGACTGATCTGGTCGCGGACGCTCAGCCCGATGGCGATAGCCGCGACGACCGCACCCACCAGAAGCCAGCGCCGGGTCATGGCAGCACCCGGTGAATCCATCGCACCGCCCGCCGGGTGCGCGGCGAAAACAATGACGGGGCGTAGTAAGCGCCCGCCGCGCGTTTGATGATCTGGGCCAGCGTGGGATAGGCATGCACCATCCCGGCGAGACGCCGCAGCGGCACCTTCTCGGCAATGGCGAGGCCCAGCTCGTGGATGATCTCGCCGGCGTGGGGAGCGAGCAGGCTGGCGCCGATGATCCGCCCGCGATGGATCAGCAGCTGCAGTTCACCGGTGGATTCACCATCGGCGATGGCGCGATCGACATCGGCCAAGGCAAAACAGGCGCGCTCGTAGCGCAGGCCCGCGGCATCGGCCGCGGCCCGGGTCATCCCGACCTGAGCGAGCGCCGGGTCGGTATACGTTACCCACGGCACAGCGGTGTAATCGACCTTTCGTGGCAGCCGAAAGATCGCGTTGCTGATGATGATCCCGGCCTGGTACTCGGCCATATGGGTGAACGGGTAGGGCCCGGCGCAGTCGCCGATGGCGTAGATGTGTCGCTGGCGCGTCCGCAGGCGTCGATCCACTTCGAGGGTGCCATCGGCGTTGATCGCGAGGCCCGCCGCCTCAGGGTTGAGGGACGCGGTATTCGCGCGTCGCCCGGTGGCCACGAGCACCCGATCAAAAGCCAGTGTCTCGGGCCCGGTATCGGCCACGAGGTCGAGCAGGGCGCAGTCCTGATCCCGCCGCGCCCCGGTCACGTTGGTTTCCAGACGCAGGTCGACCCCTTCGTCGCGCAGGTGGGCGCCCAGCCTATCGGCAAGCGCTGGCTCGTCACGGGGCAGGATGCGGGGACCAGCCTCGATCAGGGTCACCCGGCTGCCGAGTCGGGCGAAGGCCTGCGCGAGTTCCGTGCCGATGGGTCCGCCGCCGATTACGGCCAGACGCTCGGCCAGATCACGAACATCAAACACATTGTGATGGGTCAGGTAGTCGATTGTCTCCAGCCCGGGGATGGGGGGAATCGTGGGGCTCGAGCCGGTGGCGATCACGAATCGACGGCCGCGGACCGCCTGGCCCTTGACGACGACGGTCTGCTGATCGCGAAAGGCCGCCTCACCGAAGCGCACATCGACCCCGTAACCGCGGAAGCGCGCCGGGTCGTCATGTTGCTGGATGCGGTCGATGACGCTGCGCACCCGATCCATGACCGCGCTCAGATCGGTGGATGACGCTGTCGCCTTGATGCCGAACGCCTCCGCGTGACGCACGGCGTGGGCGATGGAGGCGCTGCGGATCAGGGCCTTGCTGGGCACGCAGCCCGCGTGCAGGCAGTCACCGCCGAGTGCGGGTTCGCGCTCGATCAGCACCACATCCAGCCCCAGTTGGCCGGCGACGCTGGCGGTGACCAGTCCACCGACGCCGCCGCCGATGATCACCAGATCGTGGGCGTTACGCATGATTCATGACTCCGGTAGTAGTCGAATTGTGCCGTAGAGCGCTTCCGCGCGATCGCCGGTGTTATCACAGTCGGTCATCAGCGCCAGTGCATTAATACGCTTGACGGAACGACCATGCAGCTGTTGGAAATCCTTGCGAAGGTTGCGGCGGTGGACGTGCCAGCCGTCCTTGCCGGTGCGCGAGCCATCGAGTGAGTCGACGACCACCATCTGCGCCTGGCCGGCGAAGGCGTTGGGCCACTGTGCGCCGGGCCGGGCGCGGGTGCTGCTGACATAGTTGATGGCGCGGGTCCGCCAGCGAAGGATGGCATGTTCGTCGACGGCGTAGAGTCGGGCGGCATAGTCGTCGCCGGACTGGCGGCGCGGATCGCCGGTTTCCACCGCATCAACCACCCGCCAGCGCCATTCAATGACCGGGGTTTCACTCAGGTCGACGCCGTTTGTGTAGACGAGGCCCGAGGCCGTGCCGTTTTCGCAGACCGCCCGCACCGCTGTGCCATGACGGGTTTCTGTCAGCGCATAGTCAGTTTCGCCGGCGAACGAATGCGCCTGCCAGTCGATGATGGCCTCGGGTGTCAGGCGCATGTCGGCATCCGCGGTCTGCGCGATGACAGCGCCCAGGGCGAGTGCGATGCAACGCATGACGCCGCTCATGTCGCCTCGAGGCGTTGTTCCAGCCAGTCGGTCTGGAAGTCGCTGGCGGTCATCGGCCGGGCCAGGAGGAATCCCTGCGCCACTTGGCAGCGGCGGTCACGCAGCCAGTCGAACTGCGACTGGGTCTCCACCCCCTCGGCCACCACCGTCAGGTTGAGCTGGCGCGCCAGCTCAAGCGTGGCGCGCAGGATGGCGCGGGCCTTCGCGACGTCGCCGTCGATCGAGCGGATGAAACTCTGATCGATTTTCAGGGTGCTGAGCGGCAGGTTCTGCACATACCGCAGCGATGAGTGGCCGGTGCCAAAGTCGTCCAGGGCCAGCGAGATGCCCGCGGCATCCAGGATCTGCAGGTTCTCGAGGCACGTTTCCGAGTCCTCGAGCGCCTCAGACTCGGTGATCTCCACGGTCATCATGGACGGATCGGCGTCATGGGCCGCGAGCCGGTCGAGGATCTCCCGGGCCGTGCCCTCCATCATCAGGCTGAGGACCGAGAGATTGACCGAGAGCTTCAGATCGTAGCCCTGACGCTGCCAGTCGGCGAGCTGCGCCGCCGCCTGGTCAAACACCCAGCCATCGAGCTTGCGCACCAGGCCGGCGGCCTCGGCGACGGGGACGAATTCACCGGGGCTGATGCGGCCGAATTCGGGGTGATCCCAGCGCAACAGCACCTCGGCGCCCCACAGGCGGCCGTCGCTGAGCCGGCATTGGGGCTGGTAGGCGAGCGAGAGGCCGGTGGGCGTATCAAGCTCGCGGTGCAGGGCCTGGGTCAGTCCAGCCCGGCGGCTGAAGATGTCGCGCATCTGCGTATCGAAGCTGATTGCCTGATTGCGCCCCTGATGCTTGGCCGACTCCACGGCGATCTCCGCGTTCTGGATCAGCTCCCGCGGCGTCACCCCATCGCCGGGCGCCCACACCACGCCGGCACTCACCGTGGTCAACACCACGTAGGAGTCGATGCCGTGGGGTTCCCTGGCTGCCTTGAGCAACTCATCCGCCCGGGACATGACATCGGCCCGGCCGGCAGGCGGCAGGACGATCACAAATTCGTCCCCGGCCACACGGGCCATGACCTCCGACGGCCGGGTGGCCGATGACAGGCGCCGGGCCAGCGAGCGCAGTACCGCATCCCCCGCAGCGTAACCGAGCGTGCCGTTGATGTTTTTCAGATTGTCGATGTCCATCGAAATGAGCGCGAACGACTGGCCGCTCTGCTGCGCGTTGGCGAGGCGGGCCTCGACGGCCTCGGTCAGGCTGAGGCGGCTGCCGACGCCGGTCAGCGTGTCGGTCATGGACAGGCGCTCGAGGCGTTCTTTCTGCTCGATGGACTGGCCGACGCCCACCTCCATCCAGCGCGCAAGGGCGGCGCCGAGGAGGTTGACCCCGACCAGCGCCGGGACGGTCGCCAGCGCGTCGGCGCGGGCTTCGGCCGGGAACAGGAGGATCGTCACCAGCGCCAGTGACAGGAATGCGCCAAAGCCAAAATAATTCCACGGTGGGCGCAGGTCGATCCGCGACTCGATGACCCGCCAGATCAGTCCGACGAGTGCGGCGAGCGTGAGGGTCGCCATACCCACGAACATGCCGGTGCCACCGAGCATGATCCGCGCGGGCAGTGTCACGACCAGCGCCGCGCCGGCACCCCGCCAGCCGCCCAGCAACCCGGCGAATCCCATTAGCAGGACACGGGCATCGATCAGCACGCCGGGCCGGATTTCCACCGGCTGGACCATCAGCAGGATAGTGCCTGCACCCAGCATGGCGCCCAGCGCGATCGAGCGCTTGTTATCGCTATGGAGCCGGTCGCGCAGGTGGTGATGATAGATCAGGGCGACGGCGGCAAAGGTGACCAGACCGAGCACGGCGGCCGGTAGCGCCGGGACAATCATAGCGTGGCCGGCTGCCGGGGTTCGCGACGTGTTGGTGAGGCTTGTCGTGCCGGCATGGATTTCCCTTGTGGCTGTTACGCCAGTGTAACGCCCAAGCATCGGAGAACCAGAATCGCGGGTTCGCTGTAAAGGCGTTGTAATCCGGCGCGGATAGCTTTCAATGCTCAAGTTATTCAGGAGGCCACATGAAACGTTCAATGCTTGCTATCGTTGCCGGTTTCATCGGGACCGCTGCGATGGCCCAGGATCTACCGCAGGCCAACAGTGACTGGTTCACCGCCGGGCAGGAGCGCCTGCAGGCCGAACTGGCCAAGGCCCCGAATACCAATACCGCCAAGAACGTCGTGATTCTGATCGCTGATGGCAACGGCGTCGGCACCAACTACGCGACGCGCATGTTCATGGGCCAGAAGGCCGGCGGTTTCGGCGACGACCATGTGATGCATCACGAAACCTTCCCGTCCCTGGGCCTGGTCAAGACCTACAACGTCAACTCGCAGACGCCCGATTCGGCGGGCACCGGCACCGCCATGATGAGCGGCGTGAAGACTGACATCGGTGTTCTGGGCGTTAATGCCAACGTCGACCGCGGCGATTGCTCGACCCTCCCGGGTAACGAGGTGGCCAATGCTTCCGAGGTCTTCACCGAGATGGGCAAGGAAGTCGGCATCGTCTCGACCGCACGGATCACCCACGCGACGCCGGGTGCCGCCTATGCCCACAGTGTCGACCGTAATTTCGCCGCGACCCTGCCCGAGGGTTGCGATACCCAGAAGACCATCGCCGAGCAGCTGCTCGAAGCGATGTACGAGGGCCGTGTCGACGTCGCGATGGGCGGCGGTCGTCGCAACTTCATCACCGGCGACATGACCGATAACGAGGGCGATTCGGGCAACCGGGAGGATGGCCGCAATCTCATCGCGGAGGCTCAGGAAAACGGCGTTGCCTACGCCTGGAACACCGATACGGCTGGTCAGCTGCCAACAGACGGTTCCACGCCGATCCTCGGCATCTTCGAGGACAGCCATATGTCCTACGAAGCCGATCGCGGCGACGAGCCTTCGCTTTCAGAAATGACCGAGATCGCGCTGCGTAATCTGCAGGCGAAGGCAGGTGATGACGGCTTCTTCATGCAGGTCGAGGCGGGCCGTGTCGACCACGCCCACCATGGCAACAACCTGGCCCGCACCGTGACCGACGGCGCCGAGTTCGTCCGCACCATCGAGATGGTCGACGAGATGACCAACGATGAGGATACGCTGCTCATCGTCACCGCCGACCATGAGCATTCCTTCGCGCTGAACGGCTACTGCGGGCGCGGCTCGGATATCCTTGGCCTGTGCATGGGGATCAACAACCAGGGTGTCGAGCACACGGATGAGCCGCTGCTTGGTGCGGATGGCAAGCCCTACACCGTTGGTATGTACACCAATGGCTCCAGCTCGGTCCTGCTCGAGCAGCCCGGTGGCGAGTACTTCGGTTCGCGTCCGGTGGTGACCAACGAGGAAGCGCAGGACATCGACTACGTCCAGCAGGCGTTGGTGCCGAGGTCGTCGGAAAGCCACTCGGCCGAGGACGTCGCCGTCTACGCCAAGGGGCCCTATGCCCACCTGTTTGAGGGCACCCTCGAGCAGAACTACATCTTCCACGTGATGCACCACGCGTTCACCGCCGAGTGACGCGGCGGCCAGCAGGATGCGGAGGGGGGCGGCTGCGTCCCCCTCCGCCATTCTGGCCCTGGGAAAAACCGAGAGGCAATTACGATGACCAGTTTCACACGCCGTCGCGTTGTCATCGGGCTCGCAGCCGGTTTTGTCGCGGGCCTGGCTCATAACGCCAACGCAAAAGACATCCTCAAGCTACGCGAGCTCTACGACGCGAACCAGGATTTCAGTGCACTCGCCAAAGAGCTGCAGGGCACAACGGTCAAGGTTGAGGGGTTCATGGCGCCGCCCCTCAAGGCGGATATCGAATTCTTCGTGCTGACCAAAAAGCCCATGTCGGTCTGCCCGTTCTGTGAGACGGAGGCTGAGTGGCCGGATGACATCCTCGCCGTCTACACCCGCCGCGGCTTCGACGTCGTGCCCTTCAACCGGGGCATCGAGGTGACCGGGGAACTAGCGCTCGGCCCTAAGCGTGACCCCGAGACCGGGTTCCTGAGCATGGTGAGGATTGAAAACGCGCGGTTCAGTTACGGATGACCGGTATCTCACTGGCCATATCCGGGCTGGAAGTCATGGGCCAGGGCGGCCGCAGCATTCTGTCTGTAGCGCACCTGGAGGTGCCCGCCGGCGCGGTCGTGGTCGTGCGCGGGCCCTCGGGGGCCGGCAAGTCGACGCTGCTTTACGCCATGGCCGGGATCATCGCCCCGGCGCAGGGGCGCATCTGGTGGGGCAATACGGACATTGCCGGACGGGATGACCGCGGCCGGGCCGCCTTTCGGCGCGCGAGCGTTGGCTTCATTTTCCAGGAACATCTGCTGTTCGAGGAACTTTCGGCGCTGGGCAACGCGGCGATCACCGCCCTCTACGCGCCCCGCCGCGACCGGCGTCGAATCCGTGAAAGCGCTAACGGCCTGCTCGCCCGTATTGGCCTGAGTGAAAGCGCTGCGCGGCGGTCCGATACGTTTTCGGGCGGTGAGCGTCAGCGGATTGCGGTTGTCCGGGCGCTGGCGGGGGCCGCCCCCGTGATATTAGCCGACGAGCCCACTGCCAGCCTCGACCGACCCAATGCCGATGCGCTGGCGGACGACCTGATGCGGCTGGCGCGCGAAGATGGACGAACACTGGTGGCCGTCAGCCACGATCCCGCGCTGCACGAGCGCGCCGATCACGTCATCGACGTCGTCGACGGCCGTGTCGAAGGCCCAGAGGAATTGCACGATGCCTGACCTCATCGCCGACTTATTGTTCGGTCTGCCACTGTGGATGGAGGACACCCTACTTCTGGTGGTGGCGTTGCTGCCGGTGGTCGTGATCGGGGCGCTGGTGCTGCGCGGTTTCGCTGTGGGTCCGCTCCTGTCAGCGCTCCTACGGCGGCAGGTCTGGGTGAGCGTCGTGTTTACCGCGCTGATCGCGATCTCCATCGGGATAGGCGTCGGGTTGATCGCGCAGGAACGCGGCCTGCGCGAGGGCAGTGCGCGTGCCGCCGATAAGTTTGAAGTCATCATCGCCGCTCCGGGGAGCGAGATCACCGCCATGTTGGCCGCTGTCTATCTGCAGCCTTCGTCGATCCCGCTGATCGATGGGCCGACCTATGCACGGGTGGCCGAACATCCCAATGCCGACCTCGTGGCACCGTTGGCCTTCGGCGATAGCTATGAGAACGCGCCTGTCGTGGGGTCGACGCCTGCCTTCGTTGAGTATCTCTCTGAAGGGCTGGCCGATGGCCGTGTCTTCGCCACCGAGACCGAGGCCATCGCGGGCGCACGAACGCCGCTTGGCGTCGGCGATCGTTTTGCGCCCCAGCACGGGCGTGGCGATGCGACTGAGGGAGCGCACGGGGGCTTTGAATATCAGGTCGTGGGGCGCATGCCAATGACCGGTTCGCCCTGGGATCGCGCCTATATTGTGCCTGCCGAATCCGTCTGGTCGGTGCATGGCCTGGCTAATGGCCATACCCCCGACTGGGACGGGTCCGTCGGCGCACCCTTCGATCCCGCCTACTTTCCCGGCACGCCGGCAGCGATCGTCAAGGCCGATACGCTGGGCGGGGCCTATGTGATGCAGGCCGAGTTCAACACCGATCGCACCATGGCCCTGTTCCCGGGCACGGTTCTGTCGCAGCTACATGCGTTGATGGGCGACATCCGGCAGGTCATGTCGATCCTGGCCGCGGTGACGCAGGTGCTTGTCACTGTGGGGGTGTTGGCCGGGTTAATGATGCTGACGCGGCTGCTATCGCGCCGCCTTGCGCTTCTGCGGGCACTGGGCGCGCCCCGACGATTCAACTTCGCCCTGACCTGGTCCTACGCTGTCACGTTGATTGTGGTGGGCGCCGCGTTGGGGCTTGCGCTTGGCAGCCTGCTGACGCGGGTCATCTCGAGCGTGATCACGGAACGGACGGACATCCTTGTGACCGCATCGCTGGGCTGGTCCGAACTGCACCTGGTCGGCGCCTTCGTGAGTCTGACGGCTCTGTTGGCGCTGATCCCGGCGTGGCTGACGATGACCCGACCCGTCGTGCGCGACCTACGCGGCTGATAACAGAGGGAGTTACCGATGCCTCGGAAGTTTCTGATTTCTCTTGCTCTCGTTTCCGGACTGGTCGGGCTCTCTGCCCAGGCGGCTGAGGACGACCATGAAGACGACCATTTGTCGACGGTGGGCGATGTCCGCCTGCTCCACGGGTGGACTCGGGCGACCACAGCCGACAATGCGCTCGTATTCGTCGAAATCGAGAACACCGGCAGCACGCCCGTCACTCTGAGCGGTGGTGCGACGCAACTGGCAGAGAGCGCGGCTCTGGTGGGCTTCACGCTCACGGACGGTAAGCCCAGCTATCCCGAGTTGCCGGGCCTGCCGGTGGCGCCCGGTACCCAGATGGTGCTGGCCCCACAGGGTGTAGCGCTGCGGCTCGACGGGCTGTCGCGGGATTTGACTGAGGGCGATCGCTTCGACTTGACGCTTGATTTTGCCGAGACCGAGGCGGAGTTGACGGTCGAGGTTGAGGCCGCGGACGCGACTCAGCACGGTCACGCGGGTCACGCGCATTGATCGGTTGGGCATGGCGGATCGCGCTTCTGGCGCTGGTGCTAATCACGCTACCCGCCGGGGCGCAGCCGGTTGACGAGGGGGCGCGACTGGATGGCCTGCTCGTCGGCGAGATGGCTCAGCTCCAGGTTCAGGCGCGGTCCGTGCCGGACGTTGCCTTTAATGGTGCGGACGGTACGCCGATGACGCTCGGGGCCTTTGCGGGCAAATATGTCCTGGTCAACTTCTGGGCACACTGGTGCACTCCCTGCCGCGAGGAGATGCCGCACTTGTCGGACCTGCAGGCCGAAATGGGTGGCGAGGCGTTCGAAGTCGTGACCATCGCGGTGGGGGGCAATCGCGCCGGTACCATGGACCGCTTTCTGGAGGAGGTGGGCGCGCAGAACCTGCCGCTCCATACCGATCCGGGCGGCGACCTGTCGGGCGCCATGGGCGTACTGGCTCTGCCGGTGTCCGTGCTCGTCAACCCCGATAGTCAGGAACTTGCGCGGTTTCAGGGCGCGGCCGATTGGGCAAGCCCGGAGGCGTTTGAGCTGGTGCGCTACCTCATAAAGAAATGAGATACGGTTGCAGGGGCGGATCGGCGCTGTGAGCCTGTGAGGATGATGCGTACAAGTCGATGGGCGCTCGCGCAATGGGCCTGAATGCGCCACTCGCCCTTGCTCTGCAGGGCGGTGGATCTCACGGGGCATTCACCTGGGGTGTGCTTGACGGCTTGCTGAGCGCGGGCATGCGGCCGGCGGGGATGAGTGGGACCAGCGCGGGCGCCCTGAACGCCGCCGCCCTTGCCGCAGGCTGGGCGGCAGGCGGTAAAAAGAGCGCGCGCGCGTCATTGCGGGCGCTGTGGGAGGGCATTGGGCAGATTAATGCGCCCTTGCCGTCACCCTGGCGGTCCGATGGGGCGTTTCAAGGCCAGACGCTGAAGGCGGTCACGCAGATGGTGTCGCCCTATCAGTTCAATCCCACGGGGTTCAATCCGCTACGCCGGTTACTCGGAGAGTGTCTGGACTGGGAAGCGCTGCGTGCAGCGGATCAGTGGCCATTATTCATTGCAGCGACCGAAGTGGCGACCGGCCGGCTGCGATTGTTCCAGCGCCACGAATTGAGCGTGGATGCGCTTCTCGCCTCCACCTGTATTCCCACGCTGTTTCAGGCGGTTGAAATTGACGGGCGTTTTTACTGGGACGGTGGCTTCGCCGCCAATCCGGCGTTGCTACCCCTGATCGAGACAGCGCCTTCGAGTGACTTGATGCTGGTTCAGTTGCTGCCGGAATACACCCCGGGAATGCCGCCCCGACGCGTTGAAGGTATCCTGCAGCGCAGTCGGGAGCTGGGGTTCAGCGCGCATCTGCTCAGAGAGCTTGAATGGCTGGCCGTCATGCAATCGGATTCAGGGTGGCTTGGGCGTTGGTCGATCTCCCGGCGGCGCCGGCGGGTGGCCCGCCTCCGTTTTCATCACCTGGATGGTGGCGCTGCAGTGACTGGTCAATCGGGCGCAAGTCCACTGGATACGGATAGCGGGTCGCTTGATGCCCTTCATGATGCGGGTCAAACGGCCGCGCGGCACTGGTTGGAGGCGCATGCCGGCAGCATTGGCCGACGAAGCTCCCGGCCGCTCAGTGATTTTGGGGCTTACAGGCCCGGTGGTGCAGACCCGTGAGACCTTTCACGATGTCGATATGATCGTGGAAGGACTTGTCAATCTGAGTCGGCGGCGGCTACAGCCGCTGCTTGCGCAGGCGAGGATCGTGAAGGTCAAACGCCTGTTTCTGTATTTTGCCGACCGCCACCGCCATCAGTGGGCCGCGCATCTCAACCCGGACCGGATCACGCTTGGCAAGGGCAAGCGCGCGCTGGCCAAAGGTGGACGCCTGGATCGTAAATACAACATAACGATACCGGAGGACATGGATGCCATTTGGTGAGGTTCATCGCTGGCGTGGACGCTCTGGCGTGTTCACTGGTTCGGTGGCCTCGTGCGGTCCTGCCGCGGTAACCTCGTCAAGTCACGTAAGCGCCGCACGGCAAAGATCGGTGTGGGGAGTGACCGCCGTCACAGTGCTCCAATCACCGTGGAGGCGGTTCGTGCACTGTCCGATGAAGATGGGCAAGGAGGCCCGTGATCTTGCCCATTAACAGTGGACACTCGATTAGCCGACTATCCGGGCCTCCAACGCATCAGGGCTGATGGCCTCGCGGGTGGAATGGCGCGGGGTATCGGGGAGACAGCATCATCCGGGACGTGACACGTAAGCAAACGACGCATGAGGGACGGGCGCTGGCGGTCACCAAAGAGCTGATAGGTAGTTCCCTCGCCCAGGAAGTAATACTAGAGTGTCACTTATAGCCTGATTGAGGGTCATCCCATGAAAGTTGAACTTGTTACGAACCTCAAGCGCCAAGCGACAAAGATCCTGGCTGAGCTTCACGGGTCAAAAGAGCCGGTCCTGATCACCGAGCACGGCCAGCCATCGGCGTACCTTGTCGATGTGCAGGATTACGAGTTCATGCAGCGCCGACTTGAACTGCTTGAGGGGCTCTCGAGGGGAGAGCGTGCCGTACTTGAGGGAAGAACGTACAGCCAGAGTGAGGCCAGGGAAAAAATGGGTAGATGGCTGAAGTAGTCTGGACGGAGCCTGCCCTTTGGGGGCTGGATGCGATCGTTGAGTATATTGCTCTGGATAGTCCTGCTGCCGCAAGTCGTTTGGTCCAGGAATTTTTCAATAAGACCAAGCGCTTGGGAGACTTCCCTCAATCCGGGCGAATTCCTCCGGAGCTCCCTGATTCGGTATACAGAGAACTGGTGTTGCCACCGTGTCGCATTTTTTATCGCGAGGATGGGGGCGACGTTCTGGTCCTCTATTTCATGCGGGGAGAGCGGGAGCTTCGTGCATACATGCTTGGGGTCCGCTAATTGGCAACGCCGCCCAATCCCGCTATACCCTCGTCCTCAACGACAGGCGCGTAGCTCAGTAGGTTAGAGCACCACCTTGACATAGTGTGTTCGCACATTTGTCAGACCTCCCCACATAGTGAAATCAATCACTTAAAGAGCAGAAAGCGCCATATGGCGCCACTTTTCGCATCATATGTGCCTCCGTTTAAGGCACAAAATCCAAAGCCCTCGCGACAAGCTCGTGCTGAGTACCACTCGATTTTGCGCCGAGCGCACAGAATTAATTGTCAATACAGTGACAAGCACTTCGAACATTTCTGTGCGCAAACGTGGTTGCCTGGCATTGGATCCAGGTCACCGTCCGGCCGGTGGATAATGGCCCTTGCTTGGGAGCAGGCGGTGGTATCGCTTCAGGCGATGCTCGACCTGCCGGTGTCGGTGAGCGAACGCATGGCGCTGGGGCGGGTGGAGATGTGAGGCGAGTCGTGCTCCCGGCTCGGGAAGAGGTAGTTTCGGGGTTGCAGGTGGGCCTCGCTCACCCAGGCTTCTAAGGCCTGTCGCGTCTGCGGGGTGAGCTCGAACTGAACGGGGCGGCCGGTCTTCTTCTGGATGACGGCGGCCCGTTTGACGGCCCAACTGCCGTGGACGACATCGGGAATCTGGAGGCTGACGAGATCGCAGCCTCGGAGTTTGCTCTCGATCGCCAGGTTGAACAGGGCGAGCTGGCGCGTGTTGTGCTAGAGCTGGAGGCGGATGCGGATGCCCGAGACCTCCGGGAGTTTCAGAGGTGGCTTCTGGCCGATCAGGTGGCCCTTGTTGCACGGGGAGTGCGCGATCGAGGGGTGCGGGTTCGGGGCAATGATGGTCATGGCTCGGTATCTCCGGTTCAGGTGGGGAGATTAAGCATTGAACATGACGACGTGCACCGCCTTGCCTGGACAGGTCTGCCCGTTTCGTTTTTTGCGTTTTTCGATTATTACGCTTAGTATCGAGTCAGTAGACACATGCATCCTCGGAGCAGCTATGCAAACACCCAGTGGCGATAACGAACTCCCGGATCATGAGGCCACTGCACTCGCGCGTGCCAGTGCCACAGAGCTAAGCAAGCTCCTATCCCGGCAACCGGAATCCGATAGGGCCCGCGTTCAACTCGACGGCACCGATCTCGTGCTGCCGCGCCAGGCGCTCGCGCTACTGCGTGACCTGCTTGCCGAGATGGCCCAGGGCAATGCGGTGACGATCGTGCCAACGCACGCAGAGCTGACAACGCAGGAAGCGGCGGACATCCTCAACGTCTCCCGCCCCCATCTCGTCAAGCTGCTGGAGCGGGGCGAGATCCCCTTCTCGAAGGTGGGCACCCATCGCCGCATCCGATACCAAGACCTGCTGGCCTACAAGGCGGAGTGCGATCGTGCTAGCCAGGAAGCTCTGGATGCGCTGACCGAGCAGGCACAGGACCTGGATATGGGGTACTGAGGTGCGCTTTGTCGTCGTTTTCGATGCGTGCGTCCTCTACCCGGCACCCATGCGGGATTTCCTGATCCGGCTTGCCACGGCCGGGCTTTTCGCGGCGAAGTGGACCGACCGGATTCACGACGAGTGGACAAGGAACCTGCTTGCACAGCGGCCCGACTTAGCGGGTGCGCTGGAGCGCACCCGCTCACTGATGGATCACGCGGTACACGACTGCCTGGTTGAAGGCTACGAGCCGCTGATTGAGGGATTATCTCTGCCAGATCCGGATGACAGGCATGTTCTCGCTGCAGCAATTCGCGCTGGTGCGCAGTCCATCGTGACCATCAATATCAAGGATCTTCCGGCATCGTCTCTCGCGCCGTACGGGATCGAGGCTGTTCATCCGGACACGTTTGTGGAGCAACAGCTCGATCTTCATGAGGGTGCGGTGGTGACCACCGCCAAACGCCACCGCGGTGCGCTGCGCAACCCTCCGAAATCCGTTGACGAATACCTTGAGACGCTCGCCGCTCAAGGGTTTGTCGTCACAGCCGATAGACTGCGCCAATTCGCAGACGTCCTCTAATCTCATGACTCTTGCCGCCAAAGGACGCTTAACGAAACCGTCCGTGTTGGTGGGGTAGAACCCCGCAGTGACTCCGGGCGATGGGGTAGAACCCCAGGGTGAGGGGAATGCATTCGAGATTGGGGGCGCCAAATGGATAAAGAAAACTTCCCGAAGCTAGTTAATGACCTGTATGGGATCGTACGTAACCTAGAGGCGATGTTCCCGGGCAGACACTTCACACCCGATGGCCATCTCGTTGGTAGTCTCGGGGAATGTCTGGCGGCATACCACTACGGTTTCGATCTGCTCCCGGCCTCTACAATCGGTGGCGATGCGCTGAAAGCAGGATTAAGGATCGAGATCAAGGCAACCCAAGCGAAAGCGGTCGGGTTGCGGTACCAGCCGGAGCATCTGCTGGTCCTGAAATTGGACCAACTGGGTGGCTTCGAGGAGGTCTATAACGGCCCGGGCGATATCGTCTGGAAAGAGTTCGATGGGAAGCCTAAACCAAGCAATGGGCAGTATCGCATCGCCTTATCCAGGCTCTCTGTCTTGATGGAGCAAGTACCTAGTGAGAGTCGGCTGGCAATGGAGAATCCGAACGACTAAGTCCTGCATCTATATCCGGGGAGATCAGGACGTGGATAGGTCTCGAAGATTGAGCGTCGGCCTGCAGCTAAGCTATACAGGCTGACCAGGTGGTACTCGAAATTCGCCTGCTGGACTCGGCATCGGTACAGCGGACTTTGGCCGGTCATGGCACATCTATGGCACATACAAGGCGCAGAGGCGACTATGACTGGTTATGCGGGCCTTCGGTCTACGGTAAATGGATAGCTCCGTATTGCTCTGCACCCATCTTCCAGGTTCGCGACCAGGCCTTGATTCAATCGCAAAAACAGCAACTTAAAATCCCCCTTTGGCAACGCCGCCCAATCCCGCTATACTCTCGCCCCTGACGATAGGCGCGTAGCTCAGTAGGTTAGAGCACCACCTTGACATGGTGGGGGTCGGTGGTTCGAATCCACTCGCGCCTACCACATCCTGTCCGCTCACCAATGCAAGTGGCCTCTGGTATGGGTCACCACTGTGGAGTCCTGAATGCCCCTCATTACTCTTCCTGACGGCAGCCAACGCGAGTATGCCGAGGCGCTGTCCGTCCTCGATATTGCCAGCGATATCGGTGCGGGCCTGGCGAAGGCGACCATTGCCGGTCGCGTCAATGGCACGCTTGTTGACGCCGTCGACCTTGTTGACGACGACGCCGAGCTGCAGATCATCACCCCGCGCGACGCCGAAGGCCTCGAGATCATCCGCCACTCCTGCTGCCATCTGCTGGGTCAGGCGGTCAAGCAGCTCTACCCCGAGGCGCAGATGGCGATCGGCCCGGTGGTGGAGGGCGGGTTCTACTACGACATCCGCTACGACGCCGGCTTTCATCCGGAGGATCTCGAGCGCATCGAACAGCGCATGGCAGAGCTGATCGATCAGGAATACGACGTCATCAAGCATGTCACGCCGCGATTCGAGGCGCTGCAGCTGTTCCGTGAGCGCGGCGAGAATTACAAGGTCGAGTTGATCGAGAACCTCACCGACGTCGATTCGATGGCGCTCTACCATCATCAGGAATACGTCGACATGTGCCTGGGCCCGCATGTGCCCAACACACGATTCCTCAAGGCATTCAAGCTCACGAAGCTGGCTGGCGCCTACTGGCGCGCCGATGCCAACAACGAGATGCTCCAGCGCATCTACGGCACCGCGTTTGCCGATCGCAAGGCGCTCAAGGCGCATCTGAAGTTTCTGGAAGAGGCGCAGAAGCGCGACCACCGGCGCATCGCCCGCAGTCAGGATCTTTTCCATATCCAGGAAGAATCGCCGGGGATGGTGTTCTGGCACCCCAATGGCTGGCGGATCTACACCACCCTGCAGGACTATCTGCGCGGACGGCTCTCTGAGCATGGCTATCAGGAGATCCGTACGCCCGAGCTGGTGGATCGCAGTCTCTGGGAGCGTTCGGGGCACTGGGAGAAGTTCCGCGAGGACATGTTCACGACGCACTCCGAGCATCGTGATTACGCCGTCAAGCCCATGAACTGCCCCTGCCATGTGCAGGTGTACAACCAGGGCCTGAAAAGCTACCGCGATCTGCCGCTGCGGCTTTCGGAATTCGGCAACTGTCATCGCAATGAGCCATCGGGGACGCTCCATGGGCTGATGCGGGTGCGCAATTTCACCCAGGACGATGCCCATATATTCTGTACCGAAGACCAGCTCCAGGCCGAGGTGTCGGCGTTCCTCGACCTGGCCTTCAGCGTCTATCGCGACTTCGGTTTTGATGATGTCCAGGTAGCCCTGTCCACCCGCCCGGCCAAGCGCGTGGGCGAGGACGGGTTGTGGGATCGTGCCGAGGCGGCCCTCGAACAGGCCCTGTACGCCAAGGACATGGGCTTTACCGTCAACCCGGGCGAGGGCGCGTTCTATGGGCCCAAGATTGAACTGTCGATGCGCGATTGCCTGAATCGGGTCTGGCAGTGCGGGACCATGCAGGTCGACTTCTCAATGCCCGGTCGACTGGATGCCGAGTACGTCACCGAGAGTGGGGATCGCGCCGTCCCGGTGATGCTGCATCGGGCGATCTTTGGCTCGTTCGAGCGCTTCATCGGCGTGCTGACCGAGCACTACGGCGGTGACTGGCCCGTCTGGCTCGTCCCCACCCAGGTGCAGGTGGTCAATATCACCGATCGCCAGGCGGATTATGCGGAGACCATCCGGAAACATCTGACGGACCGGGGTTTTCGCGCCGAGTCCGACTTGAGGAACGAGAAGATCGGCTTTAAGATCCGTGAACATACGATTCAGCGGGTACCGTATATGGTCGTTGTCGGCGATCAGGAGCGGGACACCGGCGCTGTGGCGGTCCGCACCCGCACCGGTGAGGACCTGGGGTCGATGTCGCTTGAGGCACTGATTGACCGGCTGGACCGTGACGTGGCCCGTTTGGGCCGAACGCTTGTGGAGGATTGAAGCATCGCTATACGCAGAAAGCCGGGGGCACGTCGCCAGCAGCCCGGCGCCGGTGAAAACCGGCGGATCAACGAAGACATCCAGGTCCCGCGGGTCCGGATGATCGATGAAAACGGCGAGCAGGTCGGTATTGTCGATACGACCGAGGCTGTTGAGCGCGCCGCCGGCGTCAATCTCGATCTGGTTGAGCTCGACCCCAACGCCGATCCGCCCGTCTGCCGGGTCATGGACTTCGGCAAATGGAAGTTCGAGCAGTCCAAAAAGCAGCAGGCGGCCAAGAAGAAACAAAAGCAGATCCAAGTCAAGGAAGTGAAATTCCGGCCCGGGACCGACTCGGGTGACTACGAAGTCAAGCTGCGCAACCTCAGGAAATTCCTTGAGGACGGCGACAAGGTCAAGGTCACCCTGCGATTCCGCGGTCGCGAGATGGCGCATCAGGAGCTCGGACTCGAGCTGTTGCAGCGCGTCGAAAAAGATCTCGAGGACGATGCCACCGTCGACCAGCGCCCCAAGATGGAAGGCCGGTTGATGGTGATGACGATGTCTCCCCGCAAGGGGAAATAGCGGAGGCTCATGGCCTCCATTGGGTGAGCACCCGGTCGGCCGGGTGTTCTTTTTTGTGGCAACGGAGAAACGGTTCATGCCCAAGATTAAGACGAACCGTGGCGCCGCCAAGCGCTTCCGCAAGACCGCCAGCGGTCGTTATAAGCGGGCGCATGCCTTCCACA
This sequence comes from Spiribacter aquaticus, assembly GCF_007625215.1. Taxonomy (NCBI): domain Bacteria; kingdom Pseudomonadati; phylum Pseudomonadota; class Gammaproteobacteria; order Chromatiales; family Ectothiorhodospiraceae; genus Spiribacter; species Spiribacter aquaticus. Next base: position 160,746 of record NZ_VMKP01000002.1, on the reverse strand, counting down.
ACCACATCCTGACCAAAAAGGATGCCAAGCGGAAGGTCAAGTTGCGTGCCACCACACTGGTCGCAGAGCAGGATACGCCGGCGATTCGGCGGCTCATGCCCTACGGCTGAACACAACCTGAATAGAGAGGATTCTGAAGATGGCCAGAGTCAAGCGTGGCGTCACTGCACGCCGCCGCCACAAGAAGGTCCTCGGGAAGGCGAAAGGTTACTACGGCGCACGTCATAAGACGTTCAAGGTAGCCAACCAGGCGGTCATCAAGGCCGGCCAGTACGCCTACCGGGATCGCCGGGTCCGCAAGCGCGAGTTCCGCGCCCTGTGGATCCAGCGCATCAATGCCGCAGCCCGGCTCAACGGGCTGTCGTACAGTCGGCTCATGAACGGCCTCAAGCAGGCCGAGATCGAGGTCGACCGCAAGGTGCTCGCTGACATGGCGGTGCACGATGCCGCCGGTTTCAGCGCGATTGCCGAGCGCGCGAAAGCGGCACTGGCGTAAACGTCCCTGCACGGGGACGGCCAGCAGGGGAAGGCCGTTGTCTTCCCCTTTTTTTTGTCTGCCAGCGGGAATAACCAATGAGTGACGCGCTCCAGTCATTGACCGAGCGGGCCGAGCAGGCCGTGGATGCGGCCACCAGCGTCGCTGAACTCGACGCGGTCCGTGTCGCCTATCTGGGCAAGAAAGGCGAGATCACCGAACAGCTCAAAGCGCTTGGGCAGCTGCCGGCCGATGAGCGACCGGCCGCGGGTCAGGCCATCAACGCCGCCAAACACTGGGTGAGTGAGCGGCTTGAAGCCCGCCGCCGCCAGCTGGAAGCGGCGGAACTGAACGCCGCCCTTGAAGCCGATCGGGTGGATGTCACTCTGCCGGGCCGCGGCGAGCCGCCGGGCGGGGTGCACCCGATCACGCGCACCCTCGAGCGCATCGAATCGATGTTTCGTGGGGTGGGTTTCGCGGTGGCGGAGGGCCCGGAAGTCGAGGATGACTATCACAATTTCGAAGCGCTCAACATTCCCGCCGATCATCCGGCGCGGGCGATGCATGACACCTTCTACTTCGACGCCCGTCATCTTCTGCGCACGCACACCTCGCCGGTGCAGATCCGCGTGCTCGAAGCCGACGGCGCGCCGGTGCGGGTGATCGCGCCGGGGCGGGTCTACCGCTGCGACTCCGATCTCACCCACACGCCCATGTTCCACCAGGTCGAGGGATTGCTGGTGGATGAGGGCGTGACCTTCGGGGATCTGAAAGCGGTGCTCGAGGACTTCGTGCGCGGGTTCTTTGAAGCCGACCTGGCGCTGCGCTTCCGGCCGTCGTATTTCCCGTTCACAGAGCCGTCGGCGGAGGTCGATGTCGAGTGCATGTTCTGCCACGGCGAGGGCTGCCGGGTGTGCAGTGGCAGCGGCTGGCTCGAGATCCTGGGCTGCGGCATGGTCCACCCGGCGGTGTTTGAGGCCGCCGGTATCGATGCCGAACGCTACACCGGTTATGCCTTTGGCATGGGCGTCGAGCGGCTGGCGATGCTGCGCTACGGCGTCAATGACCTGAGAATCTTTTTTGAGAACGATCTGCGCTTTTTGCGCCAGTTCCGCTAGGAGCGCCGCATGAGAATCAGCGAACATTGGTTGAGTGAGTGGGTCGGGCTGCCGGATTCGACCCGCGAGCTGGCGGATCGGCTGACCATGGCCGGCCTTGAGGTGGATGCGGTGGAGTCCGCCGCCCCCGAATTCAGTGGCGTCGTGGTGGGCGAGATCATCGACTGTGCGCCACACTCCGATGCCGAGCGGCTGAGCGTGTGCACCGTTGCCGACGGCACCGACGAGCCGAAGACCGTGGTCTGCGGCGCGCCCAATGCCGCGACGGGGCTGCGGGCGCCCTTCGCCCAGGTGGGGGCGCGACTGCCCGAGGGCATGAAGATCAAGGCGACGCGGCTGCGCGGCGTCAAGTCCCACGGCATGCTTTGTGCGGCCAAAGAGCTGGGGCTTTCCGAGGAAAGCGCCGGGCTGATGCCCCTGCCGGCGGATGCCCCCGTGGGGGCGGATCTGCGTGAGTGGATGGATCTGGACGACGCGGTGATTGACGTCGAACTCACCCCCAATCGCAGTGACTGCCTGAGCATGCAGGGGGTGGCCCGCGAGGTCGGGGTGCTGACCGGTCAGCCGGTGACACGCCCGACCATCGAGCCCGTTGCGCCCGTCCATGAATCGACGCTGCCCACTGAGCTGGAAAAGCCCGCGGCATGTCCACGCTACTGCGGCCGCGTCATCCACGGCATCAACCCGCGGGCGGCGACGCCCCTGTGGCTCGCCGAGCGGTTGCGTCGGGCCGGCATCCGGCCGTTAAGCCTGACGGTGGATATCACCAATTACCTGATGCTTGAGCTGGGCCAACCCATGCATGCCTTCGACCGGGCGACGCTCTCCGGTGGCATCCGGGTCCGGGGCGCCGCGGAGGGGGAGTCGCTGGCCCTGCTGAATGGCGAAACGGTGGACCTGACGGCGGGGACGCTGGTCATCGCCGATCATGATAAGCCGGTCGCCATTGCCGGCGTGATGGGTGGGCAGGCCACGGCGGTCAGCGATACCACCGTTGATATCTTTCTGGAGTCGGCGTTCTTCGCACCGTCGGCGCTGGCCGGGTGTGCCCGGCAGTACGGCCTGCACACCGATTCGTCACACCGTTTCGAGCGCGGCGTCGATCCACAACGCTGCGTCGAGGCCATCGAGCGTGCAACGGCGCTTATCTGCGCGCACGCCGGGGGCGAGCCCGGCCCGGTCAGCGAGTCGGTGGAGGTCGCGCACCTGCCGACAACGCCGGCGGTGAGTGTGCGCCCGGCACGGGTCAACGCGGTGCTGGGCACAGCCATCGAGGCCGAGACCATGCAGCAGATGCTGACCCGCCTGGGCATGCCGTCGCTGGTCGATGGCGAGGCTCTGCATGTCACGGCGCCCAGCTGGCGGTTTGATATTGCCCGCGAGGTGGACTTGATCGAGGAGATCGCGCGCATTCACGGCTATGACCGGTTGCCGTCGCGGCGCTCGGCGCTGCCCGCCCGGATCCCGGCCGAGTCCGAGTCACGGGTGGCACTCGGGCGGCTGCGCGCGCTGCTGGTGGATCGCGGCTATCACGAGGCGATCACCTACAGCTTTGTGCCGGCGGATCTGGACGCACAACTCGATCCTGACCATACCGCGCCCGCCCTCGCCAATCCGCTGTCGGCGGACATGGCCGTCATGCGGACATCGCTGTGGCCGGGGCTGATCCGGGCCCTGGCGCATAACCGCAATCGGCAGATGAGCCGCGTGCGGCTGTTCGAGACCGGGCTGCGGTTCCGCGGTGCCCTGCCGGATCTCGAGCAGACCCCGGGGATCGCCGGGGTAGTCACCGGGCCGGCGGCACCCAAGCATTGGGACCATACCGAGCGCCCGGTGGACTTTTTCGATATCAAGGGGGATGTCGAAGCGCTGCTCGCCACGCTGGGCGCGGATCGGGACTGTCGGTTTGAGTCGACACCGCATCCGGCGCTCCATCCAGGCCAATCCGCGCGGATCCTCTGCGACGACGTTGCCTGCGGCTGGGTGGGGGCGCTGCATCCGGCCACCGTCCGTCAGCTGGATCTCGACGGCGCTGTCTATGTGTTTGAAATCGATCAGGCGGTGTTCTCAGCCCGGGCCCTGCCGGCGTTCGCGCCACTGTCGCGCTACCCCTCCATTCGCCGCGATCTGGCGATCGTGGTCGATGAGTCGGTGTCCGCCGATGCGGTGCGTGACGTGATCGCCGCGGCGGCGGGGGAGGCCCTGGAGTCGGTGGAGCTGTTTGACGTCTATCGCGGCAAAGGTGTTAGTGATGGGTGCAAAAGTCTCGCTATGGGATTGATATTGCAGGACAATTCCCGCACTCTGACGGATCAGGACGTGGAAGCGGTGATGACCGCCGTGATGCGCGCACTGAGTGACACACTCGACGCTGGACTGAGGGAGTAGGGCGGCATGGCGCTGACCAAGGCCGATATGGCTGAGCGGCTTTTCGAAGAGGTGGGGCTGAATAAACGCGAGGCCAAAGACCTTGTCGAGAGCTTTTTCGAGGAGATCCGTCAGGCGCTCGAGACGGGCACGCCGGTCAAGCTCTCCGGGTTTGGCAACTTCGACCTTCGCGATAAAAGCGAGCGGCCTGGCCGCAATCCCAAAACCGGCGAAGAGATCCCCATCTCGGCGCGGCGGGTGGTGACGTTTCGGCCGGGGCAGAAGCTCAAGGCCCGGGTAGAGGCCTATGCCGGGCACGAGCAGTAACGAGGCGCTGCCGCCGATCCCGGCCAAGCGCTACTTCACCATTGGTGAGGTCAGCGAGCTGTGCGCCGTCAAGCCGCATGTCCTGCGTTACTGGGAGCAGGAGTTCAGTCAGCTCAGCCCGGTCAAGCGCCGCGGCAACCGCCGCTACTATCAGCGCCAGGACGTCATTCTGATCCGCCAGATCCGTGGCTTGCTCTACACCCAGGGATTCACCATCGGGGGCGCCCGCCAGCAGCTTGCCGGCGCACCGGCCCGCGATGATTCCACCCAGCGCCAGCAAGTGGTGCGCCAGATCCGCAGCGAGCTCGAGGCGTTATTGAGCGAACTCAAGCGCTGAACGCCAGTCGCATGAATGCGGTTGGATGATTGGCGTGATGGGCGAGCTGTTGTAACATCTCGGTTCGTCGGGGCGTAGCGCAGCCTGGTAGCGCATCTGCATGGGGTGCAGAGGGTCGCAGGTTCAAATCCTGCCGTCCCGACCAGATCTTCCAACCGGCCAGCACCCGTCTGTCCGGGGCTTAATAACCTTAAAGCGATGCAAAGGAACGACTCGCATGAGCGATGTTGTCGTCGAGCGCCTCAACGAGGGGCCGCTCATATGTGCGGAGGGGTTTTTGTTCGAACTCGAGCGGCGGGGTTACCTGTCCGCCGGTGAGTTCGTGCCCGAGGTCGCGCTGCTTCGGCCCGACGCCCTCGAGACCCTGCATCGCGATTTCCAGCATGCCGGCTCGGACATCGTCCAGGCGTTCACCTACAACGGCCACCGCGAGAAGATGCGCGTCATCGGTCGCGAGGATCGGCTTGAGCCGCTCAACCGCTCGGCACTGCAGATCGCCCGGCGGGTGGCCGATGACCGGCCCGGCAACCTGATGGCGGGCAATATCTCCAATACCAATATCTGGGATCCGGATGATCCGCAGGCACAGGCTGCGGCGCGGGCAATGTTTGACGAAATGGCCGGCTGGTCGGTCGAAGAACGCGCCGATCTGATCATCGGCGAGACCTTCTACTACGCCGGCGAGGCTCATGCGGCCCTCGATGCGATCCGCGCCCACGGGCTGCCGGCGGTCATTACCCTGGCGCCGATGGCCGAGGACCGGATGATGGACGGCCCGGGCATCGTCGAGACCTGCGTGGCACTTGAGCAGGCCGGCGCCAGTGTGGTGGGTATGAACTGCTTTCGCGGTCCCGATACCATGCTGCCGTGGATCGAGCGGATCCGCGCGGCGGTGACCGGCCACGTGGCCGCGCTGCCGGTGACCTATCGCACCAGCGAGGCGGAACCGACCTTTTTCAACCTGAGCGATTCGCCGACGTGCGCCTGCCCGTCCCCCCATGGGCGGCCGTTTCCAACGGCGCTGGACCCGTTGTACTGCAACCGCTACGAAATCGGTGATTTCGCCCATCGCGCCTACGCCATGGGCGTGAATTATCTGGGAGTGTGCTGCGGCGCGGCACCCATGCATATTCGGGAGGTGGCGATGGCAGTGGGGCGCGAACCTGAAGCAGCGCGTTTCGCCGAGCGCATGGAAAATCATTTCATGTATGGCTCTCATGAACGCCTGCCCGCCCACATCCGCGCGCTCGGCGACAGGGCCTGACCACCCGGCGCCTCGGGCGCGGGTTGGATCACGGTATGGTCTGGTTACTGGCCCTCGTCGCTCTCGCGGCCCTGGCGATTTACGGCCTGAACGGCCGGAGGCTCACCGACACCGAGCGTGATCGCTATGCGCGCTTCGAGGAATTCGCCCGCAACGTCCCGGGCGTGCTCTATCAATTCCGGATCGATCCGCAGGGCACGATGGGGTTTCCGTTTGTGTCGGAGCGGATCGAATCCCTGACGGGCTGCACCGCTGGCGCCGTCATGGCGGATGCCGAAGTGATCTTCTCGCGCATCCATGGCGATGACCGGGCGGCCGTCTTCAAGGCGATCGAAGATTCGAAAGAAGCCCTCGAGACCTTTGAGGTCACCTTTCGCCTCGAGCATGTCAAGCACGGTACCCGCTGGCTTGAGGCAAGCTCTACGCCCTCGCGCAGCGATGACGGCACGCTCACCTGGCATGGTTATCTCGAGGACGTGACCGAGGAGCGGGCCACCCAGGATCGGCTCGAACAGGCGGACAAGGTCTTCGAGGTGATGCGTGAGGGCATTCTTATCGCCGACGAGTCGCATCGGATCGTCCGGATCAACCCCGCCCTTGAGCGCATGCTTGGCTATTCGAGTGAAGAGCTCCGCGGTAAGACGCCGGCCATGCTGTATTCGTCCCGCGACCGGGATGCGGCGTATCAGGACATCCTCAATGCACTCGACGCCGGGGCCGGTCGCTGGCAGGGCGACGTGCAGATGCAGCGACGCGACGGCAGCGCGATCGACATCGACTGTTTTGTAGCAAGAATCCGCAATGAGGCGATGGGGACGGTGCGCCATATCTCAGTGCTGCACGACATCAGCGAGCGACTGAGCTATCAGCAGCGCCTTGAGCGGCTCGCCAGTTTTGATGCCCTCACCGGATTACCCAACCGGCGGATTCTGAGTGATCGGCTTGATCAGGCCATTGCGCAGTCGCAGCGAACCGGTGAGGTATTCGCGGTGTGCATGCTCGATCTGGATGACTTCAAGCCGGTCAATGACCGGTTCGGTCATGAGGCCGGCGATCAGGTGCTCAAAGCGGTGGGCGAGCGTCTGGGCGACACCCTGCGTGGGGAAGATACCGTGGCCCGGGTGGGCGGTGATGAGTTCGTCATCGTGATCAGGCACTACAAACGCGACCCGGTGGTCTTCGATCGCATTCTCAATGCCCTGGCGGGCCCCATTGAACTGGATGCCTCGCAGGCCACGGTTGAGGTGCGCGGTAGTCTGGGCGTCAGTCTTTTTGAGCCCACCACACCACTGAACGGCGATCAGCTCCTGCGACAGGCGGATCAGGCGGCCTATCGCGTCAAATCGCGCGGGGGGCACGATTACCGGTTCTTCTCCGGCCCGGATACCGAGTAACGCATCGAACACCGTCATGCCGATCGCCGCTGTCCACCATCCCGGTTATACCATCGACCTGCCGGCCAGCCATCCCTTCCCGATGGCGAAGTTCCGCGTGCTGCGCGACCAGCTGGGCACCTGGGGCGACGCGATTACCTGGAACCGGCCTTCCAGGGCGACGCGGGCGCAGCTTGAGCGTGTGCACACGCCGGCGTATCTGGATGCGCTGATCGGCGGGCATCTCGACCGCGCCGCGCAGCGCCGCAGTGGCTTTCCCTGGTCGCAAGCGCTGGTGGAGCGGGTCCGCCTCGAGACCGGGGGGACAGTGCTGACCGCCCGTCTGGCGCTCGAGCAGGGGCTGGCGCTCAACGCAGCGGGCGGCACCCACCACGCCCACGCCGACTCGGCCAGTGGCTATTGCCTGCTCAATGACCTGGCCGTCACCGCAAGGACACTGCTCGCGACGGGCGAAGTCCGGCGCTTACTGATCATTGATCTGGATGTGCATCAGGGCGATGGCACCGCGCGGTTGCTGGCCGACGAGCCGGCGGCGATGACCTTTTCGATGCATGTCGCCCGCAACTTCCCGGCGCGCAAGGCCCATAGCGACTGGGATGTGCCGCTGGCGAGCGGGCTCGACGACACGGCGTATCTGGAGACGCTGGCGGATGTGCTGCCGCGGCTGATTGATCAGTGCGCGCCTGATCTGGTGATCTACGACGCCGGTGTCGATGTTCACCAGGCCGATCGACTCGGCCATTGCGGGCTCAGTGATGCGGGCCTCTACGAGCGTGACCGCCGGGTCATCGAGGCGGTGCGCTCGCAGGGGATCCCGCTTGCCGGCGTGATCGGCGGTGGCTACGACCGAGACCTTGATGCCCTGTGTCGGCGGCACGCGCAGCTGTTCCGTGCCGCCCTCCACCTACAAAGGAGACCGAATGATACGTGAGCGCCTGAACGTGCCGGTTGCGGTCATGGCCATCGTGGTTGTCGCCGCCGGTCTGATCGTTTTCAACCCGCCGGGATGGCTCCCCGAGGGCACGGCGCTGACCACTGCCATCGCGTTAATCACCATCGGACTCTACGCCACCGGCTTCATCGCCGAGGCGATGACCTCGCTGGTGTTCTTTCTCGCGGCGATGCTGTTCGCCATCGCCCCGGCCGATGTGGTCTTCTCGGGGTTTTCCTCGAGTGCGTTCTGGATCATCTTCGGCGGCCTGATCATCGGCATGTCGATCCGCCATACCGGGCTGGGGCAGCAGATTGCGGATCGGCTGATCGCGAGACTGCCGGGACGCTACAGCGCGCTCATCGCCGGGACCGTCACGGTGGGGCTGCTGTTCGCGTTTCTCATGCCGGGCGCCATGGGACGGATGGTGCTGCTGGTTCCCATCGCCGTGGCGGTGGCGGATCGGGCGGGCTTTGGCGAGGCCGCCAACGGCCGGATTGCGGTGGTGCTGGCGGCGATTTTCGGCACCCATGTGGGATCGTTCGCGATCCTGCCTTCGAACACGCCCAATGTGGTCTGGTCCGGTGCCATGGCCTCGGTGCATGGGCTCGAGGTGGGGTATATGGAGTATCTGGCCTGGCATTTCCCGGTGCTGGGGATACTGCGCTCGGTGCTGCTGGTGGTGGTGCTGGTGTACGCGTTTCCTGATCGGCTTGGCCCGCGCACCGAAACCCCCGCGGGTGCGCCACCGCTTGACCGTGATCAGCGCCTGACCGCCTTTGTGCTGTTGGGGGCCCTCGCGATGTGGGCCTCCGATGCAGTGCATGGGGTTGGCCCGGCGTGGGTGGCGCTGGCGGCGGCGCTGGTGTATCTGCTCAATGCCCCGCGGCTGGTCCCCGCCCGGCCGTTCGCCGCCCTCGACATGGGGCCGCTGCTGTTGCTCGCCGGCATCCTCGGGCTGGGGGCAGTGCTCGCGTATACCGGCATTGGCGAGGCGGCGTTCAAGCAGCTCCTGCCCATGCTGCCGTTCGAGCCGGGGGAGGGCGCCCGCAATTATGCGCTGGTCAGTCTGGGCGGGACGGCGCTGGCGGTGCTGACTGCCATGCCCGGTGTGCCGGCGATCGGGGTGCCGCTGGGGGATACGCTGGCGACGGCCACCGGCTGGCCGGTGGAATCGGTGCTGACCATCCTGGCGGCGAGCTATTCGACCTATCTTCTGCCCTATCAGGCGCCGCCGATCCTGATCGGTGCCCAGCTCGGCCAGATCCCGTACCGCGCGCTGGTGCGCTTTACGCTGGGTTTTGCGCTGCTCAGCATCATTCTGATCTTTCCCCTTCATTATCTGTGGCTGCGGATCATTGGCGTACTGGCCGGCTGAGCTTATCCTGTGCTGCAACGCAACGTGAGGTAGGATTGAGTCCATGGAAACGATGACCAGAACGCGCGTGGGTGTCCTGCTGTGCGACGACCTCCACGAAGAGCTCCAGACGGAGTGGTCCTCGTATCGGGCGTTGTTTGAGACGTTGCTGGCCGACGAGCAGGGCGACATCGAGGTCAGCGGCTTTCGGGTGCACGATGATGAGTGGCCGGATAGTCCTGCCTCCGCGGACGCCTGGCTGATCACCGGCAGCCGCGCGAGCGTGCACGAGTCACCCGACTGGGTGGTCGAGCTGCAGGCCTTTGTGCGTCGCGCCGAAGCGCTCGGTCAGCCGCTGATCGGGGTCTGCTTTGGTCATCAGCTCATCCAGGCGGCGCTGGGTGGGCGCACGCAGCGCTCGTCGCTCGGCTGGCATCTTGGTGCCTATCCGGTGGTCTGCGAAACGGCTTTCGCCGGCCGCCAGCCCGGCGAGACACTGTCGCTGCTGGCCGTCCACCAGGATCAGGTGGTCGAGCCGGCGCCGGGGTTCGAGCGCATCGCGACCAGCGAACAGTGCCCCTGGTATGCGATGCGCCGCGGCCGCACGCTGACCCTCCAGGGGCATCCGGAGTTTGATCGCGAGTTCTTTCAGGCGCTCATGGGGCGGGTGCGCGGCAAGGCGGGTGACGCGGCCGTGGATCAGGCCCTCGCTGCATTGCCGGCGGATGACCATACCGCCGCGGTGCGGGCGACCATGCGGGACTGGCTGCGCGGCTAGCCGTTCGCCTGCAGATACGCGGACAGGCCCAGCAGCGCGGCGGACGGGTGATTGATCGCGATCATCGGTACCGGGGCGAGGTAGGTACCGAACCGGCCCTTGGCCAGAAAGGCGCGACGCAGCCGCTGCCAGTCGAAGGCCGCGCCCAGTGCCGGGATCACACCGCCACCCAGATAGACACCGCCACGCGCGCCGGTCGCCAGGGCCAGGTCGCCGGCCACGTTGCCCAAGGCATCGGTCATGTGCTCCAGCACCTCGCGCCCGACCCGGTCCCCATTCATGCCGGCGCGGGCAATCGCCTCGGCCGTGGTCAGCACCGGCTCGCCCCCGTCGATGGCCTGGATCGCGCGGTAGATCGCCTCGATCCCCATGCCCGAGGCCAGTCGCTCGGCGCTGCAGTGGCCAAAGCGCTGGCTGATCTGCTCGGCGATGGCCTGTTGGCGGCCGGTCTGCGGGGCAAAGCTGATGTGCCCGCCCTCGCTGGCAAAGACCTGCCAGCGTGTGCCGCAGGGGACGATGACCGCGCTGCCGAGTCCGGTGCCGGGGCCTAGTGCCAGGCGTGGTGAATCGGTGCGCGGGACACCCGCGTGAATGACCTGTTGATCGCGCCGCTCCAGCGCGGTGACCGCCCAGCCCTGTGCGACCCAGTCGTTGAGCAGGTCGACCTGCGCGAGGCCCAGATCGCCCGCAACGGCCTGGGGGGAAAACCGCCACCCCGCGTTGGTGAGCTCGACGGGATCATCATCCAGTGGGCTCGCGACCGCGCAGACCGCCCGCCACGGCGCCGGATCGGGGGCCAGGTCGTCCCGGGCCGCGGCCAGAAACCCGGCCAGCCCATCGAACGACCGGGTCGGGCGGCGGAAGATCCGGGCCGGCGCACGGCCGGGCTCGGTCACCAGCCCCGCCCGGGCGTGGGTGCCACCGATGTCGGCGACCAGCACCGGGCGGTTGTCAGGCCGAGTAGTAGACATGCACGGGCACGCGGCGCTGGCTGAGCAGTGCGTAGACCGGATAGCGCTGGGGATCGGCCGTCGCGATCGCCTGCTCAAGCGTGGCCCACTTCGCCGCGCCGTTGATGTGCAGGGCGATCCAGCGGCTCTGCAGTAGTGTCATCAACGTCAATGACAGCCGGTCGTGGGGCGGATCCGGCGCGCGGGTGACGACGCAGCGTGACTCGGTGGTGGTGCTGAGCGCCCGGGGCAGGGCCGGATCGTCCGGAAAGATCGAGGCGATGTGCCCGTCGCCCCCCATGCCCAGCACCACGGCATCGAAGGGCCGTGGCAGCAGGCCCAGCGCCGCGCTGCAGGCGGCCTCGTCGCCGCGGTCGCCGGTATGGCCCTGGTAGAGCGGGTGGAAATGCGCCGCCGCCGCGCGATCCTGAATGAGGTGCGCGCGCACCATGGCGGCATTGCTGGCCGGATCATCGGCCGCCACCCGGCGCTCATCGGTCAGGCTGACATGCACCCGGTCCCACTGCAGGTCACGGCTGCAGAGCGCCTCGAACAGCGCCACCGGCGTGCGGCCGCCCGGCACCAGCAGACTGGCGCGGTCGCGGCGTCGCGCGCCGTGATCAATCACCTCGGTAAGCCGATCCGCCAGCGCGGAGGCGGCCCGTGCGGGAGCTGGAAAGCGTTGGGCGGCGGCCAGTATGCGGCCGGCCTGATCAGCGCTCTTCATGCCAGGTCGCATCCTCGCGGGCGAGCAGGGCACTCGAGGCGGCGGGCCCCCAGGTCCCGGCGGTATAGGGCTTGGGCGCATCGCCGGCGTCGTTCCAGGCCTCGAGGATCGGCTCAATCCATGACCAGGCGGCGTACAGCTCGTCGCGCCGCATGAAAAGCGTCAGCCGCCCACGCAGCACGTCCATGAGCAGGCGCTCATAGGCATCCGGCGGGCGCTGGCGGAAGGCCTCGGCAAAGTCGAGGTTGAGCGCGACCGGCCGCAGCTGCATGCGGTCGCCGGGGGACTTGGCCATCATATGCAGCTTGACGCCCTCGTCCGGCTGCAGCTGGATCACCAGCCGGTTGGGCTGGCCCGCGCCATAGGTCACGCCAAAGATGGAATGCGGGACGTCGCGGAAATTGACGACAATCTCGGCGCCGCGCTCCTGCAGGCGCTTGCCGGTGCGCAGATAGAACGGCACGCCCGCCCAGCGCCAGTTCTGCAGCTCGGTGCGCATGGCCACGAAAGTCTCGGTGCGGCTGTCCGCCGGCACCCCTTCTTCCTCGAGATAGCCCTGCACCGGCTGACCGGCGATGGCGCCGGCGCGGTACTGCCCGCGGACCGTGTTGCGCAGGACATCCTGTCCTTCCAGGCGCTTCAGCGCCCGCAGCACTTTGAGCTTTTCATCGCGCACCGCGTCCGCACCAATGTCGGTGGGCGGCTCCATGGCGATGATGCACAGCAGCTGGAGCATGTGGTTCTGGACCATGTCGCGCAGCGCGCCGGTGCGGTCATAAAAGTCGGCCCGACCGCCGACACCCAGCTGCTCGCTGACGCTGATCTGCACGTCGCGCACCCATTCCCGGCGCCATAGCGGCTCGAAGAGCATATTGCCAAAGCGCAGCGCGATCAGGTTCTGGACGGTTTCCTTACCCAGGTAGTGATCGATTCGATAGATCGCGTCCTCGGTGAAGATCGCACCGATCTGCTCGCTGATCGCCCGGGCCGATTCCAGGTCGTGGCCGAGGGGTTTTTCCAGCACCACCCGGGAGCGGTCAGTGACCAGTCCGTGCTGATTCAGGGTCTGGCAGATCCCGACGAAATAGGCGGGCGCCACCGCCAGGTAGAACACCCGGTTGTGATCCTCGCGACCGCGCAGCACGGCGGCCATGTCGTCGAATCCCGCTGCGGTGTCCGCATCCACCGAGACGAATTCGAGCCGGGCGACAAAGCGGTCCCAGTCGGCGGCGGTGCGCTCGTCGGCTTCCAGATACTGCTCGAAAGCGGCATCGATGCGGGCGATGAACGACTCGCGGTCGAGGGCCCGCCGGGCGGTGGCGATGATGCGCCCGTCGGCGGGTAACTGACCGGCGCGGTCACGGCGATAGAGCGCCGGCAGCAGTTTGCTCATCGCCAGGTCGCCGGTGGCCCCGAATAGCACCAGGTCAAAGGGGTTGGTTGTTTTCACCCCACCTCCTGCATGTGGACGCTTGAATGATGAGACAGGATACCGCCTTCACCGACCTGAGCATAAGCCGCCGCCCTTCGCCCCCGGCGAGTGCGATAGACTGGCGCCCGAATTGATGAGGGAGGCTCTATGTCAGCACTCAACTCCGCCGTGGTAGCAGTCACGCAGCGCATCCGGGCGCGCAGCGAGACCGATCGCGCCGCCTACCTCGAACGCCTGAAGGCGGCCGCCGAGGATGGCCCGGTCCGCACCAGCCTGTCGTGCACCAACCTGGCCCATGCGTTTGCGGCCGCCCCCGATGGCGATAAGGCGCGCCTCAAGGGCCTGCAGAAGGCCAACGTGGGGATCGTTTCGGCCTACAACGACATGCTCTCCGCCCACCAGCCGCTGGAGCGCTTTCCCGGGCTGCTCAAACAGGCGGTGCGTGAGGCCGGCGGAACGGCCCAGTTCGCCGGCGGTGTGCCCGCCATGTGCGATGGCGTCACCCAGGGCCAGCCCGGCATGGAGCTGTCGCTGTTCAGTCGCGATGTGATCGCCATGGCCACCGGCGTGGCGCTGTCCCACAACACCTTTGACGGCGGGCTGTGTCTGGGCGTGTGCGACAAGATTGTCCCGGGACTGCTCATCGGTGCGCTGCATTTTGGTCATCTGCCATTCATTTTCGTGCCCGCCGGTCCCATGACCTCGGGCATGCCCAATGACGAGAAGGCCCGTATCCGCGCGCTCTATGCCGAGGGCAGGGTCGGGCGCGACGCGCTGCTGGAATCCGAGGCGCAGTCCTATCATGGCCCCGGCACCTGTACGTTCTATGGCACCGCCAACTCCAATCAGATGCTCATGGAGGTGATGGGCCTGCATCTGCCGGGCGCGGCATTCGTCAATCCCAATACCCCGCTGCGCGATGCCCTAACGATCGCGGCGGGCCATCGCATCACCCAGCTGACCGCGCACGGCGATGAGTACACACCGGTGGGCCGGGTCATCGATGAACGCGCCATCGTCAACGGTATCGTCGGCCTGCTGGCGACCGGCGGGTCGACCAATCACACCATCCATCTGGTGGCGATCGCGCGGGCGGCCGGCCTGCATATCGACTGGAGCGATTTCGATACGCTCTCGCGGGTGGTGCCTCTGCTGACGCGCATCTACCCCAATGGTCAGGCCGACATCAACCATTTCCATGCCGCCGGCGGTATGGGGTTTCTGGTGCGTGAACTCCTCGACGCCGGCCTGCTTCACGAGGATGTGCTGACCGTCAGTGGCGAGGGGCTCCGTGCCTATGCCCGCGAGCCGATGCTCGCGGACGGCGGCGTTGCCTGGGGCGAGGCACCCGCCCGGAGCGGTGACGCCCAGGTGGTGCGGCCGGTGGCCGATCCCTTCGATACCGACGGCGGACTGCGGGTGCTCGACGGCAACCTCGGTCGGGCGGTCATGAAGACCTCGGCGGTGCATCCGGATCACCGTCGCATCGAGGGCCCGGCCCGGGTGTTTGACGACCAGCAGGCGGTGCTGGCGGCGTTCCGGGCCGGCGCGCTCGAAGGGGATTTCGTCTGCGTCGTCCGGGGCCAGGGTCCACGGGCCAATGGCATGCCCGAGCTGCATAAGCTGACGCCCGAACTCGGTGTGCTGCAGTCGCGCGGCCAGCGGGTCGCGCTGGTCACCGACGGGCGCATGTCGGGGGCCTCGGGCAAGGTGCCCGCCGCCATCCATCTGCATCCGGAATGGGTGCGGGGCGGGGCGATCGGCCGCATCCGCGAGGGTGACTGGATCACTCTCGACGCCGATGCCGGCCGGCTTGACGTCGATGTGCCCGAGGCGGAGTGGGCCGCGCGGGAATCGGCACCACCGGATACCACCGTTCAGCACGGTATCGGCCGGGATATGTTCGCCGGTTTCCGGTCGATGGCCGGCAGTGCCGAGACCGGCGCCATCAGCTTTTCACCGGCCACGGACAATGAGGGTGCGTCATGACCATGCAATCACTGATGGCCCGCTCGCCGGTCATTCCGGTGGTTCGGATCGAGACCGCGTCCCGGGCACCGGCGCTGGCGCGGGCGCTGCTGGCCGGCGGCGTGTCGGTGATCGAGGTGACACTGCGCACCGCCGCTGCGCTCGAGGCGGTCGCGGCGATCGCCCGCGATGTCCCCGACATGGCGGTGGGGGCCGGCACCGTCACCGCCCCCGATCAGGTCCAGCAGGCCCACGATGCCGGCGCGCGGTTCCTGGTCAGCCCGGGCTATGCGGACGCCGTCAATGCCGCGGCCGAGCGCGCGGCGCTGCCGCTGCTGCCGGGGGTGGCCACGGCCACGGAGTTGATGCGCGCCCAGGCGGATGGCTTTAAGCAGCTGAAGTTCTTCCCCGCGGTGCCGAGTGGGGGAATCGCCGCGCTGGAGGCGTTCGCCGGCCCGTTCCCGGCATTGCGGTTCTGTCCCACGGGGGGTGTGCACTCCGGCAACTATCTGGATTTTCTGCAGCTCGCCAATGTCCCCTGTGTCGGCGGCAGTTGGCTGACGCCGGTGGAGACCATCGAGTCGGGTGACTGGGCGCACATCGAGGCACTGGCCGCCCATGCGGTGACGGCCCGGCGCCGGGAAACCGCCGCCGGTCGCCCGTTGACCGCGGATGAGGGCTGGCAGTCCTGGGCCGGCGAGGAGGACCCGGGCAGCGCCGACGAGGCGTTGCGGTGAATTTTCCAGTTTAAAATGTACCAAAGCAGTCCTGTTTCGGTTATAATCCTCAACCATGATCAAGCTGAACCGCGAAACCGATTACGGCGTGGGCATTCTGGCGCTGATGGCCAGTGACCCTCAGGCGCGCCACAGCGCGGCGTCCCTGGCGGAAGTGCGGGGGCTGCCCCAGCCCATTGTCAGCAAGATCCTCAAGCACCTTGCCCGCAGTGACCTGGTGGTCTCCTATCGGGGCGCCAAGGGCGGCTACGGGCTGGCCCGTTCGCCCGATGAAATCTCCGTGGCGGAGATCATCACCGTGCTGGAAGGGCCGATTGCACTGACCGACTGCATCGAGGACGGGCGTGGCGCCTGTCAGTACGGCAGCCAGTGCAACATCAGCAACGTCTGGGGCCGGATCAACGATGTGGTCCTGCAGGCGCTGTCTGAGATTACGTTGGCGGAGACCGCAACGGAGCCGAATGGCGGCGGTCAAAACCCTATTCATACGCTTGAATTTACCGGAGTGCGTCATGTCCGCGAGCACTGAGACGATTGAACGGTTTACCCAGAAGGGCTACGAGGCCGGGTTTGTTACCGAGGTCGAGGAGGACCGGGTCCCGCCGGGCCTGAACGAGGATGTCATCCGGCAGATCTCGGCCAAAAAGAACGAGCCTGAGTGGATGCTCGAGTGGCGGCTCAAGGCCTATCGCAACTGGCTGACCATGCGCGAGCCGGACTGGCAGTACGTCCACTACGATCCCATCGACTTCCAGGCGATCTCGTACTACGCCGCGCCGAAGCGCGACGAGGACCGGCCGGAGAGCCTTGACGACATCGACCCCGAGATCAAGGCGACCTATGACAAGCTCGGCATTCCGCTGCACGAGCAGGAGCAGCTCGCCGGTGTCGCCAACGTGGCGGTGGACGCGGTGTTCGACTCGGTATCGGTGGCGACCTCGTACAAGGAAAAGCTGGCGGAGCAGGGCATCATCTTCTGCTCGATGTCCGAGGCGGTCCAGAACCACCCCGAGCTGGTGCAGAAGTACCTCGGGACGGTGATCCCGTACAACGACAACTACTTCGCCGGACTGAACTCGGCGGTGTTCACCGACGGATCGTTCGTCTACATCCCCAAGGGCGTGCGCTGCCCGATGGAGCTGTCGACCTACTTCCGCATCAATGCGGCCAACACCGGGCAGTTTGAGCGCACGCTGATCATCGCCGAGGACAGCAGCTACGTGTCTTACCTTGAGGGCTGCACGGCGCCCATGCGCGACGAAAACCAGCTGCATGCCGCCGTGGTCGAGCTGGTGGCGCTGGACGACGCCGAGATCAAGTACTCGACGGTCCAGAACTGGTACCCCGGCGACAAGGAAGGCAAGGGCGGCGTCTACAACTTCGTCACCAAGCGCGGGCTGTGTGCCGGCGACAACTCCAAGATCTCCTGGACGCAGGTCGAGACCGGTTCGGCGATCACCTGGAAGTATCCCAGTGTCGTGATGCGCGGTGACAACTCGGTGGGCGAGTTCTACAGCGTGGCGGTGACGCGGCTGCGCCAGCAGGCCGATACCGGCACCAAGATGACCCACATCGGCAAGAACACGCGCAGCACCATCGTCTCCAAGGGCATTTCCGCCCAGGAGGGCGAGCAGGTCTATCGTGGGCTGGTGCGGATCACGCCGACCGCTGAGAACGCCCGTAACTACTCGCAGTGTGACTCGATGCTGATGGGCTCGGAGTGCGGCGCGCACACCTTCCCCTATCTCGACGTCAACAACTCCACGGCGCAGCTCGAGCATGAGGCGACCACCTCGAAGATCGGCGAGGATCAGATCCTCTACTGCACGTCGCGGGGCATCTCCCCCGAGGACGCGGTATCGCTGATCGTCAACGGCTTCTGCAAGGAAGTCTTCCGCGAGCTGCCGATGGAGTTCGCGGTCGAGGCGCAGAAGCTGCTCGAGGTCACGCTGGAGGATTCGGTCGGCTGATCGCCGGCCGATCCCCTGTCAACGCACAGCACGTAACGAATCTGTTTCAGGAGTCGCAACCAATGGCATTGCTGGAAATCCGCAATCTGCACGTCAACGTCGAGGGTACCGAGATCCTCAAGGGCGTCGATCTGACCATCGACACCGGCAAGGTGCACGCGATCATGGGCCCCAATGGCGGGGGCAAGAGCACCCTGGCCAAGGCGCTGGTGGGCGATGAGGCCTACGAGATCACCGAAGGCGAAGTCCTCTACAACGGCAAGGACCTGCTTGAGATGGATCCCGAGGAGCGGGCCCGTGAGGGCGTGTTCCTGGGCTTTCAGTACCCGGTGGAGATTCCTGGCGTTTCCAACACCTACTTCCTCAAGGCGGCGGTCAATGCCATGCGCAAGCACCGCGGCGAGGGTGAGATCGACGCGATGGAGTTCCTCGAGCTGGTGCGCGAGCGCGCCAAGCGCGTGAAGCTGGATGAGTCACTGCTCCAGCGCCCGGTCAACGAGGGTTTTTCGGGCGGTGAGAAAAAGCGCAACGAGATCTTCCACATGTCGGTCCTTGAGCCCAAGCTGGGGATTCTCGATGAGACCGACTCAGGCCTTGACATCGATGCGCTGCGGATCGTCTCCGAGGGCGTCAATGCGATGCGCGATGGCGAGCGCTCGTTCATGGTGATCACCCACTATCAGCGCCTGCTCGAGCACATCGTGCCCGATGTGGTGCATGTCCTGGTGAACGGCCGCATCGTCAAGACCGGGGGCAAGGAGCTTGCCCAAGAGCTTGAGGACAAGGGCTACGAAGGCTTTGACGAGGCTGCGGCCTGAATTCGCGAGGAGCATCAGTGATGGAAGCAGTAGCGCAGTCCAAGAGCGTCTATCTCGAGGCATTCGAGCAGCTCACGCAGACCGGACCCGAGTGGCTCCGCCCGCTGCATGAGCGGGGCATCCACGCGTTCGAGGCCCGCGGATTTCCGGGTCCGCGCGAGGAGGCGTGGCGCAAGACCAACCTGCGCCCGGTCACCCAGACGGATTTTCCCGTCGCCGATTCCCAGGGCGCAGCACCCAAGGAGCTGGTGGAGCGCCTCGGCGAGCTGGGCGAGAGCTATCGACTCGTGTTTGTGGATGGCCGCCTCGCCGCGGATCTCTCCGATCTGGCCGACCTGGCGAAAGGCCTGACGGTGACCCCGTTCAGTGAGTATGCCAATCAGCCGCCGGAGCGGCTGACCGCGGCCCTCGGTCGGCGGGTGGACATCGACTGGCATCCGTTCGCGGCCCTCAACACCGCGTTCTTTGCCGATGGCGCCTATGTGCATGTGGCGCGCGGCGCGATGATTGAAAAGCCGATCACCGTCACGCATATCATCACCGCCGAGGCCGATCAGCACGCCGTCTACCCGCGGCTGGTGGTCGAGGCCGAGGATGGCGCCGAGGTGCGCGTGGTCGAGCGCTTCATCGGCGATGATGCCGCCAGCACGCTGGTCTGCCCGGTCAGTGAGCTGTCGGCGGGCGAGAATACGGTTCTCGACTACAGCCGTCTGCAGGAAGACGGCGCCGGGGTGATGAACATCGGCACGGTCAACCTGGCCGCTCAGCGCAACGCGTCGCTGCGGGGTGCCTTCGTCGCCGACGGCGGACGGCTCGGCCGGGTCGATCTGATCGCCGATCTGGAAGGCGAAGGCGGCGAGATCGACTGCAACGGCATTTATCTGACCGAGCAGCGGCAGTTCGTGGACTTCCACACCTGGTTCAATCATCGCAGCGAGAACTGCTTCAGCCGGCAGCGCTTCAAGGGCATCCTCCAGGATCGCTCCGAGACCGTGTTCGATGGCCTGGTGAAGGTGTTCGAGGGCGCGCAGAAAACCGACGCCGTACAGGAAAACCGCAACCTGGTGCTGGGCAAGCGCGCCCTGGCGCATTCCAACCCGCGCCTGGAGATCTTCGCTGACGACGTGAAGTGCACCCATGGATCGACGGTCGGCGAGCTCGACGAGCAGGCGCTTTTCTACCTGCGGACCCGTGGCATCAGTGCCGAGGGCGCCAAGGGCATGCTGACCCTGGCGTTCGCCGGCGAGATCGTCGACATGTTTCGGGTCACCGGCGTCCGTGACCACGTCCGGCGGGTGCTGATGCGCCGGCTCAACGTGGAAGACGCGGACATTGGGGAGATTCTTTGAGCGCATATCCTATGCATGAAGCCCGGCCCGGCGCCGATCTGGCGCCGTATCGGGCGGATTTCCCGGTGCTGCAGCGGCCCATGAACGACCGCCGGCTGGCCTTCCTGGACAGTGCGGCGAGCGCACAGAAGCCGCAGTGCGTGATCGATGCCGAACGAGACTGCTACGA
Organism: Spiribacter aquaticus; assembly: GCF_007625215.1. Classification (NCBI taxonomy): domain Bacteria; kingdom Pseudomonadati; phylum Pseudomonadota; class Gammaproteobacteria; order Chromatiales; family Ectothiorhodospiraceae; genus Spiribacter; species Spiribacter aquaticus. Next base: position 140,278 of record NZ_VMKP01000002.1, on the reverse strand, counting down.
GCGCTACTACGCGAATATCCATCGCGGTGTGTATCAGCTCTCGCAGCAGTCGACTCAGGCGTTCGAGAACGTCCGCGGGATCGTCCAGCGCTTCATCAACGCGCCGGACGAGCGCGAGGTGGTGTTCGTCCGGGGTGCGACCGAGGCGATCAATCTGGTGGCCCAGTCGTTCGTGCGCCCGATGCTCCAGCCCGGCGATGAGGTGCTGATCACCGGCATGGAACACCATGCCAACATCGTGCCCTGGCAGCTTGTCACCGAGGCCACCGGCGCCCACCTGGTGGTGGCGCCGGTGCTCGATGACGGCTCGCTGGACATGGATGGGCTGCGCGCGCGGATCAGCGAGCGCACCCGCTTCATCAGCGTCGTGCATGTCTCGAACACGCTGGGCACGATCAACCCGGTGGAGACCATCACCGAGCTGGCGCACGCCCGGGGTATCCCGGTGTTGATCGATGGCGCGCAGTCGGCGCCGCATATGCCCGTGGACGTGCAGGCCATGGGGGCGGATTTCTACACGTTCTCGGCCCACAAGACCTACGGCCCCAGCGGCTCAGGCATCCTCTGGGGCCGGCTGGCCCATCTCCAGGCCATGCCGCCCTATCAGGGCGGTGGCGATATGATCCGGACGGTGCGCTTCGAGGGCTCGGAGTATGCCGAGCCGCCGCAGCGCTTCGAGGCGGGCACGCCGAACATTGCCGGCGTGATCGCCACCGGCGTCGGGCTTGAGTATATGGAAGCGGTGGGCCGCGAGCGCATCCTCGCCCACGAGCAGTCGCTGCTGGCGTATGCCAACGAGCGGCTGGCGGAGTGGGATGACCTGCGGGTCATTGGGACCGCGCCCGGCAAGGCAGGCGTGATCTCGTTCGTGATCGATGGGATCCATCCCCATGACATGGGGACGATCCTCGACATGGAGGGCGTCGCCGTCCGGGTGGGGCATCACTGTACCCAGCCGCTGATGGAGCGCTTTGATGTGCCGGCCACCGTGCGGGCCTCGTTCGGCCTCTATAATGACCGCGCCGATGTCGATGCGCTAGTGGATGGCCTGCTTAAGGTGAAGTCGCTGCTCGGCTGACCATGACCGAACTATCGGCGCTCTACCAGGCCGTGGTGCTTGACCACAACCGCGCTCCGCGCAATCGTCATGAGGTGCAGCCCCATGACGGCGAGGCCGACGGCAACAACCCGCTCTGCGGTGACTGGGTGCATGTCGAGTTCCGCCTGGACCCGGCGGGCTGCATTGAGGACATCGGCTTCAATGGCGAAGGCTGCGCCATCTCGACGGCCTCGGCGTCGATCATGACCGAGGTGTTGAAAGGGCGCACCCTCGATGAGGCGCGCCGGATCGGTGAGCGGTTCCAGCATCTGGTGACCGATCGCGAGGCGCCGCTGCCGGCGGCGGATGATCCCGACCTCGAAAAACTCCTGGCACTGGCGGGCGTACGTGATTACCCCATGCGGGTGAAGTGCGCCACCCTTGCCTGGCACACCCTGCAGGCGGCGATTGAAGCGCCTGCCTCAGCGGATTCGGAGTAGCGCATGGTGGAACGGCCCCCGGTTGAGACAATGCGTGAAGGCGTGGTGAGCGCCCTGCGCAACGTCTACGACCCCGAGATCCCCGTGGACGTCTACGAGCTGGGTCTGATCTATGAGATCGAAGTGGATGCGGATGGCTTCGTCGACGTGCTGATGACGCTGACCTCGCCGGCCTGCCCGGTCGCCGGGCAGATGCCGATCATGATCAAGGCCGCGGTTGAGCAGGTCCAGGGTGTCGAGGCCGCCGAGGTGGAGCTGACCTGGGACCCGCCCTGGAGTCAGGATCGGATGTCCGAGAGCGCGCGCCTGCAACTGGGGTTCATGTAGCCGCGGCAGCGGGCCTGAACAGACCGGGATCCACTGGCGGGTCGAGCGCCGGGCCCTGTTCGATGAATGCGGGACGCTGGCCGGTGGCGCTGAAACCGTCGTCATAGCGGTACAGATCCGTCAGCAGGATGCGCTCGCCTTCCATGCCCGCGACCTCCGTGATGGCGGTTATCCGCCGCGCCCCGTCGCCAAACCGGGTCAGTTGGACGATGATGTCGATGGCCGCGGCGATCTGATCCCGGATCGCCCGCGCCGGCAGATCCATCCCCGCCATTAACGTCATCACCTCGAGTCGGGCGAGCGCATCGCGCGGTGTATTGGCATGTGCGGTGGTCAGCGAGCCGTCGTGGCCGGTGTTCATTGCCTGGAGCATGTCGAGGGCCTCCCCGCCCCGGCATTCCCCCACCAGGATGCGATCAGGGCGCATGCGCAGTGCGTTGCGGACCAGCTCACGAATGCTGATCGCCCCGCTGCCCTCAATGTTGGGCGGGCGTGATTCCAGCGCCACGACATGATCCTGCTGCAGTCGCAGCTCCGCGGAATCCTCGATGGTCACGATCCGCTCGGACTCGTCGATCTCCTCTGACAGGGCGTTGAGGACCGTGGTCTTGCCCGTGCCCGTACCGCCGGCGATCAGGATATTGCGGCGGCGGTGGACACACAGGCGCAGGAAGGCGGCCATGGTGGCATCCAGGGCCCCGAAGCCGACCAGATCATCGATCCCGATCCGCGTGTCGCTGAAGCGCCGGATGGTGAGTGTGGCGCCATTGAGCGCCAGCGGCGGGATGATCGCATTGACCCGCGAGCCGTCAGGCAATCGCGCGTCCACCAGCGGCGAGCCCTCGTCAAGGCGCCGACCAAGGGGGGAGACGATCCGGTCGAGGACACTGTCGAGGGAGGCCGCCGAACTGAATGCCAGGGCGGTCTTCTGCAGTCGGCCCTGACGCTCGACATAGATGCTGGCCGGCCCGTTGACCATGATCTCGCTGACCGTGGCGTCGGCCATGAGCGACTCAATGGGGCCGAGTCCGACGGTTTCGGCCACGACTGCAGCCACTACGGTATCGCCGTCCAGGTCATCAGGGATGGACAGTTCGCCTTCCTCGATCAGCTGCCAGGCCGTGGTTCGCGCCTCGTCACGCAGTCGCTGTGCGGACAGGGTCTGGAGGATATCCCGCCGGTAGAGATCGAGGCGCTGACTGATGCGCTCCTGAAACCGGCGCACCAGTTCGGGGGCAATCCGGGGTGTGGCGGCCGTCACCGGTGGCTCTGGCGTCGCTGCAGGGGGTGGATCGGGCTCGGGGGCGGATGGAGCCGGTGTTTCGGGGGTGTCGGTGATCCCGGGCGTATCGGGCAATTGGGGCACGTCGGGCGCGTCCGCTACGTCCGCCGCGTCCGCCGGGCGGACCTGCCAGCAGGTGTCGCCCAGGCGCAGCGCATCACCAACGGCCAGCGGACCGGCCTGCCGGACCGGCTCGCCATTGAAGTCGATCTCACGCCGTCCCGCCAGCAGACGGATGTGCACCCCGTCGGTGTCGACCCGGAGCTCGGCATGCCGACGGGCGATCCCTTCACCGGCAATGCGCAGGTCACAGCGGCGCCCGCCGCCAATGGTGTATCGGCGGCCGGGGTCGAGGATCACCGGGGTGGGATGTTCCCGACCCCGGTGCTGGAGGAGTTCGAGTCTATTCATAACGGATCTCCTGGAGGGGCAGGCGCGGGACGGGGGTGGAGCGGCTCGGGTCGGCCCGCTCTGGCGAGTCGGCCCGCGGATCGTCCTGCAGGGTGGGGGTGATGAGCACCACCAGTTCGGTCTGCTCGTTCTGGAATCGCTCCGAGCGGAACAGGCCACCGATCACCGGCAGTTTCCCCAGCCCCGGCACGCGACTGACCGCCCGCGACTGCTGCTCGTCGATCAGACCGGCGATCAACAGCGTCCGGCCGCTCGGTCCACTCATTTCGGTGATCGCGTTGCGGACCGAAAAGCCGGGTACACCGAGCACAGTGACGGACTCATCGACGTCGCTCACCTCCACCTCGATGCGGGTGCGGATATGGGCGTCATCGCCGACCACCGGGGCCACCTTGAGCAGGATCCCGTAATCCTTGAACACCACCGTGGGATCCCCTTCGCCGTTCTGGATGGGGATGGGCACTTCGCCGCCGGCCTGGAATTCGGCGGCGGTCCCGCTCAGAGCCGAGAGCATGGGCTCGGCGATCACCCGGGCCTCGCCCGCCTGGCCAAGCAGGTCGATCATCGCCGTCAGGCTCAGGCCCACGCCGAGGTAACCGTTGCCCTTGCCGATATCGAGCGGCAGCGACTGGTTGGGCAGAAAATCGCCCAGCGCGCCGCGAAAGACATCGTTGGTCTTCAGGTCCGCGGCATAGGCAAAGCTGATCGCCGGGGACTGCGTGGTCCAGTCAAGGCCGATTTCGCGCAGGGTCGAGGTGCGCAGTTCCACGAACCGCGCCTTGACCTGGACGCTGGGGGTGTCGCCCGCGGTCGCCGGATCAGTGAAGTCACCGAGCTGCGGATACGCTTCCACCAGGCGCTTGAAACGCGCCGCGTCGCGATCGGTGGCCGGGCGTCCGGTCACGAAATAGGCGGCATCGATCCGCTCGAGGTGGATGCCGTCAATGCGCCCGGCGAGCTGCTCAAGCTGGCGGTCGCGCGGGGTGTCCGGAGCGGGTTGGATCGTGACCGGCAGATGCCGCGGCGGCGCGTCCCGGGACCAGATGCGCAGATCCGTCTGGCCGACGGCGCGGCCCATCAACAGGATGCCATCGCCGTCGCCGAGCACCTCGACTTCGGCGAGCTCGCCGTCGCCAAGCGCCACGCGGACCACATCGCTCGCCTCAATGAGCCGTGAGTGCCCGACATCCACGCTGACCGCGGCGGCGGGCAGTATGACCATCAACCCGAGGGCCGTGGCGATGGCCCGGCACCAGTGCCTGATAAGCCCCGGTCTCACGGCTCACCGCCGATGATCAGTTCCACCGCGGGAGTCGCTTCGCCCGACTGGGTCCGGGTGATCGCTTCGGTATCGATGCGATAGCCGGCCACCGGTGCGTCGTCGCGGCCAGCGCGCAGGACGACATGAATGCTGCCAATGGCGAGGGCCTGCGTGATGCGGGCGGCCTCCACCGGTGAGACGGCGAGGGTGAGGTCGTCATAGCCGGGGCGCCGGGCACGGTCCTCGCGGGCCGCAATCCGCGCGCCGGTGGCGAGGATCGGGATGTCCGCGAGCAGGGGCAGGGTGGCGCGCTCGCCGTCCTCGCGATGGGTGAGCATCAGGTCGACGCGGTCACCGGGGCTCAGCAGCCCGGCGATCTCCGCGCCGCCGGACACCGGAATGGTAATGGCCCGATCGCCGGGGGTGATCTGATCGGCCAGTCGGGCGCGGTCCGAGTCGGCGACGTGCACCGGCAGAATCGCCCGACCCGCGCTCAGGTCATGGGTGAGGGTGCGCCCGGCGATGCGCCCCCAGGCGCTGTCAGCGATGGCGCGTTCGTGGACAAAGCGCACCGGCATCTCGCGCACGGCGACATGATCCTGGGTCAGACGGGTGCCCTCGGGCAGATCGTCGCGGGCGACGATCACCGCCCGGGTGGCATGCGTTGAGCGCAGTTCGGCTTCGATCGCCTGAGCGCGTTGCGCGAGATGGCGGTCGCCGGCCCAGACACCGGCACCACCGGCCAGCAACGCCCCGGTCACCAGCAGGACGCCGCGTTTGAGGGGAGTCATGATCATGGCCTTCTCCCGGGACGGTTCATAACGGAATGGCCAGCGACCAGAGGGCCTGGTCGGTGTGGGTGGCAAACGCCTCGATCAACCGATCAATGCCCGACCAGATGCCCATCAGCCCGGCGATGACCGCCAGATACTCGGCGCTGCTCATGGTGTGCCCCCTGGCGTGACCCGCTGCGCCAGTACGAGGGTCTGACCGGAGCGGCGTAGCAGCTCAACCCGGATCGCTTCCCCGTCGCGATGCAGCCGTATGCGCCGGCGCCCGGCAATGCCCGGGTCGTCGACATCGGATCCCCGCCAGCCGGCGGCTTCAAGCGTCCGGGTCAATGCCTGGGCGGCCGACGCGGGCCCGAGGGCGGTACGGGCGTGAACCGAGGCGCCGGCGGCATTGCGACTCTGGAACTCGATCTCGAGCCCTGCGGGCAGGGGCAGATAGGGCCTGGGGGCGGGCGGCTTGGCGGTGTCGAGGGGCATCAGGCTGATCATGACGGCATGCCCGGCACCGTCCGACCTGACGGCGAGGCGCCGGGAGAATGTGTCGCTGGCCTGCCAGACCGTGTCGTCACGTCCGTCCCCATTGGAATCGGTCGCCTGCAGGACACCCGGATGGGCCTGCCAGTCCTGACGATATCGCGCCATGAGGGCATCGAGCCCGGTCTCGGTGGTATAGGCGAGCGTGCACATCGGGAGTCCGCCGATCATCACGCGGGCATCCCGCAGCACCTCGCTGGCATCGGCGGTCATGCTCAGGCCGTCGAGCTCGCCGGCGCAGGCGTTGCGCGCATCGATCTCGGCCGCGAGCAGCAGACCGGGCAGCATGCCGAGCCAGTGCCAGCGCGGCCGTCGTGACCGCTGACGACGCTCAGCGCCGCGTTGGCAAGCGGGCCGGCGGGGGAATGAAATCGGTTGCGCTGGCATCACGTCCTTCCTTGAAAACAAAAAATCGGCCGAGGATCTGGGCGGGTCTGGAGAGCGCATCAACCGGTTCGCTGGCGACGATCTGCTGCAGGCGCTGCTCAAACTCATCGTCCGTAGCGGCCTGCCAGACCCGGGGCGAGAGCCCGCCCATGGCCGTGAGGGCGACCGGCGGGCGGTCGTCGCCCGACTCGAGGACCGGGCGGACCTGCAGGGTGACCCGATCACCGCGCAGGCCGGTGCGCTCAAGACCGAGCATGTTCCCCGAGAGTCCGACAAAGGAGGCGATTGACGGGGTTGACGCGCCGTAGGCGAGGCTGCGCACGGCACGGCCTGCCACCGGCAGGCGGGATGGCGTCTGACCGGTCGGCCGCGAGTGGTGCGCGTCATCGTCGATGCGCAATGCGCCCCCGGCATCCCGCCAGAGTGGATTGCGACTCGGCCCCTGGCGCCGCAGTGGCTCGATGGCCAACAGCGGGGCATGGTCATTGCCAAACACCCGATCCTCGATGGCGAGGTCGCTTTCGGCAGCGGCGGTATCGCCGGCGAGGCTCTGCCAGGCGGTGTAGCGGGCGGCGGCATGGGTGGCGCGGTCCATGTCGGCGAGTCGGCCCAGGTAGTCCATCGCCACAAACGCCGGGATCAGCGCCACCAGGCCGACCAGCGATTCGGTGATCGCACTCCCCGATTGACGGCTCATGGCAGGCCCGGTGCTTCAAGGCGGGTCAACGACGCTTCCCAGAAGGGATTGAAAAGCGTGGCCGGGCGCTGCCGGTCGGGGCAGTGCCGGCCGCAGTCATCCGGGACGCGATAGCGCACCTCGCCAATGCTGATGTGGGCGTTGATCGACTCGCCGTCGGCGTCGCCGGGTAGCGGTGCGGTGACCAGCGCGGGAATCCGGACCAGGCTTTTGTCCCGCGGCGGCTGGCGAAGCCGTGTGTAGCGGCTGACGCCGATGTAATTCCCGGCCAGCCGATCGGCATCGGCACGACCGCGCGCCAGGGTGGACCATGACTCCCAGCTCATCTTGCGCCAGTCGAAAAAGCTGACCTGCAGACGATCGCCGGAGCGCCAGCCGCCGGCATCGGTACGCGGGGGCTGTTGGGTCACGCCCTGTTTGCGGAACCGCACCACCCGCAGAATGGAGCGATCCCAGTCCCGGCCGCCGGCACCGAACCGCGGCCGCCCGGACCGGGCGGGGCCCCGAAGCCAGCGGCTCAGGCGGCGGTCGTGGTTGATTGTGGATCGCAGCACGCGCTGGAAATAGCCGTCGTCCCGCCCCGGAGTGACGCCTTCGAGTTTGAGGTAGGCCGATACCTGCCGACTGAGGAGGCGGGCGTCCATGGCCGTGGCGTAGGGGCGGGGGATGGCATCGATGGCGCTTCGCTCATTGACCTGGAAATCGTCCCCGTAGCGCTCCACCACACGCTGCATGACCGCATCGACCCGCCCGGGCCGGAGCCCGTTGCGCGCTCCGTACTGCGCAAGCGACAGCAGATCCATGTAACGGTCGGCGCTGACGATGTAGCCGCCAGCCGCGATCGATGCGGTCTTGATCGCGGCGTCGATGAGGCGCTGCGCTTCGCGGGCGGCCACGCCGACATAGGGCAGGAACTGGGCGTAACGGGAGATCTGGCGCGACGCCTCACCGCTGTAGCGCAGCCAGCTGATGGTGGCCACCAGATGGCCCACGGCGATGTGACTCGCGATCAGGCTGCGGTTGGTGTAGGCGATCAGGTTGAGTCGCCGGGCCGTCCAGCTCGCACCGCTGTAAGCAGCGGCGTCGGCGGCATTGACCACCGCCGACTCCTGCCCGATGCCGCGGATCGAGCGGTGCGTCAGCACGATCGCGGCGGCCGCGAGGGCGAGGGTGGCCAGAACCACGGGCAGGATCTGGCCACCCTGTCGGTCAGTTCTGCTCATTGAAATTCTGCAGCGTGTCTTCCTGACCCGCCCGGTCGGCCGCGCGCTGTGAGTTGTTGTCGGCCTGGTCGATCTGGTCGCTGCCATCCTGACCGGCCATCTCCCGGGCCATGGCGGCGGCCTGGCTGGAAATGGTGTCGCCGAAGGCCGAGAAAATGCCGATACCGGCCACCGCGATGAGTGCGGTGATGATGATGTACTCCGACATCCCCTGACCGCGTTGGCGTTGAGTGCGACGGGTGGACGGGCGGACCGGCGGGTGTGGGCGTTGGATGGGCATGGCGCCTCCTTGACTGGGCGTTGAAAAGGCCGTGTATCGATCAGCCTAGAAACAATCACCGAAGGCGCGAAGTACCGCTGGTCGGGGGGTGCAGGGATCCGGCCGAGCGGCAGCGCTCGGGGCGATCAACGGTGGCGAGCCAGCGGATCCCGGGCGCATCCGCCGCCTCACCGGGCAGCCACCGGATGGCACGTAGGCCGTGGGGAGTGGGTTGCAAGCCGTAAGCCGGCGGGCGGATGCCATTGACCGAGGCGTTCATCGCCATTAATCCGGTCTGCTCGCAGAGCCATACCAGCGCCCGGTCACGGGCCGCCGGGACGGCGTCGGCGTTGTGGCCAAGGCCGTACGCCCGGGTGAGTCGGGCGATGGCGGCGCGGTGCGAGGCACCCTCATCCGGGGCGATGGGTCCGTCGGCCACATCGGCGACGACATCGTCAGCCGCTGGTGGCGCGGGCAGGGGCAATGTGGCCACCGCCTGCACACCCGCGGGGGCGAGGCGGCGTCGGCGGCCGTCCGGGTGCAACACCATGCTCGGCCCGCCGTGGGCGACGACAAGGATCGGCACACCGCTGCGCGCGGCCTGCAGATGCACGCTGCGCCGATGCAGTCCCGCGAGGCTCGCCAATCCCGCTGTCGGCAGGTGGGCCGGGTTGACGATCAGGCGTGGCCCGCGGGCGACGGCCCGGTCCACGGCGCGGGGGTGGCTGGCATCCGAGCAGATCAGCACTTCGAGGGCTTGCAGGTCGTTCCGGTCCGGCCCGTCAGTCGTGCTAAGGGCCGCTTCGGCGAACGGAAGGGGAAAGGCCTTGGTCCATCGCCCGGTGGGGGCGTTGCGCGCCTTGACGCCCGGGGTGATCGACACTTCGCTGCGAAGCTTTCCGGGTGCGAGGTAGCGATACCCATGCCGCAGGTGGATCATGCCGCCGGGCGGCCGCTGCCAGGGCGGCGGCAGCAGGACCGGGGACGCCGCCTCCGGCCAGACGACCCAGCGTGCCTCGATCCGGGCAAGCGCGGCGTGGGCGAGGGCGGTTGATGTGCCCGGGTCGTCGTCAAGCGTCTGGACAATGGCGATGCGCGGCGCTTCGGACGGTGCGTCGGGCGGCGGATCCACCGGGATCAGGATCACGGCCGCGAGGCCCAGCGCGATCGCGGTTGGCATCAGCCAGCTTCGGGGCCGCGTGCGTATTCCGCCGGCCATGAGGGCGACGGCCAGCCCGGTCTGCCACAGCCCCAGGGCCGCATCGGCTGCGATCACACCGCCCGCGTCCACAATACGGAACGGTACCACCGATGGCGGCAGGAAAAGGCTCAGCGAGATCGGGATCCCCACCGACCGCAGCGCCGCAAGCAGGCCGATCAGCCCCACCATCGCACCCACAAGACGCCAGGAATGGGTGACGCCGTGGCGATCCGCCGCCGCCAGGGCCACGACGATGAACGCCGCAAGAACCGTGACGATTACGGCGATCGCGAGGGCCGGCTCCTGGCCCGCGACAGGGCCCAGGGCCACCCCCATCGGCAGTCCCAGTGCGATCAGGGTGTTGAGCACCCGCGCCCGTCGCGACCGGCGCATGCCCATCAGCCACGGAACCAGCCACACCAGTCCTGCGGGCGCGAAACCCACCGGTGGCAGTGCCGCCACGGCGAGCAGGCCGGCGAGGAGCCCCGTCATTGCGGCGTTACTCGGGTGCGGGCGGGGCCTCGCCGAGGGCGTCGATCGCCCGGCGCAGGTCCACGAGCGCCGGCCGGCCGGCACTGACCGGGGCCAGTCGTTCGTGCTGCCCGAGCCGTCGGCGGGCCTGCTGGAGATGGACGACCGCGAGGTTGTAAGTGGCGAGGACATGACCCGGGTCGCGGGCGAGCGCGGCCTCGAAGTGCTCGATGGCGTTATGGGAATCACCGGCGCCGTAGGCAATCAGTCCGAGCTGGAAGTGCGGTGACACGAGCTCGGGGGAGCGCTCGATCACCGCTTCATAGCCCTGCCGGGCGCGTTCGGGATCGCCGTGCTCCAGGGCGGCATCGGCGCGGGCAAGGCGCTCGATCACCGATGGGGCATTGTTGCTGGGCAGGGCCACACAGCCCTGGAGCAGTGCGGCGACCGCCAACAGGCGGACTGAGGTCCGGATGCGGCTCATGGGTAATCCCTGTTGCAGTAAAAGCGCCGGCCCGCGAGTGGGGGTGGCAGTGTGTCGGCGGCCATTTCGAGGGTGGCCCGGGTGCCCCGCGGCGCCGTGATCCAGCGGCCCGGCGGCACCCGCGATGTCACCCGCAGCACCCTGAGCTCGCGGTCAAGCTGGGCAATATCGATCGCAAAGCGCATGCCAAGGGTGTGCACCCCGCCCCGCGCGATCAGCAGCAGGCCGCAGTCGCTGGCGGGCGCGTCGCTCCGCCCGAGCAGTCCGATGAGACGGGGCACGAAGCGGTCGGCCACCTCGACCCGGATGCGCCACGGCCCGCCGGGCGGGGGCATGAAAAGGCAGGTGGGCACGGCGTCGCGATGCTTCATAGCAGCCCGCCTTCCATGAACTGAAGGACAATCGGGAAACCGATGATCAAAAACGTGACCGGAAACAGCAGCCCCACCAACGGGGCGAGCATTTTCACCGGCGCCTCGTTGGCCTTTTTCTCGGCGGCCGCGAAGCGTTCACGCCGGCGTTGGGCGGCCTGGTCACTGAGCGTCTGGCTGATCGCCGCGCCGGTCTCCTCGGCCTGGGCGATGGCCGCCACGAAGCCGTGCACGGCACTCAGGTCCACCCGCCGGGCCATGCGCTCGAGCGCCTCGAGGCGTGCCACTCCCGTGCGCGTATCGCGGTCGATGCGCTGCATCTCCGCGCGCAGCGGCCCCGGTTCGAGATGCCGGGTGCACTGCGGCAGTGCCGCACTGAAACTCAGCCCGGCGCGGACCGAAAGCCCGAGCAGCTCGAGCAGTGCCGGGAACTGGCGGGCGATCAGGCGCTGTCGCCGCTGGCCCTGATCGCGCAGCCAGATCGCCGGATAGGCATAGCCCAGCACCAACCCTGCCAGTACCGAGCCGGCCCCGCCGGCGTCCAGCGACTCGAGTGCCGGCTGCAGGACCAGCGCGGCCACCATGGTGAGCACGGCCGTGAGCCCCCGCAGCACCATCCACTCGCCGGGCAGCACTGCATAGCCCATGCCGGCCCGGTCGAGTCGCGCGGCCAGGCTCCGGGGCGGGAACCAGCGCGTGGGATCGACCTCGGCGTGAATGAGCCGGGCCAGCGGCAGCAGCAGTCGGAACAGCCGCGGCGAGGGATCCCGCCAGCGATCCACCGCCGGGCCGCGGCGTACTCGCGCAAGCTCGGCGATGCCGGCCACGCCGCCCGCCGCCGCGAGCCCCAGCAGGCCCGCCGTCCATTGCGCGCCCGCTTCAGATATCAATGGCGACCACCCGGCGGATCCAGACCATCGCCAGGGCCATGGCGACGGCCACGATCATAATCACCGCCCAGCCGAGCGGCTCGGTGAAAAGCCGCGCCATCATTGCCGGTTGCTGGAGGTAGAGCATGCCGCCGATGCCGAACGGCAGCACCATCATCACCCGGCCCTGCATCCGCCCCATGGCCGTCAGTGCGGTGATGCGTTCTTCGACCTGGGCGCGCTCACGCAGTGTGATGGAAAGCGTATCGAGGGTATGGGCGAGATCGCCGCCCACGCGATGCGAGATCATGATGGCGTTTCGAAACAGCGCGGTCTCCTCGGCGGGCACGCGCTCGGCGAACCCACCCAGCACCGTCTCGAGCTCTTCACCCAGGCGCTGGCGGCTCAGCATCAGGCCGAACTCCTGGCTGAGCGGAGCGGGCTGGCGGCGCGATACCAGGGCCATGGCCCGACCGATGTTCGTCCCGGCGCGCAGTGAGCTGGCAAGGGTCTGCAGGGCATCGGGCAGCTGGCGGATGATCGCCCGGCGGCGGCGCTCGCGGATTCGGTGCACGCCGATGCGCGGCAGGGCCAGTCCGGTCAGCCCGGCGGCGACCGCCACGGGCCAGGGCAGGACAATGGCAGTGAGGGCGGCGAGCACCAGCCCAAGCCCCACGGCGATCTGCAGGAGACGGCGGGCGGGCAGATCGATGAACTGCGCACGCAGATCATCCTGCGCGGTCGCCTGAATATGCGAGCGATAGCGCTGAATGGCCGGTACCAGGCCACTCACCAGCGCCATCAGGGCAAGGCCGGCGGCCAGACAGGCGGCGATCAGCGCGAGCAGTGCGAAAGACATCATGACCCCGACACTGCCGGGGCCCCGGGGCGGGTTCAACGACCGTTGGTCGATTCCTGGGCAAAATACTGATCGACGAACGCCTCGAACGGGGGCTCGTCGCGGGCCTCCATGTCGGCCTGCTCGGCGCGTGAGCGGATCGCCTCGTCGGCGAGGCGCGCGCGCACCGATTCGTCCAGTGGCCACTGGCGGATGGTCTCGACATGCTCGGCCGAGGTGCGCAGGGCGAATTCGACGAATTCCTCGTTGTGCGCCCGCATGGCGGCGAGCACCTGCGCGGAGGGAGTCCGCGCGGCGTCGGCCACCGATGCCCGGTAATCGGCGAGGATGCGACTGTAGCGGCCGTCCTGGTGCACCTCGTCGAGGAGTTCCGCCGGGCCGGTCATCGCGCCGAGTAACTCATCCGCCCAGTCCCGCAGGCCGACCCGCTCGCCATCGCCGCGATGCAGGGTCAGGTTCGGGTCCCGCCCGTGGCGGGCGACAAGGCCCTGATTGGCATTGATGTGGTGCTGCTCGAGGGCGTTGATCGGTGGACTGTCCTCGAGCAGACAGAACACCAGGAGGGTCTCGAGAAAGCCGATCTGATCGGCGTCGATGCCGATCGGGTTGAACGGGTTGAGATCCAGCGCACGGATCTCGACATACTCGACGCCGGCCCGGTTGAGCGCGCAGGTCGGCGGCTCGCCGGACTGGGCGACCGCCTTGGGTCGGACGAAGCTGTAGTACTCGTTCTCGATCTGCAGCACGTTGGTGTTGAGCTGGCGCCAGACGCCATCAACGAGCGTGCCGATGCGCGCGTATTCCGGATCGGGGGTGCTGATCGCCGCCCGCAGGCTGGCCACGTAGGCGTCGAGGTTGTTGTAGTCGATCTCGAGGGCGGCCTGGGCGTTGTTCTTATAGCCGATATCGCTCATGCGCAGGGACGTCGCATACGGGGTGTAGAAGGTGTTCGCCGAGAACGATTCGAAGTCCAGGTTGCGACCGCCGGTGAACGACTTGCAGATCGCCGGTGAGGCGCCCACCAGGTACGGCACCAGCCAGCCATAGCGCTGGAAGTTGCGGATCAGCCGAAAGTAGAAGTCCGAGCGGAAGGTGGCGAAGTCGCGCCGGTCGTCCTCGCGCGCCTGGACCGAGCGCAGGAACGCCTCGCTGAACGAGTAATTGAAATGGATGCCGGCGATTGCCTGCATGGTCCGCCCGTAACGCCAGTCCAGGCCGTGGCGGTAGACATGCTTCATGCGACCGATGTTCGAGTCGCCGTAATCGGCGATGGGAATGCTTTTATCGCCACCGACGATGCAGGGCATGGAGGTGGCCCAGAGCAACTCGTCGCCGATCTGATCGACGGTGTAGCGATGCAGATCGGCGAGATGCTGCAGCGCCGCCTCGCCATGGGTGTAGGCGGGGGTGACCAGCTCGAGCAGCGCCTCGGAGTAATCGGTGGTGATCTCCGGATGACACAGCGGTGAGCCGAGCCCCTCGGGATGCGGCGTCTGCGCGATGTGGCCGGCGGGCGTCACCCGCAGGCTTTCCTTTTCCAGGCCATGGCGGCTGCCGGCGAGCAGACCGCGCTCGCCATGGGCCTGCAATCGTTTCACGCGACGCTCGGCGCTACGGTTCATGGTGTTGGACTACTCGATTCCGAAAGCCGCGATTGTGCCGATGTCGAGCGTCATTTGGAATGGCATGTTGCGGTGCGTATCGCCATAGGGCGCGGGCGGCGGGTACCGTGCAGCCATTCACTGTGCGATATTCGGAGGATCACGGCATGACGAGAACGGCACTGGTAACCGGAGGGACCCGGGGCATTGGGGCCGCCATTGCGCGGGCGCTGCGAGACTCGGGCCATCAGGTCATCGCGACCTATCAGGGCAATGACGAGGCCGCGGCGGCGTTCACACGCGATACCGACATCCCGGCGCGCAAGTGGGACGTCTCCGACTTCGCCGCCTGTCAGCAGGGCGTGGCTGACGTGGTGGAGACCTATGGCTCCGTCGATGTGCTCGTCAACAATGCCGGCATCACGCGGGACGCCACCCTGCACAAAATGGAGGAGGCGGACTGGAACGCGGTCATCACCACCAACCTGAACTCGGCGTTCAACATGACCCGGGCGGTCATCAATGGGATGCGCGAAGCCGGCTTCGGGCGGATCATCTCGATTGCGTCGATCAACGGCCAGAAGGGCCAGATGGGGCAGGCCAACTATGCCGCGGCCAAGGCCGGGCTGATCGGCTTCACCAAATCGGTGGCCCAGGAGAATGCCCGTCGGGGTGTGACGGCCAATGTCGTCTCACCGGGCTATATCAGCACGGAGATGGTGGCGGCGGTGCCGGAGAACGTCCTTGAGAAGATCGTCGGCCAGATCCCGGTCAACCGCCTCGGCGAGGCCGAGGAAGTTGGCCAGGCGGTGGCCTACCTGGCGAGCGACGGGGCGGGGTTCGTCACCGGCTCGACGCTGAGCATCAACGGCGGCCAGTGGATGGCCTGATCGCCTCAGTGTGAGGCGTTGAAAAGGCTCGGCCCCTGTTCGTCTATCAGGCGCCGTGCCTTCTCCAGCGTCACTTCGGCGGCCATTTCCTGGCTGCCATGGACATCCGCGCGCACGAACGTGGTCGTCAGCGTGGTGCCGTCCCGATCCATTGAAATCTGTCCGCTGACCCGCCAGCCGCCGGGATCCTCACGCGGCGTCGCGGTGATCGTGTAGCCCTGATAGGTGGTCTCGGCGACCACCCTGGGGGGATTGTCGCCGCCGTTGCGACCCATCATGCTGCGCATAAATCGTATGATCATGACCCGACAATGCCCATCACAACGGTGGCGATCAAGGGAGCGACGCGCGGATGACGACCATGGCGGATCGACTGACGTTTCTGAAGGGATTTCTCCAGCGACCCCGTGAAGTGGGATCGGTGGTGCCCAGCTCGCGCTTTCTCGAACAGCGCCTGCTTCGCGTGATTGACGCCGCCCATGCCCGGACGCTGGTGGAACTGGGGCCCGGTACCGGCGGGACCACCCGCGCCGTGCTGAAAGCCCTGCCGGCGGATGCCCGGCTGCTCGCCATCGACACCAACCCCGCGTTCGTCCGCGAACTGGCGGGGATCCGTGACCCGCGCCTGCATGTGGCTGAGGGCAGTGCCGCTGACCTGGCCACGCTGATCCGCCAGCACGGGCTGACGGCGCCGGATATCGTGTTCTCGGGCATTCCCTTCTCGACCCTGCCGGAGGCCGTGGCGGACGGCATACTCGAGTCGGTCTGGGCCGCCCTCGCACCGGGCGGGCGGTTCACCGCCTATCAGTTCCGCGATGCCGTGTGTCGGCAGGGACGCCGGGTGATGGGCGAGCCGCTGGTGGAGTGCGAATGGGTGAATCTGCCGCCCATGCATTTCTATTCGTGGGACAAGCCAGAGCGCGCCGGCAGGCGTCGCGCCAGTGGCAGCGCCACCGCGCCGTAGATCAGGATCGGCACCACCGAATAGCGCGCCGCCCCCAACCAGTCGCCGACCAGACCGCCCAGCAGCGGGACAAAGAAGTTGGTGATGGCGCCGACGGCGAACATGCCGGCGGCCAGCGCGGCTGTGGCATTGCCGCGGGTATAGAGCGGCGGCAGGGCGACCAGCAGGATCAGCAGCAGGCCGACCGACAGACCCGTCGGGATGAGCGCGGTCAGCGCCGGCCAGCCCGCCAGGAACAGGAAGCCGCTGAGTCCCAGCAGACTGACGAGCATCAGTACCTGCAGTGGCCTCGGGTGGCCGATCCAGCGCCGGCCCACGGTGAACATGATCAGCGAGGCCGCGATCTGCGTGGTGTTGAACAGCGTCAGCGCGAGGGGCAGCAGTTCGGCCTCGCCGCGGCCCTCGAGCACGGTGCCCATGTAGGCATTGACGCCAAAGAACACCGATCCACTCGCCCCCAGCAGGATCCCCAGCTTCCAGACCAGCGGCCGGCGCCAGTCCGGCAGCCAATGCCCGGTGTCGTTTTCAAAGGCCCGCGAGGGACGGCTCAGCAGCCGGATGCTGAGCGCCGGGATCAGCGCGGGCAGCGACCAGAACAGCAGCGTCAGGCGCCAGTCGCCGCCGGCCAGGGGGAGCATGACCGGCAGCGTCAGGGTGGAGCCGATGACCTCGCCGATCAGCATGCCGTTCATGTAAATGGCGGTGCCCATGGCAATCCGCGATGGCCACCATTCGGTGAGCAGCGTCGGCAGCGCCGGCTGGATGCCGGCAATGGCGATGCCCATCACGGCGGTGGCGATGAAAAGCGTTGGCACGCCACCCAGCCCCCGCGCGGATGAGCTCAGGACCACCAGAAGCAGGGCGGTGATGAGGGTGCGGCGCGCCCCGATGCGGCTGATCAGCCACGAGGCGCCAAGCCCCGCCACCGCGAGCATCAGGATCGGCAGGGTGGTGAGCGCGCCGGTGGCCGCCTGACCCAGATTCAGATCATCGGCGATGCGGGGCGCGAGGGGCGGGGCGACGAGCACGGTCAGGCGCAGATACAGGCCGGTCAACCAGAGCAACAGCATGACGATGGGCGTTGATGGTGTTTTCGACGCGTCGGTGTCCATGCATTCCCCGGGCATTAAACGCTAGACTCTAGCACCGAAAGGAGGTCTTTCATGCGGTGGTTGAGTGATTCCAATGGTATCCAGTGGAGTGTCGACGTGCTGTTCGGTTCCTACGGGACCTATTACCTCATGTTCAGCCCCGGGCCGGGCGAGCACTCTGGGCAGCCGCGCAAGCTGGCCATTGCCGCGGACTCGCAGCGCGAGGCGGCGGCCGCGCTGGACGCCATGGATGAGGCGGCGCTCGTCGCCGCGCTGGCCGATTCCACCGACTTCAACGAAACCTCGCCGCTGGGGTTCTAGCGCGATGGACGGGGGCTATCCCGGCGGCGTCATCGACCTGCGCCTGCATCGCCCGCAGACCCGGCTGATGCTGGTTGAGCAGACCCTCGCCGCGCTGCAGCCGGGCGAGGACATCCTGCTGGTGTTCCGCGAGCGCCCCGCGCATCTGCCCGACTATATCCGCGCCCAGTATCCGGATCGCTTCGAGGTGACCGCCGTCGACACGGGCCCGGAAGTCTGGAGCCTGCGCGTCCACCCCCTCGACACGGACGCCTGAGATGCGAGAGCTCGAACACAGCCATCGGCCCGAGGATATCCGCCATCGCCTGGAGTCGGGCCGGCGCACCAGCTACCTGCGAGACGCCATTCTGGGGGGCATCGATGGCTGCGTCACCACCTTCGCCGTGGTGGCCAGCGTCGCCGGCGCCGGGCTGCCCGGCCTGATCGCGTTCAGCCTGGGGCTGTCGAGCCTGATCGCCGATGGCTTCAGCATGGGGGTAAGCAATTACCAGGGCGTGAAAAGCGATCGCGATGCCGTCGAGCAGGCCCGGGCCACGGAAAACAGCCACATCCGCGAGGTGCCGGACGGCGAGCGCGAAGAGATCCGCCAGATCTTCGCCCGCAAGGGCTTCGAGGGCGAGGTGCTCGAGGAGATCGTCGACACCATTTCCGCCGACGAATCACTCTGGGTGGAGACCATGCTGCGCGAGGAGCACGGGCTTGACCTCGAGGGGGCGGAGCCGCTCCGCGCCGCGCTGTGGACGTTCGGCGCCTTCGTCATCGTGGGCGCCATTCCACTGCTGCCATTCATGCTGCCGCTGGTGGGCGTTGACGTCGCGTTCGCCGTGAGCAGCGTCCTGACGGCGATCACCTTTTTCGGCATCGGCTTTGTCAAAGGCGTTATTCTGGGTGACGGCCATTGGCGCGCCGGCATCGAAACGCTTTTCATGGGCGGTGGCGCGGCCGTGATCGCCTATCTCGTCGGCGGCATTTTCGAGCCGATGATGACTGAGATGGGATTGGCCATATCGGGTTAAATCGACAAGGAGAGAGCATCATGTCCCGTCAACCCAAGATCCTGATCGTTCCGGTGGATGGCTCCGAAGGCGCCAGTGCGGCGGCCGAGTACGCGCTCGGTCTGGCGCAGGCACTGGATGTGCCGGTCCGCCTGCTCTATGCCTTTCCCCGCGATCCGGTCGACATGTTCGGCATTCCCACCGAGGCGCCCGGCCCGGAGGAGCTGGAATACTTCTCGCCCGAAGCCTTCGAGCGCCTGCGCGATCAGAGCGCCGAGAAGGCGTTCGCCGCCACCCGGGAGGTGCTGGGGGAGACGGCTGTCGAGATCCAGGAGCAGATCGTCTCGGGGCATCCCGCCGAGGCCATCGTCGCCCATGCCGCCGCTGAGGATCAGCCTCAGGTGGTCATCGGCAGCCGCGGCCTGAGTGGCTTCAAGGAGTTTCTCCTTGGCAGCGTGAGTCAGCGCGTGCTGCATCAGGCCGACTGCCCGGTCACCGTGGTGCGCTGACCCGGCGTGGCCGTCCCAACCGACAACGGTCTGGCGCAACGCGTCAGGCGTCTCGCCACCGGTCTTGGCGACGCCGGCCAGCGACTGGTGACGGCCGAGTCGTGCACAGGGGGCTGGATCGCCAAGGTGTGTACCGATCAGCCCGGCAGCTCAGCCTGGTTCGAGGAAGGACTCGTCACCTACAGCAATGCCGCCAAGCAGGCGCGGCTTGCGGTGCCGGCTGAGACCCTGGCCCGACACGGCGCGGTGAGTGCCGCCACGGCCGAGGCAATGGCCCGGGGCGCGCAGGCCGGTATCGCCGGGCGGGTCGCCGTCGCCACCACCGGCGTCGCGGGTCCGGGCGGTGGTACGGCCGACAAGCCGGTGGGGCTTGTCTGGTTTGCCTGGGGCCTGCCCGAGGGGCAGGTGGTCAGTGAGGCGGTGACCTTTAAAGGCGATCGTGATGCCATTCGCCATCAGAGTGTGGTGCATGCCCTCGATGGGCTGCTGATGCGTTTTCCCACCGCCTGACGCGGCGGTCTGGCCGACGGCCGGGGTGGGCGGTTGGCCGGGACTATGGGACAATCAACGCATTATCGACAGCTTGTAAACCCAGGGGTTGAGCATGGACGAAGATCGCAAGAAAGCATTGGGCGCGGCCCTCGGCCAGATCGAAAAGCAGTTTGGCAAAGGGGCGGTCATGCGCATGGGTGATGCCCGCGCCGTGGGCAACGTCCCGGTCATCTCCACCGGCTCGCTGGCCCTGGACGTGGCGCTTGGCATTGGCGGCATCCCGCGCGGCCGGGTGGTGGAAATCTATGGCCCGGAGTCGTCCGGCAAGACCACACTGACCCTGCAGGCCATCGCCGAGGCGCAGCGCGCCGGCGGCACGGCGGCGTTTGTCGACGCCGAGCATGCCCTCGACCCGGAGTACGCCCGCAAGCTTGGCGTGGACGTGGATGAGCTGCTGGTCTCGCAGCCAGACACCGGCGAACAGGCCCTCGAGATCGCCGACATGCTGGTGCGCTCGAGTGCCGTGGATGTCGTCGTGGTCGACTCGGTGGCCGCCCTCACGCCCAAGGCCGAGATCGAGGGCGAGATGGGTGACTCGCATGTCGGCCTGCAGGCGCGGCTCATGTCCCAGGCACTGCGCAAGCTCACCGCCAACATCAAGCGCTCCAACACCACGGTGATCTTCATCAACCAGATCCGCATGAAGATCGGCGTGATGTTCGGCAGCCCGGAGACCACCACCGGCGGCAATGCGCTCAAGTTCTATTCATCGGTGCGCATGGACATCCGCCGCATCGGGGCGATCAAAAAGGGCGACGAGGTGATCGGCAACGAGACCCGCGTCAAGGTGGTCAAGAACAAGATGGCGCCGCCGTTCCGGCAGGCCGAGTTCGAGATCCTCTACGGCGAGGGCATCTCCCGCGAGGGCGAGCTGATCGATCTGGGCGCCAAGAACGGCATCGTCGACAAGTCCGGCGCCTGGTACAGCTACAACGGCGATCGTATCGGTCAGGGCAAGGACAACGTCCGCAACTTCCTCAAGGAGCATCCGGAGATCACCGATTCCATCGAGCAGGCGCTGCGCCAGAAGCTCCTCGATCTCCCCTCGGATGATACGGCGTCGACGACCACCGAAGAGGGCGGGGCGAACGCCTGAGCACCATGAGCGACGGCGCCGGCGACCCCGCCGAATCGATCCGCGAGTGCTGCATCCGGCTTCTGGCCCGCCGCGAGCACTCGCGGGCCGAACTACAACGAAAGCTCGAGGCGCGTGACTTCCCACGCGCCGATATCCCTCCCGTGCTGGACGCCCTTGCGGCGGAGAATCTCCTGAGCGATCAGCGCTTTGCCGAGATGTTCGCGAGAACGCGTTCGGAAAATGGCCAGGGCCCGCTCAAGATCCGTGCGGATCTGCAGGCGCGCGGCATCACTGGCGCAGACATTGACCGCTCACTCGAACTTGTCGACGATACGTGGTTTGAACACTGTCGTGCCGCCTGGCAGCGGCGGTTCGGACGCGCGCCTGCGGATCGGCGCGAATGGGCCCGGCAGGCCCGGTTTCTGGCCGGCCGCGGGTTTGGAGGCGAACTCGTGCGTCGCGTTCTCGATGCGGCGGCGGGCGACGATGACAACACAGACACTTGAAAGCGAATCGGCATGAATAAAAGCAGTGCAGCCATCCGTCGGGCCTTCCACGAGTTCTTTGCCGAGCGCGGTCACGAAATCGTGCCCAGCGCCTCGCTGGTCCCCGCCAACGATCCCACCCTGCTGTTCACCAACGCGGGGATGGTGCCGTTCAAGGATGTGTTCCTCGGCCGCGAACAGCGCCCCTACAACCGCGCGGTCAGTGCCCAGCGCTGCGTGCGCGCCGGCGGCAAGCACAACGATCTCGAGAATGTCGGCTATACCGCCCGGCATCACACCTTTTTCGAGATGCTGGGCAATTTCAGTTTCGGCGACTATTTCAAGCGCGATGCCATCCGCCATGCCTGGGCGTTTCTCACCGAAACCCTCGAGCTGCCCGCCGAGCGGCTGTGGGTGACCGTCTATGCCGATGACGATGAGGCGGCCGGAATCTGGCTCGATGAAATCGGCGTGGACCCGGCGCGTTTCGTGCGGATCAGCTCGTCCGACAACTTCTGGTCCATGGGGGATACCGGTCCCTGCGGACCCTGCTCCGAGATCTTCTACGACCACGGCCCCGAGGTGCCCGGGGGCCCGCCGGGCAGTCCGGACGAAGACGGCGATCGCTATGTCGAGATCTGGAACCTGGTGTTCATGCAGTACGACCGCGGCGCCAACGGGGCGCTGTCGCCGCTGCCCAAACCCTCCATCGACACCGGCATGGGGCTCGAGCGCATGGCCGCCGTCGCCCAGGGGGTGACCAACAACTACGACATCGATCTGTTCCGCCGGCTGGTGGACGCCGCGGCCGGGCTTGTCGGTACCGATGACCGCGCGTCGAGTTCGCTGCGCGTGATCGCCGATCATATCCGCGCCTGCTCGTTCCTCGTGGTCGATGGCGTGCTTCCGAGCAATGAAGGCCGCGGCTATGTGCTGCGGCGGATCATCCGACGGGCGGTGCGGCATGGTTACAAGCTGGGGGTCAGCGATCCGTTTTTCTGGCGGCTTGTGGAGCCACTGGTCGGTGAAATGGGCGAGGCCTATCCAGAACTGGCCGAGCATCAGGCGCTGGTGGAGCGCGTCCTGCGACTCGAGGAAGAGCGTTTCCGCGAGACCCTCGAGCAAGGGCTGCGGCTGCTTGAGACCGATCTCAAGGATCTCGAGGGCGACACCGTGCCCGGCGAGACCGTGTTCAAACTCTATGACACCTTCGGCTTTCCGGTGGACCTGACCGCGGATGTGGCCCGCGAGCAGGGGCTGCATCTGGACATGGAAGGGTTTGAGGCGGCGATGACCGCCCAGCGCGAACGCGCCCGGGCGGCCAGCGTGTTCCGTGCCGAATACGGCGGCGCGGCCGATTTTGGCGGCACCACCGAGTTCAGTGGCCACGCGGTCTATGAGGACGCGGCCGAGGTGATCGGGCTGTACCGCGACGGTGGGGCGGTGGACGCCCTGGCCCCGGGGGACACCGGCATGGTCATCCTCGATCGCACGCCTTTTTACGCCGAGGCCGGCGGCCAGGTGGGGGATAGCGGTCATCTTGTTGCCAATGGTGTCGAGTTTGCGGTCGACGACACCCAACGCTACGCCCAGGCGCGCGGGCACATCGGCCGCATGATAAGCGGTGAGCTGCGGCTTGGGGATGCCGTGGACGCCCGAATCGACGGCGCGCGCCGCGATCGCACCACCCTCAATCACACCGCGACCCACCTTCTGCATGCTGCACTGCGTGAGGTCCTCGGCGAGCATATCCACCAGAAAGGGTCATTGGTGGCGCCGGATCGGCTGCGATTCGACTTTGCGCACTTCGAGCCGATCACCGCCGAGCAGCGCCGCGAGATCGAGGCCCTTGTGAATGCCTGGATCCGGCGCGATCAGGATGCCGAGATTTTCGAGACGGGTTATGACGAGGCCATCGCCCTGGGCGCAACGGCGCTGTTCGGTGAAAAGTACGGGGATCGGGTGCGCGTGGTGCGCTTTGGTGATGTCTCCACCGAGCTCTGCGGAGGCTCCCACGTTGCGGCGACCGGACGCATCGGGTTGTTCCGTCTGATCGCCGAGGGCGGTGTATCGGCCGGGGTGCGGCGCATCGAGGCAATCACCGGCGCCGACGCGGTGGCCCGGGTCCAGGCCGACGCCGAGACCCTCGACGCCGCGGCTGAGCGCCTGAAGGTCTCGCCGGATAATCTGCTGGTGCGGCTGGATCAGGACATTGATCGGCAGCGCTCGCTGGAGCGCGAGCTCGGCCGGTTCAAGCAGAAGCTCGCCAGCCAGGCCGGCGACGAGCTGGCGGATGCCGCCACCGACATCGAGGGCGTCAAGGTCCTGGCCGCCCGGGTGGAGAACGCGGGCGAGTCACTGCGGGACACCGTCGATCAGCTCAAGAACAAGCTCGGGCGGGCCGTGATCGTGATCGCCGCCGAGGATGGTAACGGCAAGGTCCGTCTCGTGGCCGGGGTCACCAGTGATCTGACCGGGCAGGTGCGGGCCGGGGATCTCGTCAACCACGTCGCCACCCAGGTGGGGGGCCGCGGTGGCGGGCGGCCCGATTTTGCCCAGGCGGGCGGGAGTGATGCGGCGGCCCTGCCGGCTGCGCTCGATTCCGTCACCGATTGGGTGCAGTCACAGCTTCAGTCATAACAAGGGAACGGAATGTCGCTAGTTGTCCAGAAATTCGGGGGCTCGTCGGTCGCCAACATTGAGCGAATCGAAAACGTCGCCCGCAAGGCCATCGCCTCGCGCGATGCCGGTCATGACGTGGTCGTGGTGGTCTCCGCCATGAAAGGCGAAACCGATCGGCTCAACGAACTGGCCTACGGGGCCGCGCAGAACACCACGCCGCGTCCGCGTGAACTCGACCTGCTGCTGTCCACCGGCGAGACCGTCACCATTGCACTGCTGACCATGGTGCTCGAGCGCATGAACGCCCCGGCGCGCTGTCTCACCGGCGCGCAGGTCCGGATCCTGACCGACAGCGCCTTCAGTAAGGCGCGGATCCAGGACATTGATGCCGAATCGATCCGCGAGGACCTGGGCGCCGGGCGGATCGTCGTGGTGGCGGGGTTCCAGGGCGTCGACGAGAACGGCTCGATCACGACCCTCGGCCGGGGCGGCTCGGATACCACCGCTGTCGCGCTGGCCGCCGCCCTGGAGGCCGACGAGTGTCAGATCTATACGGATGTGGACGGTGTCTACACCACCGATCCGCGGGTGGTTCCCACCGCGCGGCGCCTTGAACAGGTCACCTTCGAGGAGATGCTCGAGCTGGCAAGTCTGGGCTCCAAGGTGCTCCAGATTCGGGCGGTGGAGTTTGCCGGCAAGTACCAGGTGCCACTGCGGGTGCTGTCGTCCTTTGAGGATGGCCCCGGGACATTGATCACGATGGAGGGACAGAATATGCAGCAGGGCAGTATGGAAGAGCCCCTGATCGCCGGCATCGCCTTCAACCGCGATGAAGCCAAACTGACGATGATCGGCGTGCCGGACACGCCGGGGATCGCGACTCAGATCCTCGGGCCGGTGGCGGATGCCAACATTGAAGTGGACATGATCGTACAGAACATCAGCAATGATGGCCTGACCGACTTCACGTTCACGGTCAACAAGTCGGAATATGACCGTGCACTGGAGATTCTCCGCCGACAGGCCGAGGTGCTGGGTGCACGCGAGGTGTTCGGTGACAGCAGCATCGTCAAGCTCTCGCTGGTGGGCGTAGGAATGCGCTCGCATGCCGGCGTGGCGAGTCTGATGTTCAAGGCGCTGGCCGCCGAAGGCATCAATATCCAGATGATCTCGACCTCCGAGATCAAGATCTCGGTGGTCACCGACGAAAAATACCTCGAGCTCGGCACCCGGGCGCTTCACAAGGCCTTTGAGTTGGGTGACCGCAGCGGCAAGACCGTGCGGGTTGAAGGCCAGTCCGACTGAATGCGGGGGAGACAGCCCCCGCCTCAGAATATACAATTATGCTTTGGCCTAAGTAGTCCGACCGGAAGGGAATCATCGCAAGGCTATGCGAGTCCGACGTATAGGTGGCCGCAATAACAACGAGGAGTCGTCGGAATGCTTATTCTGACCCGCAGGGTGGGCGAGACCCTGATGATTGGCGACGACGTCGCCGTGACGGTGCTGGGCGTGAAGGGCAATCAGGTCCGCATCGGCGTGAAGGCCCCGAAAGACGTCACGGTCCATCGTGAGGAGATCTACGAGCGCATCCGCGAAGAAGACGAGGGCAATGCCGCCGGCGATGCGGGCTCCGAGGATCGCTGATCACCGAACCGGGCCGGTTTACGCCGGCCGGCCTGTTCCCGTATCCTACGCGTGCAATTGGAGAGGTGGCCGAGCGGCTGAAGGCGCTCCCCTGCTAAGGGAGTAAGGGCTTGACCGCCCTTCGTGGGTTCGAATCCCACCCTCTCCGCCAGACATAAAACAGGGGCCGCAGGCCCCTTTTTTGTGTCTGATAGACCTAGGGCTTCGAACCCACTCAATTCCCCCCTCCAAAGTAGTGCGCCGGCGGCTGCGGCCTTCCGAGTAAAAACCCCTGCTGAATCGGAATCCCCAGTGACAGGACCGTCTCGCTGAGCGTTTCCGTCTCGATCCCCTCGGCGACGACATGGATATCCAGCGCCTCACACAGCATCCCGATGGAGCGGACGATCGCCCGTGACTTGGGATCATCAATCACTGCGGTAATGAGGGTCTTGTCGATCTTGACGTACTCGATGTCGAGCTCACGCAGTCGGTATAGGTTGCTCTCCAGTGCCCCGAAGTCGTCCAGCGCGAGTGTCGTGTGCCGGCTGCGCAGTTCCTCCCAGGCGGTCTTGAGACCGGTAAGGTCATCGCCGAAATGCTGCGGCAGCCCGCGCTCGGTGACCTCGATGATCACCTCGGGGCCATTGGGGCAATCCGCACCGAAATCGTAGGCGAACTGGTCCGGATTCTGCAGGTTGTTGAGATCCTCCAGCCCGATGTTGAAGGTGAGAAACCCAACGCCGGAGCGCGCGGCCTGCTGGGTCAAGGCACGCCGCATGGCCACCACATAGGCGTAATACTCGTCATCCTTCATCACCTCGCGGAATCGATCAAGAAAGATCGCGGGCGGACGCATCTCGCCCTCGCAGTTCCAGCGGATCAGCGATTCGTAACCAAGTGTCTCGCCGGTGCCGACGTTGACGATGGGCTGGATGTGATATTCGAACTCGTGGGTTTTAAGCCCCTGACGGATCCGCAGATCGGTCACGAACGCGCCGGTGCTCTGCGAATGGGCGATGAACTCGGCGTCGGCGCAAACGATGCGTCCCCAATCACGCTGTTTTGCATGCTTGAGAGCCAGGTCGGCCTCGGAGAGCCGCTGCGAAAGCGAATCCTCCGGGCCGACGATTACAGCCCCGCCGCACACCTTGATCTTCTCGAGCTCATCGATCTCGTCAAAGCGCACGGCATGCAGGGCCGTGGTGACGGCATGGCCGATCTGCTGGACCGATGCCCACTGCGTCGCGGGGATCATGATGGCGAAGTCGTCGCCGTCTAGGCGTGCCACGGCTGCGCGCGGCCCGAGCGTTGCCCGCAGCGTCCGGGCGACGATCTGCAGGATTCGGTCACCGATCGCCAGGCCATGGCCGGCGTTGATCGCTTTCATGTCGTAGAGATCGACCAGCAACAAGGCCTGGTGGAGGAATCGATCGCGGTCGCGGAATCGCTCATTGAACCCGAACCGTGACAGTTCGCCGGTCACGGGATCGACGTGGAGTTGTCTGCGCAGGCGGTTCTCGAAACGGGTCTGGATGAACAGATAGCCGCCGAAGATGCCGAGCACACACCACATCACGAACGACTCGAGCAGGAACTGCCGGAACCGCGCGTCGGTGCTGGCCTGCACGTGGGGGGCGTCGGTCCGCAGGGTAATGCTGCCCACCGTCCGCGTCCCAAAGGTAATCGAACTGGTGTACCCCAGCGCCGGAAAGCGCCCGCTGAAGCCGGTATCGCCGCTGGCGCTCTGAGGGCCTGTGGGATCAGTGAAAACGAGGGTCTGATCCTGCTTGCGTGCCCTGACCAGTACATCACCCTGGTGATTAGCGACCACCACGACCCCGATGGTCGGCATCGTTTCCAGCAGGCGCAGGCGCTGCTCGATGTTGCTGCGATTGTTCAGCAGCACGCTCTGGCCGATCCGTTCGCTGAGAAGCTGTGTGGTCCGCTCGAGTGATGAGCGGACGTTGTGCTTCTCGGTGTCCACCGAATCGCGGTAGTTGTCGTAGAAGGCGCCTGTAACGCCGAACCCAAGTAAAAGGATCAGCCCCAGCAGGAGCATCTGCACCCAGCGCAGATGGCGGATATGACGCCAGCAGGTTCGAAGGAAATCGAGCACTCGGGTGTCGCCTTGATTGGCTGCCATCATTGGATGGGCGCCGAGCGTATCGCAGTCTGCCGGTACGGTCAGCCGGTGTCGCAGATAAATATCTAAATTAAATGCTACCGGACCACGGTGGGAGCCAGGCGGCGACGGCAGGGGGTGCGGTGATCGCCAGCCAGCCGGCAATGGCCAGATAAGGGCCGAAGGGGATCTCGCGCTGGCCGTCGATGCCCTTGAACGGCGCCTGAATCAATAAGACGACCAGCGCGGCGATGGGAGCCAGCAGCAGCGTCGTAACCAATGCCTCGGGACCGCCCCAGGCACCAATCAGTGCAAAGAGCTTGAAGTCGCCGTAACCGAGCCCATCGATGCCACGCAGCCATCGATAGGCCATGTTGATCATCCAGAGGGACGAATACCCCAACGCCGCGCCCAGGATGGCCATGGTAGGGGGGATGAAGTCGGTGCCTACGCTGACAAGCAGCCCCAGCCATAGCCCACCCAGCGTGAGCCGGTCCGGCAGCAGATGCGTTTCGAAGTCGATGACGGCCATAGCGATCATCAGCCAGCTCAGGACCAGCATCGCGCCGGTGAGCGGCTCGACGCCGAAACGCCAGACGATCCACGCGGTGACAAGCGCGGTGAGTACCTCGGTGAATGGATACCGCGCCGAGATCGGATTGCCGCAGTCCCGACACCGCCCGCGCAGGATCAGCCAGCTGATGATGGGAATATTGTCGCGAATGCGGATGGCGTGTTGGCAGTGCGGGCAGTGCGACCCCGGCCAAGCGATGCCGGGCGGGGTCGGATCGTCGCCGGCAGGCGCGGTATCGGTCTGGCGGGCCTCATGCTCGACCTGCGCCGGCAGGCGGGCAATCACCACATTGAGGAAACTGCCGATGAGAGCGCCGACCAGCGCCGCGGCGATTATCAAAGTAAGCATGCTACCCGGGACTCAATTGGCGAGCTGAAATGTCCATACTTCATTGCCTGACCCCGAACATTGTGTATCGTTTAAGCCGCTAACGTTGCCGCTGATCTGAGGATTTCCTCTAATGCAGACGTTTGCGTTCTCTTTGATATCGAATCTGACATTGCCACTGATACCCGGATTAACCAACTCAAGGTAAGCGCCGTCTTCAACAATCAAATCAACAGTCCCGGAGAGGCCCGGATTAGTCATTATAACAGTCGTTTCGGTTGTGATAAGTATAACTACCTTACCACTGACAGCCGGATTTACGAGTTCGACATTCGTGTAAGACTTTGTTTCGTTCCCACTTAGTGCGATGTTTTTCTTCTTGTCTAGATCTCCCCCGGTCGAAATACCGCTTGAATCATAAATGAATCGGTATCCCCAGCGGCCATCCGCCCGATCAACGGTAGCGGTATAGCTATTTGAGCCGTTGTCCGTCAATTCAGCTTCGTCAATTAGTAACCTAAGGTCTTCCCTGCTGTCCTCGGAATCGCGACCATCGATCAGTGCGAGTCGGTAGGAGTCAGCAACGCCAATGCCGCGGTCCATCTGGACTGCCTCGGTCAGACTTACGGTCTGCTGTTGCAGGATGGCCAGAAGGCCCGCGGTAACGGCGCCAATACCGGCGATCACCACCACTGCCATCAGCAGGATGCTGCCTTGTTGGGTGGATTGACCCTGTTGCGATCGATCAGGCATCAGTCATCAGCCGTCCCTTTTGAACGCCCGAACCTCTGAGTTATTCAGGATCAGTTCGTACAGGCGCAGGTCTGCGGGTTCCAGGGCTTCGCACTCGAATATACGCACGTCCGAGGCAATAACGTTGTCATCCAACATAAGCGTTCCATTCTCATTGCGTTCATACACGCGCTCATCGCCATCCCGGTTTAAGGTTAATACACCTTCCCCACAACCACTGATCTCGGTGCTGTCGTCACTCAGCCGGATGTCCCTGGCCATTCGGCTGAGTGCGTGCTCGATTTCGGAGTGCTGCGCAGCCGCATCGCTGACGTCCGCGCGGGCCTGTATCAGGCTGATGAGTGGCCGTGCGATGAATGCACTCAAAACGCCGAGGAGTAACAATGTGATCACCACCTCGATGAGTGTAAACCCGCGAGAGGGGTTTTCGGAGTTCGCGTTCATAAACATCGGACTTGTGCTCTAACGCGGGCCGCGCCCCTGCCCGGGGTTTTCAGGTGGACCACGTCCGTTGCCGTTATCCCCGTCCGCATCTCCATCCCCATCTCCCTCTTCCCCTCCCTGATCCTCTTGTTCGCCATTGCCATCGCCATCGCCATCGCCGTCTTCCTCCGACGAATCGCGCATTGGTAAGACCACGGAGATCGTCCGCTCACCTCTGACGGTAAATCGGAACTGCGTTGCCGGTTCATCATCCACTTCGACATTCCGGCACTCGAGCGTGAAAGGTGACTGCTCTGCCACCGGGCAACCGCTACGGAGAAGCGCTCCAATGTCGTCATTCGGCGACCAACCATCCAGCGTGCTCGAGTCGGTGATCGATTGCCAGTTATCGGAGCAGCTCTCATAGGGCTCGGGTTCTCCATCATCCGTCGTGGCCCAACCCTCTGTTTCGTGGATCGCGAGAATGGTCTCGTAACAGCTGGTCGCCTGTCGGACATCGGCCGCGAATCCACGGTTTGTCTCGTTAATATTCAGCCCCCCGACGAGCAGGGATGAGATGGCGGCGGCACCCAGCGCGATCAGCGCAAGCGTGATCACAATTTCGATAAGCGTCACACCCGCGTGGCGTCGACGGCCCGTCAACCGCTCTTTCATGGGCAGGGGCCCTCGGAAATCCGGCGCGTTTCTGATGTTACGCAGACCATGAGGACGGCATCGCCATCGCCCACCTCAATTTCAACATCGTCGTCGGGCGCCTCTGAGCCATCATCCTGCTGGTACGAAAAGGCCACTTCTTCGGGGGTTACCGTTAAAGGCGCGGCTGCGGAGGCTAGATCGGCGGTCACTGTCGATGCATCTTCTGGCGGCAGCCGATAGAGTGCCTCCGCACGGGCACGGCGGAGTTCAGCAATGACCGCATCCCGTGCCTCAATGCGATCGGCGAGGGCGTCTCCGGCAAAACCGAACTGCCTGAACCCCAGCGTCGCCAACACCCCCAGCACACCAATCACGAAAACGATCTCGATCAGCGTCAGTCCCGCCTGGCGGCCCATCAGAATGCCGAGCTCATCTGCCAGATCGGCATGAATATGCCCGCCGCCAGCACCAGCACCAGCAGCCCGATGAACCCGATCATGATGGGCTCAATGTATGAGGGCAGGCGCTTCAGGTCCTCATCCACTTCGCTTTCATAAAAGTCCGCGACCTGGTCCATCAGGTCGGCGAGCTGGCCGGTCTCCTCTCCCACGGCAAGCATCTGTAAAACCATTGGGGTGAAAAGCCCGCTGCGCTCGCAGACCGTATGCAGGCTCTCGCCACGCTCGATGCCGCTGCGCAGCCCGCGGATGCCCTGGCTGACATAGGCGTTATCCGTGGCATCGGCCACGGTGTCGATGGCGGTGAGCAGCGGGACGCCGGCGCGCAGCGCCATGGCGAAGGTGCGGGTGAACCGCGCCAGCAGGGCCCGGCGCATGACCGGGCCGGCAATGGGGATGCGCAGCTTGAACCGATCCCACTGCAGGCGTCCGGTGTCGCCGCGCAGGTAGTAGCGCAGTAGCAGGACGCCGGCCGCGGCAGCCACCAGCATCGCCACGCCGTATTGCTGAGTGAACGACGAGGTGGCGAGGAGCGCGCGGGTGGCGAACGGCAGCTGGGTATCGAGGCTTTCGAACAGATCGGCGAAGGTCGGAATCACGAAGACATTGACCACCACAAAGGCGCCGAGGATCGCGATCAGAACGAACGTGGGATAGCGCAATGCCGACTTGATGCGCTCGCGGGTCTGGCGTTCCTGCTCGAGGTTGTCCGCCATCTGGGTGAGCGCGCTCTCGAGCTGCCCGGACTGCTCGCCGACGCGCATCATATGAATGAAAAGCGGCGGGAACACATCGCTGTGCTCGTTCATGCTGTCGGCCAGTGCGGTACCGCCCTCGAGGCTGCCCGCGACGGAGTTAAGCGCCTCTTTGAGCCGCTCCTGCTGGGCGTTCTCCGCCAGACCGCGCAAAGCGCGGATCACCGGGACGCCGGCATGCAGGAGCGAGCGGAAGTGGCGGGCGAAAATGATCAGATCATTGAGCGGAATGGGTCGTTTGAGATAGCGGGCAATGAGCTGTCCGACGTCGGTGCTCGCACTCAGCTTCTGGCTGTCCGACTGCTGCAGCGACAGCGGTGTCGCACCCAGATCAAGGACATAGGCGGCGGCGTGGGACTGGTCCTCGGCGTCGACCTCGCCCTGAATGAGCTGGCCCTCGCTGGTGCGGGCCCGGTAGTTGAAGCGTGGCATGGTTATTCCGCCTCGCCGATGCGCTCGCCGAGCACGCGCACGACCTCGGCGACGTTGGTTTGACCGTGCTCGATGAACTCAAGCGCCATGCCCACCAGGGGGACATAGCCGGCCGCGGACTGGGCGCGTTCAGCGAACGCCGCCACGTCGCGCTGGCGCAGCGCCTGACGCATGCCGGCGTCCACCTCCACGAGCTCGAACAGCCCGATGCGGCCACTGTAACCCGACTGCTCGCAGAGGGGGCAACCGCGGCCTTCGTGGATCACCAGCCCGTCGGGGTCTGAGTGGCCCGCCCTTGTCAGCCAGGCGATTTCCTCCTCGTTGGCGGGCCGCGTCTCAGCACATTGGCTACACACGCGCCGGAGCAGGCGCTGAGCAAGCACACCCCGCAGCGCGGCGGCGAGCATGAACGGTTCGATGCCCATATCAAGCAGGCGGTTGGCGCTTGAGACGGCATCGTTGGTATGCAGGGTCGAGAGCACGCGGTGGCCGGTGATGGCGGCGCGCATGGCGATATCGGCGGTCTCGCCATCGCGGATCTCACCGACCATGACGATATCGGGGTCCTGACGCAGCGAGGTGCGCAGCACGCGGGAGAAGCTCAGGCCGATCTGCTCGCGCACCTGCACCTGGGTGACCCGGTGCAGGGCATATTCCACCGGGTCTTCCACGGTGATGATCTTGACCTCAGCCGTGTTCATCTCGCTAAGGGCGCCATAGAGCGTGGTGGACTTGCCCGATCCGGTGGGCCCCGTGACCAGGATCAGGCCATTGGGGATGGTCATCAGTGAGCGGAAGCGCTTGCGCAGGTCCTCTGCCATCCCGGTCTGATCGAGCGATGAAACCGCCGCGCTCTGGTCGAGCAGGCGCATCACGACGCTCTCGCCATGTTGCTGGGGCAGGGTGGACAGGCGCACGTCGATCCGCCGGCCCTGGACGCGGGACTGGAATCGCCCGTCCTGGGGCAGGCGCCGCTCGGTGATGTTGAGACCGGCCATGAGCTTGAGCAGCGAGACAAGCGCGTTCTGCATATTGCCCTGTCGCACGAGCCGCTCATGGAGGATGCCGTCCTTGCGTGTGCGGATCCGCAGTTCCTTTTCTTCCGGCTCGATGTGGATATCCGAGACGCCCCGCTGGATGGCGTCTTCCATCAGTGTTTTCAGCAGGCGCACGGCCGGCGAGCTGGCGCGCCCGGTGCCGACGTTAAGGTTGGTGAGATCGATCTCGTCGCTGCTTTCGATCTCCTCGGTGATCTCGTCGGCAATGCTCTCGAGCTCATCCGTGCGGGCGTAGACCATGTTGATGGTATCGATGATCTCCTGCCGGCCGGCGAGCCGGAACTCCACGGGTTTCGGGAGGATTCGCTCCACCTCGTCGAGGGCCATGATGTCGCCCGGGTCGTCGGTGGCCACCACGAACTTCTCGCCGGTCTCCTCGAGGATCAGAGCCCCGAAGCGCCGCGCCGCGTTCTCGGGCAGCTGCTGGGCGACCTCCTTGTCCACCCAGTACTTTGCCGGGTCGGCGGTGCGCACGCCGTAGTGCTCGGCGAGCACGGTATTGAGGTCGCTCTCGGCGAGCCGCCCCATCTGCACCAATGCCTCGCCCACGGCCAGGCCGGAGCGCTTCTGCTCATCGAGTGCCGCTTTCAGATCCGCTTCGGAGATCAGCCCGCGTTCAATGAGCTGATCCCCCAGCCGTTGCGGGCGTTCAGGTCGGGCGGTGGCCATGGCCGTCAGTCTCCATAGGGCAGGGCAAAGTCCCGGAGCGCCTGGTGCCGGTTGCGGGCATAGTCGAGGATGCGTTGATCGACATCGGGATATTCAAGCAGATCACCCCAGGCGCTTCGCGCAGGCTGGGTGCGCCCGAGGCGATCC
Organism: Spiribacter aquaticus; assembly: GCF_007625215.1. Classification (NCBI taxonomy): domain Bacteria; kingdom Pseudomonadati; phylum Pseudomonadota; class Gammaproteobacteria; order Chromatiales; family Ectothiorhodospiraceae; genus Spiribacter; species Spiribacter aquaticus. The sequence continues at coordinate 106,200 of NZ_VMKP01000002.1, read as the reverse complement.
AGACAGACGGCCTCGCCGAGGACCCAGGTGGGGTTGTCCGGCTCGACACGGCGCAGATCGGCATAAACGGCTGCCGCCTCCGCATACTGCCCGGTCTGACGGTAGAGTGCGGCCAGATTGGCGGGGATGTCGGTGGTTGGTGCGTCTGCCGGCGGGCGGATCGCCTTGAGGGCACGAATGGCCGTGGCGGGATCGTCATTCTGCTGCGCCACCCGTGCCAGCATGCGCGCCGTGGCGAGATCATCGGGCACCCGCTCCAGGCCCGTGGCGAGCACCGCCTGCGCCCGGTCCAGCCGATCGGTCACGATCAGGATCCGGGCGTATCCGCGTCGCGCGACGAGCAATGTGGGGTCGAGGGAGAGCGCTTCACGAAAGTGCCGTGCGGCGGCGAGCAGTTCGTCGCCGTCAAGCGCCCGCTGGCCGTCGTGATAGCGCTCAAGCGCCCGGGCTTCGGCGGAGACGGTGGACGGCGAGCGTTGCATATCACCGTTCTGACCTAGCGCGGGCGTGACGAGACCCAGGGCCGTCAGGGCGGCCATCAAGGCCATTGCGTAGCAGCGGGCGTTCATAGCATGGCCTCCCGCTGGCGCTCGAGGGCGCGTTGCCAGGTGTCATCGCCGATGACGGTGGGGCGCAGCAGAATCACGAGTTCGACCTTTCGCGAGACCTGACGCTGGCGGCTGAACAGCAGGTCCAGCGGCGGAAAGTCGCCCAGGACCGGCACCGAGGCATCAGTGCTTTCCTCGCGCTGCTCCATGAGCCCACCGATAATGATCAAATCACCGTCTTCGGCGCGGACAATGGAATCGGACTGGCGCACATCACTGCTCGCCAGATCAAAGGTCACGGTCTCGCCCTCGGCGGTCTGCACCGTGCGCGGCACGTCTGTGACGCTGGTCACCGATGGCTGGACATGCATGGTGACCGAGCCATCGCCATCGATGCTTGGAGTGACATCCAGCGAGATGCCGGAGAAAAACGACCGGAACTCCGGATCGACGGTGGTCTGCGCCGTGCCATCGGTGGTGGTGGTATCGAGGTCGACCCCCGTCTGGAAAAACGTGTCGGTGCCCACCTTGATCAGCGCCTTTTGATTGTTCAGCGTCGATACCCGGGGCGAGGAGAGCACCATGACGTCGCCCTGCTCATCGAGGGCATCGATGGTCACATCAAACGATCCATCGCGAAGGATCCCCAGCTCGAACAGGCCGCCGATATCGGTGGGAGAGGTCAGGGAGACGTCCACCTCGGTGTCACCGGCGCCCGCGTCCTCCGCGCTGTTGTCGCGCGAGAGCACCTCCCAGTCGATGCCCGCCTCGAACTCGTCATCCAGCGTCACCTCAACGATCCGCGCCTCCAGGATGACCTGGCGGTTGACGGTCGTCTGCAGCCCATCGATGAAGGTCTCCACCTGCTCGAGCGCCTCGGGCGTCGCCCGGACCACGACGGCGCCGGCCTCGGGGCTCGTCACTACGCGGGCGCGGTCGCCGGTGTCCGCTGCAGGCGCCGGACTGGACGGTTCCCCGTTGGTCGGGCCGGCGAGTGGCGGCAGGGCGGTGCCTTGCCCGGCATTGGCATTGGGATTGGCATCCGCCGCAGGCACGCTGTCGGCATTGGCCGATTCACCGTCCTGGGCCTGGCCGGTGATGATTTCCTCGATGGCCGCTTCGACGTCGCTCCACAGCCGCGAACTGCTTCGCGTGGTCAGGTTGCTGCCACTCACCTGATTGTTATCGGATTCGTCCGTTTCCTCGGACGACTCGATTTCGCCGCCGGCGATACTGGTCCCCGAGAGCCCCTCGCGCTGGACATTGATGTAGTGCAGCTGGAACACGCGGGTCTCGAGCACCGAGGGCAGGACCATGTAAGCCCCCTGGCTGCGGCGGTAGTGATAGCCATAGCCCTCGCGCAGGATCTCCATCACCTCCGGGACGGAGACGTCGCTCAGTTCCAGCGAAATACTGCCCTCGACCTCGGGGTGCACAAGGACGTTGTACGGGGTGTCGGCGACGAGGCCGTGGTAGAAGTTCGCCACCGGGACCGCATCCGCACTGATATCGAAGCGCGGCTCAGTCACGGGGGCGGGCATCTCGCCGTCAAGCGGCGGTGGCTCGAGCATGGCGTTGGCCGCGGCGGAGACCGGGCATCTGGTGTTTGGCACGCTGCATACGCGCACCGCCGCCAGCAGTGTCGATCGCATCATCAACACCTTCCCCGGCGACGAGCAGGCGCAGGTGCGGGCGATGCTCGCCGAGTCGCTGCTCGCGGTCATCTCGCAGACGCTGCTAAAGCGCGAAGGCGGGGGCCGCGTCGCCGGGTTCGAGATCATGATGGCAGTGCCCGCGATCCGGAACCTGATCCGCGAGAGCAATCTCGCCCAGATCCCCAACGCCCTTCAGACCGGCCAGGCCCACGGCATGCAGACCATGGCGCAGTCGCTCCAGCAGCTCCAGCGCCAGGGCGAGATCAGCCCCGAAGTGGCGAAAACGGTGACCGACAGCTAGAGGCTGATCTGCTGGGGCGCGATGCTCTGGCGGGCGTAGGGCACGATCTCGGCGACTTCACCCGCCACACGGCGGCGTTTGACGTCGCGCCAGTACTCAGCGGTCAGCAGGTCGCTGTGTTCGCTCAGAAACGTCTGGCGCAGGAAGGCCGGCATCGCCAGGAAACGGATGAACTCCTCGGGGAAAATGTCATGGGCGCCGACAAAGCGGGTGGTGGCATGCTCCATTAACGGGAAGTCTTCATCGGGCTCGGGCAGTTCGTAGAACCGGCAGTCGCTGACCAGCATGACCTCGTCGTAGTCATAGAACACCACCCGGCCCGAACTGGTGACGCCGAAGTTTTTCAGCAGCAGGTCGCCGGCAAAGATATTGGTGGCGGCCAGGTCCTTGATGCAGCGTCCATAATCGAGGATGACCCGCTTGGCCTCCGCCTCCTCGACCTCGCGGATGTACAAGTTGAGCGGGCGCACCCGGCGCTCGACATAGGCATGGCCAAAGACCAGCCGGTCGCCATGGGCCGCCACCGTGCGGGGGGCCTCCTGCATCAGCTCGTCGATCAGGGCCTCGGAAAAGCGCGCCCGCGGCAGCTCGAGGTTTCGGAAGAACTGCGTGTCGATGAGCCGCCCGGCGTGGTCGTGGCGCGAGACCAGGCGATAGCTCTGGTGCACGTCCTCCTGCGTGGTGGTCTTCGGCGGCCGAAAGACATCGCGCATGATCTTGAACACCAGATTGAACGAGGGGAGGGTGAACACGATCATCACCAGCCCGGCGTCACCGGCGGCATGCACGAACGCATCATCGGTGCGATCCAGGTGGTGCATGAGCTGGCGATAGCGCTCAGTCTTGCCCTGGCGCAGGCGGCCCAGCACGGTGTAGAGCTCGTCGATGGGCTTGTCCGGCAGCAGTCCGTGGAGGAACTGCACTGCCGCCACCACGGAGGTGGGATCGGCAAAGTAGTACGAGCGGGTGTAGGAGAACACCACACCCACCTGCTCGGCGGTGAGCAGGACGGCGTCGACGGCGATGCCCTCGTCGTCGTTGCGCAGCGCCACCACGATGGGGCGGACCTGGTCGGTCAGGCGCATCCGTCCGACCAGGTAGGCCCGCGTGCCCTGGAAGAAATGCGAGTCGATGAACTCAAAGCGCAGGCAGTCGGCATCGGCCTCCCCGCCGCCGAGCTGCTCGCGGATGGTGGCCGCCATGTCACGCGCATCGGCGTCGCGGTTCACATAGGGGCGCTCAAAGGCAAAGTCCTGGAGCACCCGCTGGCAGGCCTGGTCGAGGTCGTTCCAGCACGGATAGCGGCGCATGGTCAGCGACTCGATGCCTTCCTCGGGCGGTGGCTGGACAAACTCCACCGCCGCATCCACCCCCCGGGTGCCGAACACACGCCGGGTGATGGAGTTGAAGAAGGTCTTCATGAATCCCGCATCGGGGACGGCCTCGACCCGCAGACCGAAGCACTCGCGCACCTCGGCCCAGAAGGCGTGCCCGGCCAGATCCTCGCCCAGCTCGGTGCGCAGGGTCTCGACGGTGCGCCGGGCCCAGAGCTCGTAGAGCTCGACCCGGGCGGCGATATCCGCCATCTGACCCTTCCAGTCGCGCTCCTCGAAGCGCCGCCCCGCGCGGGCCGTGATCTCGCGGAAGGCGCGGTTGTAGTCGAGAAAGCCGTCGTGGATGCACCGCGCCGCGGTGGCAACCCGCTGATAGCGGGAGGGGCTATCGGTCATGGGATGCTCCGCGGTCGTGGTTCACCGGACGGGGTGGCTCAGGCCTGCATGCGCTTGATCATGGCCTCGCCGAACTGCGAGCAGCTCACCTTGGTGGCGCCGTCCATCAGACGGGCGAAGTCATAGGTGACATGCTTGCTGGCAATGGCCGAGTCCATGCCGGTGAGGATCAGATCCGCGGCCTCGAACCAGCCCAGATGCCGCAGCATCATCTCGGCGGAGAGCACCAGCGAGCCGGGGTTGACCATGTCGCGACCGGCGTACTTCGGCGCCGTCCCGTGCGTGGCCTCGAACACGGCGTGGCCGGTCTGCTCGTTGATGTTGCCGCCCGGGGCGATGCCGATGCCGCCGACCTGGGCCGCCAGCGCGTCGGAGAGGTAATCGCCGTTCAGGTTCATGGTGGCGATCACTTCAAAGTCGGTGGGCCGGGTCAGGACCTGCTGGAGGGTGATGTCGGCGATGGAATCCTTGACCAGGATCTTGCCGGCGGCGACGGCGGCGTCCTGCTCGGCGTTGGCTGCCTCCTGGCCCTTTTCGGCCACGGTGCGCTCCCACTCCGCCCAGGTGTAGGTCTCGTTGGCGAACTCGCGCTCGGCCAGTTCGTAGGCCCAGGTGCGGAACGCGCCTTCGGTGTATTTCATGATGTTGCCCTTGTGGACAATCGTCACCGACTGGCGCTTGTTGTCGATGGCATAGCGGATCGCGCCGCGCACCAGCCGCTCGGTGCCCTCGCGCGAGATGGGCTTGATGCCGAAGCCGCAGTCATCGGGAAAGCGGATGTTGGCGTGAGCCGACGGGAAATGCTCGGCGAGCAGCTGCTTGAAGCGCTCGTTCTCCTCGGAGCCGGCCTCGAACTCGATCCCGGCGTAGATGTCTTCGGTGTTCTCGCGGAAGATCACCATGTCGACCTGCTCGGGATGCTTGACCGGCGAGGGCACGCCGTTGAACCAGCGCACCGGGCGCTGGCAGACATACAGGTCAAGCACCTGGCGCAGCGCGACGTTGAGCGAGCGGATGCCGCCGCCCACCGGGGTGGTCATGGGCCCTTTGATCGAGATCAGGTACTTGCGGATGGCATCGACGGTCTCATCGGGCAGCCAGGCGCCGACCTCGTTGTTGGCCTTCTCGCCGGCGAGCACTTCCATCCAGTGCACCTTGCGGCTGCCGCCATAGGCCTTTTCAACCGCGGCATCCACCACGCGCTGCATCACGGGGGTGATGTCGACGCCGATGCCATCCCCCTCGATGTAGGTGATGATGGGGTTGTCGGGGACATTGAGGACGCCGTTATCCAGGGTGACCGGGGCGCCGTCGGCGGGGACCTGATAGGTGCTCATGATTGGGCCTCTCTCTTGCAGTGCGAGTCGTTGTTATCGGCCGCATTCTTTCACATTCACCCCCCGCGGGACAGAGACCCGGACCCGGCCCGCTCCATGATCATCGGCCGTGCTGCCTTCCAGAAACGGAAGAACCCGTGGGTCGACGCCGGCCAGTGGAGGACGTCCCAGTCCCGCGGCACGGCCTGGCGCTCGATCCCGTCAGCGGCGAGGACCGGATCCAGGGCGGCCATCGCATCAGCGGTCGGGCCGGTGGGTACATAGGGGGTCAGCAGCCGATCGACGCCCGCCGCCGTGGCGGCCTCGCGCACCGCCGTCAGCCCGTCGGCGCTCGCCAGGTCGATGGGGCCGATGGCCCGCGCGCCCGGATTGCGGGCCAGCGCATCGGCAAGCCCGGCGTGGGCGAAATCCCGAACCCGCGCCGCCACCGGCCCGCTGCTGCGCCAGTCCGTACTCTGCACGGCGATGACCAGCGGCCAGTCCCCCTCACCGAACAGCGACTCGGGCAGCAGGTCATCCTCGGTGATCAGCAGCCCGGTGGTCGGGGTTGCCTGCCAGTCAACCGCAAGCGGTGAGGGACCCACCGGCGGGCGCTCGACGCCCTCGGGCGCCTCGACCTGGGTATTGATCCGATAGCCGGGGTTGAAGCGGCCCTGGGTGTATTTGTTGATGTTCGATGAGCGCGCGATGTAGGGCTTGCCCGGCGTGTGCAGCCCGGCCACCCAGCGCCAGGAAAGCGTGTTGGAGGCGGGATCGCCGTCGAGCAGGTGGCGGAGGAAGAAATCCGCGCCCAGCGCCCAGGGCAGCTCGAGGGTGAATACCCAGATGCTCGCGAACCACATCCGGGCGTGGTTGTGCAGGTAACCGGTCTCGCGCAGCTCGTTCACCCAGAAGTTGAAGGCGTCGATGTCGGTGTCGCCATCCAGCGCCGTTCGCAGGTCGGCGGCCAGTCGACGGTCCTTGGCCACCTGCCCGTGCGCCTCGTCACAGGCGGCGCGGTAGTCGTGCCAGTGCACCGGCCGGCGCTCGAGGTAGCCCTTCCAGTAGGTCCGCCAGCAGACCTCCTGAATGAACTTTTCCGCGCCATCCAGGCCATGGGCGGCGATGGCGGCGTCGATGGCCGTCTCCTCGAGCAGCAGGCGATGCCGCAGCCACGGTGACAGCGCGGAGACCGCGTTATCGCCCTCGGGCCCTAGGTCATGGTTGCGGCCGCGGGCGTAGTCGGCCCCGGCATGGGGGATGAAGGCCTCGAGCCGGGCGAGTCCCGCCGGGTGACTGGCCTCAGGGACGTTCGCGAACATGGGGATTGCTCCTTTCAATGCGCTCGTGGGCCAGCAGGTCGCGCTTGCGCGACGCGCCGCCAATGTACTGACCGATCTGGCCATTGCGTCGGATGACCCGGTGACAGGGCAGCAGCACCGGGACCGGGTTGGCCGCCACCGCCGAGGCCACGGCCCGCGCGGCGCCGGGTCGGCCGATGCGTGTGGCCAACTCGCTGTAACTGACCGGCTCGCCGGCGCGGAGTTCGGCCAGCGCGCGCCAGACCTGCATCTGAAAAGCGCTGCCATGCAGGGCCAGTCGCAGTCGCCTGCGGCCACCCCAGGGAACGGGCAGGGGATGCGCCGTACCCGGCCGGCCGGGCGGCGGGCCCTGGAACACCGCCGCGGTCAGCCATTCGGCATGTCCCACCAGCAGCAGCGTCCCCCACGGCCCGTGCCACAGCGCCCGGTGCGGGCTGGCGGGGCGCCGGTCGACGGCAGTGATCTCAATGGCAGGCAGGCCCACGGGCTGCTCCTTGTGGCTTGAACACGTTATGCTAGCGCCTGAAAAATCCGCGTGAAACAACGACAGGGAGCCTATTCTATGGCCGATCACGCCAAGCCGTGGACCGAGTCCATGCCTGATGAGCAGTTTACGTTCATCCACGACATTCTGGCCGCGCCCAGCCCGATCGGCCTCGAGGCGGCCATGACCCAGGGCGTGCTGCGCCCGCATATGGAAAAGCATGCGCCCAAGGGGGCCGCGGTGCGCAATTTCATGGGGCATGCCGGCGTCGTACTGGATACGCACCCCGGCCGCGATGACCTTTTTACCGTGATGGTCATCGGCCACGCGGACAAGATCCGCATGCAGGTCCGCAGCATTGGCGAGGACGGCAAGATCTGGATCAACAGCGATTCATTCCTGCCCACCACGCTGATCGGCCACGAGGTCAGCATTTTCAGCGAGGATCCGGATGCACCCGGGTCGTACCGGCGGTTTGACGGCGGCACGGTCGAGGCGCTGGGCGCCATCCATTTCGCCGATCCCAAGGTGCGCTCCGGCGATCAGGGCGTTAAAAAAGAGCAGCTCTACATCGAGCTGCAGATCCACGGCGATGAAAAGAAAAAACAGGTCGAGGACCTCGGCATCCGGCCGGGTGACAGCGTGCTGATGAACCGCCCGATCCGGCGCGGGTTCAGCCCGGATACCTTCTATGGCGCGTACCTGGATAACGGGCTGGGCTGCTTTGTCGCCGCGGAATCGGCGCGCCTGATGGCCGAGGCCGGCGGGCCGTCGAATATCCGGGTGCTGTTCGCCGCCGCCACCTACGAGGAGATCGGCCGTTTCGGCAGCCGGGTCCTGGTCAGCGAGATGCGCCCCGACGCCATCATCGGCGTCGACGTCAATCACGACTTTGTGGCCGCGCCGGGCATCGGCGACAAGCGCATGTCGCCGGTGACCATGGGCAAGGGCTTCACTATGAGTGTCGGTGCCATCGTGAGCGAGCAGCTCAACCAGCGCATCGAGACCGTCGCCCGCGAGCACGACATCCCCATCCAGCGCGATGCCGTGGGCCCGGATACCGGCACCGACGGCATGGCCGGTGTGCTTGGCAACGTCGACTGTGCGGCGACCTCGGTGGGGATGCCGATCCGCAACATGCACACCATCTCGGAGAGCGGCTGCACCCGGGATGTGCTGGCCTGCACCCACGCCGTGGCGGAGACCCTGAAGGCGCTGGATGCCGAGGAAACCGCACCGGGCACGCTGGCTGCGCGCTTCCGCGACCAGCACCCGCGGCTTGACCAGGCGACGCCGAAGCGCCATCCCGGCTCGGCCTAGCCGCCCGGGGCGGTCGGTGGGCCGGCCGCTCCGTCCTCCCCTGTCAGTGCCGGCAGGTGGTCATCGAGCCAGAGCACGCGATCCGAGCGGGCCTGCAGATCGGTGGCCACCCCGGTGCTGAACACCGCCAGCTCGATGCGCTTGCCGGCCTCCGAGAGGTGCTCCACGGCATCCAGCAGATCGCCGTCGCCGGAGGAAAGGACGAGGCTGTCATAACGCTCGCGATGGATCAGCGCCAGCGAGGCCAGGCCGACGTCAACGCCCATCTGGCGCTGGTTGAACAGCCGATGGCGGCCATCGCCTTGGGGGCAGCGCAGATCGACCTTGGTGCCACAGTCGGCGCACCAGGCGCTTCGCACCCGCTCGCTTTTGAGTCCGTAGAGCTTGACGATAAGGTTGGGGCCGTGGGGCACCGCGGTCTGCAGCCAATTGTGAAAGCGGTCCCGGCCCTCGTTGGGTTCATCCTGCGCGGAGTTGAGGAAATAGCCGCGCCACAGTGCGCCGAGCTCATGCTCGATGAGCTCGCGCAGCCGCAGGTAGTCGATGCGCCGCTGGCTGCCCAGCAGCGCGAGGTTGTTGGCATGAATGTAGCCGGCATCGATCAGCCAGAGTCGTCGCATCAGGGGCATCCGTCGTGGGAAAGCGTGACAGGTTAACGCAATGACAGACAGCGGGCATTGGCTGTCGCTGGCCGCGGCACTGGCCATCGGGGCGGTGATTGGGCTCGAGCGTGGCTGGCAGCGACGCGAGGTGGCTGAGGGCGGCCGCGTGGCGGGGCTGCGCACGTTCATCCTGATCGCCTTCGCCGGCGGACTGGCCGGGGTGCTCGCCGAGCAGACCGGGCGTCTGCTGGTGGGCGTGGCGTTGGCGGCACTGGCAACGCTGCTGGTGATCGGCTATCGACGCCGCTCGCAGGACGAAGCGGATCGCGGCATCACCACCGAAATCGCCGCGCTGGTGACCTTTCTGCTGGGGGTGATGACCACCGCCGCGACGCCACTGCTCGCCACCGCCGGTGGGGTGATCACGGCCACGGTGCTCGGCTTCAAACCCCGTCTGCACGCGCTGCTGCGCCGGGTGGACGGCGTTGAAATGCGCGCCATCCTGCAGCTCGCGCTGATCACCGCGGTGATCCTGCCGTTACTGCCGGACCAGGGCTACGGGCCCTGGCAGGCGCTCAATCCGCGCACGCTCTGGACCATGGTGGTCCTGATCAGCGCCATCGGTTTTGTCGGCCATTTTGCCGTGCGCGTGACCGGGCCACGCCGGGGCATCCTTCTGACCGGGCTGTTCGCGGGACTGGCCTCGTCGACGGCACTCACCCTGACCCTGTCCCGCGCCGGGCGCAGCCAGCGGGCCTATCAGCCCCTGTTCGCCGCGGCGGTGGTCATGGCGAGCACCACCATGTTCCCGCGCATGCTGGTACTGGTGAGCGCCATCCAGCCGGCCATGCTCGCCGGGCTGATCACGCCGGTGGCGCTGATGACCGGCGTCGGGGCGCTGGCGACCGCGGTGCTCGCCTGGCGCTCCCGGGATGGCGGCAGAGGCGCTTCGCAGCCGCCCATGCAACGGCCCTTCGAGCTTGCCACTGCCCTGCGCTTCGCGTTGCTGCTCGCGGCGGTGATGGTGGCGGGCGAAGCCCTGCGCCGGTATGCCGGTGATGCCGGTGTCTACGCGCTGTCGCTGGTCTCGGGGCTGACCGATGTCGATGCGATCACCCTGTCGCTCTCGGGCATGGTGGGGGATGGGCTCGACACCACCGTGGCCGAACGCGGGGTGGTGATGGCCGCCCTGGCCAATACCCTGGTCAAGCTCGGCCTGGCGCTGGCCATTGCCCGGGGTCGCATGGGGGCACTAGTGAGCATGGGGCTGGGCGCGGTGATTGCCGCCGGTGCCCTGTGGACGGGGAGTACATTCTGGCTATGAATCCGCGCCGTTTGATCGGGCTGTCGCGCTCGCTGCTGATCTATGCCGCGCCCTGGCGTCAGCCGGGCTTGCGGCGGTTCTATGCCCCGTTGATTGATCCGGATCGCCCGGTCTTTGATATCGGAGCGCATCTGGGCGATCGCAGCCTGGCGTTCGCCGCGCTGGGCGCGCCGGTGGTCGCGCTCGAGCCGCAACCGGCCCTGCGGCCGCTGCTCGCCTGGCGGCTGCGACGCTATCCCCGGGCGCAGGTCAGCGGCGAGGCGGTGGGGGATCACACCGGCGAGGCGACGCTGGCGCTGAGTGATCGCCATCCAACGCTTGCCAGCGTCAATGCCCAGTGGCGCGCGGAGATCGGCCAGCGGAATGCCTCATTCGCCCATGTCGCCTGGGAGCGGACGGTGACCGTGCCGATGATCACCCTCGAGACGCTGATCGCCCGCCATGGCGTCCCCGGGTTCTGCAAGATCGATGTGGAAGGCGCCGAGGAGGCCGTCCTTGATGGCTTGCAGCAGCCCCTGCCGGCGCTCTCTTTTGAGTATGTAGCAGGCAGCCTGGCGCGGGCCCGCGCCTGCGTGGACCGCCTCGAGGCGCTGGGAGATTACCGCTACAACGTCACGGTCGGTGAGCAGCGTCGCCTGCAGTTCACCGCCTGGCAGACGGCGCAGGGCCTTGTCGAGTGGCTGGGCGGCCCGGCGCAGACCGCCGGGTCCGGCGATGTCTATGCGCGACTTACCGGGCCCGACGCGCGTGGTAGGCAGCGATGACCGCCGTCATCGCCTCGGCATCGTAGGGGCGCAGGCCACTGACCACCATGCGCTTCGAGGCCTCGCCCAGCGCGCCATCGCCGTCAGCGATTCGGTAGTCGAACTGCACGTCGGCGCGCTTGCCGTTGACCGCCAGTGAGGCATCCGCCGGCGTCACGCGGACATCCGTGCCCGGGGCGCGCTGGATATCGAGTGCCATGCCGTCATAGACCAGAAACGGGCGCTGGGGGTTGAACATGACACCGGCTTCCGCCAGCAGGGGGCCGAGCCGGTCCGGGAAGGTTTCCCCGGATGAGGCGACATAGGCCTCGATCAGGACCAGCAGCGCGGCAGGGTCAGTGGTTACCGGCCGGTCATACTGGACTTCGACGGTGTCGCGGTCGTTTTCATCGGCGATGGTGAACGCCTGTGCCGGCTGCGATGGAAAGCTCAGCCTTGTGCCGGCGCGCAGCATGCCGCGGAAGGACAGGGCAAAGTGGCGCGCCAGCCCATAGCGCCGGACGATCAGCGCGAACAGCAGATCCCCCGGCACACAGAACCGTGACGATTCCGCGTCGTGCAGGGGGTTGTGATCGCCGGCGATCTCCTTGGCGAAGCGGCTACCTTGATCGGCGGTCACCCACAGCTGGTCGCTGTCGGCGTTGTAGAAGTCGTCCAGCCAGTCGGTGGCCGGCGCGGTGCTCGCAGGCATGGTACTGCGCGATTCCTTTTGTCACCCATCCCAAGCCCACCAGTCTACCGCCTCCGCCGGGGCGGAGGCGAGCCGCGCCGCGCCGGGTCAGTGCCCCGCCGAATCGATCCAGGCCGCCACCTGCGCCTGCGAGACCACCGCGCGGTCGGCCTTGAGCCGCTCGGTCAGCGTCTCCGGGTCGGCGGCCGCCAGATCAGCGCGACTGTAGATGCCGAGCCCGGTGAGACGCCGCTGCATGGCCGGGCCAATGCCGCGGATCTCGGTCAGATCATCGCTAGCCGGAGTGTCGGCCACCGGGGCCTCGGCGGGTGCCGGTGCCTCTGCCCGGGAGTCGGCGGGTTCCGCCGCCTGACGGGGGGCGTGGGTCGTATCGTTTTCCTCGCGGGGCAGCCACCAGGTGGCCATTTCCAGCCAACGGCGCATCAGGTTATTCCACATGGTCCGGGTCCTCCGATTGCTCTATGCCGAGTGCGCGCAGCAGGGCACGGTCGGGATGACCGTCGCGGGTCATGGCCTGCTGGCCCTGAAACGATCGTATGGCCTGACGGGTCTGCGGCCCCATTCGGCCGTCCACGGGCCCCACGTCAAAGCCGCGTGTCCGCAACGCTGTCTGCACGGCCTTGATGGTGTCAACCGGCAGGGCCGGGCGGTCCGGTGGCGGGTTGGCCAGCGGCGGCGCGCCCACCAGCCGATCAGCGAGGATGCCCACCGACAGGGCGTAGGCCCGCGACGGGTTCCAGCGCATGATGACATCGAAATTGCGGTAGACGAGGAACGCCGGGCCCTCGGCCCCCGCCGGTACGATCAGGCGGGCGTTGAGATCGGCCGCTGGCAGCGCCCCGCCATTGGCCCGGCGCAGGCCGGCCCGCGCCCAGTCGGCGACCGACTGCTCGGTTTCGGCCAGCCGGTAGTCGAACCCATCGGGCAGGCGGACTTCCCGCCCCCAGCGCTGCTCGGGCTCCCAGCCGCGGGCACGCAGGAAGTTGGCGGCGGACTCGGCGGCATCCGGCAGGCTGTCCCACAGATCGATCCGTCCGTCGCCGTCGGCATCAACGGCATGGTCGCGATAGACACTGGGCAGGAACTGGAAGTTACCCAGGGCGCCGGCCCATGAGCCACGCAGCTGATCGGCGCTGACGGTCCGGTCATCGACCAGGTGCAGGGCGGAGATCAGCTGCGATTCAAAGAACTCGCCACGGCGGCGGTCGCAGGCGAGGGTGGCCAGCGAGCGCACGGTGGACATCGATCCGGTGGTGCGGCCGAAGTTGCTCTCCAATCCCCAGAAGGCCACCAGATAGCGGGCGGGGACCCCGTATTTAGCCTCGATACGGGCCAGTAGATCGGCGTGCTCGCGCAGCAGTCGCCGGCCGCGCTGAATGCGGCCGCGATCGACACGGGCGTTCAGGTAGTCATGCAGCGTCGTGGTGAATTCGGGCTGGCGTCGGTCCAGCTCAATGACCCGTTCGCTGGGCGTGAGGCCGTCCAGCAGCGTATCAATGGTGGTGGGGGCGATATCCCGGGCCCGCGCCGTATCGCGGATGCCATCCAGGCAGGCGGCGAAATCGTCCGGCGGGATGGCGCCCATGGCAGGCGCTGGCAGCAGGGCGATGGCAAGGAGCCCCGGAATGAGTCGGTTCATCGGTGTTGTCCCCCGATCTGACCGCGATTACTGGGAATGTTACCCTCTGCATTCAAGGAATCCCAGTCTGGAGCGACCGTGCCCACAGTTCTTGTCCTTTTCGTGACCATTCCCCTGGCCGAGCTGTTTCTGCTGATCGAGGTCGGCAGCTGGATCGGCGCACTGCCAACCATCGGCCTGTGTCTGCTGACCGCGATGATGGGCGCGGCGCTGCTGCGCCAGCAGGGGCTGCAGACACTCGCCCGGGCGCGTAACAACCTCGATCGGGGCTCGCTGCCGGCGGTGGAGCTGCTCGAGGGCGCGGCGCTGATCATCGGTGGCGCGCTGCTCCTCACCCCCGGTCTGGTGACCGACGTGATCGGCTTTCTGTGCCTGATCCCGCCGACGCGGCGCTGGCTGGTGCGTCTGGCACTGGCGCGCATGGCGGTCCGCGTCGGGCCGGCCGGACCGCCACCCGGGTCGGGATCGGGGTCGGCGGGCGGATCGGATGATCGCCACATCATCGAAGGCGAGTACGAGCGCCGCGACGACGATCCGCGGCGCTGACCGCCGAGGTCCGTCCTGGTTGCCGTCGCCCAGATCCTTGCCCCCGTTGTGGTGGTCATCGGCCTTGGCTGGCTGCTGACCCGGACCGGGTTCCTATCCGCGCCAACCCTCGCTGAACTCAACCGCCTGACGTACTGGGTCGGCCTGCCGGCCCTGCTGGCCAGCCGGATCGGCGCGGCCACGCCGGCCTATGACCGGGTCGGGAGTCTGTTGGTGGTGTTGATCGGCACCACCGCCGCGGTGGTACTGATCGGTGCGCTGATCGGGCGCGCCGGGCGGCTGCCGGCGGGGTCCCTCGCCACCTTCGTGCAGGCCGCCTACCGCGGCAACCTCACGTTCATTGGCCTACCGGTGGTGATCTACGCATTTGCCGGCAGCCAGGCCCCGGCGGCGGTGGAATCCGCCGCGCTGATCGCGTTCGCGCCGCTGGTGATCGTCTACAACGTGGTCGCGGTCGTCATCATGCAACCCCGGGTGGGCGCAGGGTTGGGGGCGGCCACGGCCCGCCTGATGCGACGCCTGCTGGGCAATCCCATCCTCATCGGGACCGGCGTCGGGATGGCGATCGCGATCAGTGGTTGGCCCCTGCCCGTATCGGTGGATCGCACCCTGTCGGCGATCGGGCAGATGGCCCTGCCGCTGGCGTTGATCGGCATCGGCGGTGGGCTGCACGCCACCCGGCTGGTGGGGCATCGCCGCTGGGCGCTGGGGGCGGCGCTGCTGAAAACCGCGATCACCCCGCTGATCGGTGCCGCGCTGGCGCTCGGGGTGGGACTGGATGCCGGGGAAACGCGCCTCGCGCTGATCTTTCTCGCCTGTCCGACCGCTTCCGCCGCCTATGTCCTGGTCCGCGAAATGGACGGCGATGACGCCCTGATGGCGGGCGCCATCGTGATCAGCTATCCCCTGGCGCTGCCATCGATGGCGCTGGTGCTCTCGCTCACCGGCTGATCAAGCTCGCGCTCGAGCGCGGCCTCGGCGGCGGCGCGTGAGCGGGCAAAGCGGGCCAACAGCACATAGAGCGCCGGGGTGAAGTAGAGCGTGAACAGCGCCGCCAGCCCCAGCCCTCCGAACACCACCCAGCCGATGGCCGCGCGTGACTCGGCGCCGGCGCCGGTGCTCAGGATCAGCGGCAATCCGCCAAGCACCGTGGCAAGGATGGTCATGGACACGGGCCGCAGGCGCACACGGGCGCTTTCCAGTGCCGCGGCGCGCAGGCCATGGCCCTCATCCCGCAGCTGGTTGGCGAACTCCACCAGCAGGATGCCGTTTTTGGCCATCAGCCCGATCAGCAGGATCAATCCGATCTGCGAGTAGACGTTGATGGAGGTGCCGCTCAGCACCAGCGCGAACACGGCGGCGGCGAGACCAAAGGGGACGGTCAGCATTACCACCAGCGCGCTCATCAGGCTTTCGAACTGCGCGGCCAGCACCAGCAGCACGATCAGCAGCGCCAGCGCGTAGGTGATCATGACTTCCTGACGGGTTTCCTCGAGGGTCTCGGCCTCGCCCCGGGTGATCAGCCCGATGCCCGGCGGCAGCGTCTCGTCGGCCAGCGCGCGCAGGTCCGACACCGCCGCCTGTAGCGGATAGCCATCCTCCACGGCCAGATCGATACTCACCGCGCGCCGCTGCGCCTCCCGGTCGAGCTCGGCGGCGACGCCTTCCTCGCGCAGGCTCACCAGCGATGACAGGGCGACGAAGTCGCCGTCCTCGGAGCGGATGCGCAGGTTGCCGAGATCGGCGGATTCGTTGACCCGGCCGCTGGTGGATTCAAGGCGCAGCGGGATGGCGCGGTCGTCGATGTTGAGGTCGGTGATCTCAAGGCCGCTGATCATCGCCTCCAGCGTGGCCGCAAGGTCTTCAACGGGCACGTTCAGT
This sequence comes from Spiribacter aquaticus, assembly GCF_007625215.1. Taxonomy (NCBI): domain Bacteria; kingdom Pseudomonadati; phylum Pseudomonadota; class Gammaproteobacteria; order Chromatiales; family Ectothiorhodospiraceae; genus Spiribacter; species Spiribacter aquaticus. Next base: position 90,077 of record NZ_VMKP01000002.1, on the reverse strand, counting down.
GATTCGGCGCGCTCGCGGTTGATGTCCACCCGCACCTGCGGCTGGGTGGGCGAGTAATCGATGCGACCCTGCCCCAGACCGTCCACCTCGTCCTCGACCGCGCGGCTGAACGCCTGCGCCGCGGCGTAGAGGCGCTCGTAGTCACTGCCGAGCAGCGAGACCTCGAGCCCGCTGCTGACCCCGCGCAGGCCCAGGCTGTTGGGGCTGCCGACGCGGATATTGACGCCGGGCAGATCGGCCAGTGCGGCCCGGGCGTCGGCGGCGATGGCCTGTTCGCTGCGTTCACGCTCCGACCAGGGCGCCAACGGGGCGACGATGAGGATGCGGTTGGGGTCCCAGCGACCGGCAATGGTGAAAAGCCGGGTCACCTCGCCGCGCTCGATCAGCGGCTGCAGGCGCTCCTGCATGCGCCAGGCCTGATCCTGACTGTATTTGAGCCCGGCGCCGTCGGGACCGTTCCCCACCACATAGATCAGTCCGCGGTCCTCTTCGGGCAGCAGGGTCTGATCGATGCGGGTGAACTGCTGGATCGCCAGTCCCAGCACCAGCAGCGCCACCGCTCCCATGAGCCACGGGTGGGCGAGGGCACGGCCCAGACTGGCGGCATAGAAGTCAGCGATGCCGCGGCCCAGGCGGCGCAGGCGGCGGGTGCCCGCGCCGCCGCCCGATGCCCCGGCGCTGCCATCGTCCGGGCGCAGGAATCGCGCGGCGAGGGCCGGGACCAATGACAGGGCGATGAACGATGACAGGGTGACCGCCACCGCCAGCACCACACCGAATTCCCTGAACAGGCGCCCGGCGGTGCTCGGCAGCAGCGAGATGGGCACAAACACCGCCACCAGCACGGCGGTGGTGGCGACGACCGCAAAAAACACCTGATGGGTGCCCAGCAGGGCGGCCGCGCCGGCGCCCAGGCCCATGCGCTGGCGGCGCTGGATGTTTTCGAGCACGACGATGGCGTCGTCCACCACCAGCCCCGTCGCCAGCACCAGCGCCAGGAGGGTGAGCAGATTGATGGAAAAGCCCAGCAGCCAGATCGCGGCGACCGTCCCGGTCAACGCCAGTGGGATGGTGATCGCCGGGATGAGCGTGGCGCGCGGTGAGCCGATGAAAAGCCAGATCGTGGCGATGACGATCAATGTGGCCGCGGCCAGCGTGATGAGCACCTCGGTGATGGCCCCGCGGATGAATACGACGTCATCCGAGGTCTTGACCACCTCGACCGCGTCGAATCGGCGGTTGAGCTCGGCGATCGCCGCGTCCGCGGCGGCACTGATCTCGAGGGTATTGGACTGGGCCTGGCGCACGATGCCAAGCCCGAGGATCGGCTCGCCATTGAGCTGCACCTGGCTGCGCGCGTCGGCCGGCGAGAAGAACACGTTGGCCACATCGCCCAGTCGCAGCCCCGGGGCGAGGGTAAGGGCGGCGACCCGTTCCGGCGTTTCGAGCACGGCATTGGCGCGCACCCGCAGCTCCAGCTCAGAGGCCCGGAAACTGCCGGCGGGAATGTCCAGGTCGGCCTGTTCGAGGCGCGTTCGCAGCGACTCGATGGTCAGGCCATGGGCGGTGAGGCGCAGCGGGTCCACCGCCACACGCAGCTGCCGCTGGCGATCGCCGTAGAGGCGGACATCGGCCACGCCCGGGAGCGAGATCAGCGCCGGGATGATGTCGTTTTCGACCCGGCGGGTGAGGGCGTCGAGGCTCAGACCGTTCCCCCGCGCGGCGACCCGCACGACGGGACTGGCGTCCTGATCGGCTTTAATGACGTTCACCTGCTCGACGTTGTCGGGCAGATTGCGCTCAATGCGACTCACCGCCTCGCGGATGTCCGCCGCCGCACTATCGAGATCGGCGTCGGCGCTGAACTCGACCACCACCCGGGTGCTGCTCTCCTCGCTGGAGGCGCTGATCCGGCGCACACCCGAGACGCGGGCGACAGCCCCCTCGATCTCACGGGTCACCTCGGCGTCCATGGTCTCGGGCGCCGCCCCCGGGTACTGGGCGCTGACGGTGATGCGCGGGCGGTCGATATCCGGCAGTTCGCGCACCTCAACGCCCAGCAGTGCGGCGGTGCCGGCAATCGCGATGATCAGGTTGATCACCGCCACCAGCACCGGGCGACGGATGCCGAGGGCGGGCAGGCCGCGGGGCGATTCCCTCATTGCGCCGGGGTGTCCCGGACCGCGTCGATGCGCGGATAGTCATCAAGCGTGGCGGGGTCGATGATCCGCACCTCGATGCCCGGGCGCATCCGCTGAGCACCCTCGCTGACGACGTCATCGCCGATCTCGAGTGGGCCGTCCACCAGTACCTGATCGGCCTGGCGCGCGACCAGCGTCACGTTCACGCGCTCGGCGGTGCCCGCCTCGACGCGCCAGACGTAGGCGCCGTTATCCCCCCACTGCAGGGCGGTGGCCGGGATTGAGGCGTGGCGCGGGCCGGCCAGCTCGCGGATGATGCGAAAGCGCATGCCCGGTCGAAAGCGGTCATCGCGGTTATCCAGTCGCGCCTCGAGCTGGAATGTGCCGGTATCGCGGTCGATGCGGCTGTCGATGGCCTGGATGGTTGCGCTGACCGGGCTCTCGGGCCGGGCCCAGGCGGTCAGGGTGATGCGGTCGCCGACGGCCAGCTGGCCGTGGTAGTGGCCCGCGAGCCGGAAGCGCACCCGCAGGGTCTGGCGGTCATCCAGCGTGGTGATGGGCGTGTCGGGATCGACGCGCTGGCCCACCTCCAGATCGGTCAGGCCAAGATGCCCCGCAAAGGGCGCCTGACGGGAGCGGTCAGCCAGGTCGAGTTGCGCCTGTTCGCGGGTCAGGCGGGCGATCTCGACCTCGCGGCGGACGTTTTCCAGGGTGGTCGGCGAGAAGGTGCCCGCGCCCTTGCCGGATTCGTAACGCTCGAGGCGGTTGCGGGCATCCCGCAGCTCGGCGCTCGCGCGCTCAAGCGCGTTCCGTGCCTGAGCGGACTCGAGCTCGACCAGTGTCTCACCGGCTTCCACCCGCTCACCGGCGGCGACGTTGAGGCGGGTCACGATGCCGGTGCTCTCAGGGTAGAGCGTCACCGAGCGGGCGGCGCGCGCCTCGCCCACCGCCTCGATGCGGTCACGCTGCTGGCCGGCCTCGACCGCGCTCAGGCGCACCGGTGCCGCATCGGACTGGGCCCACGCCACGGCGGGTAGCATCATGAGGCAGACAGTCAGTCGGCCGAAAATCCGGGGGATTGCGTTCATTCAATGAGGGTATCGTGTCTTACGCGCTATTGCTGGCACGTCGACACAGAAAAAGGCCGCCGGTTCCGCACCGACGGCCTTTTGATCCGTTGCGACGGCGATCGACCTTACTTGGTCGACTTGGTGGCCGCCTCGGACGCCGACTTGACGTTGGTCTCGACGAGCTTGCGGGCTTCGTTGACGAAGTCCTGATTCATCGCGGCCACCTTCTCGGCATCATTTTTGGCGCGCTCGGTCATCTCACGGGCGACCTTCTGCTGCTCTTCAGCATAGGTCTTGAGCGCCTCGGTGTCCTTGACCTCGAGGGCCGCGCGGGCCTGCTGCATACCGATGTCGGTGTAGGTCTTCGCCGCTTCCATCTGCGCGTCGATCATCTTCTCGGCATAGTCCATGGCCAGCTTGGCGTAGTCACGGGTCGGGCCCATGAAAAGCTTCTCGGCCTGGTCGTTCATCTTGTCAAAGTTGTCGTTCGCCATGGTGTCGTTCCTCTGGTTGCCGTTTCAATCCAAGGCATTCTGGCCTTGTTGCAGTGCAATATAGCAATGCCCTTGGTGCATTGCAACAAAAATTTTCGCAACGACGTTTGTTATCGTGCGCGCATTGCCATCAAAGGAACTATCAATGCTGAGTGTCAACCGTTTCGGGCTGCTGGACTGGATCGCGGGGGCGCGGGAGGCGGTGACGGCGTGGGCCGTACAGCTTGCCGCGGAGCTGTCCGCGATGCCCGCCGCGATGGTCGCGGCGGCGACGCCGGAGAATGCCATCGCGGCGGGCCGCATCGCGCTGCTTGTTGTTCTGATGCTGGTGGTCAGGCGCCTGATCCGTGATCGTGGCGGGGCGCTGATTGAGCGGCTGGCGGACTGGCAACAGCGGGCCGCCCCGGGGCTGGGTCCGCTGCGGCGCCTGGTGGTGATCGCGCTGGTGATCGGCCTGCATGGCATCAAAGTAGCGCTGGTGGCCGCCGTCGGCTATGCCGCCATCGTCCTGGGCATCGCCACCGGCCCCGAGGCATCCGCCATTGCCGGGCGGTTTGTGCTGGCGTTCGTGATCGCCGAGTCGCTGCGCCTGGTGGTGAATGCCTTTCTTGAACCCCGGGCCAGCGCGGCGCGTCTACTGCCGGTCGCCGATGCCGCGGCCCGGCGCTGGGAGGCACAGCTCTCGCGCCTGGTTCAGGTCGCCATCTATGGCCTGCTCTGGGTGACACCGACGCTCGCCAGCGTCGCCCCGGCGCTGGCCGGGCTGGCGCAGGCCATCATCACCGTGATCGTCCTGCTGGGCGTGCTCAAGGTGATCCGGGCGGCCCGCCGGCCGGTGCAGCAGTGGATGCTGGGTCGCGCCGCCCATCACCCGGGCAGTTTCTATGGCCCGGTGCTGGGGCCGTTGGCCGGCATCTGGCATGGGCTCGCCGGCGCTTTCGTCACCGCCTATGCCGTGCTGATCGTCACCGGGCCCGCCAGCGCGCTGATCTTTGTCAGCCAGGCCAGTGGGCTGAGCCTGCTGATCATTCTGGCGGCCGGCTTCATCGGCACGTCACTCGCGAGCCTGCGCCGGGTCGGGCGCTACCTGCCCCAGCGCCTGCGGGCGCGCCTGCCCATGCTCGCCGGGCGGATCGATGCCTGGGTGCCGCGGTTTGTGGGTGTCATCCACTGGCTTCTGGTGGCCGCGCTGGTGGGATCACTGCTGGATATCTGGGGGGTCGTCGAGGTCGGTGACTGGCTGGGCACGCCCGGCGGTCAGACGCTGATCCACTCCATCGTCGCCCTGCTTGCCATTGGCATTCTTGCGGTCAGTGGCTGGCTGATCGCGGCCAGCTGGATCGAGGATCGGCTCAATCCCGATACCGGGACCGGCGAGCCGGGTGCCCGCGAGAAGACGCTGCTGGCGCTGTTCCGCAATGCCGTGGCCATTGCCATTCTGGTGCTCGCGGGGATGGTCGCGCTCTCAGAGGTCGGTATTGATATCGGCCCACTGCTCGCCGGCGCCGGTGTCATCGGTCTGGCCATCGGGTTTGGCGCGCAGAAGCTCGTCCAGGACATCATCACCGGCGTGTTCATCCAGCTCGAGGACGCGATCCATCAGGACGACTTCGTGACCGCCGCGGGGATCAGCGGCACGGTGGAGCGGCTGAGCATCCGCTCGCTCGGGTTGCGCGACCTCTCAGGCGTCCTGCATGTGGTGCCGTTTTCCTCGGTGGATACCGTCTCCAACTACACCCGCGACTTCGGCTATCACCTCGGTGAGTACGGGATGGCCTATCGTGAGAGCGTCGGCGATGCCATCGATGCGCTGCACAGCGCCTACGCCCGACTGCAGGCAATGCCGGAGATCGGCGCCGAGGTGACCGGCCCGCTGGAAGTCGACGGAGTCAGCGCGCTGGCGGACAGCGCCGTGCTGATCCGCGTGCGCATCCGCACCACCGCCGGCATGCAGTATGCCGTGGGTCGGGCCTACAACCGGTGCGTGAAAGAGCAGTTCGACGCTGCCGGCATCGAGATCCCCTATCCGCACCGCACGGTTTACTTCGGGGCGGGCGAGCAATGACCGACATCCGTATCGACGAGGATGTGCGCATCCCGATGAGTGACGGGGTCACGCTCTCGGCCCGAATCTGGCGGCCGCTGAGCTCCGACGGTCAGCCCGTACCGGTCGTTCTCGAGACCATTCCCTACCGCAAGCGCGATCACACCCGCCCGCGTGATGAGACGCTGCATCGCTGGCTGGCCGAACGGGGCTATGCCAGCGTGCGGGTGGACATCCGTGGCAGTGGCGAGTCCGGTGGCGTGCTCGAAAACGAGTATCTGGCCCGTGAGCTCGAGGACGGCTACGCGCTCATCGAGTGGCTCGCCGCCCAAGCCTGGTGTGACGGCGGGGTGGGGATGATCGGCATCTCCTGGGGAGGGTTCAACGGTCTGCAGGTCGCCGCCATGCAGCCGCCCGCGCTCAAGGCGGTGATTACCGTCTGCTCCACCGATGACCGCTACGCCGATGACATTCACACCATGGGCGGGTGCCTGCTGAGTGACAATCTGTCCTGGTCATCGGTGATGTTCGCGTTCAACAGCCTGCCGCCGGATCCTCAGCTTAGGGGGCAGGCGTGGCGATCGATCTGGCAGCAACGGCTCGAGGCCAATGCGCCCTGGCTGATGGAGTGGCTCGAACACCCGCAGCGCGATGATTACTGGCGGCATGGCTCGGTGTGCGAAGACTATGCGGCGATCCGCTGCCCGGTGCTGGCGGTGAGTGGCTGGGCGGATGGTTATACGAATGCCGTGTTCCGTCTGCTGGCCAATCTCGAAGTGCCGTGTCAGGGCATCGTCGGCCCCTGGAGTCATCGCTATCCGCACCTCGGCGAGCCCGGCCCGGCGATCGGGTTTCAGTCGCTGGTCACGGACTGGTGGGATCGCTGGCTGAAAGGCGAGCGCAACGGCGTCGATGAGGCGCCGCGGCTGCGCGCCTGGATCCAGGATGCCGACCCGCCGGCGACGGCCTATGGCGAGCGCCCCGGGCGCTGGGTGGCCGAGGCGCACTGGCCGACGCCCGCGGTGCAGGTCCGCACGCTCCACCCCCACGGCGACGGATCGCTGGCGCAGACGCCCGCCAACGACAGCGCCGGGCGCCTGCGCCTTGACTCGCCGCTGGGACTGGGGCTGTTCGCGGGCAAATGGTGCAGCTACGCCGATGGACCGGACCTACCCGATGATCAGCGCAAGGAGATGAGCGGCGGGCTGGTGTTTGAGACCGAGCCCCTGGAGGCGCCACTGGAGCTGCTGGGCGCGCCACGGCTGCGGATCCGCCTGCGCGCCGAACAGCCATGCGGCCAGATCATCGTGCGGCTCTGTGACACGGCGCCGGATGGCGCAACCACCCGGGTGAGCTATGGGGTGCTCAACCTGCGTCACCGCGAGGGCCACGATCGGCCGCAGGACCTGGTGGCGGGCAGTGACTATGACGTGAGTGTGCCGCTGAACCACCTCGGCCACCGGTTCGCCGTCGGTCATCGGCTGCAGATGGCGCTGTCGACGGCCTACTGGCCGCTCATCTGGCCCGAGCCCGAGGCCGGCCCGCTCTCGATCGATCCCGCCGCGACGGGCCTCGAGCTGCCGGTGCGGGCGCCGACCGGCCCGGACCATTCGCCGGTGTTCCCAGCGGCGCCCGACTATGCCCCCCTGCGCGCCGTCCAGCGGGTCGCTCCCACGCAGGCCTGGCGGGTGCATCACGAACTGGGCGGCAACGCGGCGAGCCTCGAGGTGATCCAGGACAATGGCACGCGCACGCTGGAGGACGTCGATCTGACCCTGGGTGACGCGACCCGCGAGGTCTATCACCAGGTGGAAGGCGATCCGGCCCGGGTCAGTGGCGAGGTGGTGGCCGACTTTCAGCTCGGCCGCGGTGACTGGCAGGTCGCCACGCGCACCCGGACCCGGCTCGAGGCCGACGCCGAGGCCTTTTATCTGAGCGCCGAGCTGGATGCCTGGGAGTCGGACCGCCGGGTGTTCTCCCGCAACTGGCAGCGGCGGATCCCGCGTCGCGACGGCTAATCGCCCCCACGCTCCTCAAGCGGCGTGACGGCGATCACCCGCGCGTAGGCGTCCGTCACCGTCCAGCGCACTTCGTGGCCTGACAGGCGCATGCCATAGCTGCCGCGCCCGCGCTGCTGGTGGTAGGCCGGTCGCGGATCCGCCGCCAGGGTCTGCTCGATCAGCGCACCGAGGTGCGCCGGGGCGTTCGCCAGCGCCGCCTGGGCCTCGGCCTCCCATTCCACCGGCAAGCCCGGGCCCGTCTCGCCCAGACCCGCCGGCGGTCGGGCGTCGGGCCGTGACTCGATGGCGGGCAGGTAGGGCTTGATATCGAAAATCGGGGTGCCGTCCATCAGGTCACAGCCCCTCAGGGCGAGCCCCCGACCGGGTGGGCTCAGCAATGCCTCGATGCGCGCCAGCGACAGACCCAGCCCGTTGGGCCGAAACGGCGAGCGCGTCGCGAACACCCCAAGGCGTTGATTGCCGCCCAGTCGGGGAGGGCGGACCGTCGGTCGCCAGGGCCCCGGGCGGATGGCATGGAAGCCGAACACCAGCCAGCAATGCGAGCAGGTCTCGAGGCCGCGCAGCGCGCTGGCGTCGTTGTAAGGCGGCTCGAGGCGCAGCTCGGCGCGCGCGGCGGGGACCAGACCGGGCTGACGCGGCGTGCCGAAGCGGCCCTCGAAATCACTGCGCAGATAGGCGATGGGGTGGATATCCATGCGGCAAGGATACTGCGTTACAATCCGGGCATGACATATCCAAGCGTTGATCAATGCGTCGGTAACACCCCGCTGGTGCGCCTCCAGCGGCTTGCGGATACCGGTTCGAACACGGTGCTGCTCAAGCTCGAGGGCAACAACCCGGCCGGCTCGGTCAAGGACCGGCCGGCCATGAACATGATCACCCAGGCCGAGCGACGGGGCGAGATCCGCCCCGGCGATACCCTGATCGAGGCCACCAGCGGCAACACCGGCATCGCGCTGGCCATGGCGGCGGCGGTCAAGGGCTATCGCATGGTGCTGATCATGCCCGAGAACATGACCGTCGAGCGGCGCGCTTCGATGCGTGCCTACGGGGCCGAACTGGTGCTGGTCACCCAGGCCGAGGGCATGGAGGGCGCCCGCGACGTGGCGCTGCGCATGCAGGCCGAGGGCAAGGGCCGGGTCCTTGATCAGTTCTCCAACCCCGATAACTGGGGCGCTCACTACAATGGCACCGGCCCTGAGGTGTGGCGTGACACCGGCGGCGCGGTGACCCATTTCGTGGCCTCCATGGGCACGACCGGCACGACCATGGGGGTATCGCGGTATCTCAAGGAGCAGAACCCCGGGGTACAGATCGTCGGCGCCCAGCCCCGCGAGGGGGCGAGCATCCCCGGCATCCGCAAATGGCCCGAGGCGTATCTGCCGGCGATCTTCGAGTCACACCGCGTCGATCGGGTGGTCGAGGTGGCGCAGGACGAGGCCGAGACGATGACCCGCCGCCTGGCCGCCGAGGAAGGCATTTTCGCCGGGATTTCCAGCGGTGGCACCCTGTGGGCCGCGCTGCAGATCGCGCAAGAGGTCGAGAACGCGACCATCGTGAGCATCGTCTGCGATCGCGGAGACCGCTATCTGTCGAGCGGCGTGTTCCCCGATCAATGAACGTCTTCGCCTTTGATATCGAGACCGTGCCGGATGTGGCCGGTGGCCGTCGCCTGCACGGCCTGGACGGGCTGGATGACCACGATGCCGCCGAGGCGCTGCTCGCCATGCGCCGCGAAGAGACCGGTTCGGATTTTCTGCGCCTGCCGCTGCACCGTGTGGTGGTGATCTCGGTGGCGGCGCTGATTGGTGACCGGTTCACCGTGTTCTCGCTGGGCGAGGGCGGCGATGATGAGGCGCGCCTGATCGACCGGTTCTTCGATGGGATCGAGCGCTATGTGCCACGTCTGATCAGCTGGAATGGCAGCGGATTCGATCTGCCGGTCCTGCACTACCGGGCGCTGATGCACGGCCTGAGCGCGCCGCGCTACTGGGAGACGGGGGCCACCGACCGCGACTTCCGCTTCAACAACTACCACAACCGCTTTCACGACCGGCACACCGATCTGATGGATGTGCTGGCCGGCTATTCGGGGCGGGCGGTGGCGCCACTGGATCAGGTCGCCACGCTCTGCGGACTGCCCGGCAAACTCGGGATGAGCGGCGCGGACGTGCGCCACCAGATCGATGCCGGCCACTTCGCCGCCGTGCGGGACTACTGCGAGCACGATGTGCTGAACACCTACCTGCTCTGGCTGCGGTTCCGGCGCCTGCGCGGTGAGCTCGACGCCACCGACTACGATCGGGAGTGTGCCCGCGTCCGCGAGGCGCTGACCGAGGCCGACAAGCCCCATCTCGAGCAGTTTCTCAACGCGTGGACGGGCTGACCGGCATGGGAGGACGACGCGGCCGACGCTTGCCCCAGACCCCGGTCGAGCTGGATATCGATCGCATCAGCCACGAGGGGCGCGGCATCGGTGTCAACGACGGCCGGACCGCGTTCATCCAGGGCGCACTGCCCGGCGAGCGGGTCACGGCGGATATCCGCCGCCAGCGCCGCCGCCAGCAGGAGGGTCAGGCCGTCTCGGTGGTCGGCCCGCCGGCGACCGATCGCGTGACCCCGCCGTGCGAGTTCTTCGGCGTCTGCGGCGGCTGCAGCCTGCAGCATATGGATCCCGCCGCCCAGGTCCGGCATAAGGAATGCACCCTCGCTGAGCTGCTCGAGCACACCGGTCGGGTGTCGCCGGCGCGCTGGCTGCCACCGCTCACCGGACCCACTGCCGGCTATCGACGGCGGGCCCGGCTGGGGGTGAAGTATGTACCGCGCAAGGGCGACCGGGTGCTGGTGGGGTTTCGGGAGCGCTTCAGCCCGTTTGTCGCCGACATTGAATCCTGCCATGTTCTGGATGTGCGGGTCGGCCCCCTGATCCCCGCACTGGCGCAGCTGATCCGGGCACTGAGCATGCCCGATCGCATTGCCCAGATCGAAGTGGCCGCCGGTGATGAGGCGGTGGGGCTGGTGTTCCGCAACCTGCGCGCCCTGACGCCGGAAGACCGCGAAGCGCTGATCGCGTTTGGCAACGCCCACGATGTGCTGATCTTTGAGCAGCCCGGCAATGAGTCCACCGTGGCGCCGCTGGGACATGATCAGTCACGACTTGAATACCGGCTGCCGGAATTCGATCTGCGGTTCGCCTTTGCGCCCACCGACTTCACGCAGATCAACGCCGCGATCAACCGACAGATGGTCCCGCAGGCCATCGAGCAGCTCGCTCTCGAGCCGGACAGCCGGGTGCTGGATCTGTTCTGCGGGTTGGGCAACTTCACCCTGCCCATCGCCCAGAATGCTGCGGCGGTGATCGGTGTCGAGGGCGATGAGCCGCTGGTCGAGCGGGGCCGTGAGAACGCCGCGATCAACGGCATTGATAATGCGCGCTTCGCCGCCACCGACCTGACCCGTATCCCGCCGGATGCCGACTGGCTGGGCGAGGGCATTGATCGGGCCCTGCTTGATCCGCCCCGCTCGGGCGCCCTCGAAGTGCTGCCCAGCCTGGACGCGCTCGGCCCGTCGCGCATCGTCTACGTATCCTGCGGGCCGTCGACCCTTGCCCGCGATGCCGGTGAACTGGTGCACCGCTATGGCTATCGGCTTGAGGCGGCCGGGCTGATGGACATGTTCCCGCATACCGGCCACGCCGAGGCAATGGCGGTTTTCAGCCGCTGACCCCCGTCCTGGAGCCATCGTCATGCCCCGAGACTACGAAATCATCGCTCGCGAGACCGTCCATGACGGGTTCTTTCAGGTGAGCCGCTTCACCCTGCGCCATGCCCTGTTCGCCGGCGGGCAGAGCGAGGTCCTGGTGCGTGAGCGCCTTGAACGGGGCAACGCCGTCGCCGTCCTGCCCTATGACCCGTGGCTCGATCAGGTGGTGCTGGTCGAGCAGTTCCGGGTCGGCGCCCTCGAGACGGGGTTTGGCCCCTGGGTGCTCGAGACCATCGCCGGCATCATCGAGCCGGGCGAACGGGACGAGGATGTCGCCCACCGGGAGACCCGCGAGGAGGCGGACTGCGCCCTGGGCGAGCTGATGCCCATCGCCCACTATCTGGTCAGCCCCGGGGGCAGTTCCCAGACGGCCCGGGTCTACTGTGCGCCGGTGGACAGCCGCGATCTGCGCCGCGAAGGCCATGGCCATCCCGACGAGGGCGAGGACATCCGGGTCCATGTGGTGCCGGCGGACGAGGCGATTGCCATGCTCGACAGCGGCGCGCTCACCGCCGCCATGCCGATCATTGCCCTGCAGTGGCTTGCGCTCAATCGCGCGGTTGTCCGAGATCGCTGGCAAGCGATGCCGCGAGCCCCGTATAACGGGCCGGCGTCAACGCCCTGAGCTCGTCGCGCACGGCCTCAGGCAGTGCCAGCTCGTCGACGAACGCCTGTAGGGCGGCGCTGTCCACGCGCTTGCCGCGGGTCAGGGCCTTGAGCTTTTCGTAGGGCTCGTCGATCCCGTAGCGCCGCATCACCGTCTGGATCGCCTCGGCGAGGACCTCCCAGTTATCGTCCAGATCGGCGGCGATGCGCGCGTGGTTGACCGCGATCTTGTCCAGGCCACGGATCAGCGAGGCATTGGCGACACCCGTCTGGGCAAGCCCCACGCCGACGTTGCGCAGCACCGTGGAGTCGGTCAGGTCCCGCTGCCAGCGCGACACCGGCAGCTTGCGGGCGAGATGCTCGAGCAGGGCGTTGGCGATGCCGTAGTTGCCCTCAGCGTTCTCGAAGTCGATGGGGTTGACCTTGTGCGGCATGGTCGACGAGCCGATCTCGCCCTCGACGGTGCGCTGGCGGAAATAGCCAAAGGCGATATAGCCCCACAGATCGCGCACCAGATCGATGCCCACGGTGTTGAACCGCGCCAGTGTGTCGAACAGTTCGGCGATGCCGTCGTGGGGTTCGATCTGGGTGGTGTAGGCGTTGTAGTCCAGTCCCAGGTTTTCGACGTAATGCTTTGAAAAACGGGGCCAATCCACCGTCGGATAGGCGCTCAGGTGGGCGTTGAAGTTGCCCACCGCGCCATTGATCTTGCCGAGGATCGGCACCGCCGCCAACTGGTCGCGCTGGCGCTGAAGGCGGGCGGCGACGTTGGCGAATTCCTTGCCGAGGGTGGTCGGCGAGGCGGGCTGACCATGGGTGCGGGCCAGCATCGCCACATCGGCGTGCTCGTGGGCGAGCGCGCGCAGACGCTGGATGATTTGATCCGCATCCGGCAGCAATACATCATTGCGCGCACGGCGCAGCATGAGCGCGTAGGCCAGGTTGTTGATGTCCTCGGATGTACAGGCGAAATGCACGAACTCGGTGATCGCAGCCAGCTCCGCATGCCCGGCCATGGCGGTCTTGATGAAGTACTCCACCGCCTTGACGTCGTGGTTGGTGGTGGCCTCGATGGCCTTGACCCGTTCGGCATCCGCTTCGTCGAAATCCGTGGCGATGCGGGTCAGCGCCCGCGCCGCGCTGTCCGACAGGGGCGGCACCTCGGCGATGGCATCCTCGGCGGCGAGCGCCTTGAGCCATTCGACTTCGACCAGCACGCGATGGCGGATCAACCCATACTCACTGACCAGCGAGCGCAGGGCCTGGGTCTTGCGGCCATAGCGACCGTCGATGGGGGAAATGGCGGTAAGCTGACTGAGTTCCATGGGCTCCAACGCGCTTGAAATTGAGCACATAGTTTACAAGAACCGGAGAGACGATGATGAGTGAGCAGGGATTTCGGACCGAATCGGACAGCATGGGCGAGCTGCAGGTGCCCGCCGAGGCCCTTTATGGCGCCCAGACCCAGCGGGCCGTCGATAACTTCGCCATCAGCGGGCTGCCCATGCCGCGGCGGTTCATCCAGGCGCTGGGGCGGGTCAAGGCCTCGACCGCGCAGGCCAACCAGTCCCTGGGGGATCTTGATGCGGCCATCGCCGGGGCCATCACCCAGGCCGCGGAGCGCGTAGCCGAGGGCGAACACGACGCCCAGTTCCCGGTGGATGTGTTCCAGACCGGTTCCGGGACCAGCAGCAACATGAACGCCAACGAGGTGATCGCGCGCCTCGCCACCGAATCGCTGGGCTCGCCCGTGCACCCCAACGATCACGTCAACATGAGCCAGAGCAGCAATGACGTGATCCCCACCGCCATTCACGTCGCCGCCACCCTTGCCTGTGCCGAGGAGCTGCTGCCGGCGCTGGATCACCTGGCCGCGACGCTTGAGCGCCGCGCCGAAGACCTCAATGACGTGACCACCACCGGCCGCACGCATCTCATGGACGCCATGCCGGTGACACTCGGCCAGTCGATCGGCGGCTGGGCGTTTCAGATCCGTCAGGGTGAGGTGCGGATCCGTTCGGCGATGGAACGGGTGCGTGCCCTGGCCCAGGGCGGCACGGCGGTGGGCACGGGCATCAACGCCCGCCCGAAGTTTGCCGATGCGGTGGCGGCGGCGCTCACCGAGCGGAGCGGCGTCAGCTTTTACCCCACGCCCAACCGGTTCGAGGGCCTGAGCACCCAGGACGCCGCCGTGGAGCTCTCCGGGCAGCTCAAGACCGTGGCCGTCAGCCTGATGAAGATCAGCAACGACCTGCGCTGGATGAACTCCGGGCCACTGGCGGGACTGGGCGAGATCGCCCTGCCGGCGCTGCAGCCGGGCAGCAGCATCATGCCGGGCAAGGTCAATCCGGTGATCCCGGAGGCGGTCGCGCAGGTCTGCGCCCAGGTGATCGGTAACGACACCACCATCACCATTGCCGGCCAGTCGGGGAATTTCCAGCTCAATGTGATGCTGCCGGTGGTGGCCCATAATCTGCTCGAGAGCATCTCGCTGCTGGCCAATGCGTCCACTGCGCTGGCGGATCGGGCGGTGGCCGGATTCAGTGTCAATCGCGAGCGGCTTGAAGCGGCGCTCGGCCGCAACCCCATCCTGGTGACGGCGCTGAACACCGAGATTGGCTATGAACTGGGTGCGAAGATCGCCAAGCGCGCCTACGCCGAGGGTCGGCCGCTGATGGACCTTGCCCGGGAGATGACGGATCTCTCCGACGATGAGCTTGAACGGCTGCTCGATCCCCGGGCATTGACCGCCGGGGGCATCCCGGGCGCGGATTAAGGGCCGGGCGTCCTGTCGTAGCGGCTGAACGTCTGCGTGCAGCCGCCGGGGCCGTGGGCGTCGAGATGCATCGACGCCAACTGGAAATCGCCGGTCTCGGCCAGCAGATCGCCCTCGCAGAGGCTCGCGAACGGCTGGCCGCCGATCAGCCGATGCACGGTGGTCAGGAATAGCGAGTCGAGAAGATTCGCGCTCAGCAGGGTATGCAGGACGAACGGGCCGGCCACGGTGTAAATGCGCCGATAGGCCAGTGCCTGGAGGGCGGTGACCAGCGCGGCGCCGCCCGGGCGCGCGACATTTGGCAGAACGATCACTTCAGTGCCAGCCCGCTCATGGGCCTGCACGCGGCTGTCAGGCACGGATTCGCCGGTGATCACAATCACCCGTCGGCCCTGGTCGAGCAGACGCCTCGGAACGGCAAAATCGAGTCCGGCGCTGAGTACCGCGACGTCCGGCTGCGGAGCCAGCCCGTGGCGAACGCGCCAGGCGCGGATGTCGCTGAATGCGTCATCGATGCCGATGGGCAGGCTGTCCTGGGCGGTGCCGGCCTCGAGGTCGCGCAGATATCGGCCCGAGCTCAGCAGCAGGTCCGCCTGCCCGGCGAGCTCCTGGAACAGCCGCCAGTCCCGGGCATTGGCGATGCTCTCCGGCACCCCCTGGCCGCCTGTGTCTGCGGGGACGCTGATGCGCCCATCCAGGCTTGCGATGTAGTTGGCGTAGATGAACGGCCCATGACGACCGCGGTCGGGCAGGGCATGGTCCAGATAAAGGCCGGTGAGCGGGCGCGCCGTTCCGGGGTCGGGGTAACAGGCAGTAATGGGTGCGTTCATGCCCGCGGGACGATACGGCAAAGCCCTCAGGCGCGCTAGAATGGGGGCATGAGCCAGACCAAGCCCTTCGACCCGGATCCGGTCCTCAAGACCCTGCCAACGGCGCCCGGCGTCTATCGCATGTTCGATGACGCGGGGGCGGTGATTTACGTGGGCAAGGCCCGCAATCTCAAGCGCCGCGTGAGCAGCTACTTCCGCAAGGGCGCGCATAATGCCAAGACCCAGGCCCTGGTGGGGCAGGTGGCCGACCTTCAGGTGACCGTCACGCACACCGAGGCCGAGGCGCTCATCCTTGAGAACAACCTGATCAAGGAGCATCGGCCGCGCTACAACGTCCTGCTGCGTGACGACAAGACCTATCCGTTCATTTACCTCTCGACCCAGCAGGACTTCCCGCGTCTGGGTTTCCACCGCGGCCAGCGCCGCGGCGAGGGGCGCTATTTTGGCCCGTTTCCTTCCTCCGGTGCGGTGCGCGAGACCCTCAACCACCTGCAGAAGGTTTTCCCGGTGCGGCAGTGCCGTGACAGCTTCTACCGGCATCGCACGCGGCCCTGCCTGCAATACCAGATCGGCCGCTGTACGGCACCCTGCGTGGGCTATATCAGCGAGGAGGACTATGCGAACGATGTCCGCCACGTCGAGATGTTCCTCTCGGGGCAGAGCAACGAGGTGGTCGACGAACTGGTCCGCCGCATGGAGGCGGCGGCCGAGGATCAGGATTTTGAACAGGCGGCGCGGTTGCGCGACCGCATCACCAGCCTGCGGCGTATCCAGGAGCGCCAGTACGTCTCGGGGGCGCGCGGTGATGTCGACGTGATCGCCTGCCGGCTGCGCGAAAACCTGGCCTGTGTCCAGGTCTTCGTCATCCGTGACGGTCAGAATCTCGGTAATCAGACGTATTTTCCGCGCGTGCCCCCCGAGACGGGACCAGAGGAAATCCTCTATGGATTCATCGCGCGGCACTATCTGGGTCAGTCGCCGCCGGCGGAACTGCTGGTCAGCCATGAGCTTGAAGACGGCGAGGTGCTCGAAGAAGCGATGAGCAATGATGCCGGCCATCGGGTGCGGATCAGTGCCCGGCTGCGCGGCGAGCGGCGGCGCTGGATGGAGATGGCACAGCGCAACGCCGATCACGCCCTGAGTGCCCGCATGAGCGGCGAGGCGCTGATGGAGCGGCGCTTTGACGATATCCAGCAGGCGCTGTCGCTCGAGGCGATCCCCGAGCGCATCGAGTGCTTTGACATCAGTCATACCCGCGGCGAGGCCACCGTGGCGTCGTGCGTGGTCATGGGGCGCGAAGGGCCGATCAAGGACGACTATCGACGCTTCAACATTGACGGCATCACCGACGGTGACGACTACGCCGCCATGCACCAGGCACTGACCCGTCGCTTTCAGCGCCTGCGCGACGGCGAGGGCACCGCGCCCGATGTGCTGCTGATCGACGGTGGTCTGGGCCAGCTCCGGCAGGCCGAGGCGGTCCTTGAGGCGCTCGACATCGAGGGCGTCCTGGCGGTGGGGATCTCGAAGGGGCCACGCCGCAAGCCCGGCGAGGAAGTACTGCTGGTGTCGGGTCGATCGGCTGAGATCCGGCTTGCACCCGAGTCACCGGGGCTGCATCTTCTCCAGCAGGTCCGCGACGAGGCCCATCGGTTTGCCATCACCGGGCATCGCAACCGGCGTGGCAAGTCGCGTCAGCAGTCCAGTCTGGAGGAAATCCCGGGACTGGGCGCGAAGCGGCGTCAGGCACTGATGAAGCAGTTCGGCGGGCTGAAGGGCATCAAGCGCGCGGGGGTCGAGGACCTGAGTCGCGTGCAGGGCATCAGCACCGCGCTGGCGGAGCGGATCCACGGGCATTTGAATGGCTGACAATCAGGCGATGGTAGGCTCGCAATCATGGAAATGACGCTCCCTAATATCCTGACCTGGCTGCGGATCGTCATGATCCCGGTGCTGGGTCTGCTGTTCCTGCTGCCGGCCCCCTGGTCCAACGGCGCGGCCGCCTTCGTGTTCGCCCTTGCAAGCGTGACCGACTGGCTGGATGGCTTTCTGGCGCGGCGCTGGGACCAGGCATCGCCGTTTGGCGCATTCCTGGACCCGGTGGCCGATAAGCTGATCGTGGCGATCGCGCTGATCATCGTGCTCGTCGAGTCGCCCACCGCCCTTGTGGCCATCCCGGTGGCGGTGATCATCGGCCGCGAGATCGCCGTGTCGGCACTGCGCGAGTGGATGGCCGAGCTGGGCCAGCGCGCCAGCGTGGCGGTGGGCATGACCGGCAAGGTCAAGACGGCGCTGCAGATGATCGCTATCGTGTTCCTGCTTTATCGCCATCAGATCGAGGGCATCCCCACCTGGCCGGTGGGGCTCGTGATGCTTTATGCCGCCGCCGGGCTTACGCTGTACTCCATGGTGCTTTATCTGTCGGCGGCGCTGCGGACCCTCGACCGGGTCGAGCAGGGTTGACACATACAGCGCCCTGACTAGAATAACGGGCTGTGACGCGGGAATAGCTCAGCTGGTAGAGCACAACCTTGCCAAGGTTGGGGTCGCGAGTTCGAATCTCGTTTCCCGCTCCAAACAGGCGACCCCGACCGGTCACG
Source organism: Spiribacter aquaticus (assembly GCF_007625215.1). NCBI lineage: Bacteria > Pseudomonadati > Pseudomonadota > Gammaproteobacteria > Chromatiales > Ectothiorhodospiraceae > Spiribacter > Spiribacter aquaticus. Next base: position 71,733 of record NZ_VMKP01000002.1, on the reverse strand, counting down.
GTCGGGGTTTTTTATGGCTAGGTGGCAGAATGGTGATGCAGCGGCCTGCAAAGCCGTGAACGCCGGTTCGATTCCGGCCCTAGCCTCCATCTATCCGCCCGGATGGCGGAACTGGTAGACGCACGGGACTTAAAATCCCGGGGCTTTGGCCGTGTGGGTTCGAGTCCCACTCCGGGCACCATCTCCATCAGCCGGAGCATGTAATGACCGCGCCCATCCTCATCACCGGTGCCAGTCAGCGTATCGGGCTTGCGTTCGCCAAGCACTGTCTCGAGCGCGACGTCCCGATCATCGCCACCTATCGCACCCATCGACCCGCGGTGGATGACCTGGTGCAGGCCGGCGCGACGTGCCTTCACGCCGACTTCGCGAGTAACGCCGGCGTCGACGCGTTCATTGATACCCTCAGGGCGCAGACCCCCACGCTGCGGGCGATCATCCACAATGCCTCGGACTGGCTTCCGGAGAGCCCGGATACGGATCCGGCGGATGTCATGGCGGCCATGATGCAGATCCACAGCACGACGCCCTACCGCATCAACCTGGCCTGCCGGGATCTGCTTGAGAACAGCGACACCCCCACCGATATCGTCCATATGACCGACTATGTGGTGGAAAAGGGCAGTGCCAAGCACATCGCCTATGCCGCCAGCAAAGCCGCGCTGGACAATCTGACCCTGTCCTTTGCCCGGCTGCTGTCACCCGGGGTCAAGGTCAACAGCATCGCCCCGTCGCTGATCATGTTCAACGAGGGCGACAGCGAGGCGTATCGCGAGAAAACCCTGAAGAAATCGCTGCTCGGAATCGCCCCGGGCGAGACGGCGGCGGTGCAGACCCTGCAGTTTCTGCTGGATAATCCGTACATCACCGGTCGGCGCATTGGCCTTGATGGGGGGCGGAACCTGGTCTGAGTCGACCGCCCCCGCGATCGTGCTAGCGTCTGGCGTTGTTCAACGTGATGGTCGAGGGCCAGATGCGACAGGTTAAGCTCGCCGTCGGTAAACCAGCGGTCGTGGCCCGCTTCGTCGCGGCCGAGGATGGTCTCGGGAAACCGGTACCAGTCGAGCTCGGCGGCCTGATCGCGCCAGAAGCCGGCGGGATCATCGATGGATCGCTGATAAATCGCTGCGTAATTCATGGGACTCTCCTCCCGGATTATTATTGTCGCGACGCGGTGTGCGCGCCGCTCAGATCACATACAGATCGACATACTCGTGCACCGGCATTGATTCGAGACGCGCCTGATCCAGCGAGACATCAAGGATGGCCCGCTGCTGACGGGCCGGGAAACGCCGCGCCAGATTGGTCCGGAACTTGTCCTCGAGCAGCGGGATGCCTTCTTCGCGCCGGCGCTTGTGGCCGATGGGGTATTCCACGACCTCCTCGTCAAGGACCGTGCCGTCATTGAGCTCGACGGTCAGGGCGTTGGGGATCGAGCGCTTGGCCGGGTCGTGATAGTCGGCGGTGAAACCGGCATCCTCAACGCAGACGATCTTCTCGCGCAGGGCGTCGATGCGCGGATCGGCGGCGGCACTGTCCTCGTAGTCGCGGGCGGTGAGATGACCGAAGATCAACGGCACGGCCACCATGTACTGCACGCAGTGATCGCGGTCCGCGGGGTTGTTGAGCGGCCCCTGCTTGTCGATGATGCGGATGCAGGCCTCGTGGGTGCGGATACTGATGCGCTTGATATCCGCCGCCGAGCGGCCCATTTCGGCCAGCCGGCGATGCAGCGTGACGGCCGCCTCCACCGCGGTCTGGGCGTGGAACTCCGCGGGAAAACTGATCTTGAAGAGCACGTTTTCCATGACATAGCTGCCATAGCCGCGCTGGAACGAGAACGGCTCGCCATTGAAGAGGACGTCATAGAACCCCCAGGTCGGCGCGCTCAGCGCAGTGGGATAGCCCATCTCGCCGGTTCTGGCCATCAACGCCAGGCGCACGCCGCGGGCGGTGGCATCACCGGCCGCCCAGGACTTCCGGCTGCCGGCGTTGGGATAGTGGCGGTAGGTGCGCAGCGATTGACCGTCCACCCAGGCCAGTGACACGGCGTTGAGGATCTCCTCGCGGGAGAGGCCCAGCATGTCGGCCACCACCGCCGTGGTCGCCACCTTGACCAGCACCACATGATCCAGGCCGACGCGGTTGAAAGAGTTCTCAAGCGCGATCACGCCCTGGATCTCGTGGGCCTTGACCATGGCGATCAGCACCTCGCGCATGGTCAGCGGTGCGCGGCCTTCGGCGACGGCCGTGCGCGACAGCCAGTCGGCGGTGGCGAGGATGCCGCCCAGATTATCCGAAGGGTGCCCCCACTCGGCGGCCAGCCAGGTGTCGTTGAAATCGAGCCAGCGGATGATGGCGCCGATATTGAACGCGCCCTGGACGGGATCGAGCTGGAACTGGGTGCCCGGTACCCGGGTGCCGTTGGGGACCGTGGTGCCGTACACGACGGGGCCCAGCAGCTTGGTGCAGGCCGGATACTCCAGTGCCTCAAGGCCGCAGCCGAGGGTGTCGATCAGGCAGTTGCGGGCGGTTTCAAGGGCCACATCGCGGTCGATGGGGTAGTCCCTGACATAGTCGACGATGTCAGTGAGGACGGTATCGGCGTTGTTCATGGGCTGTTCTCCGTGGGTCATGGATCAGTCGCGCGCATCCAGCGGCACGAATTTCAGATTGTCGGGGCCGATGTAGTTGGCACTCGGGCGGATGATCTTGTTGTCCTGGCGCTGCTCGATGACATGCGCCGCCCAGCCACTGGTGCGTGCGATGACGAACAGCGGGGTGAACAGGGCGGTGGGGACGTCCATGGCGTTGAAGGCCACCGCCGAGAACCAGTCCAGGTTGGGGAACATCTTCTTGGCGTCGGCCATCACCGACTCGATGCGCTCGGCCACCTGGAAAAGGCGGGTGTTGCCATTGCGGTCGGTGAGATCGCGGGCGATGCGCTTGATGACCTCGTTCCGCGGGTCGCTGATGGTGTAGACGGGATGACCGAAGCCGATGACCACCTCTTTGTTGGCGATGCGCTCGCGGATGTCGGCCTCGGCCTCATCGGCGCTGCGATAGCGCTGCTGGATCTCGAACGCCGCCTCGTTGGCGCCGCCATGCTTGGGCCCGCGCAGTGCGCCGATCGCCCCGGTCACCGCCGAGTACATGTCCGACCCGGTGCCCGCGACCACCCGGGCGGTGAACGTCGAGGCATTGAATTCGTGCTCCGCGTAGAGGGTGAGCGCGGTATGCATCGAGCGTTCCCAGGCCGCCGACGGCGCTTCGCCATGCAGGAGGTGCAGGAAATGGCCGCCAATGGAATCGTCATCGGTTTCCACATCAATGCGCCGGCCGTTGTGACTGAAGTGATACCAGTAGAGCAGGACCGAGCCCAGCGAGGCGAGCAGTCGATCGGCGATGGTGCGGGCACCCGCCTCGGCGTGGTCGTCTTTTTCGGGCAGGCAGCAACCGAGCAGGGACACACCGGTGCGCATGACGTCCATGGGATGGGTGGCGGCGGGGAGCTGCTCGAGGGCGGCCCTGACCGGCGCCGGCAGGCCCCGCAGGCGCCTGAGATCGGTCTTGTAGCGGCGCAGTTCGCCGGCATTGGGCAGATGCCCGTACACCAGCAGATAGGCGGTCTCCTCGAAATCGCAGCCCTCGGCGAGATCGAGAATGTCGTAGCCGCGGTAGTGCAGGTCATTGCCGGTCAGGCCGACGGTGCAGAGCGCGGTATTGCCGGCCGTGACACCGGAAAGGGCAACGGATTTCTTGGGCTTGGGGGCTGACGGGGTGTCACTCATTGTCCGTTCTCCATGCTGAACAGTTGATCGAGCTTCGCCTCATAGGCGTGATAGTCAAGAAATTCATACAGTTCCGCGCGGGTCTGCATGCGATCGACCACACCGGCCTGGGTGCCGTCGGCGCGCACACGGCGATAGACATCGAGTGCCGCGGCATTCATCGCCCGGAACGCCGAGAGCGGATAGAGCACCAGCCCCACGCCGGCACCGCCCAGCGCGTCGCGGTCGAACAGTGGCGTCGAACCAAACTCGGTGATATTGGCGAGCACCGGCACATCCACCGCCTGGCTGAAGGCGCGATACATGCCGAGCTCGGTGATGGCCTCGGGGAACAGCATATCGGCACCGGCTTCGATGTAGGCGCCGGCGCGGTCGACGGCGGCGTCCAGGCCCTCCACCGCGAGGGCATCGGTGCGGGCCATAATGACGAAGTCGGGATCGGTCCGGGCGTCCACCGCCGCTTTGATGCGATCGACCATCTCCTGCTTCGAGACAATGGCCTTACCCGGTCGGTGGCCGCAGCGCTTGGTCTGGACCTGGTCTTCGATATGGCAGGCGGCGGCCCGCGCCTTGATCAGCGAGCGCACCGTCCGGGCGATGTTGAACGCGCCGCCAAAGCCGGTATCCGCGTCCACCAACAGCGGGGTATCGACGGCATCGGTGATGCGATTGACGTCGGTGACGACATCGTCGAGCGTGGTGATGCCCAGATCCGGCAGGCCCATGGACCCGGCCGCCACACCGCCACCGGAGACATACAGGGCGTTATAGCCCACCTGGGTCGCCATGACCGCGTGATAGGCGTTGATGGCGCCGATGACCTGCAGGGGGTTTTCGTTTTCGACCGCGGCGCGAAAGCGCCGACCGGGCGACTCGGATGATGTCGACATGGCGGGGTCTCCTCCTCGTTGTTATTAAACTTACTGCAAGCCGCGTGCCAGCGCGCCGGGAATCGCCTGACATCGGGTCCAACGCGCGGTTTTCGCGGGCGTTGGGGGCGATTGGATGGGTTCGGCCCCGGCCCGCAGTGTTTCATTGCGTGTCGCAGTGAACTACCCTGAAACGAATAATGAAACGCTCGGGACCGGGCGATCGGGGAGGGGCGATGGCGGATCAATCAGTGCGGGGCGAGGATCGGCCGGTGATCCTTGCGGTGGGCTTCAGCCGCCTCAAGGAGGTGTTTCGGGTGATCGTCCCGAGTTACGCCGCGCAGGCCGATGTGCATATCGTCGATCGCGGTTTTGACGACGCGCTGGCCGAAATCCGCCGCTATCAACAGACCCGCGGCGTGGACGCGGTGGTGGCCGCGGGCTCGAACGGGGCGTTTCTGCGGCGGCACCTGGCCCTGCCGGTGATACTCGTGACCCTCACCGGCTTTGATGTGCTCAACGCACTGGCGACGGCGCGCCGATCGGCCCGCCGCATCGCCTTGATAAGCCATGGCACCACTCATCCTGAACTGATTGAATTCAAACAGCATTTTGGACTTGAACTGGAGCACTACGCCTACGAGACGGCCGCCGATGCCGAACGCCGCGTCAGTGCCCTGGCGGGCCGCGGGGTGGGGGCGATCATCGGACCGGGGCTGGTCACCGACCTGGCCGAACAGGCGGGCCTCGCGGGCATTTTCGTTTACTCGCGCGCCTCCGTGGAGCAGGCGCTCGACAGCGCCATTGAGATCAGCCGTATCGGGCGGATCGAGGCGGCGCGCCGTGAGCGTCTCGATACCATCCTCCAGCAGCTCGAGGAGGGCGTGGTGGCGGTGGACATGGATGAGCGGGTGCAGTCGTTCAATCCCGCCATGGCCCGGTTGCTGGGGGTGGATGCCGACGCGGTCGAGGGGCGGCGGCTGAGCCAGGTGGCAAGCCAGCTGGCCCTGCATGACACCCTGGCGCACGGGGTGACGGAGCTGGGGGGCGTCCAGCGCATCGGCAACCGGACCGTTGTCACCAACCGCATCCCGATCCGCGAGCAGGGTGTGCAGACCGGGGCGGTCGTCACGGTTCAGGACTCGGCGACCATCCAGCGGGTGGACCGGAGCCTGCGCTCCACCAACAAGCCCCGGCAGTTCGCCGCCCGCTACGAGCTCGACGGGATCATCGGCGACTCGCAGCCACTGCGCGAGGCGTGCACGCTGGCGGCCCAGTATGCCGCCACCGATACCACCGTGCTGATCCTCGGCGAAAGTGGCACCGGCAAGGAGCTGCTCGCCCAGGGCATCCACAACGCCAGTGCCCGGCGGGGGCATGCATTTGTCGCCCTCAACTGCGGGGCCTTCCCCGAGAGCCTGCTGGAGAGCGAACTGTTCGGGTTTGAGGAGGGCGCTTTCACCGGCTCGCGGCGCGGCGGCAAACCCGGGCTGTTTGAATCGGCCCACACCGGCACGATCTTTCTTGATGAGATCGGGGAGATGCCGCTTACGCTCCAGACCCGGCTATTGCGGGTCCTACAGGAACATGAGGTGATCCGGCTGGGCGCCACCCAACCGACACCGGTGGATGTGCGCGTCATTGCCGCCACCCATCGCGACCTGGCGGCCGCGGTGGCGGAGGGGGCCTTCCGGCAGGATCTCTACTACCGCATCAACATCCTGCGGCTCGACGTGCCGCCGCTGCGCGAGCGGCTTGATGATCTGCCCGCACTGGCGCGCAGCATTGCCGGCCGGGCACTTGCCCGCCAGGGCCGGACCAGCGCCATGCCGGCGATGCTCGAGCAGGTGATACCGTACTGCCGAGCCTATCACTGGCCGGGCAATATCCGCGAACTGGAAAACCTGATCGAGCGCCTGGCGATCTTTGCCCCGGGATTTGAATCCGGGCCCATGGATCAGCAGCGGCTCGAGCGCCTGGTCCCGGAGCTTTTCAGCGATACGACGCCGCCCCGGGCCGCCGTTGATGACATCGACGCGATCCATCGGGTGCTTGCCCAATGCGACGGCAATCGGAGTGCCGCCTGCCGTCAGCTGGGGATCAGCCGCAGTACGCTCTGGCGACGCCTGTCCGGCGCGTCATGAAAAGCGCTCGAAGGCCAGACTGGCGTTGGTACCACCAAACCCAAAGCTGTTGCTGACCACCCGGTCGAGGCGGCGATTCTCGAGGGTCTCGGTGACCACGGGGTAGTCGCCGGCCTCGGCGTCGAGGTGATCGACGTTGAGGGTCCCGGCGATGAAGCCGGCCTGCATCATCAGCAGCGAGTAGATGGCCTCCTGCACGCCGGCGGCCCCCAGGGAGTGACCCGTCAGCGACTTGGTGGAGCTCACCGGCGGGCGCTCGGCGCCGAAGACCGCTTCCAGCGCCCGCAGCTCGGTGATGTCCCCGGCCGGGGTGCTGGTGCCGTGGGCGTTGACGTAATCCACGGGCCGGTCCGCATTGATGCCCGCCATCTCCAGTGTCTGACCCAGGCAGCGTTCGGCGCCTTCGCCGGAGGGCGCCACCATGTCATAGCCATCCGAAGTGGCGGCGTAGCCCACCAGCTCGGCAAGGATCGGGGCGCCGCGCGCCTCGGCATGCTCGAGCGATTCGAGCACCAGCATGCCGCCCCCGCCGGCGATCACGAACCCATCGCGATCCCGGTCGAAGGGCCGCGAGGCACGCTCAGGGGTGTCGTTGTAGCCGGTGGACAGCGCGCCCATGGCATCGAACAGCATGGTCAGCGACCAGTGCTCTTCCTCGCCCCCGCCGGCGAACATGACGTCCTGCTTGCCAAGCTGGATCTGCTCCATGGCTGCGCCGATGCAGTGGGCGCTGGTCGCGCAGGCCGAGGAGATGCTGTAGTTGATGCCCTTGATGGCGAACGGCGTCGCCAGACAGGCGGAGGTCGTGCTGCCCATGACCTTGGGCACGGCGAAGGCGCCGATCTTGCGCACGCCACGCTCGCGCAGGATATCCGCCGAGCGCACGACGTTTTCCGTGGAAGCACCGCCGGAGCCGACGATCAGGCCGGTGCGCGGGTTCGACACCACCGAGTCGGGCAGTTCGGCCTGATCGATGGCCTGCTGCATGGCGACATAGGCGAAGCCCGCGGCATCGCCCATGAAGCGCCGCGCGCGCCGTGGGATGGCGGCCTCCAGATCGATATCAGGCTGCCCCGCGATCTGGCTGCGCAGGCCACGCTCGGCGTATTCATCACTGAAACGGATCCCCGAGCGCCCGTTTCGCAGGGCCTCGGTGACGGTTGCCGCATCGTTGCCCAGGCAAGAGACGATGCCCATGCCGGTGACTACCACTCGCCGCACGTTTCGACTCCCTTAGAGATTGCTCTGCGGATTCTGGAACAGACCGACGCGCAGGTCCATGGCGCGGTAGATCTCCTCGCCATCAACGGTCACAAAGCCATCGGCGATGCCCATGTTGAGCCGCCGCCGGATGATGCGTTTGACGTCAAGCCGGTAGTGGACCAGCGCGTTGTCCGGCAGGATCTGGCCGGTGAACTTCACCTCGCCGCAGCCCAATGCCCGGCCTTTGCCCTCGCCGCCGATCCAGCCCAGGTAAAAGCCCAGCAGCTGCCAGAGCGCATCCAGGCCGAGGCAGCCCGGCATGACCGGATCGCCGGGGAAGTGGCAGCCGAAAAACCATAGATCGGGCTTGACGGCCAGTTCGGCCTCGACCTGGCCCTTTTCATAACCACCGCCGTGATCATCGATGTGCGTGATCGCATCGAACATGAGCATGTTCGGGACCGGCAGCTGCGGGTTGCCCGGGCCAAACAGCTCGCCGTGGCCGCAGGCAAGGAGTTCATCGTAGCTATAACTGGATTTCTGATTCATGAATATCCGCAAGCCGCAGCTTCGGTGACATGGCCCTGACATGTCGAAGCGCGGCGGCGTTGGGGAAAGGGCTGTTCCAGCCGCCTGACACTACTCACTGGTGGCCGGACTCGCAACCGTGCGATCACGCCAATCGTGAATCCGCTGACGGATGCCGTCGGTATCCAACCCCACCAGCGCGAGCTGCTCATCACGCTCGCCATGATCGACGAAGTGATCGGCGAGACCGATCTGCAGCAGGCGAGGCCTGAGGTCCAGGCGCGCCAGCGTCTCGGCGACGGCCGAGCCGGCGCCACCGGCCACCATGTTCTCCTCGAGGATCACGATGGCGTCGTGGGTTTCGGCCATTTCGCGGATGCACGCCTCATCCAGCGGTTTGACGAAGCGCATGTTGACCAGCGTGGCATCGAGCTCTTCAGCCACCGTCTCTGCCGGGGCCACCATCGTGCCGAAGGCGAGCAGGGCGATGCCCTGACCCCAGCGCCGGATCTGCGCCTGCCCCACCGGCAGGGTCTCGAGGGTGGTCTCGGGGACTGTGCCCGGGCCACGTCCGCGCGGGTAGCGCACCGAGGCCGGGCCTTCGATGGCCAGGGCCGTGGAGAGCATCTGCCGGCACTCGCGCTCGTCCGCCGGTGCCATAACGGTGACATTGGGCAGGCAGCGCATGTAGCTGAAGTCGAACATGCCGTGATGGGTGGCCCCGTCGGCGCCCACCAATCCGGCCCGATCCAGGGCAAAGACCACCGGCAGGTTCTGCAGCGCGATGTCGTGAATCAGCTGATCATAACCGCGCTGGAGGAAGGTCGAGTAGATGGCGAGCACCGGCTTCTCGCCCTCGCAGGCCAGCCCGCCACATAGCGTCACGGCGTGCTGCTCGGCAATTGCGGTGTCGAGATAACGATCGGGGAAGCGCTCGGCGAAGGCCACCAGCCCGGAGCCCTCGCGCATGGCGGGGGTTACGCCCCACAGCCGCGGCTCCTGTTCGGCCATGTCGCAGAGCCACTGGCTGAACACATCGGTGTAGGTGAGCGGCGCGGCCTCGGTGGCGGCCTTGAGACCGGCGGCCGGGTCGAATGCCTTCACGCCATGGTAGGCAATGGGATTGGCTTCGGCCTTGGCGTAGCCCTTGCCCTTGCGGGTCACGCAGTGAAGGATGCGCGGGCCGTCCATCTCACGCAGCCGGCCGAGGACGGTGACCAGTTCGTCGACATCGTGACCGTCCACCGGTCCGAAGTACTGAAAGCCGAGCTCTTCGAAGAACGTGCCGGGCACCAGCATGCCTTTGACGTGCTCCTCCGCGAGTTTGGCGAAGTCGCGCATCGGACCCGGCATGCGCTCGAGCACATTCTTGGCCTCGGCGCGCATGTTGCCGTACACCCCCCCGGCGAGCAGTCGCGCGAAGGTCTTGTTGAGCGCGCCGACGTTCTCCGAGATGGACATCTCATTGTCGTTGAGCACCACCAGCAGATCGGGGCGCACGTCGCCGGCATGGTTGAGGGCCTCGAACGCCTCGCCGGCGGTCAGGCCGCCATCGCCGATCACCGCACAGGTCTTGCGCCCGTCATCGCGGTTGCGGCTGCCAAGGGCCATGCCGAGGGCCGCGCTGATCGCGGTGCTGGAATGCCCGACACCAAACGTGTCGTAGGGGCTCTCATCGCGCACCGGAAAACCGGCGGGCCCGTCGATCTTTCGCACCCGGCTGATCTCCTGCCGCCGGCCGGTGAGGATCTTGTGGGGATAGCACTGATGCCCGACATCCCAGACCAGCCGGTCATAGGGGGTGTTGAGCACATAGTGCAGGGCGACGGTGAGCTCCACCGCCCCCAGACCGGCGGCGAGGTGACCACCCGAGCGCGCCACGCTGTTGAGCAGGTAATCCCTTAACTGCTCGCTCAGGCGCGGCAGCTGCGTCTGGGGCAGCTCGCGCAGATGGGCCGGCTCATCAATCCCTTCCAGCAGCGGGTAAGCACTCATGTCCATGGGCTCTCCTCGAGATAGTCTTCCAGCTCGGCACTGGCGGGTAGTTCTTTTTCATTGACCAGCTGACCGCGCACCGATATCCCCGCAGCATGCACGGTTTCTGGGTCGCCTGAGACCAGCGGGTGCCACCAGTCCAGGTCCTCGCCGTGGTAAAGCCGGCGATAGGCGCAGGTTGTGGGCAGCCACTCGTAGGCTGCCACCTTGGCAAGCGTCAGCTGTATGCAGTCCGGAACCGTTGCGTGGCGATCGGCGTAATCACTGCACTGACAACTGTGAGAGTCAAGCAGCTGACAGGCCACCCGGGTGGGGTAGACCTCGCCCGAATCGGCGTCCTCCAGCTTATGGCGGCAGCACTGCCCGCAACCGTCGCAGAGGGCCTCCCACTCGGGCCAGGACATCTCGGCGAGGGACTTGCGCTGCCAGAACGGTGTTGTGAACACTGTCATTCCTTGAGTGTACCGCGACTGGCCCGGCGACGGCGATGCCAGCCACCGCACCAATGCAGCCCCAGGGGTGGCGGCGTCATCCTAATGTGATTATGCTCCAGCCAACGGCAGTTATGAGTGGAATTCCGCATTTGGCCGATTGGATGGGAATTATGAGAACGACAAGGACGGTGGGCCGGGCATTTGCGTTGGTCCCATTATTAACGGCGTGCGTCACGCTCGCCGGGGGCAACCCCGACGACGTCGCCGAGCCGTCTTCAGGGATGACAGCCGAGACGCGGATGGATAGGGAGACGACGTCTGAGGCCTCGCAGACTGCCCAGCCCGCGGCAGGCGATAGTGGCTCGGTGAGCTCCCGCGCTGATGGCCCTCTACAAAATGTGCCCCTGGTCATTGACCTATCCGACCTCAGCGACCCGGATGGGCTCGGCACCCCATCGATCCAGTGGCAGGCCTTTAATGCGGAGCGGGGTAGCTGGCGGAAAATCGATGGCGCTACGCGCCAGACCTTCACCCCCCGCCAAACCCATGTGGGCAGCCGCCTGCGCGTCATGATCGAGTACGTTGATGGCGGCGGTACGCTCGAATCGATCACTACCCAGCCCACCTCACCGGTCCGTAACGTAAACGACGTGCCGACCGGGCAACTGCAGCTGCGGGGCATTCAGGCGCAGAATGAGACCTTGCGCGCCGACATCAGCGCGATCCGTGACGTTGATGGGATTGGTCCGCTGAATTACCGCTGGGAAATTTCCAGCGACGGCAGCACGTGGCAGCGCTACCGGGGGAATGACTGGCGGGGCGACACCATTACGCTGACCCAGGACGAGGTTGGTCGGTACCTGCGTGCAGTCGTCAGCTATGTCGACGGTTTCGGCGCCGAAGAGCGCATCGAGAGCGCGGCCACTGACCCGATTCGAAACGTCAATGATCCGGTCCAAGGCGAACTTTTGATTGACGGACCCACCCGGGTCGGAGACACGTTGCGTGCCGACACCAGTCGCATCAGCGATCGCGACGGTATCGCTGACATCTCATTGGTCTGGGAGGCCTCGGAAGACGGTCGAACATGGCGTCAGGCGGCGGAATCAGCGACGCGCTCGCTGCCCCTTGATCGACAGCTTGCGGGTCAGCAGATCCGGGCGCGCGCCAACGTTGTCGATGACTTCGGCAATACCGGCACGGTTCTCTCGAGCACCGTCGGCCCCGTTGAAGCAGTCAATCGAGCCCCCTCGGGGGATCTGGAAATCCGCTCGCTCGACTAGCCGAACGCAATCCGATCTTTTGAGGCGCACGGCGGACATCACGCCCCGTGCGCCTTTTCAATTCAGACAACGCGGATACGAATGCCAGACAAGACCATTGCCGCCGAGGCGGCCCGCCGCCGGACCTTTGCCATCATCTCGCACCCCGATGCGGGTAAAACCACGGTCACTGAAAAGCTGCTGCTGTTTGGCGGTGCCATTCAGCTGGCGGGGACGGTGAAAGGGCGCAAGTCCAGTCGTCATGCGACCTCCGACTGGATGGAGATGGAAAAGGAACGCGGGATTTCCGTGACCTCATCGGTCATGCAGTTCGCCTATCGGGATCGCATGGTGAATCTGCTCGACACGCCGGGCCATGCCGACTTCTCCGAGGACACCTACCGCACGCTGACCGCGGTGGATTCGGCGTTGATGGTGATCGATGCCGCCAAGGGCGTTGAGGAGCGCACCATCAAGCTGATGGAAGTCTGCCGCCTGCGCACGACACCGATCATGACGTTCATGAACAAGCTCGACCGCGAGGGGCGCGACCCCATGGACCTGATGGACGAGGTCGAGCGGATCCTGCGCATGCGCTGCGCGCCGGTCACCTGGCCCATCGGCATGGGTAAGCGGTTTCGTGGCGTGTTCAATCTGCTCGATGACCGCGTACACCTGTTCGGCGCTCAGCATGCCGGCGGCATCGAGGCCGGGGAGACCATCGAGGGGATTGATAATCCGCGTCTTGATGAGGCCCTGGGCGAGCAGGCCGAGGAGCTTCGCGACGAGGTGGAACTGGTCCGCGAGGCGGGGAATGAATTTGATCGTGAGGCCTACCTCGCCGGTGAGCTGACCCCGGTTTTCTTTGGCTCGGCGGTCAACAACTTCGGACTCCAGGAACTGCTGGACCGGTTTGTCGAGCATGCCCCACCGCCGCAACCCCGCGCCGCCGAAACCCGCACGGTGGCCCCGGAGGAAACACCGCTGACCGGGTTTGTTTTCAAGATCCAGGCCAATATGGACCCCAATCATCGTGATCGCATCGCGTTCATGCGCGTCTGCTCGGGGGCGTTCGAGCGGGGCATGAAGGTCCGCCATGCGCGGATCGGCAAGGACGTGAAAATCGCCAACGCCATCACTTTTCTGGCCTCGGACCGTGAGCATGTTGAGACCGCCTATCCGGGGGACATCATCGGCCTGCACAACCACGGCACCATCCGCATCGGCGATACGTTCACCCAGGGTGAGTCACTGAAGTTCGAGGGCATTCCCAACTTTGCCCCGGAGTTGTTCCGCCGGGCGGTGCTCAAGGACCCCATGCGCATGAAAGCGCTGCAGAAAGGGTTGGTGGAGCTCTGCGAGGAAGGGGCATCACAGCTCTTCCGCCCGCTGATGGGCAACGACCTGATCGTCGGGGCGGTCGGTGCGCTGCAGTTCGATGTGGTGGCTCATCGCCTGCGCACGGAGTATGGCGTGGACTGCCAGTTCGAGCCGGTGAATGTGTCCACGGCGCGCTGGGTCTATAGCGATGACCCACGCCAGCTGGCGCGTTTTCAGGAGCGCCAGCTGGAGCACCTGGCGGAGGATGTCTCCGGGGCGCTGGCCTACATCGCGCCATCGCGGGTCAACCTGCAGCTCACCGAGGAACGCTGGCCGGATATCGAGTTCCGCGCAACCCGCGAGCACTAAGGCCTTGAAAATCGCGGTGGTATGCCGCCATGTCTAAAGCGTTACCAAAAACGTGGAGAACGACATGCGACGTGCACTGCTGATGTTGTTACTGCTGGCGCTGCCAATGGCCGGCCAGACACAGATTGTCGATGAGAACGGCAACACGCCAAGCCTCGCGCCTCTGGTCGAGGAGGTCTCGCCGGCGGTGGTGAACATCGCCACATCCGGCACGGTCGAGGCCGAATCCAACCCGCTTCTCAACGACCCATTCTTCCGGCGGTTCTTTGACGCCCCCGAACAGCCGCGCCAGCGCGAAGTGCAGTCGCTGGGCTCGGGTGTGGTGGTCAATGCCGATCAGGGCTATGTGCTGACCAACCATCATGTGATCGCCCAGGCCGATGAGATTACCGTGGCGTTCAATGACGGCCGCGAGCTGTCGGCGGAAATCGTCGGCTCCGATCCGGAGACGGATATCGCCGTGCTGCAGATCGACGCGGAGGAGTTGACCGCGCTGCCCATGGCGGACTCGGACAGCCTGCGGGTGGGCGACTACACCATGGCCATCGGCAACCCCTTCGGCCTTGATCACACCGTGACCACCGGTGTGGTAAGCGGCCTTGACCGGACGCTGCCGGGCAACAACGGGGCGCGCCTGCAGAGCTTCATCCAGACCGATGCGTCCATCAATCCGGGCAACTCCGGCGGTGCGTTGATCAATCTGCGCGGCGAGCTGGTGGGCATCAATACCGCGATTCTCTCGCGCAGCGGCGGCAATATCGGCATCGGCTTCGCCGTGCCTATGAACATGGCCCGTCAGGTCATGGACCAGATCATTGAATATGGCGAGGTACGGCGCGGCATTCTGGGCGTGCGCGTCCAGGACCTGACCGCCGAGATGGCCGAGGCCTTTGACATCGACCGCAACGACGGTGCCCTGATCAGCCAGGTGACCCCCAATTCGCCCGCGGCCGAGGCCGGCCTGCAGGCCGGCGACATTGTCATTGAGGTGAATGGCACGAGCATCCCCGATGCCAATGCCATGGCCAACGCGATTGGACTGCTCAGGATCGGTGATGCGGTCAGCATGACCTACGTCCGCGACGGGGAAACGCAGACCACCACGGCCACCGTGGCGGATCCCCAGTCGGGGGAGGTGAGTGCCGATGCGCTGCACCCGGGTCTGGCCGGTGCCACGTTCAGCGAGCTTGACGAGCGCTCGCCGCTGTTCGGTCAGGTCGAGGGCGTGCTGGTGACCGACGTCGCCCAGGGCAGCCGCGCCGCGGAGTACCTGCAGCCGGGCGATGTCATCACATCGGTCAACCGTGAGGCCGTGGATTCCATGGCTGCATTCCGCGCGCAGGTCGAGGGCAGCGAGCGGCTGCTGCTCAATGTCCGCCGCAATAACGGGGCATTCTTTGTCCTGATCCGCTGAGCCGGCGACGATCCGGCACTGAAAAAGGCGGGGCCCCACAGGGCACCCGCCTTTTTTGTGGGCCCAGGGTGGCGACCCGCCCTAGGCCTGATCGGTCTCCATGGTGGCGGAATAGCGCCCCTCCCGCGCCAGCGAATTGAGTCTGGCGCGGTGCAGGAAGGCCTGCTGGGCGGCCTCCTTATTCTGCGCGACGCCGGCCCAGGCGGCCTGGACCGGGTTCTGCAGGGCACGGCTGAACGAAAAGCTCATCACCCAGGGTTTGGGCCCCTCGGCCTGATTCATCGCATTGAGATGGGCGGTTGCTTCTTCGCTGGTCTGCCCGCCGGAGAGGAAGTTGATGCTCGGCACCGCCGCCGGCACCGTCCGTCGCAACACTCGCAGGGTCTCCTCGGCGCAGGTCTCCACCGCCGGGCGTGGCTGACCCTTGCCCGGCAGGACCATGTTGGGCTTGAGGATGATGGCTTCGAGCAGCACGCGATGACGGCGCAGCGCCTCGAACAGCGTGGCCTGAGCGGCCTCGGTGACCGCCGCACAGCGCGCCAGGTCATGGTCACCGTCCATCAGCACCTCGGGCTCGACGATCGGCACCATCCCGCGCGACTGGGCGATGGCGGCATAGCGGGCCAGCACCTCGGCATTCGCCTCGAGGGCCTGGCGGCTCGGCAGTTCCGGCGTGATCTGATAGAGGTTGCGCCACTTGGTAAAAAGCGCCCCCTGTTCGACATAGCCATCCAGCCGGTCGCCCAGGTTATCCAGGCCCTGGGTCACTTTCTCGCCATCGCTGCCGGCGAGTTCAACCGCGCCCTTATCCACCTTGATCCCGGGGACGATGTCCTGCGCCTCGCAGGCGGCGGGGATGAGCTGGCCCTCATCGGTGCGCTGGCCGAGGGTTTCCTCGAAAAAGATGATGCCGCCGACGTACTCGCCGATGCCCGGGGTGGTGGCGAGCAGGCTGCGGTAGAACCGTCGGGTCTCTTCGGTGGACTCGATGCCGAAATCGGACAGTCGCTTGGTGATGGTGGGGTAGCTTTCATCCGCCGCCAGAATGCCGCGTCCGGGGCGGGTCAACCGCTCGATGGTGTGTTGCATCTGTCCGATTCGATCCATGGTCTCAATCCTCCTTTTGGGGCAAGTCTAAAGATTATCGTGATTATCGCCTGTTCCGGCGTAGCGGCGCATCCACCGGCGGATCATCGCAAACATCACCAGCGTGAGCACGCCAAGCCCCGCTAGTACGATCAGACCGGTGAGATCCGGGTCGATCAGAAACCGCTTGGTCTGATTGCCCACCGCGGCGATGGCGGCAATGCCCGGGACGGTACCGATCAGTGTCCCATTCAGATACGCCCCGAAGCGGATGGACGAGGCCCCGGCCACCAGGCTGACGGCATGGAAGTGCGCCACCGGCAGTACGCGCAGGGCCGTCACGATCATGGTGCCGTGCTGGCCTGCCTGGGCGTTGAGGCGCCGGAGCGTACGCCCGCCCAGCCGCCGCATGGGCTCGGCGCCCAGCAGATGCCCCAGCAGGTAGCTGAAAAGCGCCGTCGACAGGGTGCCCGCCGTTGCCAGCGCAAACCCGCCCCAGGGCCCGTAGATGACGATCGTTGCGACCACCATGACGGTCAGCGGCACAAAGGCGACGCCGGCGGCGATGTATAACAGTAGAATGGCGGGGATCGCCCATGGCTGGGCGCGCAGCTCGGCGCCCAGGCGCAGCAGTTGATCGAGTTGGGTGTAGGCGCTGAGATCGCCGACCTGCCAGGCAACCGCCACGCCGATCAGGATCAGGACGGCCACCATCGCCCGCCATAGCAGTGGCCAGCGGCGCCGGATGGCTGCCCGCCATTCAGCCCGCGTCGGCATCATCGCGCAGGATACGGCCCCGAGAGCGCCGGATCCCGAAGGCCACCAGGGCAATCACGATGGGAATGGCCACGGCCGTGGCGATGCGCCCGTTGGCGAGAATGCCGGCCCCGGCCAGCCCGTCAAAGGCGTAGCTGATCAATGACACCGTGTAGTAGCTGAGGATGACCACCGAGAGCCCCTCGACGGTCTCCTGGAGGCGCAATTGCAGCCGGGCGCGTCGGTTCATTGACTCCAGCAGATCCCGGTTCTGCGCTTCCAGCGCCACATCCACCCGGGTTCGCAGCAGATTGGCACCGCGGCTGACCCGCTTGGAGATGCGCTCAAGGCGATCGCCGATGTGCACACAGGTATCCAGGGCGGGCGCCAGGCGGCGCTCCATGAACTCATCGAGGGTGCTGACCCCTTCGATGCGCTGCTCGCGCAGGACCTGCAGGCGGCGTCTGACCAGCATGCCGTAGGCCGCCGTCGCGCTGAAGCGGAAGTTGGTCCGGGCCATGAGCCGCTCGACCCGCGCGGACAGATCCGACAGGGCCGACAGCAGGTCGCGTTCGTCCGCCAGATCCGAGACATCGGATAGCTGATCCATCAGCGTCCCGAGCTGGGTCTCCATCTCGGTGATCTCCGGGGAGAGCTCCCGCGCCAGCGGGAAGCCGAGCAGCGCCATGAAACGGTAGGTTTCCAGCTCGAGCAGGCGCTGGACAAGCCGCCCGGCCTGCATGGGGTTGAGGCTTTCGTCGACCACCAGAAAGCGCAGAAAACCGTCGCGATCGGCCATGAAATCGGTCCATACCGATGCGGCACCGCCACTGCAGTAACTGCCGGCAAGGCTATCCGCCTGAAAGTACCGCCCCAGTGAATCGATATTCGTGGACACCCCATCGGCGCCCACCAGGGTGACGTGGGTCGCCGCCAGCAGCTCGCCGGGCAGTTGCGGCAGCCACTGGGTGGGCAGCTGTGTGCTCGCCGGCTCGGCGAATGGCTCGGACTCCGCACCGCTGACAAAGATGGTGTAGGTGGAAAACTCGGTGTGCCGCTCCCAGCGCAGGCGAAAGCCCCGGGCTTCCAGGGTGAAGTGGCCCGCTTCGGCATCCGGTGGGTCGATCCGCAGCCGCTCGCAGAGTGCGGTGAGGTGGGCGACTTCCTCGCTGCGGCCGCTGGTGCCGGTATGCATCAGCAGGTGTGAGACGCGAAGGGGGGCCTCCAGGCTCTCGAACGGCCGCGCATGCGCCTCTTTGAGCAGGGTGTCCCGAAGGGTGTGCGTGGTGATGCCGGTTTGACTGACCATGCTGGACGGAGGCCTTTTCTGCAGCTGCGCGCACGCTAGCGCCGAGCGGCGTCACAAGCAAGTGGCGTCGGCCCCGGCGCTCGACGTATCCTTACGCCATGGGACCCACAAACTTCAATGATAACCCGGTTGTACTGTCGATGCTCGTCGCCAATGGCGTCGGTTTTCTCGCGACCATGCTGTTCGGGCCGGGAATGATCGCCGGGCTCGGCCTGTGGCCGCTCGGCACCGAGGCGCTCAGTGCGCAGTACGTCGGCGGCGTACCCGGCTTTCAGATCTGGCAGCTCGTGACCTATGGCTTTCTGCATGGCGGTCTGCTGCATCTGTTCGTGAACATGTTCGCGCTGTGGATGTTCGGGACCAGCCTCGAGCGCTTCTGGGGATCGCGGCCGTTTCTCGGGTTCTATCTGGTGTGCCTGGTCGGCGCGGGGCTGATTCAGCTGGTGGTCGCGACGCTGGCGGCCGACTCAGGCAACCTCTATCCGACCATCGGCGCCTCCGGCGCGGTGTTCGGCATCCTCCTCGGTTTTGCCATGATGTTCCCGGAGCAGCAGTTGATGCTGCTGTTCCCGCCCATCCCCATCAAGGCGAAGTACTTTGTCCTGTTTTATGGGGCGTTCGAACTCTACGCCGGCGTCACCGGATCGATGTCGGGTGTGGCGCATTTCGCGCACCTTGGGGGCATGGCGTTCGGCTTTCTCATGATCACCTACTGGCGGGGGCGATTGCCCATCAAACCGCAGCGTCGGCTCATGCGCTGAGCCCGTGACGGTTTTCCACAGTACCTGTGGATAAGACTGTGGATGATTTCGCGATAAGCGGTCGGAACCCCTTGTAAGATGCGGTGTCACGACAAATTGATTGAATATTCACCAGTACTGCATTTTCCATTTATATCAGTAAGTTACCGGATAAACCGATGAATCCGTCTCGTCACAATCCCGCAACCTCCCGTCTTGCCCAGCCGTTTGCAATCGGCTTTGACGGCCCCGGCGATCTGTGCATAAAAGCCGGCGGGGTGGGGCGCTCATGAGCGAAACGGTCTTCCTCGACCGGGATACGCTGGATCGCGGCGACCTCGATCTGAGTGCCCTGGCGGACCTCAGCGACGCCTGGCGCCCGGTCGGCCGTACCGCGCCCGATGCGCTCAGTGAGACCATCGGTGAGGCGCGCATCGCCATCACCAATAAGTGTGTGATTGGTGCGCCCACGTTGGATGCCTGCCCGCAGCTTGCGCTGATCAATGTGGTGGCGACTGGCGTGAACAACATCGACGTCGAGGCCGCCCGGGCCCGCGGCGTCACCGTGACCCATTGCCGCGGTTATGGCACCGAAGCGGTGAGTCAGCACGCGATCACACTCATGCTGGCGCTATCCACCCGGCTGGTGGACTACCACCAGGCCGTCCAGCGCGGACGCTGGGCCCAGTCGCCGGACTTCTGCCTGCTTGACTACCCGATCCGCGAGCTTGCCGGGCAGACGCTGGTGGTGGTGGGTTATGGCGATCTGGGGGCGGAGGTGGCCCATAAGGCCGAAGCCCTGGGCATGACCGTCCAGCTTGCCGAACGCCCGGGCGTCGCGGACCCGCGCCCGGGCCGGCTGTCGTTCGAGGCGGGGGTCGAGTGCGCCGATGTCCTGACGCTGCACTGTCCGCTGACTGACGCCACTCACCGGATGATCGACGCCCGCGTCCTCGGGCGCATGAAATCCACCGCGCTTCTGATCAATACCGCCCGCGGTGGGCTGATTGACGAGCCGGCACTGGCGCATGCGCTGCGCACGGGCGGGATCGGCGGGGCAGGGCTGGACGTTCTATCCGCTGAACCACCGGTCAATGGCAATCCATTGCTCGCGCCCGGGCTGCCGAACCTGATCATCACGCCGCACAGTGCGTGGGGCAGCCGGCGCGCCCGTCAGCGGATCGTCGAGCAGAGTATCGAGAACCTGCGCGCCTGGATGGCCGGTGCGCCCATAAGGTGTGTGACATGAACCCAAAAGGAGCCGACATGCACGAAGGCGTTGTCGTGATCACGGGCGCCGGCACGGGGATCGGCCGGGCGCTGGCCATACATTACGCGGCCAGGGCCCAGCCGGTGCTTGCCATCGGCCGGCGCGAGGCGCCGCTGCAGGCATTGGCGGATGAATATCCGCTGGTCCGCGCCGTGCCGGCGGATGTGGCCAGCGATGCCGGCCGCGCGGCAATCATCGAGGCGCTGGGCGATCAGCCGATCCGCGCACTGGTTCATAACGCCGGGGTCCTGGAGCCGGTGGGTCCGCTGCTCGAGCAGTCGGCCGAGGCGCTCCGCAGCCATCTGGCCATCAATCTGGAAGGCCCGATTGCGCTCAGTCGGGCGTTGCGGGGGCGAATGGCCAACAATGGCCGCATCCTGCACGTGTCATCGGGCGCCGCGCACCGGGCCATGCCGGGTTGGGGCGCGTACTGCATCAGCAAGGCCGCGCTGCATATGGCCTATCAGGTGCTCAAGGCCGAGATGGGCAACGCCGCGGTGCATGTCGGGAGTCTGCGCCCGGGCGTGGTGGATACGCCGATGCAGTCGCTGATCCGCTCGCAATCCGTCGATGACTTTCCAGCGGTAGAGAACTTTCGCGCGCTCAAGGCCAACGATGCCCTGACGGCGCCCGCGCAGGTGGCCACGTTCATGGCGGCGGTCCTGGCGCTGCCGGGCGAGCGTTTCAGCGAACAGGAGTGGGACATCCGGGAGCACTGGGATCAGGTGGTCGATGGTTGAAAGTGGCGGTCGCACGGGGGTTGAGCCATTACCGGTGTGTCATATATTTAACATAATATATATTATGCGCATTAATGGTTGGCTGGGATAAAACCTCGCCCGCTTCTGAGCCGGCCCCGACCTTGTTAACCTGTTCTGCCATGGCGCTCAATTTTCACGAATGGCTGCTCACCGAATCAGTGCGACTTCATGAGCAGCAGCACGGTCGCCGCCGCGACGATGAAACGGCCAACGCCGTGGCACGCTCGACCCATGGCGCAATGACCGATCAGCTGGCGGCCCGCGCGTCGACACTGCCGCTGGCATCGGGTACCGCCGCGGATGTCCGGCGCCTGCAGCTTGGCGCCGCTGGCGCCGTCAGCCTGGTGATCATCGGCGCCGCCTTCGCGGGGATGCTGGTTGCCCGATCCAGTCTCCAGCCGGAAGGCATCGACACTCAGACGGCCGAGCTGGCGCTTGTGGGCCTTCCCACCCTTGCCCTGCTGGGGTGGCTTGCGGCGACGACCGTTCGTCGCCTACGGGGCCTTAACGGCGGTCTTGCGGGGGCTGTTGCGCGCATCGCCCTTGAATCCCTTGGTCCACGATGGCTGCGCGGTGATCTGGCGGCGGATGTGACCCGTGCCGGGGTCTATCTGCTGCGAACGCGTGGCGGTCAGGCGTGCCTGGCGGCGGCGGTGCATGCGACATGGCTCGCTTATACGGGCGCGGCCGTCGCGGCTTTACTCAGCGCCGGCTCCGGGCTGGCACCGACCACTCAGATCGCGCTCTACGCGGCGCTGCCGCGGTTGCTCCTGATGCTGGGCTACACCGCTGTCGCGGGCTATCACAGTCAGCGCATGACGCTGGATGTCACGCTGCCGGGCTACCTGCAGCTGCGCGACCGGGTGCATGCCGGCTCGGTCCCGGCCAATCAGTCCGAGGCGCCGATGGCGACCCTGCCGCGCGCCCCGCGTCAGGCCGATGAAACCGCCAGCGGCCCAGTGGGGGTATTTGCCGCTGAGCGCACCGCCGATGATCTTCAGGCCGCCGTGCCCGATCTCGACGCTGCGGTCCTGGGATCGGTGGATACCCGATCCGAGCGCCGCGCCCTCGCCTCGGCGTTGCGTGAGCGCCCGCACCCGCCACCCGGGCTGCTCGCCACCTGCTCGGTGCTGCGCACGCCCGACACCGGCACGGCGCAGATCCTCGGCGACATGGCCGAGACGGCCGGCGCGCCGCTCATTCTTGTGCTGCACGACCGCCTTGCGCTTCTGGAGCGCGGCGGCGATCCCGACGCCCGTATCGCCGACTGGCACCGGCTCGCTGATTCCATCGGCGCCGATTGTGTCGTATTCGATCATCATCAACCGGATCCGGCGGCGATTGCCTCCATTCGCCAATGGACCCATGACGCGGAGGCCTCATGACCGACGCCGACCCCCTCGACATCGGAATCGTCGGGCACACCAACGCCGGCAAGACCTCACTGGTGCGCACGCTCACGCGTAACCGCAATTTCGGCGAGGTCGAGGACCGCGGTGGCACCACCCGCCGGGTGTCGGCGGCAACGCTGGATGATGGCGAGGCCACCCGCCTGCGGCTGTGGGATTCGCCGGGTCTGGAGAACGCGCCGGCGCTGCTCGAGCATCTCGATGAATCAAGCACCGAGCGCCATGACGGGCTGGCCGCCCTGCGCCGGCTACTCGACGATGCCGATATCGTCCGTCGGTTTCCCGAGGAAACCCGGGTCCTCGAGCTGACCCTGAGCTGCGATGGCCTGCTCTATGTGATTGACGTCCGCGAACCCGTGCTCGAGAAGTACAAGGACGAGCTCGCGGTCCTCGCCGCCAGCGCGCGTCCGATCATCGCCGTGCTCAACTTCGTGGCGGCGGATGACAGCCGTGAGTCGGAATGGCGCGACGCCCTCGCCCGCGTGACGCTGCACACCGTCGTCGCTTTTGATGCGCGGGTGCGGAGCTTTGAAACCGAGTTGCAGCTCTACCGTAAGATTGCCAGCCAACTCAATGATTTTGAACCGACGATCGAGGCCTGGATCGCCCACCGTGAGAGCGAGGAAGCCCATTGCCGGGCCGCCGCCCGCGAGACCATCGCCACCCTGTTGGTGGATGCCGCCGCGGCCCAGCGCGCCATCCAGCCCACTGACCCCAACGGCCCGGACCCCTCGCTGGAGGCCCTCCGCGAGGCCATTCGGGCCCGCGAACAGGTCTGCAGCGAAACGCTGCTGGGCCTCTACGCGTTCGCCGACGAGGACTATGAGGATCAGGACTGGCCACTGGCGAGTGGTTACTGGCCGGATGATGTCTTCAATGCCGACTCGCTCAAGCGCTACGCCCGCCAGACCGCCATCTATGCGGGTATTGGCGTGGTACTGGGTGGCGCCCTGGGGCTCGCCACCGGCCTGATGGGCACCCGGACCGGGCTGTTGCTGGGGCTGCTGGTGGGCACCGGGGTCGGCGCGGCCGTGGCCTTTGGCCCGCCGTTATGGCGACGGTCCTACGGTCAGCAGCCGGTCTGCGTGAGTGATGAGACACTCGAGCGGCTCACCGCCCGCCAGCTGCATCTGATCAGCGCCCTCAACCACCGCGGGCATGCCACCACCGATACCCTCGCCGGCGCGCAGTCGGCGCTTTTCGAGAACAGCGAGCGGGTGGCACTGTTGCGCGAGGCGCGCCGTCATCCGGAATGGTCATCGCTGAATGCGGCCTTCCGCGATACCGCGCGACGCAACGAGGTGATCGCGCGGATCAGCGCGAGCCTGCCCGACTTCTACATCGATTGACCGTCCGGCGGCTGGCCGCCGGCATCCGGTGTTTCGACGAACAATCGGTGCCAGCCGAGCAGGCCCTCGAGGCGCACCGTCAGCGTTTGCACGCCCTCCGCAAGGGGCGCCGCGAGGTAAACATGGATCCCGTCCACCGTCTTCAGGCGGTAGGCGTCGGCGTCGGCCGCTGCCGGTGGCCCGGGTTCGGCCACCGGCAGCCGTGCCGTGCCGCCGCAGCAACCATGCCGCGGCGCGGACCGGAGCGTGACGGCGCCCCCGTGCCCCGCCAGCCAGCGCCGGGCGCGCGGGTCGATGCGAACGCCTGCCGAGTCCATTCCCTAGGACGTCGCCGTGGCGGGCGCCGCACGCTCGAACATCGGCCGGGTCCGGTTGGCGACCTTGACCAGCGCCAGCATCAGCGGCACCTCGACAAGCACCCCGACGACGGTCGCGAGCGCCGCCCCCGAATGGACGCCGAACAGGCCGATGGCGGCGGCCACCGCCAGTTCAAAGAAATTGCTCGCGCCGATCATCGCCCCCGGTGCGGCGATGGCATGCGGCACACCCCAGCGCTGCGCCCACAGATAGGCGATGGCGAAGATCAGCACGGTCTGGACGATTAGCGGGACGGCGATCAGGGCGATATGCAGGGGGTTCTGGAGGATGACTTCACCCTGGAAGGCGAACAGCAGCACCAGCGTGGCGATCAGGCCGATGGGTGTGACCGGCGCGAGCCGGCGCATGAATGTCTCATCAAACCAGGCCTGGCCCCGCCGCCGGATCACCATCACCCGGGTCAGGTAGCCGGCGGCCAGCGGGATGACGATGTACATCAGCACCGAGAGCAGCATCGTCGCCCAGGGCACCTCGATGCTTGAAAGGCCCAGCAGCAGCATCACGATGGGTGCGAACGCCACCAGCATGATCAGATCGTTGAGCGAGACCTGCACGAGCGTATAGGCCGGGTCCCCGCGGGTCAGGTAGCTCCAGACGAACACCATCGCCGTACACGGTGCGGCGCCCAGCAGGATGGCTCCCGCCAGATACTCCCGGGCGCGCTCCGCGGCAATGAACGGCTCGAACAGGATCAGCAGAAAAAGACCGGCAATCAGGAACATGCTGAACGGTTTGATCAGCCAGTTGACGGTGGTGGTGATGATCAACCCGCGCGGTTGGCGCCGCACGCCCAGAATCGACGAAAAATCGATCTGCACCATCATGGGAAAGATCATCGCCCAGATCAGCACTGCGATGGAGATCGAGACCTGGGCGTATTCGAACTGCGACAGCGTGGCCGGCACCGCGGGTGCGAGCTGGCCGAGGGCCACGCCCGCGGCGATCGCGAGCGCCACCCAGACCGACAGGTAGCGCTCGAAAAAACCCATGCCCTCGCGGATATCCGGCGCCGACGGCGTCGCCTGCGGATCAGCACTCATGCGGGAATTATCCTTATATGCTGGTATGCGTATGTCCGGATAAGTCTAAGCGCTGCGCCGCTGTCATCGCAAACCCCGTCGGACCGACCGACGTGACTGGCCAATGGCCGCCGACCCCGCGATAATGCACCGCTGATGCAGCCCGAGACGCCCATGGCCAGTAATGACGACACCACGCTGATCCGCACCGTGCGGGTCGGCGGCACGACTTTCACCCTGCTCGGGACCGCCCATGTCTCGCCACAGAGTATCGCGGATGTGCGCCGCGAGGTGGACCGCGGTGACTACGATACGATCGCCGTCGAACTCTGCGACAGTCGCTATCAGAACCTCATGGACCCACAGGCCGTCGAGCAGATGGATCTGTTTGAGATCCTGCGCAGCGGCAAGGCCGGCATGGTGATCGCGAGTCTGGCGTTGGGGGCCTATCAGCAGCGTCTCGCCGATCAGTTTGATATCCGCCCCGGCGCTGAGCTCGAGGCCGCCATTCACGGTGGCCGCCGTCGCCGCCTGCCGGTCTGGCGCATCGATCGCGACATCGGGACGACCCTCAAGCGGGTTTACCGCAACGTCCCCTGGTGGCAGCGGCCGTCGCTGTTCACGGGTCTGATCGGCAGCCTGCTCTCGCGCGATCAGGTCAGCGCGGATGACATCGAGCGACTCAAGCAGGGCGACATGCTGGAGTCGACCTTCAGCGAGTTCGCGGCCGGCTCGGCGCGCCTGTTCGAGCCGCTCATCAGCGAGCGCGACCGGTACATGGCCGCGCAGCTGCTGGCCAACATCCAGGCCGCGGAGACGACACCCCGCTCGGTCCTGGTGGTGGTGGGCGCGGGCCATCTGAGCGGGCTCGAGCAGGCGCTCAGTGACGACATCGACGATCCGGCCGCGGAATCCCGACGACTCGAGCAGGTCCCGCCCCGGTCACGCTGGCCCAAGGTCCTGCCCTGGGTGGTGGTGGCGATCATTCTCACCGGCTTCGCCATCGGCTTTGGCCGCAGCAGCGAACTGGGCTGGCAACTGGTCGGCGACTGGGTGCTGATCAATGGCAGCCTCTGCGCGTTGGGCACCGCCCTCGCCCGGGGTCATCCGTTTACGGTGATCGGTTCGTTTGTCGCCGCGCCGCTGACATCGCTCAACCCCACCATCGGGGCGGGTTTCGTGGCCGCGGCGATTGAGCTGATGAGCCGCCGACCGCGGGTGGAGGACTTTCGTGGGCTGCGCGAAGCGGTGGCGGACTGGCGCGGCTGGTGGCGCAACCGGGTCGCGCGGACGCTGCTGGTTTTTCTGTTCGCAACGCTCGGCTCGGCGGCGGGCACCTATCTGGCGGGCTTTCGGATCATCGGGCAGCTCGTGTGAAGCACGCGAAGAAGTTCTCGGCGGTCTGATCGGCCACTGCCGCCGGCGACAGGCCCTTGAGCTCGGCCAGGCATTCGATCACTGAGTGCACCCAAGCGGGCCGGTTCTCCTGGCCGCGGTGCGGCACCGGGGCCAGGTAGGGGCAGTCGGTTTCCACCAGCAGTCGGTCCATGGGCAGTGCCCGGGCGGTGGCGCGCAGCGACTCCGCGCGCCGGAAGGTCAGAATCCCCGATAGCGAGAGATAGAACCCCAGATCAAGCAGCCCGCGGGCCGTGGCTTCATCCTCGACAAAGCAGTGGATGACGCCACCCACCGTCTCCGCTCCGCTCTCGCGCAGAATGGCGAGCGTATCCGCGGGCGCCTGGCGGCTGTGGACGATGATCGGTCGGCCCGAGAGGCGCGCCGCCTCGATATGCCGGCGAAACCGGTCCTGCTGCCAGGTGTAGTCCCCCGGGCCATCGCCATAATCGAGCCCCGTCTCGCCGATCGCCACCACCCGTGGGTGATCGGCCATGGCGGCCAGTGCCGGGGCATCCGGATCCTCGCCGCGGCCGCAGGGATGCACCCCTACCGAGGTGTAGACGTCATTATGGCGCTCGCTGAAGGCCGTCAATCGGTCGCGTTCCTCCACCGCGACCGCCACATTCAGGAACGCATCCACGCCCGCTGCCCGGGCCTCGGCCAGCGCGGCATCGGCGCTCTCCGGTCGCTCGAGCAGATGGAAGTGGCAATGTGAATCCACAATCATGGTCGCCTCCAGGTCAGGAACAGGGCCTCGATGGACAGTTCGCGGCTGAGCGGTTGTTCGGCGGCTTCACGCAGTGGCAGGAGATCCCCCTGGATGCGGGCGAGACGTGTGCTGTCGAGCAGCGTCTGAAGCCCCTCGAGCGCCGGGTGACCACTCAGCCGCTGACGGGGATCGGTCGCGCCACGCATCAATTGAATGGCGAGCTGCTGCATGAGCCGTGTGGTCTCGAGCGCGCCCACCGGGCGCCAGTCAGTGGCGGCCGCCACCGCACTCTGGTGCCCCTGGATGACGGCAGCCAGCGCAGCGGCCAGCGCCTCGAAGCGTTGCATGCCCTTCTCGGCCGCCAGCTGGCGGGCGGTGAGCGGGCTGCCGCCCGCCAATGCAAGCAATGCCTCCGGCGCGCTCACGCCCTGCGCCTGCAACCAAGCCCGGGCGCTTGCCTGTGGCGGAATGCCGAGGCGCTCGTACTGGCAGCGGCTGCGGATGGTCGCACTCAGGCGCCCGGGTTGATGGCTGACCAGGATGAGCACCATGCCAGCCGGCGGTTCCTCGAGGGTCTTGAGCAGCGCGTTGGCCGCGTGGCGGTTCATCGCCTCAGCCGGGGTCAGGACCACCACCCGGCGGCGGTTGTGCTGACTGGTGTGATGACTGAATTCCGTCAGCGCCCGGGTGGCTTCGATCTTGAGGATGCCGCTGCCCCCCTCGGCGGGCTCGACAATCTGATAGTCGGGATGACTGCCGGCCCGCCGCAGCCGGCAGTCCCGGCAGTCATCACAGGCGCGGGTGTCCACCGGCTGACTGCAGAGCAGCCGCGCCGCCATGGCTTCGGCCAGCCCCCGTTTGCCGGTCCCCGCCGGCCCACCGAGCAGCACGGCATGGGGCACGCGATTGGCCTCGATGCTCGCCGCGAATCGCTCCCAGGCGCGCTGCTGCCAGGGCATGGGGCGGGTTGTATGGGCATCAACGCCAGCGGGCTCAGTCATCATAGTGCTCGTCGAGGAGGGTCTCGATGGCCGCGCCCACCCGGGCCAGCGATTGCGTGGCATCCACCCGAGCGATGCGGGCGGGATCGGCGTTCGCGAGCTCGGCATAGGCCGCCCGCACCGCCTCAAAAAAACGCGCCCGTTCGGACTCGAACCGGTCGGGCGCGCTGCGCCCCGCCGCCCGTGCCAGCCCGGTCGCCACAGGCAGGTCCAGCCACAGGGTCAGTCCCGGTTGCAGGTCGCCGAGCAGCCAGTCGGCCAGCGCCCTCACCCGCTCGATGCCCAGACCACGCCCGCCGCCCTGATAGGCCAGACTGGCATCGGTGAATCGATCGCAGATCACCCACTGCCCGGCCTGCAGAGCCGGCTGGATGACGGTCCGTACATGCTCGGCGCGGGCGGCGAACATCAACAGCACCTCCGCCTCGGCACTCATCCCGGCCTCCCGATGGCCCAGCAGCACCTCGCGCAGCTCCTCGCCCAGCGCGGTCCCGCCGGGCTCCCGCGTGACCACCGGCTCCCCCCCGTGCGCGGTCACCCAATCACGGATGACCGCCAGTGCCGAGCTCTTGCCGGCACCTTCGGTCCCCTCGACGGTGATCAGGCGGCCCGTGTCCATGGGTCAGTCGCCCTCCCCGAGCTGGTAGCGGCGCACCGCCCGATTATGCGCCTTGAGGGTGTCCGAGAAGACGTGGCTGCCGTCGCCGCGGCTGACGAAATACAGGCTGTCGCCGGCGGCCGGATCCGCCGCCGCCTCGATGGCCGCCCGTCCGGCGAGGGCGATCGGTGTGGGCGGCAGACCGTGACGAGTGTAGGTGTTATACGGATTGTCGGTGCGCAGATGACGCCGCAGGAGATCGCCGTCGAATCGCTCGCCCAGTCCGTAGATCACGGTTGGGTCCGTCTGCAGGCGCATGCCCTGGCGCAGCCGACGCACGAAGACACCGGCAATGCGGCGACGCTCCGCGGCCTGTCCGGTTTCCTTTTCAATGATCGAGGCAAGCGTCAGCAGCTCATCGGGGCTGTCCAGGGGCGTTGGCTGCGCGCGTTGCGCCCAGATCGATGCGAGGGTCGATTCCAGATCCCGATTGGCGCGTCGCAATATCTCGACATCGGTCTCGCCGCGCGGAAAGCGGTAGGTCTCGGGCAGGAAGCGGCCTTCCGCGGCCTCGCCGGGGCGACCGATGGCGCTCATCAGCGCCGCATGGGTGACACCGGCGGGCAGTGTCTGGCGGATCTGCGGGTGGCGGCGGATGGCGGCGAGCACTTCGTCCACGCGCCAGCCCTCAACCAGTGTGATTTCGTACTCGATGACCCGGCCGTGGACCATGCGCTGGACCAGCCCGGCTGCGGTCAGGCCGGCGCTGATGGCGTACTCCCCGGCCTGGATGCGATTGGCCAGATCCTGCCAGCGCGCGTAAAGCCGCAGCGCCAGCGGATGGTCGATGAGGTCCCGCTCGGCCAGCTCATCGGCCACCCGGGCAAAGCTGCTGCCCCGTTCAACGGTGAGCGGCGCCGCATCGCTGCGGACCATGGGGGCGGTCTCGAGGTGTCGAACGCTGCTGGTCACGACAACCACGACGACCACCGCCAGCGTCGCCATCAGTGCCGCCGCGATCAAGCCCACACGCCGCCGGCTCATGATCTGACCACCGCCGGCAGCAGCGCCGTGCCTGCGCGGACCAGCTCATCCTGGAGTCGATCCGCCCAGGGACTGCGCGGGAGGGGGTGACCGGCCAGTGTCCGTACGGGCCACAGGCCGACGAGGCTGTTCACCAGCATGACGCCCCGGGCCTGCCAGAGATCCGCCCGCCGCACGGCGGTCCGCTTGACCGACGCGCCGCTGGCCGCCGCCCGATCGAGCAGCCAGCCCTGCATCACACCGTCCACGCCGCAGTCATCGGTAGCGGGCGCGCAGAGGTGATCCCCCTGATCGATGATGAGATTGCTGCTGGTCGCCTCGATGATGCGTCCATCCATCGCCTCCATGACGCCCTCGGCAGTGCCCGGATCGCTCCACTCGCCCCGCGCGAGGACCTGCTCAAGCCGATTGAGATGCTTGATCCCGGCCAGCGCCGGCTGGACCGCGAGCCGGGTCTCACAGAATCGCACGGCGACGCCCGTCTGCCACCAGTCATCGGGGCGCTCGGGCACCGCGCCGCATTGAGTGATCGTCGTCGTCTGTGGCGCCGTCGGCGGCGCATAGCCGCGCCCCCCTTCACCCCGGGTAACGGTCAGTCGGAGCGTGCCGAATCGTGGCAGGGCCAGCGCTGCCAGATCGGCCTGCCAACGCCCGCGGGACGGAACCGGCAGACCGAGTCGGCGGCAGCCGGTCTCGAGCCGGTCAAGATGCCGTGTCCAAAGCTGTGGCTGATGCCCGACGATGGCGAGAGTCTCGAAGACGCCATCCCCGTAACGCAGACCGCGATCATCGATGCCGGCAACGGTGCCCGGCTCGCCGTTGACCCGACAGGCGTCGCGGGCGGCGTTCACGCGTCAAGCGCGCGAAAGATCACCGTCCCGTTGGTGCCACCAAAACCGAATGAATTGGACAGGGCGGCCCGGATCGGTTGGTCACGCGCGACATTGGGGACAAGGTCCATGTCGAGATCCTCGTCCGGTGTTTCGAGATTGATGGTGGGCGGCAGGATGCCGTCGCGCATGGCGAGCAGCGTGAAGACCGCCTCGACCCCACCCGCGGCGCCCAGCAGATGCCCGGTCATCGATTTGGTGGAGCTCACCGGCAGGCGCCGCGCGTGCTCGCCGAAGGTGCCCTGCACCGCCCGCAGCTCGGCGCGGTCGCCGGCCTGGGTGGAGGTGCCGTGGGCGTTGACGTAGTCGATCTCATCCGGGTTCATGCCGGCGTCTTCCAGCGCCCGGTCCATGCAGCGCTGCGCCCCCTCGCCCGTCTCGGCGGGCAGGGTCATGTGATGGGCGTCCCCGCTCATCCC
Organism: Spiribacter aquaticus; assembly: GCF_007625215.1. Taxonomy (NCBI): domain Bacteria; kingdom Pseudomonadati; phylum Pseudomonadota; class Gammaproteobacteria; order Chromatiales; family Ectothiorhodospiraceae; genus Spiribacter; species Spiribacter aquaticus. The sequence goes on along the minus strand of NZ_VMKP01000002.1, from coordinate 40,268 downwards.
AAAGCCGGCGATTTCGGCATAAATGGGCGCCCCTCGCCGGCGTGCCTGCTCGTATTCCTCGAGAATCAGCACCGCCGCCCCGTCGCCCAGCACAAAGCCGTCCCGGCCCTGATCCCAGGGCCGACTGGCGCCCTGGGGATCGTCATTGCGGGTGGACAGTGCCCGGGCCGCCGCGAAACCGCCCAGCCCGGTGGGCGTGGTGGAGAACTCGGCCCCACCGGCGATCATCGCATCAGCATCCCCGTAGGCGATCATGCGCGCGCTCTGGCCGATGTTGTGGGTGGCACTGGTGCAGGCGGTCACTGTCGCGACGTTGGGCCCCTTGGCGCCTAGCAGGATCGACAGGTTGCCCGAGACCATGTTGATGATCGCACTGGGGATGAAAAACGGCGATATCCGGCGCGGGCCGGATTCAAGATAGGTCTTGTGACCTTCCTCGATGGAGTGAATGCCACCGATGCCGGAGCCCACGGAGACGCCCACCCGGTCGGCGTTCTCCGAGTCGATTGTAAGCCCGGAATCCCGCAGCGCATCCACCGCCGCAGCGATTCCGTAATGGATGAAGGGGTCCATCTTGCGGGCTTCCTTGCGACTGAGGTACTGCGTGACGTCAAAGTCACGCACCTCGCCCCCGAAGCGAACCGCGAACGGCGTCGTATCAAAGCGCTGGATCGGCTGAATGCCGCTGCGCCCCTCACGAATGCTCTGCCAGGCGCTGTCAGTGGTGTTGCCCACCGGCGACACGATACCCAGCCCGGTGACTACGACCCTGCGTCCGATCACCCGCGAACCCCCTGCCGTTACTCTTCGAGGTGACGGTTGATGTAGTCGAACGCGTGCCGGACCGTGGTGATCTTCTCGGCTTCCTCGTCCGGGATCTCGCACTCGAACTCTTCCTCGAGCGCCATCACCAGCTCAACGGTGTCGAGCGAATCCGCGCCCAGGTCGTCGACGAACGACGCCTCGGCGGTCACTTCGTCTTCCTTGACGCCGAGCTGCTCGACCACGATTTTCTTGACTCTTTCCTCGATGCTACTCATCTCGCTCCTACCTCTCGGATTGCAATTGTGGGGCTATGGCCCGAACCGGGGCGTATTCTATGGAATACGGTGACAATGCGCCAGCAACCGGCTACGGCATCAGCAGCCCGCCGTTGACGTTAAGGGTTTCACCGGTGATATAGCCACCGGCGGGGGATGCCAGAAAGCAGGCCGCCGCCGCGATATCCGCGGGCTGGCCCAGCCGCTGCAGGGGTGTCTGCGCGGTCAGCGCCGCGCGCTGATCATCGTCCAGCGCGTCGGTCATATCGGTTTCGATGAACCCGGGGGCGATGGCGTTGACCGTGATATTGCGGGCCCCGACCTCGCGGGCCAGCGAACGGGTCATGCCCAGCAGCCCGGCCTTGGCCGCGGCGTAGTTGGTCTGACCGGCATTGCCCATCAGCCCCACCACCGAGCCGATATTGATGATGCGCCCGTGGCGGGCCTTCATCATCCCGCGGAGCACCGCCCGCGAGACGCGGAACACCGCACTGAGGTTCGTGTCGATGACCTGATCCCAGTCCTCGTCACTCAGGCGCATGGCGAGGTTGTCGCGGGTGATGCCGGCATTGTTGACCAGAATCCCGGGCGTGCCCTCGTTGGCGGCGATATCGCGCACGCAGGCATCAATGGCCGCGCGGTCCTGGACGTCAAGCGCCACTCCGCGACCGGCGATGCCCAACGTCTCGAGATGGGCGCTGATGCGATCGGCCCCCACCTCGCGGGTCGCGGTGCCGATCACCGTCGCCCCGCTGCGGCCGAGCTGTTCGGCGATCGCCGCCCCAATGCCGCGGCTGGCGCCGGTCACCAGGGCGATCTCGCCGTCGAGTTGCAGATTCATGTCAGCTCCAGTGTGTTCAGTGCCTTGGCCAGCGAATCCGGATCGTGGATCGCCTGAATGCCCATCCGGCGGTCGATTCGGCGGTTGAGCCCGGCGAGGACCCGTCCCGGCCCGCACTCGACCACCTGCTCGATACCCTGGCCGGCGAGCGTCTCGATGCAGCCGGTCCAGTGCACCGGCGAGCGCACCTGCTCGACGAGGCGCTCGCGGATGGCCTCGGGCGCCGTCCCCAGACTCAGATCAACATTGTGAACCACGGGGATGGCCGGCGCATGGACCGGCACATCCGCCAGACGCCCGGCGAGTCGCTCAGCCGCGGGCGCCATCAGCGAGCAGTGTGCCGGCACGCTCATCGGCAGCATCACTGCCCGTTTGGCCCCGGCCTCGCGGGCCGCCTCGAGGGTGCGGTCGACCGCGGCGCGGTGCCCGGCTATCACGATCTGCCCCGGGGCGTTGTAGTTGACCGGCTCGACCACCCCATCGCCCGCCTGCTCACACAGCGCAGCGAGGGTGGACTCATCCAGTCCCAGGACCGCCGCCATTGCCCCCTCGCCCTCCGGTACGGCGTCCTGCATGTAGCGGCCACGATCGCGCACCAGTTCAACGGCGACGGGAAAGTCCAACGCCCCGGCGGCGACCAGCGCGGTGTATTCGCCCAGGCTGTGCCCGGCCATCAGCGCCGGCAGCGCCCCGCCGCCCTCACGCCACGCCCGCCAGACCGCGACGCCGGCCGTGAGCATCAGCGGCTGGGTATGGTCGGTGCGGTTGAGCAGCGTCTCGGGCCCCTCGCTGGCCAGTGCCCACAGGTCTTCGCCCATGGCGGATGAGGCTTCGATGAAGGTTTTCTGGACCACGGCATGGCGCTCGGCCAGGTCCGCGAGCATCCCCAGTGATTGGGAGCCCTGACCGGGAAACACGAAGGCAAGATCGGTACGCGTCGGCATAGTCATTTCCGTTCAGTAGCGGATCAGGGCGGAGCCCCAGGTGAAACCGGCCCCGAAGGCTTCAAGCAGCAGCAGATCACCGCGCTGGATACGGCCATCGCTCACCGCCGTGTGCAGGGCGAGCGGGATCGACGCCGCCGATGTGTTGCCCTGCTCGGCGACGGTGCTCACCATCCGGTCGGTGGACAGTCCGAGCTTACGCGCCGTCGCTGTCATGATGCGGATGTTGGCCTGGTGCGGCACCAGCCAGTCAACGTCGCCACGGGCCAGCCCGTTGGCTTCAAGCGTTTCATCAACCAGCGCGCCGAGGGTGCGCACCGCCACGCGGAACACCTCATTGCCGCGCATACTGACCTTGCCATGACTGCCCTGCAGTGACTCGTAACCCTGGGCGACGCCCCAGGGCACGTTGAGTAGTGGTGTCTGCCGTCCGTCGGCATGCAGGTGGGTGGAGAGGATGCCCGGCGCCTCGCCGGCCTCGAGCACCACCGCTCCGGCGCCATCGCCGAACAGCACACAGGTGCTTCGGTCGGACCAGTCGAGGATGCGCGAGAACACCTCGGCACCGATCACCAGCGCGCGGCGGGCACCGCCTGTGCGGATGAACCGGTCGGCCACATCCAGACCATAAACGAACCCGGAGCAGGCGGCCCCCAGATCGAAAGCGATGGCGCCGGAGGCGATACCGAGGCGCTCGATCAGTCGACAGGCGGTGCTGGGGAAGACATGATCCGGCGTCGAGGTGGCGACCAGCACCAGGTCGATGGCGTCGGCGCCGATCCCGGCATTGGCAAGCGCCTCGAGGGCCGCCGCCTCGGCCAGGTCCGAGCAGATCTGATCGGGGGCGGCGACGTGGCGCTGGGCGATGCCCGTGCGCTCGACGATCCAGCGATCGGAGGTCTCAACCAGGGTCTCGAGTTCGGCATTGGTCACCACCCGCTCGGGCAGGTAACCGCCGGTACCACTGATCCGGGAATGGCTCATTGCGTCGGACCCGCGCCGAAGATCTCACCGAGACGCGCGTCGATCCGCTGAGGGATGGCCTCGGAGGCCTCGATGAATCCGGTCTCGATGGCCTGCTCGAACGCCCACGCGTCGGCGCTGCCGTGGCTTTTGACCACCACACCGCGCAGCCCCAGGAGACTGGCGCCATTGTATTGGCGATGATCGAGGCGCCGGCGCAGGGCCTTGAGCACCGGGAGCGCCACAAGCCCCGCCAGGCGGGTGAAGCCGTTGCGCCGGAACTCATCGCGCAGGTACTGCGAAATCATCGCCGCCACCCCTTCGCTGCTCTTGAGCGCCACGTTGCCGGTGAAACCGTCGCAGACCACCAGGTCGGCGACATTGTGGAACATGCGGTCGCCCTCGACGTAACCGACGTAGTTGAGGCCGCTCGACTGCAGCAGCTGGGCCGCCTGCTTGACCTGATCATTGCCCTTGATCTCCTCCTCGCCCAGGTTGAGCAACCCGATGCGGGGATGGTCGCTGTCACCGGCCGCTTCGACAAGCACCGACCCCATGACGGCGAACTGGAACAGGTGCTCGGCGGTGCAGTCGACATTGGCGCCCAGATCGAGCATCCGGAACCGCCCGCCGCGGCAGGGAATGGTCGTGCAGATCGCCGGCCGGTCGATGCCCGGCAGAGTCTTCAGCCGATAGCGCGCGGTAGCCATCAATGCGCCGGTATTTCCGGCGCTGACGCAGGCATCGGCTTCGCCGCTGCGCACCAGATCAATGGCGACCCGCATCGATGAGTCGCGCTTGAAGCGGAGTGCCTGGGAGGGCGACTCGTCCATGTCGACGACCTGGCTGGCGGGTTGGATGGTCAGGCGCTGGCGGACCGGCGGGTCGAGCGAGGCGGCGGCGGACTCAAGGCGCTCCTGATCCCCGACCAGGATCAGCGACAGCGACGGGTGACGGCCCAGCATGGCGGCGGCCGCCGGCAGGGTGACCGCCGGGCCGTGATCGCCGCCCATGGCGTCGATGGCCAGGGTACAGGTATCACTCATGGGTGCCGCTTCACATCGCCACAACGAAATGACCGCGTCAGCGCAGCGCCGACGCGGCCGATGGGTTCACTGCTCACCCAGCTAGTCGTCCTTGCCGGTGGTCACCTTGCGTCCACGATAGTAGCCGTCGGCGGAGATGTGATGGCGGCGATGGGTTTCCCCGGTCGTCGGCTCCACACTGAGCGTGGGGTTTTCGAGGGCGTGGTGGCTGCGGCGCATGCCACGGCGCGAAGGGGATTTTTTCGATTTCTGTACGGCCATTGTTGATCCTGCCTGTTGCTGAGTCGGTCAGTGTACCTCACCCGAATCGTCCCGCTTGAGTGATTCGAGTGCCTGAAATGGGTTGTCGCGCGCGGGGGCGGCCTCGCCCGCCGGTCCGAACTGCCGTTGTCCGCCGTCGCAGTCCGCATCGTCATGGGTCGGGATCACCGGCAGCGCCAGTATCAGCTCGTCTTCGATCAGCGCGGCGATGTCGAGCTGCCCCTTGGGCGCCACCACCACGGGCTGATCGGCCCCGTAGCCATCCGCCTCTTCAATCCGATCGACGACGACCAGATCGAACGCCCCCGCCGTATCCAGCGCGACCGGCGCCAGACAACGCTCGCAGACCAGTGTGACCACGGCCGAGCAGTTGCCCTGAAGCCGGGGCCGCCCGCGATCGATGGTCAGCGTCAGCGTGGCGCTGACATCGCCCACCCGGGCATCCAGGGCATCCATGCGTGGCAGCGGACAGCCCGCCAGCGCCCCGGCCCACGAGTGCTCGCCCTCGCCCAGACGGGCGATGTCGACGCGATGCGGTAAGCCATTTCCGTGCATAACCGTTGAATGTTAGGGGGCCATGGGGAAGCTGTCAAAAAGCGCTGACACCGGCCCACAACAGTTTGCGTCCGCCCGCGCCGTCGTCGACCATATTCCATCGACCTTCAACCCGGGATCCGCGCATGGCCTCCATCATCCTCGCCTCAAGCTCCCCCTATCGCGCCGAGCTGCTGCGCCGTCTGCAGATCGATTTCACGACGATTGCCCCGAATATCGACGAGACCCGTCGCCCGGGGGAAACCCCCGAGACCTACGTCCGCCGTCTGGCCCGGGAAAAGGCCGCGGCCGTTGCCGCCGATCATCCCCGGGCCGTGGTCATCGGCTCGGATCAGTGCAGCGAATGCCGGGGGGAGATCCTCGGCAAGCCGGGCACGGTGGAGCGGGCCATCGATCAGTTGCTGGCCGCATCCGGCCAGCCGGTGACACTGACCACCGCCGTCGCGGTCAATGACCCCGCCAGCGGCCATATTGAAGTCGACGCCGTGACGACGGACGTCCGCTTCCGACGCCTGGCGCGCGCCGCCATCGAGCGCTATGTGCACACCGATCAGCCGCTCGACTGCGCCGGGGCATTCCGCGCCGAAGGGCTCGGAATCAGCCTGTTCGAGTCGATCCGCACCGACGACCCCAACGCCCTGATCGGCCTGCCGCTGATCGCGCTGAATCAGCTGCTCGGGCGGATCGGCATCATCCGCCCCTGATTCAGGGGCGCAGCGTCGGGCCCTGCATGCGATTCAGGGTGGTGGCCATGGCGCTGCCGACCTGCTCAAGCGCCCGGTCGAGCAGCCGCCGGCGCGGCGTGTAGTCGACCCGTCGGGGCGCACCGATCACCGAGCGGGCCACACTCTCGGGGCTGCCATAGGCGTCCGCGAGCCCGATCTCGATGCCCTCGCCGCCGGTCCAGATACGTCCCGAGTAGAGGGACGACGGGTCGCCGGTCAGCCGATCGCCGCGGCCGGCCTCGACCGCCTCGATGAACTGCTCGTGAATGGCGTCGAGCATGCCCTGCATTTCCTCTATCTGATCAGAGTCGGGTGGCATGAACGGATCCAGCCCGGCCTTCTCGTCGCCGGCGGTGTAGACACGGCGCTCGATACCCAGCCGATTGATGGCTTCTGAGAAACCGAACCCCCGATTGATCACCCCGATGGAGCCGATCAGTGACGCGCCATTGACATGGATCTCGTCCGCCGCGGCGGCGATGTAGTAGGCACCGGAGGCCATGATGTCGCCGGCCACCGCATGCACCGGTGTCTCCGGGTGAGCCGAGCGGAGCCGTTCAATGGCCTGGTAGACGCGGCTCGAGGCCACCGGCGAGCCGCCGGGGCTGTTGATCTGCAGCAGGACGCCCTCGGCGTTCTCCGCCTCGAAGGCGCGCTCCAGACCCTCGATGAGGCGCTCGGCATTCGCCGGGCGACTGGCCAGGATCGGTCCGTTGACCTGCACCACAGCGGTATGGGGCCCGGTGGGCTGGGACTCTCCCAGTGTCAGCAGCGGACCCAGAGTCGAGAAAACCGCCGTGCCGATGATCAACAGGAATACGATGCGCAGGAAGATCCCCCAGCGGCGGGTACGCCGACGCTCCCGAACGCTCTCAAGGGCAACCTCGCGAAGGGTTTCACGCGCCCAGGACTCATCATCACTCATCGTTCACTCCCGTTCATCACGGCCTTCCGGCCGGTTATTGGTGCTCGAGGCGCGATAGCAGCGCCTGTAGATCGTCGGGTAACGGCGCCGTCACATCGATCCGGCCATGACCGGGCAGCTCGAAGCCCAGGTGCTCGGCGTGTAGAAACAGCCGCCTGAGCCCGAGGGTGCGGAGCCCCCGGTCAGCCCGATCGTCGCCGTAGCGCGCATCCATCGCCACCGGATGACCGATGGAGGCCGCATGGGCGCGGATCTGATGGGTACGCCCGGTGTGGAGCGTGGCCCGAACCTGGCTCCACCCGTCATACGACTCGAGCAGGGCGACGTCAGTTCGCGCCGATTGACCCGCTGGGTGGACGCGCATCACCCGCTCACCCCCCTTGCCGGCCTCCGCCCGCAGCGGGGCGTCGATGCGCTGTTGCGGCGGCGACAATGGGCCCCGCAGCAGGGCCAGGTAGTGCTTGTCGACGCGGTTGTCGCGGAACTCGCTGTGCAGGGCCCGCAGCGCCGAGCGTCGTTTTGCCAGGACCAGACAGCCACTGGTATCCCGGTCAAGCCGATGGGCGAGATCCAGGAAAGGCGCCCGCGGGCGCATCAGGCGCAGTGCCTCGACCACGCCGTAGGCGATGCCCGAGCCGCCATGCACGGCCATACCCGACGGTTTATCGATGATCAGCAGGCGGTCGTCTTCATGAATGATTGCTGACTCCAGCCGCGCCATGACGGCGGACGACGGCGCCATGGCCTCGCCCGCCGCTGCCTGGCGCACCGGGGGCAGTCGCACCCGATCGCCTTCCGCGAGCCGATAAGTGGGCCGGATGCGACCGCCGTTGACGCGCACTTCACCCCGCCGCAGCAGCCGGTAGACGCGGGTGCGCGGGACGCCCTTGAGCTCACGCAGCAGGAAATTATCGATGCGCTGGCCGGCCAGTTCCGCCGCCACCGTGTGAATCGTTGCTCCGGGCAATCCGCGTCTCCGCTGTGGAAAAGACCCCAAGAGTGCCACAGATCCCGCCGGTTTTTGGACGCCCTGCCGCCCGGTTGCTATAGTGCAAGAGCTGTCACGGGTGAGAGAGGCGCGAATCGGTGCGCTCCCCGCCAGCCGGAAACGAATGCTGAGTGGGCGCGAGTCGTGGACTGGCGCCCGATGGAACCAACAATCAATACTGACAACGCGCCTGCCCGGGCGCCCGCAATAATGGATGCCCCATGATGGGTCTCTTGATCCTGCGAATCCGCTGCCTGCCGTTGACGCTCGCCAGATTTTTCTGGCGGTGCGCCGGCCAGCGTAACGCGTGTGCGGACGCCACGGACCGGCGCCGGAGACTAAGACCGCATGAAAAGAATGCTCGTCAATGCAACCCAGCCCGAAGAGCTGCGGGTTGCGCTGGTGGACGGCCAGTCCCTCTACGACCTCGACATCGAGACCCCTGCACGGGAGCGTAAAAAAGCCAACATCTACAAAGGCCGGATCACCCGGGTCGAGCCCAGCCTCGAGGCCGCCTTTGTTCAATATGGTGCCGAGCGCCACGGCTTTCTGCCATTCAAGGAGATCGCACGCGAGTACTTCTCTGGCGACAGCGACGTTGATCCCGCCAAAGTCTCCATCGCCGATGTCATCGCCGAAGGCCTTGAAGTCGTGGTGCAGGTCGAAAAGGAGGAGCGTGGCACCAAGGGCGCCGCGCTGACCACCTTCGTCAGCCTCGCCGGCCGCTACCTGGTCCTGATGCCCAACAATCCCCGCGCGGGCGGTGTATCCCGGCGCATCGAGGGCAATGAGCGCAACGAGATCCGGGATGCTTTGAAAGCGCTTGAAGTCCCCGACGGCATGGGGGTGATCGTGCGCACCGCCGGTGTCGGCCGCAGCGCCGAAGAACTGCAATGGGATCTGGACTATCTGCGTAACCTCTGGTCGGCGGTGGGCAAGGCCGCGGAGACCCGGGCGGCGCCTTTCCTGATCTATCAGGAAAGCAATGTCATCATCCGTGCCCTGCGCGACTATCTGCGCGCCGACATCGGCGAGATCCTCATCGACGATCGGGATGTCTACGAGCGGGCCCGCGAGTTCGTCGAGCAGGTCATGCCCCATAACCTGCAGAAGCTCAAGTTCTACGACGACCGTGTGCCGCTGTTCAGCCGCTATCAGATCGAAAGCCAGATCGAGTCGGCCTTCCAGCGCGAGGTGCGCCTGCCCAGCGGGGGCGTGATCGTCATCGACCACACCGAGGCGCTGATCTCTATCGACATCAACTCGGCACGCGCCACGAAGGGTGCGGACATCGAGGAAACAGCGCTCAAGACCAATCTGGAGGCCGCCGACGAGATCGCCCGACAGCTGCGGCTGCGGGATCTCGGCGGTCTGATCGTCATCGATTTCATCGACATGGGCCCCAACCGCAACCAGCGCGAGGTCGAGAACCGGGTCCGTGATTCGGTCAAGCAGGACCGCGCCCGCGTCCAGCTGGGGCGCATCTCGCGGTTTGGCCTGCTGGAAATGTCGCGCCAGCGACTGCGCTCGTCGCTGGGTGAAGCGGCGCTCGAGGTCTGCAGTCGCTGCAGCGGCCAGGGCACCGTGCGCAGCGTCGAATCCCTCGCCCTGTCGGTGCTGCGGATCATCGAAGAAGAGGCGATGAAGGACAAGACGGGCAAGGTGGTCGCCCAGCTTCCGGTGGACGTGGCGACCTTCCTGCTCAATGAAAAGCGCGGCATCCTCGAGACCATCGAGACCCGCAACGGGATCGGCGTCATCCTCATTCCCAACCGGGCGTTCGAAACGCCGCACTACGAACTCCAGCGCGTGCGCACCGACGAGGATCTGCCGGCGGAGAACAGCTACGACCTGAGCAGCGAAGACACCGCCCCGAGCCGGGCCGAAGAGCTGCTCACCGCCGAGCGGCCCCGCGCCGAACGCCCCGTCGTCAGCGGGGTCAGCGCCGGGCGCCCGGCACCCACCCCGCAGCAGCCCGCCGCTGAAGCACCACCGGCGGCGAGCCCCGCGGCCGAGTCGACACCGGCCGCCGTTGCCCCCACGCCCGAGCCCGGCACACCGCGTGCGCCCGGACTGATCGGCTGGCTGAAACGCCTGGTCAGTGGTGATGATGACGGCACACGACACTCACCGATGACCGACTCGAACCGGAGCGAGGCGGGCACCCGGAGCACGGAGTCGGACGAGACCGAAACCAGCGAGGGCACGGGGCAGCGTAACCGCAGTGGCAATGGCCGACGTCGCCGCAGCGGCGGCGGGGGTCAGTCATCCTCCGGCAACCGTCGGGGCGGTCAGCGACGCAGTCGCAGCGGGGGCAACGGCAGTGACGACGACGCCACCCCGCGCGGCGCCGAGACAAGTGCGGCAAGCACTGAGTCAGACGCCTCTGAGCCTGCCCGCAACACCCGCAAGAAAAAGGCTGCCGAAGACAAGCCGGCCGCGAAAAAACCCGCGTCGAAGCCGGCGGCGAAACCCGCCGCGAAGGATGAGACGCCGGCGGCAGAATCCACCGCGACCGGCGGTGCCAAGCAGACCGAGGCGCGCAAAGACGGCAATGGCGAGGAAGGCAGCGACGCCAATGAGGCGGCCAGTGGCAGCACCCGTAGCCGCCGGGGACGCCGCGGCGGCCGCCGCCGGCGTCGTAACGGCGGCAACGGCGGAGGCGCTGAGGATACAGGTTCGGGCGCCGAGAATAGTGCTGATACTGAAACAGCGGACTCCGCAGCGCCGGGCGATGGGGAGAAGCCTGCGCCCAAGGCCAAGGCGGCCTCCCGATCCAGGAAGGCCGACAAGGGCGAGGCCAAGACCAACGCGCAGGAAACTGAATCGGCTCCGAGCAATGGCGCGGCTGCCGAAACCGGTGGCGCCGGGCGCACGGACGATCCGCGCCGCTGGTCCGGGCGTCCGCGGCTTCCCGCCAATGAGGCCGATGCGGCCTCGCCTGGCGACAACGCCGGCGACTAGTCGTCGGCCGGTCGCGCCGCGATCGCGTCAATCAGGCCATTCGCCGCGTCATCGATCAGTGAATGAACGCGGCGAAAGCCTGAATCGCCGCCATAATAGGGATCGGGCACCCAGTCCACGCCCGGGGCCGCGGCATGGCTCAGCATTGGCTGGATCTTATCCCGATGGGCGCTGGGCGCCTCAGCCCGCAGCCAGGCGTAGTTGCCCTCGTCCATGGCGAGGATGTGGTCAAAGAACTCGAAATCGAATCCGTCCACCTGCCGGGCACGCAGGTCACTGATGTCGATCCCCTCCCCGGCCATCAGCCGCTGGGCGCGCCGGTCCGGTGCCCTGCCAACGTGATAGTCGTGGGTGCCGGCGGAATCGGTGCTGATGTGCGCCGCCAGTCCCCGCGTGCGGAGGCGTTCGCGGACAATCCCCTCGGCGATCGGTGAGCGGCAGATATTGCCCATGCACACAAAAAGCAGGCGCGTCATTGGCGATCTCCTGTTGCTGTTGAACCGATCGCGGCCTCGGCCATTGCCAGATCCGCGGCGGTATCGATTCCCGGCCCCGGCGGCTCATCGGCGTCGGCCACCTGAATGTGGACGCCCGCCTCGAGCGCCCGCAGTTGTTCGAGCTGCTCAATGCCCTCCAGGGCACTGACCGGCAGTGCGGCATACTCGCGCAGAAACCCCGCGCGGTAGGCATAGATCCCCAGATGCCGGCGCGCCACTCGGCGCAGCCGGTCCCCCTGGCCCTCGCGGTCCCAGGGAATGGCCGCCCGGCTGAAGTAAAGCGCCCGCCCGCTGTGATCCGCCACGAGCTTGACCGCATGCGGGTCATGCAGTTCGTCGCTGTCGTGGAGGGCCGTTGCCAGTGTGGCCATGGACGCCGCCGGGTTGCCTGCCAGGGTGTGGGCGACCTGTGCCAGCAGCGCGGGCGGCATCAAAGGCTCGTCGCCCTGCAGATTGACCACGATCTCCGCGGGGTCCAGTGCGCAGGTCGCCACCACCTCGGCAATCCGCTCAGTGCCGCTGGCATGGCCGGGGTCCGTCAGGCAGCACTCCGCGCCCAGTGCGCGGGCACATCCGGCGATATCGGCGTGGTCAGTGGCGATGATCACGCGGCGCGCACCGCTTTCCGTGGCGCGCTGCCAGACATGCTCGATGACCGGCCGCCCGCCCAGCGGCAGCAATGGCTTACCGGGCAGCCGCGTGGACGAGTAGCGCGCCGGAATGACGACCGTAAAAGCGTTCATGGCGTTCTCCTGCGTTGCTCAAACCGGTGCCGGGCAATCTCGAGCAGGCCTTCCAGACGCTCTGCACTGGCGGCGTCGGGCCGGGCGCTCACCGGCAGCTGCCAGCTACCGGCCGGCGCGAGGCCACTCAGTTTCACCGCATCCTTCTGCGTGACCACAAGGGGATAGCCGCGACTGTCAGGCAGATCCCCGGCCCGGTAGTGATGGTGGTCGCCAAACGCATGGGGGATCACCTCGAGGCCCGATTCGCGCAGGCTCTCGAAAAACCGCTCAGGCTCGCCAATCCCCGCGACCGCATGGACGCGGTCTCCGGCAACGGGCGCCACACCGGCCGTCTCGCCCAGCGGCTCCAGCGGATCGGCGAGCAGGTCAAAGCGGTCCCCGTGGGGGCCGGCCGCGCCGCCCCGGCCGATGACACAGTCCACCTCGCGCAGCCGGCTGAGCGGTTCGCGTAACGGCCCCGCCGGCAGGCAATGCCCATTGCCCTGCCCCCGTCGGACATCCACCACCGCCACTTCGGCATCGCGCACCAGCCGGTAGTGCTGCAGGCCGTCATCGCTGATGACCAGATCGACGCCCTCCCCGCTCACCAGCGCCCGGGCGGCGGCGGGGCGATCGCGACCCACCATCACCGGCACACCCGTGCGCCGGGCGATGAGGACGGCCTCATCCCCGACCCGCTCGGGATCCGTCTCGGGGCCGACCCGCTCGATGCCCTTGGCGTGTCCCCCATAGCCGCGCATCACCACACCGGGCCGCCAGCCACGGGCCGCTGCCCGATCCACCAGCCAGATCACCAGCGGCGTCTTGCCGCTACCGCCCACAATCAGGTTGCCCACCACCACCACCGGCGCAGCGATGAACGGTGGGTTGCGCTGCAGCCGCCGGCGCCGCCAGGCCGCCGCCTGACGGAACAGCCACTCCAGTGGAAGGAGCAGCGTGGCCAGCCCCCCGGTCCGCGACCAGAACGCCGGCCATTGCCTAGTCATCGGCCGCCGGCGGTGTCTCGCGGCGGAACTGCAGCCGATGCAGGGCGGCATAGTGCCCGCCCCGGGCAATCAGCTCGCGATGGGTTCCCTGCTCGACGACACGTCCTGCATCGAGCACGACGATCCGGTCGGCGCGCTCGATGGTCGACAGCCGATGGGCAATGACCAGCGTGGTGCGGCCACGGATGAGGCGCTCCAGCGCCGACTGGATATGCTGCTCCGACTCCGAATCGAGCGCCGAGGTGGCCTCGTCGAGGATCAGCACCGGGGCATCCTTGAGCAGCGCCCGGGCGATGGCCAGACGCTGGCGCTGCCCCCCGGAGAGCTGTACGCCGTCGGCGCCGATCAGCGTATCGAATCCCGCCGGCAGTGCTTCGATGAACGTCCGCGCATTGGCCGCCTCGGCCGCCGCCATGATGGATTCGCGCGACGGCATGGGATCCTGACCGTAGGCGATATTCTCGGCGACACTGGTGTTGAACAGCACCACCTGCTGACCGACCAGCGCCAGCTGCCGGCGTAGCGCATCCAGTCGATAATCGCTCAGGGATACGCCATCCAGGCGGATCTCGCCGGCCGATGGCTGATAGAAACGCGGCAGCAGATTGACCAGCGTGGTCTTTCCGCTGCCCGATCGGCCGACGATCGCCACCGTCTCACCGGCCGGGATATCCAGGTTGATGCCGTCCAGGACACTGTCAGCGCCGCTCGCATAACGAAAGCTCACATCGTCAAAGCACAGGCTGCCTTCAACGCGGGCCGGCGCATAGCCGCCGGTATCCGGCTCCGGGGGTTCATCGATGATCTCGAAAATGCTCTCGCCGGCGGCGATGCCACGCTGGATCTCGGCATGAACGCGAGTCAGCCGCTTGAGCGGCTGGAGCAAAAGCATCATGGCGGTGATGAAGGACACGAATGTGCCGACACTGACGGTGGTCACACTGCCCTGGAGGGTCGCCAGCCAGACGACGATGGACAGCGCCAATGCCGCGCAGAACTGGACCACCGGGGTGCTCAACGCCTGCGTGCTGGCGAATTTCATGAACTGCTCGGTGTTGCGGCGGTTGGCCGCCTCGAAGCGCTCACGCTCCACCGCCTGCGCTCCGTGCATGCGGACCTCGTCACTGCCCTCGATGGCCTCCTCGGCCACATAGGCGATGCTCCCCACCGATTGCTGGATGGTATGGCTGAGGCGCCGGAAGCGCTTGCTGACGTAGAGCACGACCCCGATGACCACCGGCCCGAGCAGCATGAACGTGAGGGTCAACGAGACGCTGAGCCAGGCCATATAGGCGAGCAGGAACACCACGGTGGCGGTGTCACGGATGATGATCACCATGGCATTGGTCCCGGCCTGGGCCACCTGCTCGACGTTGTAGGTGAGCCGCGACAGCAGCATGCCCGAGGACACATCATCGAAATACCGGCGCGGCAGGGTCAGCAGCCGGGCGAACACCTCGCCGCGCAACTGCGCGATGACCCGTCGACTCACCCAGGCGGTGCCGTACTGGGCGGCAAAACTGCTGATGCCCCGCACGAGGAAGATGCCCAGCACCCCCAGCGGAATCAGCCGCAGCGTGGCCGGGTCACGCTCGACAAAGCCGGAGTCGAGCATGGGCTTGATCAGCCACGCAAAACCCGCCTCGCTGGCGCCGGTAATCAGCATGCCGACAACGGCCAGTGCCGCGACACGCCAGTGGATGAGCACATAACTGATCAGCCGGCGGTAAATCTGCAGACCGCTCGCCGACTGACTCCCGGGTCCTGTCGCACTCATGACCCGTCATCCGTGCCGGTGGTGGCGATCCCCACCTCGGTGAAACCGTTCCGCCCGGCCTGGTCCATCACGGTCAGCACCTGCCCATGGGGAACGCGATGATCGGCCCGGATCAGCACCTGCCGGGCCTCGGCGGGGCGCCCGCGGCGCGCCTCGGTCAGTACCCGGCGCAGTGCCGCCGCGCCGCCGGCCACGGTCTCCCCGTCGACCTGGATGGCGCCCGCGGCGTCGATGACGATCTCAACGGGGGCGGTCTCCATGGGCTCGGCGGTCTCCGCAGTGGGGAGCGTTACGTCCAGCGCGTCGCGCTCGCTGAATGTGGTGGTGATGATGAAAAACACCAGCATGAGAAAAACCACGTCAATCAATGGCGTGAGGTTGATCTCGGGCGCTTCGGACTCGCGGGTGGGCAGCTTCATGCCTTTCCCGCCGGCATCGGGTTGCGGTCGAGGACATCGGCCAGTTTGAGGGCTTCCCGCTCGATGGCGACGATCAGGCGGTTGGCGCGGCCACGCAGATAGCGATGGGCAGCCACCGTGGGGATGGCCACGGTCAACCCTGCCCCGGTGGTGATCAGGGCCTCGCCGATACCGCCGGCAAGCGCCCGGTGGTCACTCAGTCCTTCGGCGTCAATGCCGGCGAAAACATCGATCATGCCGATCACGGTACCCAGCAGACCGAGCAGCGGCGTGACGGCGGCGATGGTGCCCAGGGTGGTGAGGTGGCGTTCGAGCTGCAGGGCCTCGACGCGCCCGGTTTCTTCGATCCGCTCCAGCCGGTCGGCCCGCGAAAGCCCGGCATGCGTCAGCCCCGCGGCGATGACCCGGCCGAGGGGCGAGCCGGCGCGCAGTCGACGCAGATTGACCGGCCCCAGCGCGTCAGTGGCCACCAGCCGCCAGACCTCGGGGACCAGATCCGCGGGCGCGACCCGGGGCTCGCGCAGGATCCACGCCCGCTCGAGCATAATGGCGATGGCCAGGATGGAGCAGCCCACGATGGGCACCATCACCCAACCACCGATACGCATCAGTTCCCACACGTTGGTTGGCGCGACTCCATCGGTAACAAGGGATAAGGCAGTGGATGGTAATGGATTGACGGGTCATCCGGAAAGCGACGCCGCCGGGGCGAGTCGTGAAGCAGGCGCCGCCCGGGGCCCCGCGCCGCCCGCCAGCGGGGCGCGCGCTGCGGGTGCAGTTCGAGCGTCAATGCGCCGTGGCGACCGGTATCATGCAGCGGTATGCCGCGACAGCGCAGGCGGCGGATGACCGCCGGGTGAGGCATGCCGTAGGCATTGCGGTAGCCGGCGGCAAGGACCGCGAGCCGCGGCGACGCCCGCTCGAGCAGTGCCGCACTGCTGCCGGTGCGACTGCCGTGGTGGGGCGCCTCGAGCGCGACCACCGGAGCATCGATGCGCGGCGCAATGCGCCGCTCAATGGCCTGGTCGATGTCGCCGGTGAACAGGACATCGCCGCCGGCCGAGCGCATGTGCAGCACGCAGGAGGCGGCATTCCCGCTCGCATCACCCGGCGCATCCGGCCAGAGGTATTCGAACCGCACGCCATCGAGCGCCCAGGACTGCCCGCGCCGGCAGCGCCGCACCTCAGCGAACTCGGCCAGTGGCTCGCCGGCATCCACCCGGTCGATGCGCACCGCCTGTCTGAGCGCAGGGACCCCGCCGCGGTGGTCGCGATCGGCATGCGTGACGATCAGCCGGTCGATACGCTCGATGCCCCTTTGTTCGAGATACGGAATCAGCGAAAACGCCGCGGCATTGCTGCCCCCGGACCAGGCGGGTCCGGTGTCCACCACCAGGGTATGGCGCCGGGTGTGGATTACCGCGGCATTGCCCTGCCCCACCTCCAGCCAGGTCACCGTCACCGCCCCCGGAGCGGGCGGCTCGGGACCCGCAAGGAAAAAGCCCCCGATCAGGCAGGCCCCCAGCAATCGCAGCGCCCGGCCCGCGGGGACCATCCACAGGGCAAGGCCAGTGGCCAGGCCGAGCCCGGTCAGCGGATCAACCGGATTGAGGGACCATGGGCCGAGGCCGGCGTCCAGCAGCCACTCGCCGGCCCCGACCAGAGCATCCAGCAGTCGGGCCAGCCCGTGCAGGACAGCACCGCCCGGACCGGGCAATCCAATACTGATCACCGCCGCGGGCAGTGCGAGCGGGACGATCAGTAGCGAGAAAAGCGGCAGTACCAGCAGGTTGACGAGCAGCCCGGCCGGACTCCAGCTGCCAAAGAAAAGCCCCGACAGGGGCGCCAGGCCGATCAGCAGCGCCAGCTGGATGCGCCACAGTCCACTCACCGCCCCGGTGCGTCGTCCCCGGACCACGAGGATGATCACCGCGACCGCCACGAACGACAGCCAGAAGCCCGCGCCCAGCAACGCCGACGGATCGATCAGCACCACACCGGTGGCGGCGATCAATAGCAGCCGTCCCGCGCCGACGCGGCGGCCGAGCAGTGCCGCCAGCGCCAGCACCGCGAGCATCATCAGGGCGCGCTGGGTGGGCAGGGCGAAGCCTGCCATGGCGGCATAACCGAGGGCCGCGCCCACCCCGATCAGCGAGGCGGTGAGGCGGCGCTCGCCGGGCAGCCGGGCCAACGCCCAGAGCCAGCGGCCCAGCCAGTAGCCAAAGCCCGCCACCAGGCCGATGTGCAGGCCGGAAATGGCCATCAGGTGACTGGTCCCCGTCGCCTGGAGGACATCCCAGGTGGTCTCGCTGAATCCGCGCCGATCGCCCACGACAAGCCCACGCAGCAGCGCCCCGCCGGGCCCGGGGGTGGCAGCCAGCTCGCTCAGATGCGCGGCCATCCAGGCCCGCCAGGCCACCAGTCCGCGCCCGGGAGCGAGGCGCCGCGCCTGATCCGGCTCGGTCACATAGGCGGTGCCGTCGATATGCTCGCTGGCGAGCCACTGTTCGTAATCGAAACGCACCGGGTTCATGAACCCGCGGGGTCGACGCAGACGAAGCGGCAGCTCCCAGCGCTCACCGGCCCCGATTGCCGGCTCATCGGCGTAGAGGCTGATGCGGATGCGCCGCGGCAGTCCCCGGGATACGCCGGCGACGGATTCAGGCCGCAGGAGAAAACGCTGGCGCCCGTCGCTGGCCCGCGGCAGGCTTACCACGCGACCCACCGCATTCACGGTCTCGGCGCGATCCACCGCCGGGCGGCGCTCAAGCGCTGCGGCTTGACTGAGCAGTGCCACCAGTACGCCAAGCGCCAGCCAGCCGGGCAGCTGGCCCCGACCCGGTAAAGCCAGACAGGGCAGCAGGACGATCGCTATCGCCAGCGCGGGGGCCATACCCACCGGCAGCATCACGGCCAGAATCAATCCCGCGAGCAGCGCTCCCAGCCCATCGCCCACGCTGCGCGGCATGCGCCTGTCTCCCGATGAGGGTCAGACGCCAGATTATCAGCGCCGCTCAGACCTGCTGGAGCCGACCGTCGGCGAGGTTCATCCGCCGATCCATCCGTGCCGCCACGTCCTGATCGTGAGTGACCAGCACGACGCTGGTGCCATGGGCGCGGTTGAGGGACTGGAACAGCGCCAGGACCGACTCGGCGGTCTGATTGTCGAGGTTGCCGGTGGGCTCGTCGGCAAGCAGACAGGCCGGTCGGGTCACCAGCGCCCGGGCGATGGCGACCCGCTGACGCTCGCCCCCGGAGAGTTCGCCCGGTTTATGACCCAGACGATGACCAAGGCCGACTGACTCGAGCATGGCCGCCGCCGAATCACGCGCTTCACCCAGCGCGCTGCCACGGATGAGCAGCGGCATGGCCACGTTCTCGAGTGCCGTGAACTCACCGAGCAGGTGATGAAACTGATAGACAAAGCCCAGCATCCGATTGCGCAGCCGCCCGCGCGCCGCGGCCCGCAGCCGGTGCACGGGCTGCCCGCCGATGCGTACCTCGCCGGCATCCGGGTCCTCGAGCCCACCAAGCAGCTGCAGCAGTGTGCTCTTGCCCGATCCCGAACGCCCCAGGATGGCGATCTGTTCGCCGGCGGCGACGCGGAAGTCGAGGCCCCGCAATACCTCGACATCCAGGCCCCCTTCGTGGAATCCCTTGCCGACCGCGCGGCATTCCAGCACCGCTTCGCGCTCACTCATGCCGCAGCGCCTCCGCCGGCGCGGTGCGCGCGGCACGCCAGGCCGGGTACAACGTGGCAAGCAGGCTCAGCCCGATCGCCGAGAGGCTGATCCGCCAGACATCGCCGGCGCGCAGATCCGATGGCAGATCACTGATCAGATAGATATCGCCGGACAGGAACTGGACGTTGAAGAGCTGCTCGATGGCGGGGACGATCGTCTCGACATTCAGCGCCAGGGCGACGCCCGCGCCGGTGCCGATCAGCGTGCCGACAATGCCCAGCAGGCTGCCCTGGATGATGAAAATGCCCATCACCGTCGCCGGCCGCGCGCCCAGGGTGCGCAGGATCGCGATGTCCGAGCGCTTGTCCTGGACCGCCATGACCAGTGTCGAGACGATATTGAATGCGGCCACCCCGACGATCAGCATCAGGATGATGAACATGACGGTTTTCTCCATCGCCACGGCGCGGAAGAAATTGCGATGCTGCATGGTCCAGTCGCTGACCCGATAGCGCCCCGGCAGCTCCCCGGCGATCGTGCGCACGCGCTTGGGCGCGGTCATGAGATCGTCGAACTCGAGCCGGATCCCGGTGACCGCGTCGCCGAGACGCTGGAGTCGCTGCGCATCGGCCAGATGGATCAGCGCCAGCGAGCTGTCGTACTGCGCCATGTCCACCTCAAAGGTCCCCGCGACCTCAAAACGCCGCAGTCGCGGCAGGATCCCCGCCGCGGACACCCGCACCTCGGGGGTGATCAGGTTGACGGCATCGCCGCGCCCAACGCCCAGCTCATCCGCCAGCCGACTGCCCAGGATGATCTGATACGCCCCGTCGGTGAGATCACTCAGCTGGCCGCTGACCAGGTTGTTGGCGATCCGCGAGACGGCCGGCTCGCGCTCGGGGTCGATACCGCGCACCAGCGCACCGGTCACCGCCGAGCCCCGGGTGAGCATGACCTCGCCGTTGACGAACGGCGCCGCACCGATCACCGCCGGGCGCTCGTCCAGCGTGGGCAGCAGCGACTGCCAGTCCTCGAGACCATCGGCGCCGCCCTGCACGGTGGCATGCGACACCATGCCAAGGATGCGCTCGCGCAGCTCTTTTTCGAAGCCGTTCATGACCGATAGCACCGTGATCAGGGCCATCACCCCAACGGCAATACCCAGCATGGAGCTGGCCGAAATGAACGAGACGAAGCCGTTACGCCGCCGGGCACGGGTGTAGCGAACGCCGATGAACAGCGGCAGCGGCCAGATCATGTCACCACCGGAATACGCCGGTTGACGCGAATGCCCGTGGCATCGGGACTCGCGCCGACACCGATGACCGCGACACCGGCGTGCTGTGCGGATCGCAGGGCGCGGCCGTAGGCCGGATCAATGGCATCGGCGGGACGGATCTCGCTGACATCGCTGCGCTGCGCGCAGAACACCAGCATGCCGCCGGTGCCGCGTTCAGCCAGACGTTGCAGCACTTCGAGATGGCGCACGCCCCGGCTGCTGGGTGCATCCGGGAACACCGCCACGCCGGCCTCAACGGCGGCGGTGACGTTCTTCACTTCAATGAACCGGCCGTCGCCCTCGAGCTGGAAATCGGCGCGCATGGGCTCGTCCGGCACATTCACCTCGGCCCGCAGGGATCCGCCATCGGCCACCTCCGGGATCAGTGCCGGGTCGAGCAGCGCCTCGGCCACCAGGCGATTGGTCCGTCCGGTGTGGATGCCAACCCGCAGTCCCCCGCCCAGTTCCACCTGCTCCCAGGTGTGCGCGTACTTACGGCCACGCCGATCGGTATGCGACACCCACACCCGCATGCCGGGCTCGGCGCAGCCGAGCATCGACCCCGTGTTCGGACAATGGGCGGTGATCGACTCGCCGCTGTCGAGGCTGATATCCGCCAGGAAGCGCTTGTAGCGACGCTGCAGGGTGCCGGCGATAAGCGGCGCTTGATACTCCATGTTGGCAGTCTAACCCCTGCCTGCCCGGCGATCATCCCGTTTCCCGCGATCGCCGCATTGGGTAGACTTCGCATTCGACCGTCAGTGACCCGCATATTCATGGCCCTAACCGATCCGCTGCTCATCCACAACGACCGACCCGTGCGCGCCGGCGACCGCCAGGACTGGCTGGGTCTGGCCGGTGATGCGCGGGCACTCGCCATCGCCGAGACCGCCCAGCGGCATGACAGCGCCTTGCTGCTGATCACGCCCGGCATGGTCGAGGCCGAGGAACTGCGCCGCGGACTGCGGTTTTTCGGTGTCGATGACATTGAGCTGATGCCCGACTGGGAAGTCCTCCCCTACGACATCTTCTCGCCCCATCAGGACATTACCTCCGAGCGCCTGCGGGCCCTGCACCGTCTGCCCCGCAAAACCCAGGGTGTGGTGATCGTGCCGGCGGCGACGCTCATGCAGCGCATCGCGCCGCCGACCTTCCTCGAGGCGACCGTGATCCGGCTCGCCACCGGCCAGTCCCTCAACCTCGAGGCGATGCGCACATCGCTGCAGGCAAGTGGCTATCGCTGTGTCTCCGAGGTGCTCGAGCATGGTGAGTTCGCCGTTCGCGGGGCGATTCTCGACCTCTATCCGATGGGGGCCGAAGCCCCCTATCGCGTCGATCTGTTCGATGACGAAATCGACACAATCCGCCGCTTCGATCCGGAGACGCAGCGCAGCATCGACCGGCTCGAAAATGTCGAGCTGCTGCCCGCCCATGAATTCCCCACCGATGAGGCGGGTATCCGGCACTTCCGGCGCGAATATCGAGCCCGCTTCGAGGGCGACCCGACAGCGAGTCCCATCTACCAGTCGGTCAGTGACGGTCACATCCCCAACGGCATTGAGGCCTACCTGCCGCTTTTCTTCGAGTCGACGGCGACGCTGTTTGACTACCTGCCGGCCGGCACGCTGGCCATGCGCGTGGGCTCGGTGGATGACCAGCTCGAGTCGGAATGGTCGCAGATTGGCGAGCGCTACGAGCAGCGCCGGCATGATCGCGAGCGCCCGCTGCTCACCCCGGACGAGCTCTATCTGTCCCCGGATGCCGTGCGCGAGGGGCTGAATCACCGCGCGCAGGTGGCGCTGCCGGTGGAGACCGGGCGGACGGCCACGCATGGCCGCGATCGTGCGCTGCCCGCCCGGGCGTTGCCGGATCTGCGCAGCACGCCCGGGGATGACAGCGGGATGGCCGCACTGCGGGCGTTCATCGAGCGGTTCGAGGGTGGCGTGCTCCTGACCGCCGAGACCGCCGGCCGGCGCGAGGCCTTTCGCGAGCGTCTTCAGGCCGCCGGGCTGCAGCCCCGGGAAGTCGGTGACTGGTCCGCCTTTGTCGCCGAGCAGCCCGCCCTGGCGTTGACCGTCGCGCCGCTGGACGAGGGCTTCAGCCTGCCCGATGCGGGCCTCGCCGTCGTCCCCGAAACCGCCCTGCTCGGTGAGCGTGCGGAACAGCGCCGACGGCGCAAGCATTCCCCGGACCGCGACCCCGACGCCATCATCCGCGACCTCACCGATCTGTCGATCGGCGCACCGGTAGTCCACGAACAGCATGGCATTGGCCGCTACCAAGGGCTCCAGACACTGGCGGTGGATGGCGTGCAGACCGAATTCCTCACCCTTGAGTACTCGGGGGGCGACAAGCTCTATGTCCCGGTGGCGTCGCTGCATCTGATCAGCCGCTACACCGGCGCGGATGACGAGGCGGCGCCCGTCCACCGACTCGGCAGCGGGCAGTGGGAGAAGGCCCGCCGGCGCGCCGCCCAGAAGGCCCGTGATGTGGCTGCCGAACTGCTCGACATCTATGCCCGGCGTGAGGCGCAGCAGGGCGAGCCGCATGTCGTGCCAGCGGACGATTACGCGCAGTTCGCCGCGCAGTTTCCCTTTGAAGAGACCCCCGATCAGCAGACCGCGATTCATGCTGTCCTGCAGGATCTCCAGCAGTCCCGGCCGATGGACCGCGTGGTCTGTGGTGATGTGGGCTTTGGCAAGACTGAAGTCGCCATGCGCGCGGCGTTCGCGGGCATCCAGTCAGGCCGCCAGGTGGCCGTGCTGGTGCCCACGACGCTGCTCTGCCAGCAGCATTATCAGAACTTCATCGATCGATTCGCGGACTGGCCGGTCCGCATCGAGCAGCTCTCGCGGTTTCAGTCCGCCAAGGCGCAGGCGAAGACCCTTGAAGCGCTCAACGAGGGTCGGGTCGATGTGGTCATTGGTACCCATAAACTGCTCCAGCAGTCCGTGCGCTTCAAGCGCCTGGGGCTGATGATCATTGACGAGGAACATCGCTTCGGGGTGCGTCAGAAGGAGGCACTCAAGCGGCTGCGCGCCAACGTGGACGTCCTCACCCTCACCGCCACGCCCATTCCCCGCACTCTGAACATGTCGCTGGCGGGGCTGCGGGACCTGTCGATCATCGCGACACCGCCGGCGCGGCGGCTGGCGGTCAAGACCTTCGTCAACGAATGGGATGACACCACGATCCGGGAGGCCTGCCTGCGCGAGCTGCATCGTGGGGGGCAGGTGTACTTCCTGCACAACGATGTCGAGAGCATTCAACGGGCTGCCGAGACCCTCGGCGAGCTCCTGCCCGAAGCGCGCGTCGCGATCGCCCACGGACAGATGCCCGAGCGTGACCTCGAGCGGGTGATGCTCGACTTCTACCACCAGCGCTTCAATATCCTGGTGTGCAGCACAATCATCGAAAGCGGCATCGATGTACCCACCGCCAACACCATCATCATCAATCGCGCCGATCGTCTGGGTCTGGCTCAGCTGCATCAGCTGCGTGGCCGGGTGGGTCGATCCCACCATCGGGCCTACGCCTATCTGATCGCGCCCCCGCGGCGTAGCCAGACCGCCGATGCGGTGAAGCGCCTCGACGCGATCGCGTCGCTCGAAGACCTGGGCATCGGCTTTGCCCTCGCCAGCCATGATCTGGAAATCCGCGGCGCCGGTGAACTGCTCGGCGAAGGCCAGAGCGGACAGATCCACGAGGTGGGCTTCAACCTCTACAGTGATCTGCTCGACCGCGCCGTGAAGTCCCTCAAGGCCGGCAAAGAACCGGCCCTGGAAGCCCCCCTAGAGCAGAGTGCCGATGTGGAGCTGCATATCCCCGCCCTGCTCCCCGAGGACTACCTCCCGGATGTGCATACCCGGCTGGTGATGTACAAACGCATTGCCAATGCCGAGACCGGCGAGGCGCTGCGCGAACTGCAGGTGGAAATGATCGATCGTTTCGGGCTGCTGCCCGAACCCGCGCGCAACCTGATGGAGATCGCCCGAATCCGCCAGCAGGTACAGGCGATGGGCATCACCCGCTTTGAAGTGGGCCCCGGCGGCGGTGTGGTGCAGTTCGGCGATGCGCCGCAGGTGGATGCCGGCGCCCTGGTGCGGTTGGTCCAGGAGCAGCCCGCCATCTACCGGCTGGAGGGCCAGGAGCGGCTACGCTTCAAGCGCGAAACCGAAACCGCCGCGGCACGGATCGAGCTGGTGGACTGGCTGCTGGAGGCCATGGCCATGAAGGAAGCGGCATGAATCGATCACTGCGTGCACTGACCCTGGCAGCCGCCCTGGCGCTGCCCGGTCCCACCGTGCTGGCGCAGTCACAGGCCCCGGCGGAGGCCGCTGACGAGCCGCCACGCTACGCGGTGGAGGTCGTCGTATTCAGTCAGCCGCCGGTGGACGGGGAGCGGGTCGAGGCGCCCGCCAGTGACCCGACGCCCCTGCCCCCGGCAATGGCGTGGCCGCTGCGCGATCCCGATGTCGGGCAGCTGGGGTATCCACGCCTGCCCGTCGCGGATGAGACCCTCGGCGCCGCCGCGCGGCGCATTGATGGGACGCCGGGCTACAAGGTCCTCTGGCATGGCGGCTGGGATCAGCCCGGAGTCGGCGAGGATTCGGCCCAATGGGTGGCCCTTCCGCGGATTGATTCAATGCCCGGATTCGATGGCATCATCCAGGTCTATCGCGAGCGCTTTCTCCATGCCCGGGTTGAACTGCGTCAGACGCCCGACCCCGAGACGCACTGGACACTCAGCCAGAGTCAGCGCCTGCGCGGCGACAACCCGCACTACTTCGATCATCCGGCGCTTGGGGTGATCGTCCGCGTCGAGCGCATCGAAGCGGATTAATCCTCATCCTCGGGATGGGCGGCATAGATTGCGTCGACGTTGCGCAGATAACCCTTGTAGTCCATTCCCGAGCCGAACACGTAGCGCTCGGGCACGGTGAGTCCGACATAATCCGCGGCCAGTCCCGGCACCCGGGCGGCGTTCGGTTTGTCGGCGAGAACGGCCGTGTGAACCGATGCCGCGCCATGCTCGCGGCATTCGTCGATCAGGCCGCGGAAGGTGTGGCCTTCGTCGAGGATGTCGTCCACCAGCAGGACGTGCCGATCGCGCAATGGCGTCTGCGGCCGCGCGAGCCAGACCAGTTCCCGCCCGGTGGTGGTCTTGTGATAGCGCGTCGCGTGGATATAGTCGATCTCCAGCGGGAAGTCGAGGCGGTTGAGCAGACGCCCCATGGGCACGATAGCGCCCGTCATCACGCCCAGCACCAGCGGCCGGGCGTCGGCCAGATCGGCACTGATCCGCTCACCCAGATGGTTCAGTGCCGTCTCGATGGCGGCGGCATCATGCAGGCATTCCGCCCGCTCGAGCACCCCGGCCAACTGTTCCGCTGTCAGTTCCACGCCCTGCGTCATCGTCATCGCTCCAGTGATTGATAACCCGCCAGTATAGCGGGCCCCCTACAGGGCCGCCAGCAACGATCGTGCCTGACGGTACTCGGCGCTGGCATGAAAACCCGCCAGATCGGGGCCATCGCGCCCCTGCAGACGCGCCAGGCGAAGGGCCGTGAGCGGATCGGGGCGCGGCAGACGCTCGAGGATCGGGTCGATCGCCCGGCCGGCGTTGCCGAACATCACCATGTCACACCCGGCCGCCATGGCGCGCCGCGCCCGCTCGAGCCGGTCGCCGACGGCCGCTGCCGCCGCCATTTCGAGATCATCGGTGAAAATGGCCCCCTGAAAACCCAGCGAACGCCGCAGGTAATCGATCCAGGCCGCCGAAAACCCCGCCGGCTCGGCGTCGAAGGCCGGAAACCGCACATGCGCCATCATGACCGCCGCCAGTCCGTTGTCGATCAGGCGGCGAAACGGCAGCAGGTCGGCATGCACCAGGTCCGGCAGCGGGCGCGGGTCATCGACGGTCTGTTCGTGGGAGTCCGGCGCGGTACCACCATGACCGGGGAAGTGCTTGCCCACACACACCGATCCCGCCGCGCGCACACCGCGCTGCCAGGCAAGCCCGAGGGCCGCCACCGTCGCCGGATCCGCCCCAAAGGCCCGGTCGCCGATGACCTGACTGACGCCCCGGTCCAGATCGAGCACCGGGGCAAAGCTGAAATCGACACCCAGCGCGCGGAGCTCGGCCGCCATCACCCAGCCAGCGGCGCGGGCGGTCTCGCGCGCCAGAGCCGGGGCGTCCGCGGCGGCGCGACCGAGGCGGCCGATGGCGGGCAACGGCGTCAAGCCCTCCCGAAAGCGCTGTACCCGACCGCCCTCCTGATCAACGGCGATGACCAGCGGGGGGCTGCGGAGCGCACGGATGGAGCGCGTCAAATCAGTAACCTGGGCGGGGTTATCAAAGTTACGGCTGAACAGCAGGACGCCCCCCACCGCCGGGTGGCGGAGTCGCTCGCGCTCCTCACCGAGCAACTCCAGGCCTTCAACGCCGAGCATCAGTGGCCCGCGCATCACTGCGCCCCGATCCACACCGGCATGCCGGGCCGGCAGAGATCGAACAGGGTCATCACGGCGGCGCTGTGCAGCCGGATGCAACCGTGCGAGCGCGGCACGCCCATGGGCTCGGAATCCGGCGTGCCATGGATGTAGATCAGGCGGCGCTGGGTGTCGACGTTGCCCCCGCGATTGCGGCCGGGCTCCTCGCCGCACAGCCAGAGGATGCGGGTCAGGATCCAGTCACGCCGGGGATGGGCGCGGCGCAGCGCCTCGCTATAACACTCGCCGGTGGGCCGCCGCCCGACGAATACGCTTCCCGGGGCCGCGTCGGCGCCGATCATGGCCCGGATGCGATGCCAGCCCCGCGGTGTGCCGCCGCTGCCCTCACGCTCATCGGCGCCGGCCGCCGCCGTGGAAACCGGCAGCGTCAGTCGGGTACGGCCATCACGCTGTACCACGAGCTGCTGCTGCGGCAACGAAATCGCTATCCCTTCACGCATCGCGGATCCCTCTCTGCCCTGTCTGCAATGCTACCCTACCCGGCCAACGACAACGACGAACGGGGGCAAACCGACCATGCGACGTCTCATTCTGCTGCGCCACGGCCAGAGTGTCTGGAATCTCGAGAACCGCTTCACCGGCTGGCATGATGTCGACCTGAGCGATAAGGGCCGCGACGAGGCCACCGCCGCCGGCAGCTTGATGCGCGACGCCGGGATCCTGCCTGATGCGGTGTATACCTCGGTGCTCACCCGCGCCATCCGCACCGGCTTCATGAGTCTGGATGTGCTCGAGCGGCTGTGGATCCCGATGGTCAAGGACTGGCGTCTCAATGAGCGCCACTACGGCGCGCTCACCGGCCTCGATAAGGCGGAGACCGCCGAGCAGTACGGCGATGAGCAGGTGCATGTCTGGCGGCGCAGCTTTGCCACGCCACCGCCGGCACTGGCGGTCGACGACGAGCGCCATCCCCGCCACGATCCCCGCTATGCCGATCTGGATCCGAGTCGACTGCCCGCCACCGAGTCCCTCAAGGACACCCTCGCCCGGGTGCTGCCGTACTGGCGCAGCGATCTGGTACCCGCACTGCAGCAGTACCCGACGCTGCTGATCGCCGCGCATGGCAACAGCCTGCGCGCCCTGGTCAAGCACCTGGAGGGGATCTCCGACGAGGCCATCACCGGCGTCGAAATCGCCACCGGCGATCCGCTGGTCTACGAGCTGGACGATGACCTGGGCGTCTCGCGCAAGTACTCGCTGAGAGCGCCGGCGTGAGCGAGCTGCCTCATCTCAACGCCCACGGTGAGGCGCACATGGTGGATATCGGCGAGAAGGCCGCCAGCGACCGGGTGGCCATCGCCGAGGGTTGGATCCGGATGGCCGCTCCGGCGCTCGCCGCGCTGCAGCAGGGCGAACTGGCCAAGGGCGATGCACTGGCCACCGCACGAATCGCCGGGATCATGGCGGCCAAGCGCACGGCGGAGCTGATACCGCTGTGCCATCCGCTGTCACTCTCGCGCGTCGAAGTTGCGCTTGACGTCGACACCGAAGCAGCGGCGGTCCGTGCCGAGGCCACAACCGCCACGCGGGGCGCGACCGGCGTCGAAATGGAGGCACTGACCGCGGTGCAGGTCGCACTGCTGGCGGTCTACGACATGTGCAAGGCCCTCGATCGCGGCATGACGATCGAGGGCGTCCGACTCATCCACAAACGCGGTGGACGGTCCGGCGACTGGTCACGTTAGCCGTCGACCGCCTCGTTGACCTTGGCGGCGTAGATGAAGTCGTTTTCATGCAGCCCGCCGATGGCGTGGGTGTGGATTTCGACCTCACACCAGCCATAGCCGAATCGGATGTTGGGGTGGTGGTCCTCCTGCTCGGCCACGTCACCCGCCTTATTGGCCACCGCCTGGGCCTTGGCGAAATCACCGGTCTTGAACAACCGGGTGATCCGGGTGGCATCGTCGTTGAGCGTCCAGCCCGGCACATCCGCCAGATAACGCTCGGCGGCCTCACGGGTCATGGGGTCGATCCCCCCCTGACAGGGCGTGCAGTGTTTTTCGGTCAAACTCATGATGACTCCTTTGTTTCGCTCATGTTTAGCGGATCAGGGATCCGACCCGGCTATCAACCCTGACAACAACCGCTCGGGCCCTGTTCAGTCGGCGTCCGCGACACCCGGGCCGGGCCCGTCCTGCGCCTTCGCCTGCTGATAGGCCGATTCCAGTCGATCAAACCCGACGGTCTCGGGCCGCTCGTCCGCCGCCGCCAGGATCGCTTCAAGCCCGCGGAAGCGGCGCTCGAACTTGGCGTTGCCATCCCGCAAGGCCTGCTCGGCATCGACACCGATGCGCCGCGAGAGATTGACGCAGGCGAGGAGCAGATCACCCATTTCCTCGTGGATATGGCGCTGATCCGGGGGTTGGTGGTCAAGTGCCTCCTCCAGCTCGGCGAGCTCCTCGCGCAGCTTGTCGATGACCTGGTGCGGCTCGGGCCAGTCGAAGCCCACCCGAGCCGCCCGGGACTGGAGCTTGCGACTGCGCGTGAGCGCCGGCAGGGCCAGTGGGACATCGTCCAGAGCGCCGGGAGGCGCCTCACCCGCGGCGCGGGCGGATCGCTCATCGGCCTTGATCGCCTCCCAGGTGGCACGCTGGCCGCTGGCGGTGGTCTCCTGGCGTCCGGCAAAGACATGCGGGTGCCGGCGGACGAGCTTGTCGGTCATGCCCCGGGCAATCGAGTCGAAGTCGAACCGTCCCGTCTCGCGGCCGATCTCGGCGCAGAACACCACCTGGAACAACAGATCCCCCAGTTCATCGGGGATCGCCGCCGGATCGTCCCGTTCGATGGCATCGGCCACCTCGTAGGCCTCCTCCAGGGTATGCGGCACGAGGCTGCGCAGATCCTGCTCACGATCCCAGGGGCAGCCCGCCACCGGGTCGCGCAGCTGCGCCATGACCGCCAGCAGTGCGTCGATCCCCCTCACCGTCGCTGGTACTGGCTGGCGCCGAAGAGCTGCTCCTTGGCGGCGTCATCCAGTTGGGCAGGCCGGGAATCGGCGAGCACCGCCACCCCCCGCTGTACCGCCGGGCGTTCGCTGATGGCGTCATACCAGCGCTTGAGGTGGGGATAGTCAGTCAGCGACTGGCCCTGGTTGTCGTGCGGGCGGATCCACGGATAGCTCGCGATATCGGCAATGGTGTAGGTGTCCGCCGCCAGCCACTCGTGGTCGGCGAGACGGCGGTCCATGACCGCGTACAGGCGGCTGGCTTCCTGGGTGTACCGGTTGATGCCGTAATCGATCCGCTCCGGCGCGTACTGCCGGAAGTGATGGGCCTGGCCCAGCATCGGCCCCAGCCCGCCCATCTGAAACATCAACCATTCCAGTGTGTTATAGCGGGCTCTTGGCTCGGTCGGTAAAAGCATGCCGGTCTTTTCGGCCAGATACATCAGGATCGCTCCCGACTCAAACACGGAGATCGAATCGCCGTCCGGGCCCTGCGCGTCGACGATGGCCGGGATCTTGTTGTTGGGGCTGATGGCCAGGAAGTCCTCGGTGAACTGGTCACCCTGACCGATATTGATCCCGTGGACCGTGTAATCGAGCCCCATCTCCTCGAGGGCGATATGGACTTTGTGACCATTCGGTGTCGGCCAGCTATAGACGTCGATCATGCGGTTTCCTTCCTTTATGATGGCGATATGAACGAGATACCCGGATATCACAGGCGCTACAGTGTGCCGGTCAAGGTCGGCAACGTCACGGTCGGCGGCGATGCCCCGGTGGTGGTGCAGTCCATGACCAATACCGACACGGTGGACGAGATCCGTACGGCCATCCAGGTGGCGGATCTGGCACGCGCGGGTTCCGAGCTGGTGCGCATCACCGTGAACAACGAGGACGCCGCGCGCGCCGTCCCGCGGATCCGCGAGCGGCTCGACGACATGGGCATCGACGTGCCCCTGGTGGGCGATTTCCACTTCAATGGTCATCGTCTGCTGCGCGCCGTGCCCGCCTGCGGCGAAGCGCTGGGCAAGTGGCGCATCAACCCCGGCAACGTCGGCAAGGGCAGCCGTCGCGACCCGCAGTTCACCGAGATCATAGAGCTGGCGCGCGACATGAATCGGCCGGTGCGGATCGGTGTGAACTGGGGCAGCCTCGACCAGGACCTGCTCTCGCGGCTGATGGACGAAAACGCCCGCCGCGCCGAGCCCAAGCCCCCGGAGACGGTCACCCGCGACGCAGTCGTGGTCTCGTCGCTGGAGAGTGCCGAGCGGGCCGAGGCCATTGGCCTGCCCCACGACGCCATCATCATCTCCTGCAAGATGAGTCGGGTGCAGGACCTGATCAGCGTGTACCAGGACCTGGGCGCGCGCTGCGACTACCCGCTGCATCTGGGCCTCACCGAAGCGGGAATGGGCTCCAAGGGCATCGTCGCATCCACCGCCGCGCTGTCCGTCCTCCTGCAGCAGGGTATTGGCGATACGATCCGCATTTCGCTCACCCCCGAGCCGGGTGGCGACCGGACCCAGGAGGTGGTGGTCGCCCAGGAGATCCTCCAGACCATGGGGCTGCGCAGCTTCACCCCGCTGGTCGCGGCATGCCCGGGCTGTGGCCGCACCACCAGTACTTACTTCCAGGAACTGGCCGACGAAATCCAGACCCACGTCCGCGATCGCATGCCCGAATGGCGCGATCGCTATCCGGGCGTCGAGTCGATGAGCCTGGCGGTGATGGGCTGCGTGGTGAATGGGCCCGGCGAGAGCCGTCAGGCGGACATCGGCATCAGCCTGCCGGGCACCGGCGAAAAACCGGTAGCGCCGGTCTATATCGATGGCGAGAAGACGGTCACGCTCAAGGGCGACGCCATCGCCGATGAGTTCAAGAAGATCGTCGAGGACTACGTCGAACGGCGCTACGGCCTGACGACGGAGGATCGCTAGGCCCGCCCGACGGCCTACTCCTCGATCTGGTCGCGCTTGTCGGTCACCGACTCCCAGTCTGCGGCGTCGGCGGGCGCCTCCTCACGACGGTTGATGACCGGCCACTGCTGGGCCAGGCGGGCATTGAGGGCGATGAAGTCCTGCTGATCGGCGGGTACCTCATCATCCGGATAGATGGCATCCACCGGGCACTCCGCGACACAAACCGCGCAGTCGATACACTCCTGCGGGTCGATGACCAGCATCGTCGGCCCGCCATGAAAGCAATCCACCGGACAGACCTCGACACAGTCGGTGTAGCGGCAACGCACACAGGATTCGGTGACCACGTAGGTCATGCCTGCGACCCCCCGATGGGCTGCTGGCGCGTGGAGAGCGCACCGCAGACGTCACAGCGCCAGCTGCCACCCGCATACTGGTCAAGCAGCGCTTCACGGACGTCCGGGCGGGCCGCAAAGTCCGCCAGGGTGATGCCATTGAGGAAGGTCTCGATGCGCTCGGCCAGTCCCGCCCAGAGACGCTCATCGAGCGCCGAGGTAGCCCGTCGGGGGCCGCCCTGCCCGTCCATCAGCGTAATGACCTCGCCCATGGCGATCGACTCAGGTGACCGACCCAGGCGATAACCGCCCCCCGGTCCGGGTGTCCCGCGAACCAAACCGGCCCGGCGCAGTTTCCAGAAGATCTGGTCAATGTAGGACATGGAAATGCCCTGGCAGACCGAGATCTCAGCCAGCGGAACCGCCCCCGCTTGGTTGTGCACCGCCAGGTGCAACAGGGCGCTGACGGCATAACGGCTTTTTGCGGAGAGTCTGATCATGGCGCCATGGTAACCGCTATCGTCCTGTTGGGGTCAGCCCGAAGGCCGCCACGGTGTGGGCGTGATTGACCGGTCCATGCCCTGCTCCCAGCGGCGTGGCAGTGGCCAGGGCCCGCTGCAGGTAATTCCTGCCTCGATGGACGGCATGGGCCAGCGGGAGTTCCCGACCCAGGCCTTCGGCGATGGCCGACGCCAGCGTGCAACCGGTGCCGTGGTCGCTGCGGGTGTCGATGCGGGCATGCTCGAGGCGCTCGCAGCCATCGGCGGTGGCCAGCACATCGGTCAGCTGCCCGCCGCCAAGATGCCCCCCTTTGAGCAGCACGGCCTTGGGCCCAAACGCCAGCAGCGCCCGCGCGGCATCTTCCATATCGCCGACGTGGTCGATGGGCCTGCCCAGCAACGCCGCCGCCTCGGGCAGATTCGGGGTGATGAGCCGCGCCTGCGGCATGATCGCGCTGCGCAGGCGGGCCATGGCCCCCTCGCCCACCAGCCGCGCACCGCTCTGCGCCACCATCACCGGGTCGACGACCCATGGGACATGCGCCGCGCCGCGCTGCAGCTCGTCGGCCACCGCATCAATGACGGCGGCATCGTGGAGCATCCCGGTTTTCACACAATCCACCCCCAGATCCGATACCACCGAGCGGATCTGCTCGCGGATGAAGGCCGGCTCGACACCGACCACACCCTGAACGCCACAGGTGTTCTGCGCCGTCAGTGCCGTGACGGCGGTCATCGCATAACCGCCCAACGCCGTGACGGTCTTGATATCGGCCTGGATGCCCGCCCCTCCACCGGCGTCCGAGCCGGCGATGATCAGGATGCGCGATGGATTCATGAAAGGGCTCCCGGGGTCTGCTGGTCGTATTGGTGTCGAGCGGCCTGACGATCGAGTTTGCCGGCGCCAGTCCGCGGCAGCTCACCGACGGCCTCGATGAGGGCCGGGTGCTTGAACCGGGCAAGCCGGCCGTGCAGCCATTCACCGACTTCATCGGTGGGCACGCGACCGGGACCGGTCACCCACGCCACCGGCCGTGCGCCCCAGTGCGGATCGGGCACGCCGAACACCAGCGCAGCGGTGACCGCGGGGTGCTGCAGCAGAGTGCTCTCGACCTCCTCGGCCGCGATGTTCTCGCCGCCACTGACGATGACGTTGTCCATCCGACCGACGATGAACACACGCCCCGCGGCATCCTCGCGGGCCAGATCGCCGCTGCGGATCCAGCCATCCGGGGTCCAGCGCGCTGCCGTGGCGGCCGGGTCGTCGAGGTAGCCATCGAAATCGTGGGGACTGCGCAACTGCAGCTCGCCCGGTGTATCCACCGCCACCGGCGTCAGACGCTCGGGGTCGACGATGCGGTAGTCGGTGTGAAAGAAAGCGGTCCCGATACTGGCGCGGTCAGTGGCGGTCATCTCGTCGGCGCGGCCATCGGCATTGACGAAATTGGAGGGCCCCGCCTCGGTCAGGCCGTAGGACTGGCGCACGGTGATGCCACGCTCGAGAAACGGCGTCATGCTGGATTCCGAACAGGCGGCGCCCGCCGTGGTGATGGCCTCCAGCGAAGTGAGCGGGTGGTCGGCAAAACCGGGACTGGCCGCGAGTGCCTGGAGCATGGCCTCGACGGCACCGAAATGGTTGATGCGCTGCTCGTCGATGGCGCGCAGGACCGCCGGCGGATCGAAGGCATCCGGCATCACGACGCAGCCGCCGGCATAGAGAATGGGTAGAACCGTATTCCAGCCACCAATATGGAAAAGCGGGAACAGCACCAGCTCGCGGCGCTGCGCCAGCGCGCCATCCGCAGCCACCATCAGTTCCACGGCGTTCCAGACCATCTGCCGATGACTGACCTCGCAGATCTTGGGCAGCCCGGTGCTGCCGCCGGTGTGCACGCGCAGGCAGGGGTCGGCCAGTGCCAGGGGGCGATTGACGGGTTCCGAGCGCTGCCGGGCCAGGGCCTGCTCGGCTGGGCCGCTGGCGGCCCCAAAGCGCAGCCAGGGACGCTGCTGAGCCCGTCCTTCCAGCGTAGCGGCGAAGTCGGCCAGCGCCTCGTCCACCACCAGCCACGCCGGGTCGAGCCGGTCGACCAGCGCGGTGGCCTCGCCGGCGGTCAGGCGATGACTGAC
The DNA here is from genome assembly GCF_007625215.1 of Spiribacter aquaticus. Lineage (NCBI taxonomy): Bacteria > Pseudomonadati > Pseudomonadota > Gammaproteobacteria > Chromatiales > Ectothiorhodospiraceae > Spiribacter > Spiribacter aquaticus. The sequence goes on along the minus strand of NZ_VMKP01000002.1, from coordinate 5,291 downwards.
CGGGGCAATGATCACTCCGATCTTGCCCGCCGCCAGAAACAGCTCTACGGCTTCGAGCCGATTGCGGGTGATCAGCACGACGGTGTCGCCGCCATCCAGCCCGGCTTCATCCCGCATCCAGCGTGCCCACAGGCGGGCGCGATCGTCGAGCTGCTGATAGCTCAACCGACGGCCACTGCCGGGGTCGATCAGCGCAGTCCGTTCCGGCGTCAGGGCGCGGCGGCGTCCACTCCAGTCGCCGACCCAGCTCATCGGCCGACGGTCCATCCCTTCATCCATGTTCATCATCACCCGAAATTCCAGCAGAATGCGGCCATGCAGTACAGTGACCTGATTGATATCGGCGTCAACCTCACCCACGCCCGCTTTGATACCGATCGCGATGCAGTGATCGAGCGCGCCATCGGCGCCGGCGTGAGCGGCATGGTCCTCACCGGCGTCAGCCTCGACGAGTCCCGCGCCGCGACGGCGCTGGCCGCCCGCCACCCGGGCTTCATGGCCGCGACCGCCGGTGTTCACCCCCATCATGCCCGAGACTGGTCCCATGCCAGCAGTCAGGCGCTGGCGACGCTGCTGGATGCCCCGGCCACGGTCGCGGTCGGTGAGACCGGGCTGGATTATAACCGCGACTTTTCACCCCGCACCGACCAGCGCGCCGCCTTCGAAGCACAGCTGCGCCTGGCGGTGGATCACCAGCGCCCGGTGTTTCTACACCAGCGCGATGCCGAGGCCGACTTTCTCGCCATCCTGAGAGACCACCGTTCCGCCCTGCCGGGCGCGGTGCTGCACTGCTTTACCGGTGACGTCGCCATGATCGAAGCCTGCTGCGCGCTGGATCTGCATTTCGGCATCACCGGCTGGATCAGCGACGAGCGACGCGGCGCGGCCCTGCGCGAGGGGGTGGCGGAGATCCCCGCCAATCGCCTGATGGTCGAGACCGACGCGCCCTTCCTCCTGCCGAAGCCGGTGCGCCAGCCGGCGGTCAAACGACGCAATGAACCGGCTTATCTGCCCCATGTGGTGGACGCGGTCGCCGCGCTTCGCGATGAGTCGCCCGCCTGCCTCGCGGCCTGGACCAGCGCGAACGCCCGGCGCTTTTTCAGCCTGCCGACACCGGCGTCTCACCCACCGCCCGATGCCGCGCCGCCAGCGCCTGATCGATGACCTCGGGGCCGGCACCCGTCACCGCGCCCCCCTCACTCAGCGCCCGTCGCCAGATCCGCGCCCCCGGCAGCCCCTGGAACAGCCCCGACAGGTGACGGGTGAAGCGCGTGACCGGCACCCCGTCGCGCCAGTGTCGGGCGACGTAGTCCCGGTAGGCGCGCGCCACCGCTTCGCGTTCGGGCGGTGGGGTCCCCGCCTCGCCGAAAACCCGGGCATCGGCCGCCGCCAGCAGCCAGGGATTGTGGTAGGCCTCGCGCCCGATCATGACCCCATCCAGCCGGTCCAGCCACGAAACCGCCGTATCCAGGTCACGGATGCCGCCGTTGAGCACAATCGGCAGCGCCGGGAAATCGTCTTTGAGCGCGCTCACCCGGGCATAGCGCAGCGGCGGCACTTCGCGGTTCTGTTTGGGCGACAGGCCCTGCAGCCAGGCCTTTCGGGCATGCACCGTGAGTCCATCACAGCCCGCCGCGACAATCGCGGCGACGAACCCCTGCAGGGCCGCGTAGTCATCCATGTCATCGACCCCGATCCGCGATTTGACGGTCACGGGTAGCTGCGTGGCCTCGCGCATGGCGGCGACCAGCTCACCGACCAACTGCGGCTCGCGCATCAGACAGGCGCCAAAGCGCCCTGACTGGACGCGGTCGCTCGGGCAGCCGACGTTCAGGTTGACCTCGTCATAGCCCCACTCGCTGGCCAGTGCCGCGCCGTAAGCGAGCTGCGCAGGGTCGCTGCCACCGAGCTGCAGCGCGACCGGCGCCTCAGTCGGATGACCCTTGAGAAAGCGCTCGGCACGCCCGTACCAGAGGGCCTGGGCGGGGACCATCTCGGTGTAAAGAAGCGTCCGCCGCGTGATCAACCGCAGCAGGTAGCGACAGGCGGGGTCAGTCCAGTCCATCATTGGCGCCACGCTGAGCGCTCGACCCGGCGTAGTGCGCATCGCCGGGCGCGACGCGCTATGATCGACACTGACTTCAGGATTGCGGATACGCGATGTCATTGGTGCGATTTTACACGACTTCTGGCTGTCATCTCTGCGACCAGGCCCTGGCGCTACTCGATCCAGTGGCCCGGCGCCGTGGCCTGCGCATCGAGTGCATCGACATCATGGACGACCCCGCCGCCGAGGCCGCCTACGCAACGGCCATCCCGGTGGTGGCGTGCGATGCCCGCGAGGGTGTGCTCCGGTGGCCCTTCGATACCGCCTCGCTCTACCGGTATCTCCCATGATCGCATTACCCGGGCCACGGCGGCGCGCCATGACCCTGTTGCTGGTTTTCGGTCTTGTGACGTGCAGTGCTGCCGGTGCCTCGTCCGCACCCCATTCGGGGATCTGGGTGCACGTGGATACCCGCGACGGGATCACCGAGATCCGGCGCGGCGACGAGTCCATCCTGCGACTCGAGGAGATCGCGTTCGGCCGCGGTGGGGTATCCGACCTGCATCTGAATGGCGATGGGACGACACCCCGCGGCGAATACCGCATCACGCACTTCAACCGGGAAAGCCGTTTCCACCGTTTCATCGGCATCAACTATCCGACACTGCGCCATCTCGACCGGGCCCGCGCCCGGGGCAGGATCAGCGATGAGGCCTATTGGGACACCCTGGATGCCGGTCTGCGGATGGGGCGGTTCCCCCAGGACGGGCCGCTCGGGGGCACATCGGTTTTCACGGAATCGGTAACGGCGATCACCGCGTGCACCAGGCATTCAATTGGACCCAGGGCTGCGTTGCCATGACCAATGCGCAGATCGAAACGCTCATGGATTGGGTGCGCGTCGGCACCCCCGTCATCATCGAGTGAATCGCCGGGGGTTGAAAGTCGATGAACGGCGCGCAATCATGCGGATGACATTCGAGGCGCGAAATCGCTGGTGATGTCGCGACCGGAATGATGACTGTACAAAAACGAAGGAGTTTTCCAATGAGCCAGACCCTGAAGACCATGCTCAAACTCAGTGCCGCCGCCGCATCGATGGGCCTGCTGGTGGGCTGTGCGTCGCAGACCTCGATTGACGACCTGCAGGCCGAGATCGACGACGTCCGCGGCCTCGCCGACACGGCGATGGATGAGGCCAGCACGGCCATGATGACCGCCGAGGGTGCCGAGACCTCCGCCGCCAACGCCAACCGCAAGGCCGACGAGAACAGCGAGAAGATCGATCGCATGTTCGAGGAGTCGATGTACAAGTAAGCCCGTTCGCAACGGACTGAACCAAACCCCGCTAATGCGGGGTTTTTTATGGCCGCTTCAGATTAAAGCCAGCGACTTCGTCACGGCGCGAAATCCGTGCCGGCATTCCGTCGGCCGTTTCAATGGCACGCGCCAGCCGCTGATGGTCAACGCGGTCAGCCCGCCGATCGAGCACCGGGGCAATCGCCTCCACGGCCTTTTCCATCGGCGGGGGTTTCATGGGGTCGTAGGCGTTTTCGGCCTCCGCCGGCAGGACCGGATGGGCCTCGATGAGCAATCCGTCGGCCGCCCAGCCCGCTTTCACCGGTTGATTGACGATGCGCACCGAGGCACCCGACGGCAGTCGATTGAACAGCGATTCCACGTCCTCGGGAAACATCCGAATGCAGCCATGGGTCACACGCATGCCGATGCCGCGCGGCTCATTGGTGCCATGGATGAGATACGCGCCGCCGGGGATGTCGAGGCGCATCTTGTGCCGACCCAGCGGATTATCCGGGCCTGGCGGCACGGCATCCGGCAGAGGACGTCCCTGCTCCCGGCGCTCGGTGAGAATCGACTGCGGCGGAAACCAGTACGGGTCTTCGGTTTTCTCGGTGATCCGGGATTCGCCGAGCGGTGTGCTCCAGTCCATCCGCCCGACACTGATGGGATAGGTTTCCACCACCGCCTGCTCCGCCTCTTCGGCATCAGGATAGTAGTAGAGACGCATCTCGGCGACATTCACCACCACCCCGTCGCGCTCACCGCGGGGAAGAATATAGCGACTGGGGATGACCACCTCGGTGCCCTCACCGGGCAGCCAGACATCCACCGAGGGGTTGGCACGGCGCATCTCCTCATACCCGATGCCGTGTTCCCGCCCAAGCGACAGCAGCGTATCGCCGGCTTCGGCTTCGATGCGCTGGACCTGTCCAACGACGTCGGTACCGGCCGGTGGCAGCGGGAAGGTCAAGCCGGTGACCGCCGGGGAGAGCACCAGGCATCCCAGCATGCAGCCTGCCTTGACGATTGAGCGCACACGCCTCATTGCGGTCATCCTCAGTTAATTCAGTGGCAGTCTACCGTAGGAAGAAGGCCTACAGGGGTTCGCTTTGCCCGACGATTGAGTGATAATGGAGACATGACGGGCAAGTCCATGACAATGCGGGGATTCGGAGCATTGGCGCTATGCATTGCCATGGCGGCTCCAGCCTATGCGCAACCCGTCGACTGGCAGTTGGCGCCATCGGCCGGTCAGGAGCTGACTGCGCATCTCAATGAGCGACTCGATATCCAGTTTGGCGTGACCCACTCCGGCACGCCATCAGAGCGCCCCGCCTCATCCGGGTTCGGTGCCCTCAGCGACGAGTTCGCCTTCTCGGCACTGGTGGACTGGTCATTCAGCGACGAGGGCCTGCGCATGCGCGGCGGCGCTCGCTACGGCGACCAGGATCCGGCAAAGGATAGCTGGCAGTTCTCCGCGATCGAGCGAGAAAACATCCAGACTTATCTGGGGGTTGGCTGGGACAGCAACTTCACCGACGACGAGCGTTTCGGATTATCGCTGGACATGGGGCTTGCCTTTGAAAGTGTCCGCGGCACCGACACGGTGGAGGGCGACACGCCCCGGAATCTTTCCGATCAGACCGGACTGGGCAGCATGTTCGAGAGCCTTCGCTACACCCCGAGCGTATCGGCGGGACTCGAATACCGCTTCTGATTACCCGACGACCCCTGTTTTATGTCTGGCGGAGAGGGAGGGATTGATTCGGCCCTCCGGGCCTCACCCTTCGGGCGCATCGCTTCGCGACGCGTCCCAATCGCTTACCGGCGATTGGTCGAACCACATCTGCTTGGCTCCGGGGGTCTCGAACCCCAGCACTGCATCAGACACAAAAAAGGGGCCGATGGCCCCTGTTTTATGTCTGGCGGAGAGGGAGGGATT